>JABSRB010000048.1 GCA_013215375.1 Oceanospirillaceae bacterium | reverse complement strand
CAAAATTGACCATGCCGAGCATGTAGGCAACGATATAACCTGCTACCAGTCCCAGTAATACGGCAGAGACGCTGCGCATGCCGCGTGTGTAAAATTTAAAACCTAAAGTAACAATAATAACCACGCTGGCTACCCCCCAGTTTTGTAGCGAGCCAAATTCTGGCGTGCCTATGGCAGGTACACCTCCCGCCGCATACTGGATACCGATTTTTAACAGTGATAGGCCAATCATGGTCACTATCAACCCAGTGACTAACGGCGGTAGTGCAAAGCGTAACCGTCCAATAAAAGGTGCTAGCGCTGCCTGCAATAAACCGCCGACTAAAATGCCGCCCGCAATGGCCGCCATCGCATCTACGCCTTTACCTGCCACTAAGGGCACAATGATCGGTATAAAGGCAAAACTCGTGCCTTGCACTATCGGTAAACGTGCACCCACAGGGCCAAAGCCTATGGTTTGCAATAAGGTGGTGACACCCGCCAACAACATGCACATTTGCATCATATAGATCATCGAGGGGAAATCAGCAGAGTTAGAACCAAAACCAAAACCTGCAGCACCGGCGATAATAATGGCGGGGGTGATGTTTGAGACAAACATCGCCAGTACATGTTGAATTCCCAATGGAATCGCCACTTTCAATGGTGGGAAATAATTGGGGTCTTTTAGTTGTTCAGGGGTGGCAAATGCTTTGGAATCTAGTGTTTGATCTGCAGTATCTTCTGCTATGTCTGACATTGTGATTTCCTTTCTGTTATTTTTTTTATCCTTAACTCAGGTAACGCATTACCAAACAGCGCTGATCACAAACTAACCACTATGATAATTATTGTCTAGATGTTTTTGATTTTTTGTATACAAAAATTTAAACTTAGGTTTTATTTTAAAGTGTTCTTAACGTTAGAGATATGCACGCGCGATGATGCAAGCCCTATGTTATCTGGGAAGAGAAATAATGAGGGTTATTTACGCAATAATAAGCGGTGATTTAGATATCACTGAATACCGATTTTAAATAATTATCAGTGCTCTGCTGTTCATCCAGTGATAGTTTGTTTTCGATGTGATCTAAATGATGGCTCATCAAAGTGGCGGCACTGACTTTATCGCCCTGCTCTATCGCCGCGATCAACTGATAGTGCTCATCGTATGAACAGTGTGATTGCGGGCTGTTTTCATATTGCCCGATAATCAGCGAACACTGGGAAACTAAGCTGCGCTGAAAACTTAGCAGCGGCGGATTGTCTGCTATTTTAGCCAGCAGTAAATGAAACTCACCAGATTGACGGATGCCTGCACCTCGATCGCCGCGCTCAAAGTGCTGTTTCTCGCTATCTACAGATTGTCGTAATAACTGCAACTGCTCAGAGTTTACATTATCAATCACCAGCTCGATCACCGCTTTTTCAATCACTCTTCTGGCCAATACAATCTTTCTCGCTTGTGCGGCGCTAGGGGTTGCCACAATAGCTCCCCGATTCGGGCGAAGCTCAACCACCTGCTCATGACCCAATCGTGATAACGCACGGCGGATAATGGTTCTACTGACGGCAAATATTTCGGCGAGAGATTCCTCATTAAGCTTAGTGCCTGGCGCTAAACGTTGCTCTAGTACCGCTTCAAAGATATGTTCATAGACAACATCATCTTGGGTTTTTTTAAGCGGGTATTGATCAGCAGTAACAGACTTTGAGGATTTTTTGGTCATAAATTTTTCGTTTGCTTAGAGTAATTATATTGAGGAGAACAAAGATAAACTGTTTTGCAGTTTAAGCAACTTATTCCCCTCTTAACGTTTAACCTAGATGGAACTGTCGAATTTAGGTTTAACTACCGCGATAAGTTGAATAACTGTAGGGGGATATCAGTAGTGGTACATGATAGTGCTCTTGCGCATCACTAATGCCAAACCTCAACACTACTTCGTCTAGAAAAGCCGGTTCTGGTAATTGCATGCCCCGTTCACGATAGTAACTAGCAACGCTAAACACTAGTTCATACACGCCTACTTTAAAGGCATCCCCTTCAAGTAGAGCATGATCACAGCGCCCATCACTGTTGGTTGTGTAAGTACCTAACAGTAATTTACTTTCATTATTGCCCTCACCTTTACTGACGCTGTAAAGCGAAATAGGAATATTGTGCCCCGGTAAGCCGTTGGCGGTATCTAATACGTGCGTTGAAAGAAAACCCATAGCTAATCTGTGATAGGTTGTCCCTACCACTCCTCATATTTTGTTTTTTTAAGGTAGACAGTAATGCACTTAGCATTGCCCCTCTATAACCCTTTATTAATTTAGCAGTATTTTTTGATTCTACAACAATAACTATTTTGTATACATAATTAACCATTTACTCTGTAATAATGACATTTAAGCGCCTAATCTGCTCTATATGTTACACAATTCCCGCTTGCTGTAAGTAGTTTGTGGTATAAAAGCATAATTATTGTATACAATGCATCTATTATTTTTTTGTACTAAAATATTATATATTACCCTTATTTTAAATGGAGTGACCACTTTGTCTACGAACTATCCGCGCGATTTAATTGGATACGGCGCTAACCCTCCAGATCCACAGTGGCCAAATAAAGCCCGTATAGCAGTCTCCTTTGTGCTTAATTATGAGGAGGGAGGCGAGCGTTGCCTATTACACGGCGACAGCGAATCTGAAGCGTTTCTCTCGGAGATGCCCGGTGCGCAGCCCCTGCCCAATGCCCGTAATTTAAGCATGGAATCATGTTATGAATACGGCTCACGTGCCGGTGTTTGGCGCCTGCTGCGACTGTTTGATAAATATCAAATTAAACTTACCGTGTTTGCCGTGGCTATGGCGGTGGAGCGCTATCCAGAAGTCGTGCAAGCGATGGCTCAAGCCGGTCATGAAATATGCAGTCACGGTTATCGCTGGATAGATTATCAAAATATGCCGCGCGCTGAAGAAGAGCAACACTTACAAAAAGCGATAGAGATCATTACCAAGGTAACTGGGCAGCGCCCGCTGGGGTGGTATACCGGTCGTCTTGGCCCCAATACTCGCGATATAGTGATGAGCGAAGGCGGCTTCGCCTACGACAGTGATGCCTATGACGACGACCTGCCCTATTGGCTTGATAACAAGGGTCAAGGACATTTAGTTATCCCCTACACTTTAGACGTCAACGATATGCGCTTTGCCACCGCTCAAGGTTTTAACAGCGGTGAGCAATTCTATCAATACCTCAAAGACAGCTTTGATACTTTGTATGCAGAGGGCGAGCAATCACCCAAGATGATGTCTATCGGACTACACTGTCGTTTAGCAGGACGCCCCGGTCGCATCGCAGCACTGCAACGCTTTCTTGAGTATGTGGCCAGTCATGATAGAGTTTGGCTAACCAGACGCATCGATATCGCCAATCACTGGCGTGTCACACATCCCTACAAGGCGGATTAACAGCGTGAATAAATTTAATAAACACTCCCCAAGCAAGATGCAACGGGATGATTTCGTTAACGTATTTGGTAGCATCTACGAGCACTCTAGCTGGATTGCACAAGGGGCCTACGACAGCGGCCTAACTTCGAGTCACGATAATGTAGATCAGTTGCTGGCGCTGATGAGCCAAATTCTTGAAAGCGCCAATGATCAACAAAAATTGGCACTGATTAACGCCCACCCAGATTTAGCGGGCAAAGCTGCCATCGCTGGTACTTTGACCCAAGCTTCCAATAATGAGCAGGCCAGTGCGGGCATCAGTAATTGCAGCCCAGAGGAATTTACTCGCTTTACCGAGCTAAATAGCCGGTACCAAGCCAAGTTTAAATTCCCCTTTATTATGGCGGTAAAGGACAGCAATAAACTGGAAATATTAGCGGCATTTGAGCAGCGTATTGATAACGATGTGCCCAGTGAGTTTCAACGCGCCCTCTTAGAAATCAATAAAATAGCCTTATTTCGGCTGTGTGACTTATAACCGCGCAGAGAAAATTAAATATAAAAAAGTGAATACCATGACAGAATCCAATAGCTTTCAAAAATACCTTAACTTAGCCGATAGTCGTCTAGGTACTAAAGTGATCAGTGTCAGTGATGACTGGTTTGCCGATGCTAATCGTATGTTAAATCCGTTGCCTGCCATCTGGAAAGAAGGCGTTTTTGATGATAACGGCAAGTGGATGGACGGCTGGGAGTCAAGGCGCAAGCGCTTTGAAGGCTATGATCACGCGGTAATTAAGCTCGGCGTTAGCGGCGTCATTAAAGGCGTTGAAATAGATACCGCCTTTTTCACCGGTAACTATCCTCCCTCCGCTTCATTAGAGGGGTGCTTTTGTACCAGTGGCGACCCAACCGATGCAACAGTTTGGCAAGAAATCCTGCCAGCGGTTGATCTTAAAGGCGACTCGCAACATTTTCATGCGATAGATTCAACACAGGCCTTTAGTCATTTGCGTTTTAACATATTTCCCGATGGCGGCATCGCGCGTTTACGTGTGTATGGTATGCCCCATCACGATTGGTCAGCGCAAGATCCAGAGCAACTGCTTGACCTAGCCAGCTGTTTAAATGGTGGCCGAGCACTGGCTTGTTCCGATGAACACTTTGGTCAAATGTCTAACATACTCAATCCCGGTCGCGGGGTTAATATGGGCGATGGCTGGGAAACCGCAAGACGTCGTACCCCTGGCTACGATTGGGTGATTGTTGAGTTGGGTCACGCGGGAGAGATATCGCAAGTATTAATAGACACTTTACACTTTAAAGGTAATTTCCCGGATAGCTGCTCCATTCAAGGGGCATTGGTTAAAGGCGGTACCGATGCACAAATAGAGACCCAGAGTCTGTTTTGGCAAGAGCTGCTTCCTTCACAAAAACTGCAGATGCACAGCGAGCACGAATTTAGCGCTCAGCTAAAAAATATTGGCCCTATCAGCCATGTGCGCTTAAACATATTCCCCGACGGCGGTGTTAGCCGGATGCGTTTGTTTGGCACTATTAGCGCGACTAGCCCTATATCAGGCGATAATTAAAATGTTGGTTCTAAAGGTACAGCCTTTGAGCAAGGCAGCTTTTGCGCCCTTTGGTGATGTGATAGAAACCGCGGACAGCGATTTCTTTATGATCAATAACAATAATACACAACGCTTTCATCGCCTAGCCCAAGTTGAGCTAAGTGATGCTAGTGACAAGGCTATTATTAGTATTTTTCGGGCCAAGAGCCTCACCATGCCGCTGCAGGTCAAGATGTTAGAGCGCCACCCCAAAGGTAGTCAGGCTTTTATGCCACTTAAAGGCCAGCCGTTTCTGATCGTGGTGGCACCAGCAGGCCCCGAACCTGAACTCGACCAAGTGCAAGCGTTTATTGCCACTGGCGAGCAGGGCATAAATTATCATTTGGGCACTTGGCACCACCCTATTTTGTGCTGCGCCGCCAGCGATGACTTTTTAGTGGTCGATCGTGCGGGTGATGGCAACAATTGCGATGAGTACTATTTTGCTGAGGGTGTACAAATAATGTTAGACCCACAGCTTGCTCTCTCAGGCTCATCGTCTTAAGTTATTAAATTATAGGAGTTATAAATGGATCCCCATTACACAGAATGGTTAAATTTGGCTATTCGCTGGGCACATATGATCACTGGCGTTGCCTGGATAGGCGCTTCATTTTATTTTGTCTGGCTGGAAAATCATTTAGATAGACGCGCCCCTAAAGAGGGATTAGCCGGAGATTTATGGGCTATTCACGGTGGTGGCATTTATCATCTAGAAAAATACAAGTTGGCTCCACCTGAAATGCCAGAAAATTTACACTGGTTTAAATGGGAGGCATATACCACTTGGTTATCGGGGATGGCGCTACTGGCCGTGGTCTATTACCTCAATGCTGAACTCTACCTAATAGCTCCTGGCTCAGACCTAAGCTCGCTTGGTGCAATAGGTATTAGTATTGCCAGCTTAATTGCCGGCTGGCTTATTTATACCACCTTGTGTGAGTCGCCACTCGCTAAAAAACCAGTAATGTTAGGCGCGGTCTTGTTTCTACTGTTAGTGTGCGCTGCGTGGGCGCTCTCCTTAGTATTTAGTGGTCGCGGTGCCTTTATTCATGTTGGTGCTATTATTGGCTCAATCATGGTTGGCAATGTATTTTTTGTGATCATGCCCGCGCAACGAAAAATGGTCGCCTCTTTAGAGAAAGGCGAAACGCCTGATCCGAGTCTACCGGCGAAAGGTTTGTTACGCTCTAGACACAATAACTACTTCACCCTACCGATTCTGTTTATCATGATCAGTAACCACTTCCCCAGTACTTATGGACACGAGTATAACTGGGCAGTATTGGCTGCGCTGGCAGTATTGAGTGTGTTGGTACGCCACTATTTCAACACCCGTCACTTAAGCCAAAAATTTGCCTGGACAATTCCAGCTGCTGCGCTTGGCATGGTGTGTTTAGCTTTTGTGGTCGCGCCTAAAACCGCGCCGCAAAACAACACCGAGACGGCGGTACCTAAAGTGCAATTTAGTGCGGTTAAAAGCATTATTGAGCAGCGTTGCAGTAGTTGTCATGCAGCAGCACCTAGCAGCCCACTGTTCAAAACAGCCCCTGCTGGGGTGATGTTTGATACTGCTGCACAAATTAAACTCCAAGCAGCAAAAATTAATGCGCAAGCCGTCGCATCCAAGGTAATGCCGCTGGGCAATATGACGCACATGACAGATGCTGAGCGTCAATTACTCGGTCAATGGATTATTGAAGGGGCGAACATCGAGCAGTAATTCGAGCTTGTTAGTCGATCTTTTTTGAAGCAGTAACCTATACTTCTCTGCAAAAAGGTCGACTAGACAAACTCAAATATTGATCTATATCAAGGTTTTTTCTCACAGCTAAACTCACCCGTTAACTTCCCACTATTTATTGTCCTACATCAATATCTGCACCAGCAATAATGGTTATCTTAGATTTTTAATCTTTAAGGAGACGATTATGTTTGGTATAGACCCTTATGTATTTGAAACACTGTGGCCCAGTTTACTCGGAATATTTGCCATGGCTGGCGCTATGGTCTGGGGCTTTATAAAAGCGCGATCGCTCATTTATAAAGATCCCGATTAATTAACAGTACTATTACTTCTCAGTGACTAGTAGTGGTTCTCTAAATTGCAATTCTGCCAATTGTTTATACAGCGGACAGCTTTGCAATAATTGCTGGTGATTGCCGATGGCGATGATCTCGCCTTGATCTAATACCATAATTTTGTCCGCATCCAAGATGGTGGCAAGACGATGGGCAATGATCAAGGTGGTACGCCCCTGCATTAAGTGCTCTAGCGCTTGCTGCACCTTCGCCTCACTTTGCGCATCTAAGGCACTGGTCGCCTCATCTAACAACAACACTTTAGGGTTTTTAAGGATGGCTCGTGCAATGGCTAAGCGCTGTTTTTGTCCTCCACTCAAACGCACCCCTTTCTCGCCAAGGTAGCTATTATATTGCTCGGGTAACTGCATGATAAAGTCATGCGCATTGGCCGCTTTTGCAGCCTCGACAATCTCCTCATCACTCGCCTCTGGATTGCCATAGCTGATGTTGTAACGCACATCATTGCTAAACAGTACTGGCTGCTGCGGCACGAGCGCCATTTGATCGCGTAACTGGTGATGCTCTAAGGTTTTAATATCAATATCAGCAAATTTCACCACACCTGAGACTGGATCATAGAAGCGTTGTACCAACTCAAATAACGTCGATTTACCGGCCCCCGAGGGCCCTACCACTGCCACTGTTTCACCCGGTAAAATACTAAAATTAATGCCGTGTAAAGCCGCCTGACCTTGGCGTGATGGGTAGTAAAATGACACATTATCGAAGCTTATTGAAGCTTTAAACTGTGCATCAACTTTTATTGCTGTAGGTGAAGAAACTATCTCACTCTCCACTTGTAACAGTTCAACCAGTCTATCACTCGCCCCTGCTGCTCTTTGTAAATCGCCCCAAACTTGGGAGATAGTAGAGGCCGAGGTGGCAAGCAATATAGAATAGAAGATAAAAGCACCTAACACGCCCGCACTCATCTCCCCAGATATTACCGCACTGCCGCCCAACCACAACATGCTTGCCACTGATGAGAACACCAACAACAATACCGCGGCAATTAATAATGCACGTTGTTTGATGCGCGCCTTGCCCACCTCGAACGACTTTTCAACTTCACGGCCAAAAGATTGACGCTCAAAACCTTCACGCGAATAACTCTGCACCGTTTTGATCTGCTGAATGATCTCACCGGCATAAGTACCGACATTGGCCACGGTGTCTTGAGTTTGCTTGGACAGCTCTCTAACCCTGCGACCAAAGATATAGATAGGTAGCAACACCACAGGCACCGCTACAAAAACCACCATCGTCAACCAGGCATCTGTTAGTAATAACATCACCACTGAGCCGATTAGCATTAAACCACTGCGCAGTGCCATCGACATTGATGAGCCTATGATCGTTTGCAATAAAGTGGTATCAGTGGTCAACCGCGACATGATCTCGCCACTGAGATTGGTTTCAAAGTAACTGGGATGCAGTTCCACCAAATGATCAAAAACCGCTCTGCGCATATCTGCACATATACGCTCGCCTAACCAGGAAACTAAATAAAAACGTACATAAGTCCCCCCCGCCATCAGTACCGCAAGCACTAATATAATCAGCGTTGCCTGATTGAGCTGTGAATTCGATTGGGCGACAAAACCATTGTCGATCATCATCTTCAAGCCTTGGCCAATAGACAAGGTAATACCCGCGGTAAAAATCAGCGCTAACATGGCGAAGAACATGGTTTTTCGATAAGGCAACGCAAAAGACAATAGTATGCTGAAAGTTGAACGATGTAATTTTGGCTTCTCTTTAGACTGGCTGTCAGTCATCTTAGCTTGTGCTTGAGGCATCCGGAGTAATTCTCTGCAGAGCAAATGGCTGGCTAGTATACAAAAAATAGTCGTTTTCGTCATATAGCTCATCACTATTTTTCATCAACCTGCGGTCAGAGACAAACATCAAAGCGCCAACTGTAATTGCCCTAAAAATTTATCCATAGATGAGTTATAACCCATAATATATTTGGCTACAAAGCGAAATAACGGGTTATACACTTCACCATTTTCGGTGATCGTTAGCTGTGTATATGATCCTTGCGCCCTCAATTCAAAAGTCCAACTCCCGCCAAACATCAAATCCTCGCCGACAATAGTACGCACTAAAGTTTGCTCAGGGACAGATGCCGTGGTGTTGAAAGCGATACTCTTCCCCGACTTGTCGGTTTCAAGCCAAACAGCAGCAGATATTTTCTCTACACTAACAAGCTCGACACGCCACTGTGGCATTTGTGAGTAGTGGGTTAACATGGCCCACACTTGTGCCACGCCAGCCTCTATCACGACGCTACGCTGTGCTTGATGTTTTACCGGTAGCGCTTTTCCGATCAACACTACCACCAGTATTGAAAGTGCTAATATCACGACCATGGTAAGAGTAATCTTTACGGCTATGCTCATCTATTTACCTTTTATATTTGTATAAGATCGATTAGTTTAAGTCGAAATTTTAGATATAAACGCTAGTAGCATTTATTTATTTCTTTCTTTCGACATAGACCCAACTGATCTGCCATTCTATAATTCAAAGCCGCCTATACAAGCAAAGTTAGGTTAACCGAACTTCTCTCATTCGTGAAACTCATCATGTCCAATATTGAAAACAATGTATTGCAGATCCAAGTATTATATCCAAAAATATATTTTGCCTGCCATCAACAGCACAGCAAGGCAAAATCCGCAAAGGGCCAACTCACTGATCGCGACCTCAACATCCTTGTTCATATATTTGATGGAAAATATCGCTACAACAAAGAGTTAGCTAACCATCTTAATGTTGCACCTTCCACAATGTCTGAAGCACTCAATCACTTAGTAGCACTCAAGGTATTACTGACCAAGATCGATGACAACGATCAACGTCGCACGCGATATTTACTCACCGATGCCGGACGCACAGCACTGCAAGAGTCCTCGGTGCTGGACAGCAATAAACTAACGAAGATGTTAAACAAATTAAACGCTGAGCAACAAACACAGGTATTACAAGGTTTACAATTATTAGCGGATGCTGGAAACTGAGGTCAGGATCAGGGATGTGGCCACTAAATTTAGCCAAGCCAGCCAACTGCAATTAGAACGTTAGTCTTTAAAAGATCAATAACTAGCTTAAATGTATCTAGAGCGAGTATCGCACGCAATATTTTGGTTTATTTAGTAAATATGTTATCTATTTTAGCTATGTTTACTAGAATAAATCTAATGATTATATTGGGGAAACCTATGCCATATTTTTTGTTATTAATTAGGTCTTTAGATTTAAATAACTTGCTCGGACAAAATAGAGTGTTAATTAACAGCGTCTCTATTTTATTATTTACACTGTCAGTTGGCACTTTTGCTGCAGCTTCAGATGAGCACTTAGAAACCGCGACTTTTAGTACCCTGCAAATTGTTGCTAAAACGGGAAGCCCCCCCGCCCAACGAATACTCGCCAGTATGTATGAACAAGGCGATGGCGTAGAGAGGGATATTGCTAAAGCGATTAAATGGTATCGTAGCGCCGCGGAACTCAATGACGATATTGCACAATTCTATTTAGGTTATCTCTATTATCAAGCAATCGGCCTTGAACAAGACTACAATCTGGCTTTCCACTGGTTCGCTAGAGCGGCAGAACAAGGCAATGCTGATTTCCAATACAACTTGGGGAATTTACATCGCTATGGTGAAGGAACCGTGGTCAATATTGATAATGCGTTAAAATGGTACAACTTAGCCGCCAATCAAGACCAAGCCAATGCGCAATTAGACTTAGCTCACCTGTATTTAAAGGGCGAACAAGTAACGCGGGATTTAGTACAAGCGTATGTGTGGTTTTCTCTGGCATTAGAACAAATAGATACAGGCCAAGAGATTAAACTACTCTCTGAAAAAATGAGTGCTGAGCAATTAAAAGTGGCTAGGAAAAATGTCACTTTATGGCTAGACAAAAACCGCGGTAATTACGAAAAATAGAGTTGATGACAAGAAGCTCCCACCGCTGTAAAAAAATATTCACAAACGAGGGAGCCAATAGAGCCTAGTCTTTTAATTGCTCGATACGTTGACGTATTACGTCTATACCCGGCTTGTCTCTTAATAATTCTTCTTTGGTTAATCCAGTAAGTTCATGAGGAAAAACTAACCATTCATCCGTTTTATACAAGTAGAAATCAGGCTCGCGACCTGTCTTGTTGTTGTCTGGCTTAAAATAGGGAGTGGCCACTTTTATTACCGGAGTGTTACGACGACATTTTCTACTGATGTCTTGTATAATTTGCGCCACTGATAGACCGGAATCATATACATCATCAACAATGAGTAAAGTATCTTCTGCATTGATGTTTTTAATAATGTAATCTAATCCATGTACACGCACATTCGATACACGCTCTTCAATCCCTGTGTAGGAAGACGTACGAATCGAAATATGATCACACTTGATATCAAAGAAATCTAGCAACTCTTGTACAGCAATTCCTACAGGAGTGCCCCCACGCCATACACCCACGATATAATTTGGCTTACAACCGCTGTCTAATATTTTCAATCCTAGATTGTATGAATCATCTAGCAATTGTTGAGCATCTATATATTTTTTTGTCATGTTAATCCTAAAACATTTGTCTATTTAAATAGTTATAATTTCACCGGTTTTCTTTAACCAGACACTATTAAATAGTTACTTTTTTCATTCAGATTTTAATATAAATCTGACATTTTAACGGCTATAAAACGGTTTTTTCAAAAATAAGCGCAATATTTAATCACTAAAGTTTTACATACATCTGTTGCCATTATTATAACGGGATTCTATATATTCTCTATCTATATGCGCCAAAACTGACTCAATTGTCAGCATTCTCCACTCTTCCTATTCTTTAAATACAGGGTTAAAAAATCAAAGCTCCCAAGGATGGATAAATCATCTCAATTAACAGATATTTGATAACCTGGAGCATGCACGTTTAAAGGATATACAGCCAAATCAAACAATGCCTAAAACTTATATTCCAATCAAATACTTGTGTTAGATTGATATTTTCAATTTCAGCCTGCTGCACGTAATAAAAGCGTTGCATGCAGCAAAACCTATCATTAAAATGACAAACTTCGATCTTTATCCTTATTTTCATTTATGGAGACAGGTATGCCGCAAAATACTCAGCAATTGGCTGCAACCGCAGCTAATACTAATCAGCTTTTACAACAATATCGCCAGTATCAAGATCAAGCGCTCAATTTGGACATGACACGTGGTAAACCGTGCTCTGAGCAATTGGATTTAGCCAACCCTATGCTGAACATTTTAGATAGCACAGATTATATGGATGCCAGTGGCATCGACTGTCGAAACTATGGTGGGCTGTCAGGTATTAGTGAAGCCAAGACCTTATTTTCAGCCTATATGGAGGTTACTGAGCAAGAGCTATTCATTGGCGCCAATACTAGCTTAGGATTAATGCATGACATTATAGCTAGGTCGATGAGCCATGGCTGTACCGACTCAGCAAAGCCCTGGAACCAGCTAGAGAAAATTTCTTTTCTCTGTCCTGCACCTGGTTATGATCGACATTTTTCAATCTGCGAACACTTTAATATTAAAATGATTCCGATTGATTTGTTGAAAAATGGTGATCCAGACTTGGATGAAATCGAACGTTTAGTGAGTGCTGATAGCAGTATTAAAGGCATGTGGTTTGTCCCCAAGTACGGCAATCCAAGTGGATTATCTGTCAGTGATGCAGCAGTTGATCGTCTAGCGGCTATGGAATGCGCAGCACCTGACTTTAAAATAATCTGGGACAATGCCTATAACGTTCATCACTTAACGGCGCAGCATAGTGAAATTAAAAATTTATTACGCAGTTGTGAAGCCGCGGGGAACGCCAACCGAGTGTTTATGATTGGCTCAACCTCAAAAATAAGTTTTGCTGGTGCCGGTATTGCTGTTATCGGCAGCAGTTGCCAAAATATACAATGGCTCGAATCTCATACTGCTGTGCAAACGATTGGATCAGATAAGATTAATCAACTGAGACACGTACGCTTTTTTAAAGACCTCAGCGGAATACATGCCCATATGGAAAAACATGCGGCCATCTTAGTCCCTAAATTTGCGGCAGTGCAAAACGTACTTTCGACGAACTTAGCGGGATTAGGTATTGCACAGTGGTCAACACCCACCGGTGGATATTTTGTCAGTTTGAACGTCATGGATAATTGTGCTGCAAAAATAATAGCGATGGCAAAAGATGCTGGTGTCATACTCACCGAAGCGGGTGCGACTTTCCCCTATAAAAATGATCCCAGGGACAGAAATATTCGCATTGCGCCTACTTTGCCAAATTTAATGCAAATTAACCTCGCTATGGAGGTCCTTTGCATTTGTATTCAATTAGTTACGATTGAAGCGCAATCAACTGACAAATAAAAAAAACGACTTGGGATAGGGTTAGCAAAAACCCAAGTCGTCAAAGAGCGATTCCCTGATAGAAATCATAAATTTTCACCAGTATTAGTCGATTAAAAATGCTTAATACTGGTGTATATTAATAATTCAGCTACATCTTCCTTGAACTTACATAATCTGTATTTGTCGCTTTGACGACTCTTTAAGAGTAGTCCATAAGAGACAGTTAAACCAATTTATGAATTATATTTTTATTTTTTCGTTGTTTAAAAGAGTGCAAATATTGGCGGTTTCTAAGCTAAAATAAGAACAAAAAAGACAGGATTCATCCTGCAAAAACTCACTAATACATTGTTTATATTTCATTATTTATTAAATATCGTTAGAGTCACATAAAATTTACTGAGCAGTTCAAACGTACTAAAATTCTATTTTTGACAGAATTGTCCATAAAAACAGCTAAAGCGCCCTTTTGCCTGACACCGTACAAAAAACATACCGTACCAAGACTTACTTTCGTAAAATTAATGATGCTAGCGACGATGGGATAAACTAAATTATTCAATGCGGATTAACGACCAGTAGAAAACAAAAGCTGGACCTATCTACACAGCCACACAGGGTATAAATTCAGCGGTATCACCACCAACCTTAAATTCAACAATAATAGCTTCGCTACTGTAATAAAAAACACTGGCTGCTAAGGAAACAGCGAACAAGTCCCAAACGCCCTTGGCGCACAGAATTGTTTGTGATTGAGGCAATGGCTACAGGCGGGCTGGTTGCCCGGCGAAAGCCATTAACAAAGAGCACTAACTATCCTGTACGCCCGTAGGGAAAATCTGTGACTTATTCGCTACTTCCCTAACACAGTAATCGTTAATAAATATACAATGACTACATAGCTGCGGCCTTCAACCTGTTGAAATAACCCGCTCCATAGTTTCGTAGATCAATTGGCTCTTCGGCTTATGAAGATACATCAACAACATCAAATATAGCACTCACCAAATTTAATCAGTTCATAGATCATACAAATGTTAGCTGCAGGGTGGATTTTTATTTCAGCATGGCGGGAATAGCAATCATCTGTATGTTTTTAGATTATTGATAAAAATTGGCGGTTTGAAAGACATGAAAACTTAAATGTTGCATAAATACAAATATACAGCCCTGAGATCAAGCTTACTCTGAGTATCAAAGATGACATAGCAGCTCTTTCTGTACCCAGCCATAGGCGAATGATCAAATTGGGAATCTCACATTCACCACGGATCCGGCTAACAAGGCTATCATAGAGAGCCGCAGAGCACCTATAACGCATCACAGTGCCTCACAGAACATAGCAATAGATAACCTATTGAGGGTTTAGAGTAATGGTAGTTACCTTTTACATGAAACGACCAGGCAAAAACCTCGCAACCGCGTTATCTTTATGTTTTATGAGAGAAAAAACCATTAACGATAACTAGGCATTTAAGATATC
This sequence comes from Oceanospirillaceae bacterium, assembly GCA_013215375.1. Lineage (GTDB taxonomy): Bacteria > Pseudomonadota > Gammaproteobacteria > Pseudomonadales > Balneatricaceae > Rs1. The sequence goes on along the minus strand of JABSRB010000048.1, from coordinate 25,077 downwards.
AAGCAAGCAAGATCGATGCTCCACATTGTCCAAATTAAAAAGCGGAATAATAGCTTAGCTCAAACAATATTACAGTGGGTATTTAAGAAGTCGTCAATCTATTTGGGGCAGGTACTCTTACTTTTAGAGGGCCATTTGAATAAACAGAGGGGCTTTTAATTACTGCTAATTAGTCCCTTCTAACTTATTTTTTGGTGATATTAATGATGTGGGAGCATCACTAAAAGCATGCATTTGAGAACATGCTGATAGATGCAATTTCTACGGCCTTACAACACCATGTCGTATAGCCATATGCACTAACTCTGAATTGTTAGTAAGGGATAATTTGCGTAATATGTTGGCTCTATGTGCATGTACGGTCTTATTAGACAAACACATATTATCAGCGATTTCAGAAGCCTTACGACCATCTGCTAAGAGTGAGAATATCTGAATTTCTCGTTTAGTTAAGATTGAAAGCGGGCTTTCAGAACCTTTACCTTCAAGCTGAGCTTTAACGGTTGGCGAGAGGTATTGCTGACCACTGTCGATGGTTTTAACCGCTGTTATTAACTCATTTGCCGGGCCACGCTTAGTTAAAAAGCCTTTTGCGCCCGCTTTAATCACCGTACTTGGGAATGGCGCTGTGTCAAAGCCTGAAAGCACCAGAATTTTTGCGCTTTTATCAAATGCTAAGATACGGCGGATCGCTTCGATTCCACCATGGGTACTGTCAGATGTACCTGAATCAGAGGGAAGCGAAAGATCCATTACCACTATATCGGGTAATTTTGTTTTATATAAATCATAGGCCTCTACACTTGATTTGGCTTCAGCAATGACATCGATTTCCTTTTCTGAATTTAAAATGCTTTTAAATCCTGCACGTACCACTTCATGGTCATCAACCAACAATACTTTTATCGTCATTTTAACTACTCAACTCTTAATCCATTATTTGAATATAAATTCTTGTGAAAAGCGCTAGCGTATCGCATATTTACTGGGTAACACGTTAGCTCTAATCTGTTTGGCTGTTTATAAGCCCTCGCCCCACGATGAAAATCAACCCTGATGATTTAGGCTCCGCCTATCCATCTTAATCGGCATTAAATTTCCAGTTAGGCGCCTTTATAGGTTTCACTGGTATTAATTTCCAAACAAAATTCCGAAGCTTGTTCCTGATCATTACAGTTAGCGGGGTATGCAACTAGTTCATCACTATAACCAATCACTTTAATCCCCTCTCGCTTACAGTGATTAAATACTTTTTCAAGTGCTTTTATGACGGCTAATTGTCGATCAGAAAATTCTACCTCACCATCTGCTACTTCTCTTTTCTTGCTAGTTACTTGCTGTAAAACGTAATCGTCTTCATCGAGCAGCTGTACTGTTTTTCCCACTAACTTTTCTTTAATTAAGACAGATTTCGCTACGTCAAAATTCTCTAGGCTATAGCAATTAACGACATCATCATTAACACAGTCCAATAATATCGTTTTTATGTGCTCGTAACTGGCTTGTTCTACTAAATCGTATTCCATCGACCTTCCCATTTACAAAACTTATCGTTCAACACTTAATACAAAGTTTGCGAGGCTTATATGCTCAGCCTTTTTATCGGCCACATGCCTGAAAACTTGTTAGTTGTTCACGAACATTATTATATTTTGTATCTTGTTGAGCAATGACTAACTCTAATCTATGTATTTGTTTCATACTAGATTTTTCAAGATCAATTAGTGCTTGCTGTAATTGAAGGCTCTGAGATTCGCTTTTTGCTAGTGCTCCTTTTAAATCGCTCGCCACGTTCTCGCTAACTTTTAGATCAATTTTGGCCTGAAACAGAATTTGCGCCTGTTCCTGAGGCATTGTCGTGGCTTTTTTTTCTAGCAAAATTTCATTCTGTTTATTAAGCCTAGCAAACTCTGCACTTTCTGCATTTTTTTGTATCAATAAAGATTCCAAATCATGTATTTTTTCACCTAAACCCTGTTTTTGCTGTAATAATTCTTCATTATTTTTCAATAACCGATTATTTTGCTGCTGTACGGTGAAAAAGTTATCTTGTAAAAGTGCCGATTTATGATGTTCTATTACATTAGCCTGAGCAGATTTCTCATCTAATACCCGCTGCTGCTTTTCTAATAGAACTTGTGAGTAGGCAAGTGCTTGATCCCACAATTTCGAGGCAGCACTAATAACAGGCTCCGGTAATGCGGGATGCTCGCTTTGCCTACTGACCCTTTTGGATAAGGTTGACCACCATATATTCAGCGCTTTATTGATAGTGGTAATGCTACCCGTACCAATAATATCCCTGATTGCCTGCTGAGTGGGACGCTGACCATTAGCCAGTAATTGATCGGCAGCTCGCTGTACTTTTTCAATTGTATCTGTTTGTTTAGGCATAATTGGTTACTTGAACTAATTCTGTTTAAACCAGTTTAACCTAGTTTATAGAACCCTTCTATCTAATCATTTTTTTTACAAACACTACCACAAACAATGCGATAGTAAAGCTTCCTAATAATGCCTCTGTAGACGCTAGAAAACGAGAGAATCCGTGAGGTGCAATATCGCCATAACCTAATGTAGTAAAGGTAACGATGCTAAAATAGATCGCATCTAATAAATGCCATACATTTTGCGCAAAACTTAATGATAAATTCAGTTGGATGATTTCTCCTTCATAGCGCAATCCAGACAGAAGGTAAAATAATGCATAGACAAAGATTAATAGTAAAGTGAATCCTATAATTCTTAAAGGCTCTTCACCGTAACCGCAAAACAGATCTACTATCTTAGATAGTAGCCTTGCCCCACTAAACTGAGGTAATTGCATGCGACGGGCTATCATCTCATTGCGAAAGAACCTACCAGAGAGTTCAAACAGGCCTTCATCTTCTGTTACTTTACGCAAGTGACGATATATCTCTTCCGCCTGCTCATACAAATCTTCTCTTTGTGCTGCATCATTAGATTGTTTGGCCTGCTGTACTTGCAGGATTTCTTCACCCCAGTGAATATGCTCAAGTTTGGCATGTTCAAAGTTTGCACCTAATAAATTACAATTTTCTAGATTCGCACAGTGCAGATTGGCGTATTGAAAATTGGCTTTCATTAAAGAACAGCCAGAAAAATTTACTTTAAAGCAATGCGCCCCCGAAAGATTGGAACGGTAGAAATCTGAATTAACAAACTGGTAACCTTGTTTAGAATTACGGTTAACCAAATTGATATGACTAAGATCAACTCTCGATAATTTAAAATCAGTCATGGGGCAATCTAAGTGGGCACGTTTTTCTAATCTGTCGACGAGTTTAGTGTTTTTATCGTATTTACCGACTCGCCAAAAACCAGCATCTTCAGCTTCTATTTCATCCATGATTTTTTCCAATATTTACCTCCTCCAATAACAGGTACCTAATTAACAGCCGCCGCGAAGCAAGAGCAGACTATTAATGGCAAAGATTAATTAGATACTTGGTAAAGCATAGACATATATAAAGAAAAGCCCAAATTTGAAGTCGTTATTTAACAATACAACTCTTTTTGTAAAATGGGGTTCACACACAATGAGGGTTGTTAGCTTTCCTGTACACTGTCTTTTAATTCGTTGACAATTCCCTGTGCCGCCGCAGATAAAGCAGATCTTTTACGGGTAATGATACCCACTTTGCGAGATATGATAGGATTTATGATGGGTATACAAATTGCGCCAAGCTCTTTCATTTGCCTTTCACATAATGTGGGTACTAAGCCAATGCCCATTCCTGTCGCAGCCATACGCCCAACTGTCGCCAATTGGTGCGCTTCATACGAGACATTGAGGTTTAAATCTAGTTTTTCAAGCTCCCGCTCAATTTGCATACGCATGCTGGAAGGTCTTTGCAACGCAATAAGTTCATTTTGGATAGCCTCCTCCCAAGTGATTTCAGTTTTGTCCGCAAGTACGTGATCTGGAGCGAATGCCGCTATAAAATTATCTTCAAATAATGGCTCAAACAATAAGTCTTCAGCATCCCCAGGATCAAAACTAATGCCTATTTCAACGCGGCCTGTTCTGACTAGCTCAACCACTTCCTCTGCGATAACATCTTGAATAGCGACATTAATATCTGGGTGTTTGCGTCTGAACTTCAATAAAATCGCGGGTAGCTGGTTACCGGCAAACGAAGGCATACAAGAAATCGATATTTTACCGCGATACAATGAGAATCGACTTTGTACTTCTTCAAAGGCATCATCCCAATCGGTCAATAAACGCATGGCCGTCTTAAAAAACACTTCACCTTCTGGTGTCAATCTTAAGGCCCTTGTGGTGCGCATCAATAACTTTCCGCCAAGTGAATCTTCAAGATTTTTTATGGCAATACTAAGTGCAGGTTGAGATAAATGCACCTGCTCACAAGCTTCAGTAAAACTGCGTGTTTTTGCGACAGCGACAAATGCTCTTAACTGCTTAACGGTGAAATGTGAATTCAAGAGTTACCCTTTTAAATACCAGCAATGTGTTAACTGCGCAGAACATGTACTAACTAATCCTGACAAAACTGTCGATAGACGACTCTTCACAAAGCTGTTTGATTTTTTTATTATTATCGATAGTAGCAGATCCTGCATATTTATAAAGCCAATTAATATATGTTAACATTTTTTTTATTTGCTAAATATTAGTGCTTAATCCAGAATAAAATTAAATCTTTTAAGATACGAGGTATTTTCAATGTCTGGATTTAATAAAGTTGTAGATAGCTACGAAGAAGCCCTCTCGGGTTTGAGCGATGGTATGACTATTTTGGCCGGTGGTTTTGGTCTCTGTGGTATTCCAGAAAATTTAATAAACCAAGTAAAATTATCCGGTGTAAAAAACCTCACCGTGGTTTCCAATAATTGCGGCGTCGATGGTTTTGGACTAGGCGTGTTACTTGAAGATCGTCAAATCAAAAAAATGATTTCATCCTATGTTGGTGAAAACGCCCTCTTCGAAAAACAATTATTAGCAGGAGAACTAGAGGTCGAGCTAACGCCTCAAGGAACTCTCGCTGAGAAAATGCGCGCAGGCGGTGCAGGTATTCCCGCCTTTTATACGGCAACTGGATATGGCACCCCTGTTGGAGATGGTAAAGAGGTTCGTGAATTCTCTGGGCGTAAGTACATCTTAGAGGAAGCGATCACTGGAGACTTTGCCATTGTTAAAGGCTGGAAAGCCGATAGGTTTGGTAATGTCATCTATCGAAATACAGCTCAAAACTTCAACCCACTAGCAGCCACAGCCGGAAAAATTACGGTTGTTGAAGTTGAAGAAATTGTCGAGCCAGGCGAGTTAGATCCCAGCCAAATTCAAACACCCGGTATATACGTTGATCGTGTCATCCAGGGAACCTTTGAAAAACGTATTGAACAACGCACTGTAAGAGATTGATTCTCTGATCTATTTGATCTGTCATTTTTTTATACATTGAAATTAACTATGTCGCAATTCAATATTCATTGTGACAAGGAGTAAATAATATGGCACTTTCTCGTGAACAAATGGCAATTAGAGTTGCCAGAGAATTACAAGATGGCTTCTATGTAAATTTAGGAATAGGCATCCCCACGTTAGTCGCCAATCACATTCCCGACGATATCGAGGTTATGCTTCAATCAGAAAATGGGTTATTGGGAATGGGGCCATTCCCGCTAGATAGTGAAGTTGATGCTGACATGATTAATGCAGGCAAACAGACGGTAACTGCCGCGACTGGGGCCTCTATTTTCTCCTCGGCAGATTCATTTGCAATGATCAGAGGCGGACATGTTGACCTCACTGTATTAGGCGCTTTTGAAGTTGATGTGTTAGGCAACATTGCCTCTTGGATGATCCCAGGAAAATTAATCAAAGGCATGGGTGGCGCCATGGATTTGGTGGCAGGTGCGGATAACATCATTGTCACTATGACACATGCCTCTAAACACGGCGCTTCAAAATTACTTGCTAAATGTACTTTGCCTTTAACAGGCGCTGGATGTATAAAGAAAGTATTAACTGATCTAGCTTATTTGGAAATCATTGACGGTGCTTTTGTTCTTAGAGAGCGCGCTCCAGGCGTTAGCATTGAAGAGATCCAAGCGCTGACAGAAGGCAAGTTAATAATCCCAGATGTAGTACCCGAAATTCAGTTTTAGGGCTACTCTAATTAACAAAAATCACTAGGCAATTGTATTCAGATTTACACAAATGCTTAGCCTGTATAAAGGTATATGCTTGTATAAGTTAATATTTTACGTCCCTAGCGCAGAGTGTGAGCGCGTCAAACAAGCTATATTTGCAACGGGTGCGGGTAGTTTAGGTAACTACTCGCAGTGTTGCTGGCAAGTACTTGGGGAAGGTCATTTTATACCTAGCCCTAATGCTACCCCGCATATTGGCAACATCAATGAAACCCAAGCTGTCGCTGAATTTCGTGTGGAGGTGCTTTGCACTGCACAAAATGTTGATCAAGCCGTACAAGCACTTATTGAAAGTCATCCTTACGAAAAGCCCGCTTTTGAGGTTTATCAACCTATTGAAAAATATTTTGACTTTTACACACAATAAATTCACTATGCCGTTATCAAATGCGGTTATAACCATCGCTCAACTCTCTGTTAACCGCTATGCAAGGAAGCTAGATTGTTAAATGTGTTAGATAGTGACTCTTCAAAAATAGCAGACCTCTTAGTAAGCCAAATACGCCATGATATTTTATTTGGCATACTGGCGACTGACTTGATACTTGATACCAAATTTCTGTCCATACAATACGGAGGCAGTACTTCATACTTGATCGAAGCATTGGAGAGACTTGAGGATGAAGGTTTTCTCAAATTAACGCCTCAGTTACTTTACCAAGTGATGAGACCTATCAATAATGACACCAGTTATGTGTTAGAAAGCCGAGTTGAAATTGAATGCGAAGGTATTGAAAAATCGATAAATAACGGTAACATTCACTGGCATGGCATGGTCATCCAGGCACATAAGAGCTGGATTGATAGCTGCACTAGCGCCACTTTAGATCCTCGTCAATTTGCACTTGATTTTGAAGAAAATATCCGACTATTGCACCGAAAAATCATTAGCGCTTGTGGCTGTACACGTATTATTAATCAGCAAGAAAAACTATTCCAGCAAGGCCGCTTATTAAGAATATCAGTGATAGAAAATCCAGATACCAACCTCAAAGCTTATGCATTACTTGCGAGCGACTTAGTTTCTTTTATTTTAGATAAGGATATTAAGGCGGCAAAGATAGCATTAGAGCGACTGATATATTATATTTGATCACTTATTCAATATTCAACGTCAGTTTATTCTCCTCTTTATGATTGCTAGTAAAAAAAACAACACCAAACAAAATTTACATCCCAAAAACTTACACCAAGGTCGGTATGATTTAGCACTTCTTTGCCAAAAACACCCTCCATTGAGCCACTATATATACGAGCGAGAAGGTAAACAGACCCTCGATTTTTCTGACTCTGGAGCGGTAATCAACCTTAACGCAGCCCTACTAAAAACGCATTACAATATTGATCACTGGCAAATCCCCCAGGGTTACTTATGCCCTCCTATCCCAGGACGTGTCGATTATATTCACTATCTGGCAGACCTACTGCAAAACTGCGCAGGTAAAAACATCTTGGATCATGCAAAAGTCAAAGTCATTGACATTGGTACTGGAGCGAGCTGCATTTATCCTATTTTAGGTCAACGAAGCTATCGATGGTCTTTTATAGCCAGTGATATTGATGCAGTGTCTGTCGCCTCTGCAAAACTCATCATTGAGGCAAACCAAGGTTTAGCAAAAAAAATTAAAGTAATTCATCAAACAGATGCGATGAAGTTCTTTAAAGGGATAATTGCTAACGGGCAAAAAATTGACCTGACACTGTGTAACCCGCCTTTTCACTCCTCTTTAAAAGAGGCACTGGCGGGTAATAAACGCAAAAGGGATAACCTGATTAAAAGTCGTAATAGCGCTGCAGCACCAGTTTCTACTGATAAATTGAATTTTGGTGGTCAACAAGCAGAGTTATTTTGCCAGGGCGGAGAGCTTAGATTTATAAAATCAATGATAAGCGAAAGCCAGCAGTACGCTGATCAGGTCTTATATTTTAGTGCTTTAGTATCAAAAAGTGAGCATATTCGCTCTTTAAAGAAGTATCTCAATGATATAAAAGTACAAGATGTTCAAGTTATTAAAATGTCACAGGGAAATAAAATAAGCCGATTTATCGCTTGGTCTTTTCTCAATACGCAACAGCGTCAGGATTGGGCTGCGCAACGTTTATGTAAATAATTATGACGAAATAAAATTTCGTCTGCACTTTGTAAGCAGTGAACTCCTAACATAGGCTTGATACTTTACATTTATTCATATTCGGTTCATTATAAATGATGCACATTGGATAAAAGTATAGGCACTAACTATGTTTAAAATAAATGTCGATCAAAATATTGATATTGTGTTTTTACATCAGAAATTTAAAAACGATTTTATAAAACTATTTAAAAGCAACAAGTTGCAACTAACCAGATGGTATAATTGGTCTGATAAACCTATCGATGCTGCTTATTTCACTAATTTAATTGAGCAATCCCTGTTTGAATACGCGTGTGGAACAGCCGTCCAATGCGGGGTGAGCTTTAAAGGCGAGTTAATAGGTTATGTTGGGCTTTGTCATATCAATCCCGAACTGGCCAAAGCGGAACTTAACTTCCTAATATCTCAAGATTTTCAAGGTCGCGGCATCATGACAAAAACTTGTCACAAAATGATTGAATACGCCTTCGAATTTCTCAAACTAGAAAAGCTAGAGATTTCCATCGCCACCGATAACATTAACTGTCGTAAAATATGCGAATCCCTCAATTTTGAATTAGAGGGTATTTTAAGACACGCAGATAACCTAGATGGCAAAGTTGTCGATCATGCCCGATACGGTCTATTAAACCCCAACAGCCTAAACACTTAGTTAGTTCCCATCCAGAAACAGATGTCTACTGCGAAAGTCCCACTCGCTCGATCTGCTCACTACTAGATGTCGTTATTTGGAATGACCAAACGCCCACATCTAGTATCGTGCATCTCAAGCAATTGGGTCTCCCTCGCTACGACCCCGTTTCTGGATAAGAACTAGTTAATTATCCACTCTAACCTCTATAGCCTTCACAGATGCTCTTTATCTTTTAAAAGCGATTGAAATACCTAACTTGGCAGATCATAATCTGAATCTTAATGCTGTATTCTTTTATCGAGTTTAAAATGTCAAAAAAAATAAACCTTGGCGTCGTATTTGGCGGCCGCTCAGCTGAGCATGAAGTCTCTTTAATGTCTGCAAAATCTATAGTGGCAGCGTTAGATAAAGAAAAGTATAACGTACATTTAATTGGTATTACTCATACCGGACAATGGCTATATGCTGACAACAACCAAAATGCTTTGGAATACAAAACGGTCGATGAGCAACAGTTACTTGCCACTAGTATCGATTTTTCTAACGCCAGTGCAGCGCTCATTAACAACAGCCCTGAAAAGCGTGGTGAAACGCTGGCCCAACTCGATGTAATCTTTCCTGTGTTACATGGCCCCTACGGCGAAGATGGCACTATACAAGGCTTGTTTGAGTTGTCCAATGTCGCCTATGTCGGTTGTGGCGTTGCCGCCTCAGCCATTGCTATGGACAAAGCATTAGCAAAAAATGCATTTAAAGCAGCAGGCCTGCTGCAGATGGAGTATCTAGTTTTTAACTATCATACTTTTTCCTCTGCCCCTGCAAGTATAATAACCGAGGTTGAAGCTTCACTTCCCTACCCTGTTTTTATAAAACCTGCCAACATGGGCTCTAGTATCGGTATTTCCAAAGCTAAAAACAGCTCCGAGTTACAGGCTGGGATAAAAGAAGCTTTTAGTTTTGATAACAAGATTGTAATAGAACAAGCTGCAGATAATTGTGCCGAAGTTGAATGTGCCATTTTGGGCACATCCTCCCCAAAAGCCTCTGTTGTCGGCGAAATACTGGCAGGGAAAGAGTTTTACGATTACGAGACAAAATATTTTGATGGCAAATCTGAGACAATTATTCCAGCGGCATTACCTGAAAATGTCATGAAAAAAGTCCAAGAAGCCGCAGTGGTTGCTTTCAAGGCTATTGATGGCAGCGGTTTGTCTCGGGTAGATTTCTTTGTTAACAGAACTAGTCACGAAATTTATATTAATGAAGTGAACACTATGCCGGGTTTTACCCCCATCAGCATGTACAGCAAGCTCTGGCAAAAAAGCGGCATAGAATATTCGTCCTTAATTGACCAGCTAATTGATATTGCACTCGCTGAACATCAACTAAAAATGAGATTATCTAGCCACTCTAAATAGTGAATAACGATCCCCGGGGCAAGCCCTCTCGCGTCGCGAGCCTTCACTTACGGATGCGGGGTATTCCTAGTGACTTTTAGTTTTTACAAGCTGACGGCCCAAGGGGCGGGGAATTAAATCCTTGATGATTTAGGCTCCGCCTAATTCATCGCTATTCAAAAAACGACTATTGCTTAATTAATGGTTCAATGTGATTAAGAAACGCCTTAGTCGGCACTAGACCGACAATAGTCATGCCCTGCTGCACTTTGCCACTGGCGTTATAGAACACTAACGCTGGGGGCCCAAGTACTTGGTACTTCTCTAATAGCGCCCTTGCATCTTGATTAAAGTCCGTTAAATCTACCTTTACCAAACGCATCTTGGCTAATTGCGCGGCCACCTCCCTCTCTTCGAACATTTGTTCTAGCTCTACACAAGAAATACACCAATCAGCATAAAAATCGAGCATCACTGGCAGTCCTGCTGATTTTGCATTTTGTAAGATTGGCGCTAACGCATTAAGAGAGGTCACTTTTATAAAAGGTGATTTATTAACCGACGGTACTCCTGCATTCAAAGCTAAGCCTTGTAACGGCTGCGTGAATTTAGCATTCCCGATAAATACACCCACTAATAAACTCAAGCCATAAACCAAACCTATCAACCCCAACCCTTTCAACATCTTCTTGATAGCTGAGCTACTGTCGGTGATCGGCGCTAGTGCCCCCATAAAAATAGCGCTAAAGATAACGGTGATGGCACTTAACAGCTGGGTTACTTCGATACTTACAATCCGGTCTAACATATAGATAGCCATAAATATCAGCACTACCCCAAAACCGGCTTTAATATTGCTCATCCAAGCACCGACTTTAGGTAAAAAATGACCGGCAGAAAATCCCACTAATAATAGCGGTACACCCATGCCCATGCTTAGCGAGAATAAGGCTAACCCGCCCAGCACTGGGTCGGCACTTTGCGCAATATAAATAAGCGCTCCAGCCAATGGAGCCGCCATACAAGGCCCGACGATTAAAGCCGACAAAGCGCCCATTACCGCAACACCCCAATAATTACCATTGCGTTGATTATTACTAGCACTGACCAACTTTCCCTGCAGTGCTGCGGGTAATTGCAACTCATAGAAACCAAACATGGACAACGCGAGCAACACAAAAACACCACTGAATACAATAATGATCCAGCTTGCCTGCAACAGCGCCTGTAAGTTTTCACCAAACATACCCGCTAAAACACCTGCGATGGTATAGGTAAGCGCCACTGCCAATACATAAACCAGAGTTAAAGTAAAAGCTCTGCGTTTAGTCACGCTTTCCCCTTGCCCAACAATAATACTTGATATAATAGGTATCATTGGTAATACACAAGGGGTGAGTGATAAAGCTAGGCCTGCGACAAAAAACACAGCCATTACCCATGCTAAATTCCCATCACTCAAAATAGCGCTAAAATAATCTTGCTGACTGGCAGATTTGAATTTGTTGGTTGTTAGCTCATCGTTAGTCAATACAGCTGGCAAAGATTTTTTTGTATCATCAATCTCTATCAGGGGTAACTCAATGTCACGAGTTTCACTAACAGGCGGATAACAAACGCCTCCATCCCAGCATCCCTGATAGCCAATATTAAGCGACAGTGAGCGCTGCCCTTGGTATTTCTTCAAATCGAGCACTATTTCACTACTGTGGTAGTAAACCTGAACTTGACCAAACAATGGATCGTCTTTAGCTTTGGTCGGACTACGACTTATCTCAGCTATCGCCTGTTCTTTACCATCACTGAATTTCATACGATTGTCATAAAGATAATATCCATCCAGGATATCCCAGCGTAATAGTAATTTATCTTTATCAATGCGATCTGTGGTCAATAAAAACACTTCATTGACAGGTCTTGGATCTGCTGATTCTTTGTTGCCAAATAAACCAGCATTAACAGACATGGCAGAAAATTGAACACATAACAGTACTGCTAATATAAAACTCTTTCTAACCGTCATTTGAAACAACATAAACTCCAGTTTAGGTAAAAAGGCACTACATTGAATGGCTCGATTTAGGAGAGGATCAAAAGTAATGCCTGGTTATTTTTAATGCTTAGCATAGACTTGATTTATAAGTCTTAGTTCTATTAAAAATTTTATTAATTTAGAAAATATTGGATTTTATCACTGGTGTATATTATATAAGTATTACTAAACCAGTTAGCTCTTATTACCTTACTTAGCGGATATATTTATGGATACCTATGCCTAAGAGGCCCGTTAAATGGACGTTTACGCCATTTCTTAACTCTCTATTCAACTATTTAGTACTTATTTAAATTAATACTTATAAGCCTCTTATCCGACTCAAAAATATATGTTACAAAGGTTTCACCTAATATAACTTTAAGTTGTAACGCTGTTACACCCGGTAGGACCCAAGAGCACATGAATAATAACCAAGTTGATAATTTAAATGTAGATTCCTTCACGGTTTTGATAACCCCACAAGGACTAAAACAGAAACTGCCTTTGACTGATAAGGCCAAAAAGACCATCACTGAGGGTCGCCAAGTCATTCGTAATATACTAGATGGTACTGATAAGCGATTATTTGTCGTAATAGGTCCTTGCTCTATACACGATACTGAAGCGGCATTAGATTATGCTAAACGCCTAAAAGAACTTTCTGAAAAAGTAAAAGATTCTATTTATATTGTAATGCGCGGGTATTTTGAAAAACCCAGAACCACCGTTGGCTGGAAAGGCCTAATTAATGACCCCCATTTGAATGATTCTTTTGAGATAGAAAAGGGTCTACACATAGGACGTAAACTGTTATTAGACATTTCTGAACTAGGTTTACCACTGGCCACAGAAGCACTGGATCCAATTTCACCACAGTATCTGCAAGATTTAATTTCATGGTCAGCCATTGGTGCACGTACCACAGAATCACAAACACACCGTGAAATGTCATCGGGACTTTCATGTGCTGTTGGTTTCAAAAATGGTACGGATGGCGGGTTAGATGTTGCCACAAACGCACTAAAATCAGTGAGTCATTCGCACAGTTTTCTGGGTATTAATTCAGCTGGAGAAGTTTCCATTATAAAGACTAATGGCAACCAATACGGTCACTTAGTATTAAGAGGTGGCGGTGGCAAACCTAATTATGATTCAGTCAATATTGCTCGCAGTGAACAAGCCCTTGAAAAAACGGGCCTAAAAGCCAACATCATGGTTGATTGCTCGCATGAGAACTCGTCCAAAGATCCTGCTAACCAGCCTTTAGTTGCCAAAGATGTTACCCGTCAAATACTGGAAGGTAACAAGTCTATTGTTGGATTAATGATTGAGTCCAACATCGGCTACGGCAATCAAAAAATGACTGCAGACCCTGCCGATCTTGAATATGGGGTTTCGATCACCGATGGCTGTATCGATTGGCAACAAACAGAAGACTGCATGTTAGAAATGCACAAGAAACTAAATACGGTATTAATGAACCGTTAAACAAGCTTTTGTATAAGTAGCACGCCCGATTTGTTTAACAGATCGGGTGGCTTTTCCTTAATCAATTTACTTTACTGCCAATATCCCTACCACTGCTTTGCCGCCTCAATGTCTGATTGCTTTTGAGACACCCAAGTTTCAGAATCATCCAGCGTTTCTTTTTTCCAAAAAGGCGCGTCCTTTTTTAAATAATCCATGATAAATTGACTCGCTTGAAACGCCTCGGCTCGATGTGGACTAACCACCCCTACAAAGACAATATTGTCATTCACATGCAAACGCCCTACTCTATGCACCACTGCTACTTTAGCCAGATCCCAGCGTTTTCTCGCCTGCTCTACTATCTTTAGCAAACATTTCTCTGTCATGCCCGGGTAGTGCTCTAAATACAAATACTGCAAATCATTAGCATAGCTGTCTCGTACCAGCCCCGTAAACGAGACGATAGCCCCCTGCTTAGCATTGCCATTTTGTAACCAGTCAAATAGCTGTGCATGCACAAAGTCCGAGGTTTGTATTTGTATTAAATTCTGAGACATGGATTTAAGCCTAAAACAAAACCTATATAGTAATAGGTTTTTTAGTGAATGAAATCACTTTTGCTGCATTTTTCTTGTTTAGTCGCTTTAGATAAAAACACAAAAGCGCTACTATACTGCACTTAATTTAGATAAACGAAATTGCACGCATTTTCTCTCTAATCCTCCTGAAATTAATAATTTCATCCAACTATAGTAAGAGTTATAACCGTTAAATGAACAAGCCTAATGATAACGCCACCAAAAAAGTCATCGTCGGAATGTCCGGCGGAGTAGATTCCTCTGTATCCGCTTTATTATTGATACAACAAGGTTATCAAGTTGAAGGCCTGTTCATGAAAAACTGGGATGAGGATGACGGCACAGATTATTGCACCGCTATTGAAGATCTAAAAGATGCCCAAGCTGTTAGCGATAAATTGGGCATAAAGCTGCACCAAGCCAATTTTGCCGCCGAGTACTGGGATAATGTATTTGAACATTTCCTTGAGGAATATAAAGCGGGCCGCACGCCTAATCCAGATATCCTCTGCAACAGAGAAATCAAATTCAAAGCCTTTTTGGAATATGCCTTAGAACTGGGTGCTGATTATATTGCCACCGGTCATTATGTAAGACGCAAAGAAACGACTGATGCCAACGGCAATCTTGTAGTACAAATGCAAAAAGGCCTGGATGACAACAAGGATCAAAGCTATTTCCTCCATCAAGTGGGCGAACATGAGCTAGCTAAAACTTTGTTCCCAGTGGGTGAGCTATTGAAACCTGCGGTGAGAGCGATCGCAGAAGAGCATGACTTAATTACCCATAACAAAAAAGACAGCACAGGCATTTGTTTTATTGGCGAGCGCCGCTTTAAAGACTTCCTACAACAGTATTTACCGGCACAGCCTGGAAAAATAGTCACGCAAAGTGGTGAAGTCATTGGCGAACATGCAGGCTTGATGTATTACACCATTGGCCAGCGCCAGGGTCTATTGATAGGCGGCCTTAAAAACTACCCAGAAGACCCTTGGTTTGTTGCAGGTAAAGATTTAAATAACAATCAACTTCTGGCAGTCCAAGGCAAGCAACACGATTTACTCTTTACCCATTGGCTAACGGCCAGTGATATTTTTTGGATAAACCACAAACCTAGAGGACTGGCACCTAACATCGATTTTGAGTGTGTGGCTAAAGTCCGTTATCGCCAGGAAGATCAAGCTTGCCGTATTCAAGAATTGGATAACGGAGAGTTTAAAGTCATTTTTAAGCAGCCACAGCGCGCCATCACAGCGGGTCAATCTGTCGTCTTCTACGTAGATGACATCTGTATTGGTGGCGGCGTGATTGAAGCGACCGGTAAATAATTTTTTCAAGTCCAGTGACGGTATGAATTTGTATGTCTAGAAATCAAGATGAACAGGCTATTGCGATAGCCGCTATGTTTCAAGCAGCATCTCTGGTGGACCAAATTGCCAATAAGGGCATGATGGCCCAGAGCAATTTTGAAATTTCTATCAATAGTTTGTTTCAGCTCAATCCAGATAATACTGAGCAAGTTTTTGGCGGTAAGCAACAGTTAACTAACAGTCTCGGACTAGGATTTAACGCGCTATTACACACGCTTGATAAACGTAAAAAGGGCAATAGCGCAAATATCACTAACTACGTTTTATCGATGATTATGCTGCAACAGAAACTAGCCAATAACGATAAGATGTTATCGCTAATGGCACAACGCCTTGAAGCGCTAATCATAAAAGCAGATAAATTTTATCCTATCGACGGGCAAGACAGCGAATCAAAAGGCAACCGCACCCACAGTAATATCATTGCGGGTTTGGATGGTTTGTATCAAGATACCATCAGCACCTTTAGTTTTAGAATCAAAGTGCAAGGTGACCCGCGACATTTACAAAACAAAGAAAACGCTGCAAAGGTGCGCGCGCTGTTACTAGCAGGTATTCGCGCTGCTATTCTTTGGCGTCAAGTTGGCGGAAAACGCTGGCATTTACTGTTTTTTAAATCTCGACTAAAACAGAGTGTAGAAAAAATATTAGCCTCTCGGTAAAATACTCCAGTTTATAGCAGCTGCTCTGCAACTGCTACAACTCCCTGTAAGTTAGATTCCCCTGCACAATCAAATATATATTTACCCTTAAGTGACACGTTTGCACACACACTATCGAACCTAGATATCTATCAAGCGTACACCCGGGCAATAATTTACTATATAATGTCGCTCAAATTTCTAACCCCTTTGTACACAGCGAGAACACTCATGGAACTTTCTGCTTTATCTGCGGTTTCCCCGATTGACGGGCGATACAACAGCAAAACTTCTGCTTTACGTCCAATATTCAGTGAATACGGTTTAATTCGAAACCGTGTAATAGTCGAGGTGAGATGGCTACAAAAACTTGCCGACACACCTTTAATTACTGAAGTGCCTCCCTTTACAGCAGCCACTAATAAGCTGCTGAACGACATCGTTGATAACTTTAATGAAAGCGATGCGCTGCGTGTAAAAGAGATAGAAAGAACCACCAACCACGATGTCAAAGCGGTTGAGTACATGATCAAAGAAAAGTTTGCAGACAATAAAGAACTGCAAGCTATTAATGAATTTGTGCATTTTGCCTGCACTTCAGAAGACATTAACAATTTATCCCACGCGTTAATGTTAAAAGATGGCTTGAACGTAATGCGCCCGGTATTAATCCAAGTTCAACAAGAAATAGCGCAGATGGGCAGAGAATTTGCCGCCCAGCCAATGCTTTCTAGAACCCATGGACAAACAGCTTCTCCTACTACCGTTGGCAAAGAAATGGCAAATGTAGCTTACCGCTTACAACGCCAGATAAAGCAATTAGACAACATAGAATTTCTCGGAAAAATCAACGGTGCTGTCGGCAACTATAATGCTCACATTAGCGCCTATCCAAACATTGACTGGGAAGAGCACGCAAAAACGTTTATCGCCAGCTTAGGCCTGGACTTCAACCCATTCACTACGCAAATAGAGCCCCATGACTATATTGCAGAAATGTTTGATATTTTTGCTAGATACAACACTATTTTAATCGATTTTGACCGCGATATTTGGGCTTATATTTCCAACGCTTATTTCAAGCAAAAAACCATTGCTGGCGAAGTTGGCTCTTCAACAATGCCACACAAAGTTAACCCTATAGATTTTGAAAACTCTGAAGGTAACTTAGGTATGGCAAACGCAGTATTACAACACTTAGCAGCTAAACTACCGATTTCTCGCTGGCAGCGAGACCTTACGGACTCTACAGTTTTGCGTAATATGGGTGTTGGCATGGCGTACAGCTTAATCGCCTACCAATCAACATTGAAAGGTATGAGCAAGCTAGAGCTGAATCCTAGTGTCATTGACGCCGATCTAGAAAATTCTTGGGAGATATTAGCGGAACCGATCCAGACGGTAATGCGCCGCTACGGTATCGAAAAACCTTATGAGAAGCTAAAGGAACTCACTCGCGGGCAAGATATGAACAAAGAAACTATCCGTAACTTTATTGATACTTTGGACATGCCGGAAGATGCCAAAGAGTCACTTAAAGCCCTAACGCCGCATAACTACATCGGCAATGCGATAGCGCAAGCTAAACGCATTTAACCACATTGCGCCAGCTGCTACTGCCAGCTGGCGCTTTATCTTAACCTCACAGCTCCTAGAGAGCGAGCAATCCTCCACCGCCAACATTCTCTAGCACTTCACTTCCCGCTATTTTTGCCACATTATCACCTTCAGTGACTAACTTTGCACCACGCTGCGCAAATAACACCCCTGTAGTCCTGCTATATACATCCGTGCGCCCTTGCGTCGGAGCTGCGGCTGTCAAATCAACAACTTCGGCAATTAGCTGGCCTTTTTCTACCACATCACCTAGCTGTACTTTCCAGCAAATAATACCGCTTATTGGCGCCACTACTGCATCCACCGCTGTGAGGTCAGTGGTTGTAACCACAAAAGGCTCAACGACATAATCGCCATCAAGCACTACTCCTTGCGTCCCTAAGAAGCTCAAAATACCCTGCGCATCTTGCGCCGCAAAAGTATCATTCACATCAGCTTCGCCTCTAAGTTCTATTGTTGCTGAAAAGCAGCTGTGGAAAAGCTGCTTCTCTACAGCTATCCAAGGAAGAGTATGCGCCGCATCAAAAGGCGAGCCGCCCGGCTCATCTTCAAGCAACAAAACAGGTATTTGTAAATGCTCGGCCAAGATTTTAGCCTGCTCTACATGTCGGTAATTACTATAAAGATGCAATAGCGCCTGGGAATCACAGTGAAGATCCAACACGATGTCCGCATCAATAGATAACGACAGCAATGTTTTCTTCAGCTGTTGCAACGGTGTCACCGACACTAGCGATTTAACGGCCTGCAACAGTGCCATTTTTACATTGTCTACACTGGGATTTTCTGTCTCTAACGCTTTTAAGGCAACCGCAGATAAATCTGGCCAATTGCGATTAAAGTTACCTTCGCCACTAAAAGAGTGACGCCCTAATAAAGTGCCATTGATACTCTGATCCATACCAATAGGATTGGCATAGGGAACCAATATAATTTCGCCCTTAAGCAAACCTTTGGCGTCTAAATCAATCAGCTGTGCTAACAAGTGCTGCAGCGTAATTAGCCCAGGCCATTCATCTGCATGCAAGGCAGCTTGTAAATAGACTTTGGGACCACCGTGCTCGCTGATAAAACGATGCACCGTTAAAAATCTAGTAGTACCAGGACTCGGGGATTTTAAAGAAATTTTTTCAACGTAATGGGACACATCAATACCTGTAAAATTTAGATGATTAACGAGTACTATGAAAATACTGCATTAATAATGGCGATTCAAAAAGAGGATGTTTAAAATACCGAAGACAAAAACGCCTTGCAACGCTCAGATTTAGGATTATCAAACACTTCTTCAGGTGTCCCAAACTCCTCAACTTTACCTTGATGCAAAAACATCACCTTGTTTGAAACCTCACGCGCAAATTTCATCTCATGGGTCACTATTAACATAGTTCTACCCTCTTTTGCCAAATCGCGCATCACCTTTAATACTTCCCCAACCAACTCAGGATCTAAGGCGGAGGTAGGCTCATCAAACAACATTACTTCAGGGTCCATAGCCAATGCACGTGCTATTGATACCCTCTGTTGCTGTCCACCCGATAACATTGCTGGATACACATCTCGTTTGTCAGTCAGACCGACCTTAGCCATTAATTCCTCTGCATAGGCGATAGCTTCTGCGCGGCTTTTTTTCAGGACCTGCACCGGCCCCTCAATGATATTTTCAAGTACTGTCATGTGCGGCCATAGATTAAAATTTTGAAAAACAAAACCTAATTTTTGCCTAACTTGCTCTAACTGCTTACTATCACTGGCCTGTAAGTCGCCTTCTTTATTACGTGATAGCTTAAGTTTCTCTCCGCTTATTTCAATTTCACCTTGGGTAGGGTTTTCAAGCATATTAATACACCTTAAAAAGGTGCTTTTCCCCGATCCGCTAGAACCTATAATTGAAATGACCTGACCTTTTCTCGCCTGCAAATCAATCCCTTTCAGTACTTCTAGATCACCAAAGCTTTTA
Source organism: Oceanospirillaceae bacterium (assembly GCA_013215375.1). Taxonomy (GTDB): domain Bacteria; phylum Pseudomonadota; class Gammaproteobacteria; order Pseudomonadales; family Balneatricaceae; genus Rs1. The sequence goes on along the minus strand of JABSRB010000048.1, from coordinate 5,039 downwards.
TGAATATTACTGACATTAATTGCTATATTTTTATCTGACATGTTTAGGCTCATAATAACAAGAGCCCAGTGCATGAAGCTCTCTTTTGGAATGGATATAATATGCTTAGCGTAACTTTTGAGGCCTGACAAATCTAGTCTTGCCAACCTCATTAACACGCATTATTAAATATAAAATGGAGATTATCATAGCCCTTATTACAAACAGGTCAATGCATGCACAATTGTCTAAATAAATGTCGCTATTTTTAAAAAATTGGCTGTAAAGGCCGTATCGAGCCCCATCTAATGAATGTAATATAGGCCCTGAATATATTTGTCTATGCACTGCTCTTTTGTTTAAAAGCGAAAAATGCATACAAATTATAACAACAATTAATAGATGGATTAAAATAATGAAAAAAACGTTAGCCTCTGCAGCCATTGCTGCAACAATTTTATTATCCAACACAGTGTTTGCTGGAGATGTTGTTAGAATAGCAACGGAAGGCGCCTATCCTCCTTGGAATGCTCTTAACAGTGCAGGACAGCTAGAAGGCTTCGAAATCGATCTTTATAAAGACCTTTGTGAACGTGCTAAACTTGAGTGCAGCATGGAACAAACTGCTTGGGATGGTATTATCCCATCTCTTCAAGCCGGTAAATTTGATGTCATCATGGCTGGCATGTCTATTACAGATAAACGCAAAAAGAAAATCACTTTCTCACGCTCTTATGCATCTAGCCCCGCTGTTTTTGTTGTAAACAAAGATTCCGAGCTGGCTAGCTTTATAGTTGCAGCAGACAAAATTTCACTGGCTGAGTTAGATGCTGGCGAAAAAACAGCCCTTGATGCGACACTCGCGGCACTTAAAGGCAAAAACATCGGCGTACAAAAAGGCACTATTCACTTAAACTTTTTGAAAGAATACTTAAAAGATGATGCCACTATCCGCACTTATGCAACACAAGAGCAGCTAGATTTAGATCTTCAATCAGGCCGTGTTGACGTCGCTTTTGCCGCGATGAGCTACTGGCACCCGCTTTTCCAAAAAGAAGAAGGTGAAGACTTTATGGCAATTGGCCCTGGCTTTTCAGAGGGACCGTTTGGCGAAGGCGTAGGTCTTGGCTTACGTAAGGATGATCAAGTACTTGCCGATAAATTCAGCGTTGCTATTAATGCAGCGATCGAAGACGGTACTGTCTCTAAAATAGCGACTAAATGGTTCGGTTTCGACGCCTCTACCAAATAGATACTATTTTTGAACATAAGCAGGTTGCTATAGCGACCTGCTTCTTCATCTTGGTCTAGCTATTACTACTCTTTAACCATTTTTATTTTTCAATCAGGTATTACTTTGGATTTAACTATTTTAAGCTGGGGCGCAAACGGCTGGGGAGATGAGTTCTTCTACGGCACTTTAATGACCATCAGCGTCGCTATTTGCTCTTTCGGGTTTGGTATAGTGCTGGCAGTAGGCGCTACTACAATGAAACTAAGTAGCTACAAATCACTTCAAGCACTCGCCAATGGCTACACCACCATTGTCCGCGGCATACCTGAATTACTGGTGATCTATCTAGTTTTTTACGGTGGCAATACGCTGCTAATGTCTGTCGCTAAAGGAGTATTTAATTATTCTGATTATATAGAACTTCCAGTGTTTTTGATGGGCGTGGTATGCATAGGCTTAAGTTCAGGCGCTTACTCCACTGAAGTAATTCGCGGCGCCGTACTTGCGGTACCAACGGGCACTATTGAAGCCGCTAAAGCAGTCGGCATGAACACAGCCACCAGATTTCGACGCATTTTATTTCCACAAGTAGTGCGTTATGCGCTGCCAGGACTTGGCAACGTTTGGCAGCTAACCCTTAAAGAGACATCATTGATCTCTGTTATAGGTCTCGCTGAAATTGTTCGTATCGCCCAAATAGGCGCGGGCAGTGAAAAGCAACCTTTTACCTTTTTCCTCACCGGACTTATTTTGTTCCTTATCTTGGCATCACTTTCAGATAAAGGTTATCTATCCATTGAAAAATGGGCTAATCGTGGCGTAAGGAGCTCATAACATGGATATTGATATAATTAAAGAATCTATACCGGCAATTGCACAGGCACTTCCTGTAACACTTGCTCTGGTTAGCATTTCACTATTCTTCGGCTTTTTTCTTGCCGTTATTGTGGCACTTGGCCGCCTCAGTCAACACAGCCTCCTCAACAAACCGGCTTACCTGTTTGTTTATATTTTTAGATCCACCCCGCTACTCATTCAAATGTTTTTAATCTATTATGGCTCTGGCCAATTTAGAGATGAGCTGGACGCAGTCGGTCTCTGGTATTTTTTCAAAGAACCTTGGTTCTGTGCCATCTTGTCACTCACTCTGAATACAGGCGCCTACACTAGCGAGATTATACGCGGTGGTATTTTATCGGTATCAGTAGGATTATTAGAAGCCGGTAAAGCCTGTGGCATGAATGCGCTGCAATTGTTTAAACGCATCACCTTCCCGTTGGCCATGCGCCAAGCGCTACCAGGTTATGGTAATGAAGTAATCCTGATGGTGAAGTCAACCTCACTGGCGAGCACCATTACCATCATGGACATGACTGGTGTTTACAAGGAAATAGCTTCAGAGTACTTCAGCCCCTTTGAGCCTATTATCATAGCCGGCTCATTTTATCTGCTGCTCAACTACATCATTACGATTTTAATTGGCAAAGCCGAAAAGAAATACGCTTTAGTTACTCGCTAACGCTAATTGACTCAAGGCCTGAGACAAAGGCCCTGAGTCTACTACTAACAACTTAATTCAAACTTTGACTTGGCAACTTCCACGCCATTGATCAAAATTTTCAAAGTCTGTACACCACTATAATAGCGCCTGGTTGTAATCGCCTTAAGTAGATGTGACTTATCAAGCACCAAGGTTTGCTTTTGGCTGATGGTTATATTTTTTAGCTTGAACACCTTATCTCGACAAACCCCATTAGCCTTCATAAAACCTATCGCGTAATCTACTACCATGTTTTGTGAACTGATAGCCCCAGAGCAAATGCTGACTTTAAACTGCAACCTCTGCCCAAGATCTATTTGTTTACATTGAATATCCAACACTACTTTCTCAATACAGGGATCTGGCGTATAACCTAACAGTGGGTAGACCCGTTTATTGCCCTGCTTCACCAATCCTCTTGTGGCATGTTTAATCAGCCACTTTACTTGCTCATTGGCATTTTTAATCCAGCTCTCACAAAGATCTAATACAACTTCAGGATGATCTTTAGCGATGTCATTTAGGTGATTTGCCACTGAGCGTCTAACATACAAACTTGAGTCATCTTTTAATTGCGCTAAGAGCACTGTATTAAGACTAGGATTCTCGATAAAAATAGCAAGCTTGCTAGCCCATGGCAGCCTAGGCCTTGTTCCTTCAGATACCAGCCTTCTGACATGTTCATCGGGATCAACAATCCAACGGGTGAAAAAGGTATGACACAGCTGGGGATGCGCTTCGATAAAAGGCCTTATTGCAAATTCAGCGGAAAAAAGCGATGTTAAATGTTTTAATAATGGCAGCGCCAAATCGGGTCTATTAACGCCATAAACTGCGACATAATCAATGACAGGCCAAGCGGCAAAAACTTGATATGCATCCGCTGTATCCCCCTTAATCCAAACATCTTTAACTTTGTACAAGATAGGAACGCACATCTCAAAATCATCAGGCAGATGTTGAGCCAAAACCTCTATAATAGCGTTAACCCGCATTTTAAGCTCTAAGCCATCAACACCTTCAGTGGCTTGAGCAGTAAATACATCCACGGAGAAATCAGGCCAAGCAGCTGCAAAACTATTTCCAATACGTTCAATGGCACTTTTATTCAAAGAATTTTTCATCGTAATCTATTACATCCCAAATATTTTTAGTATATTCCACCACAAAGACAGATCATGTCAGGATCAATTAACTTTTTCTAATAATCGACAAACTGAAACTATCATGCATAAAACAGCCATATTTGTAGATGTACAGAATATCTATTACACCACTAAAGCCATTTATAATCGCTCTTTTGACTACCGTAAATTTTGGCGTGATTGCTCTAAAAATCATGACATAGTTAACGCTACCGCCTATGCGATAGATAGCAACGATACTGGACAGCAAAAGTTTCAAGCGGCATTGCGTCATATTGGCTTTAATGTAAAACTGAAACCTTATATTCAGCGAGCAGATGGCAGCGCTAAAGGCGACTGGGATGTTGGCATCACCATTGATATTATGGAGCAAGCACCAGTTGTCGATAAAATAATTTTACTTTCAGGGGATGGGGATTTTTCTATATTGCTAGAACATGTAGCCAAACATAAAAACGTCATCACTCAAGTGCACTCAGTGACTAAGCTCACTGCCAAAACATTAATGGACTGTACTGATACACATCGAGAAATTCTGATGGCGGATTTAATTTAACAAAAACTAGCGCTCTTTAGTATTGTTCACACGGACGTGAGTACTTGTGATTTGTCGGGAACAAAATAACGCCGCGTCACTTACGTTTTTCCTACAGGGAAGTAGGTACTTAGGTTTTGTCGGGAACAAAAAAGCTGACCGTTCATCCTGAACATATACGCTCTTTGGCTTAGCTCACATGGATGTGAGAACTTGAGATTTGTCAGGAACAAAAATCCTGACAGTCCATCCATGGACGTAAAAAAACCCCCGGTTCTTGCGAAGCGGGGGTCTATTTTTTGTATTTGTTTACGTCAACAAAAAGCCCCGAGGTAAATTGACCACCACGAGTACCAGTATAATTGCGTTTACAAAGTTTCTTACGTTCATAATCATTACAAATGAAATATCTTATGAACTAAAAATAGCGGTTATGATTTGATTGGTCTACTGTATTTGGTGCTGTGTATACTACACTGAATGCAATTATGAATCCTATTCAATCACATTTACAGTAAATATTTGAAATATATACATTTCATAAATCCTGAACTACATTTACAATAAATCGAAATTGACTTTAACACAAAAAAACTTCTTAATTAA
>JABSRB010000047.1 GCA_013215375.1 Oceanospirillaceae bacterium | reverse complement strand
AGGAGAAGGATGGACGTTATAATTTATCCAATAGTGGTGATTTAGGTGACTGGATCATTAAAACGCCTTCGACAAAGCACAAATATGTACCTTTAAATGAGTTTACGGCGATGTCGCTCGCGGCACTGGTCGGTGTCGATATTCCTGAGATAAAGCTGGTGAATTTAGATACCTTGGATAATCTGCCACAAATAAATCTTCCCGATGAGCGGTTAGCCTTTGCCATTAAAAGATTTGATCGTAATGGTAATGAGCGTATTCACATGGAAGATTTTGCGCAAATTTTAGTGAAGTATCCTCATGAAAAATATAACAGTGCTAACTATGAGAATATTGGAAAAATTTTGTACGACTACTCAGGGGATGCTTTAGCGGATGTACAGCAATTTGCTCGACGTTTGCTAGTCAATATTTTACTGGCCAATGGCGATGCGCATCTAAAAAATTGGAGTTTAATTTACCCGGATATGATCACGCCTCGTCTCTCTCCTGCATACGATATTCTCACCACTAATGTGTATATTGAGAATGAAACAAATTATGCTTTGAATATGGCAAGGAACAAAGAGTGGTATGTCGTTAGTATGGACCATTTTAAGTCATGGGCCGAGCGATCAGGAATACCTTGGCGAGCTATAAAACCACATTTAGATGATGTGATGGATAAAGCGCGTACAAGTTGGCCAGCAGCTTTAGTAGAGCTGCCAATGGATGAGAGGCACCAGCGAAGCTTGCTGGAGCATTGGTCAAAGTTACACCATGATTTTAAAATATAAGCTAAAGGCTAGTTTTCTGCTGTGGCGAAACTGCTGTTTCTAGGGTGATAGGTACCTTTGTTTGCTACTAAAAATTTGGGAATGACCTTTTGTTCTTTTTCTAACCCGGATATTGCATGCAATGCCGTGATGATAGCGCTGCTAGTTGTTTCTACAGGCTTTTTTTCGATTGAACGCCGTACTGGTGCGTCCGGTTGATTGAGAAAGAAAAGCCTGTAAAAACAAGGAGCAAGCTAGGACACGAGCAGTTGGGTGCAATTTTCGGGCTAAAGCGGAACACACAGTATCTTTGGAGTATAAATGAAGTTTAGGGCTAAGCTGTTAATCGTGTTTTCTATCGTACTACTGGCAGGTTTTGTGTTTCCAGAAAAAACGATGGTGCCAGTAACGGGCGCTACTGCTAATGATTGGCATAAGGACTCATTTTGGTATGAGCCTTGGGGCAGTTCTGGTGTGCATAAAGGCATTGATATATTTGCTAGAAAAGGAAACGAGTTAGTCTCTACAACGAATGGCCTTGTGTTGTATCAACCTAGATTCGGCGATTGAGCGCGAAAAAGGAGTGCAAGATATTTGTGTGCATAGGAAATTAGAAAATTTCGAGGTCACCTTATTGGTGATGAAAATATTTTCTGGTTTTCTAGGTGCATCAAGAACTTGTGCTCACTATCGTGATTCAATTGCCGAATTTAGGTTCGAGGCAAGTTAAGTAAAGGGGGCAACGTAGTGTTGGTGTTAGGTCCTAAATGGCGACTGCATTACTACGCGCATCTTCAAACCGTACAAGTTGCTGGGTTCAATTTTGTGTCTGCTGGCCAGGAAATAGGGTCCGTGGGAGATTCTGGCAACGCAAAAGGTAAACCGCCACATGTGCACTACTCTATCGTCACTTTGATCCCCTATTTCTGGAAAGCTACCGCAGAAAGCCAAGGTTGGAAAAAGATGTTTTTCCTGGACCCAGGAAAATATATTAAAAGCAGGGTAGGGGTGTAGGGAAGTAAAGCCAAACCTCTTCGTCCCGTTCTCGCCTATATCGAGGTCAGTATAAATGCTCAATGAGTACCCAATATTTGATAGCCACATGCATATCATCGACAAAAGATTTCCTCTGGTAGCTAACAACGGCTATTTGCCCCCTGAGTTTGATTGCAGCGCATACTTGGCGCGAATGTCCTCCTATCAACTAAGTGGCGGGGTGGTTGTCTCTGGATCATTTCAAGCCTTTGATCAACGCTATTTAGAGGATGCTTTAAAATATCTTGGCAGTTCATTTGTCGGTGTTACACAGCTACCTGCTTCGGTGTCTGATGAAGAGATTCTCAGATTAAACGCACTGGGTGTTAGGGCTGTTAGGTTTAATTTAAAACGCGGAGGCTCTGAAGAGATCACACAATTGGCATCGATGGCTGCGCGAGTTTATGAAATAGCTAATTGGCACGTCGAGTTGTATGTCGATGCTAAAGATCTTCATGGACTGTACACAACGTTAATTAATTTGCCCTCTGTCAGTATCGACCATCTTGGTTTAAGCAAGTCAGGTTTTAAGGTGTTAGTAAAACTTGCTGAAAAAGGGGTGCGGATAAAAGCGACTGGTTTTAGCCGGGTCGATTTTGAGGTTGGTGCTGCGATAAGGTCACTCTATTGCGCCAATCCAAACGTGCTAATGTTCGGCAGTGACTTGCCATCGACACGGGCTCCAAGGGCGTATGCTGATGATGATTTTAGATTGGTCGCCGATATTTTAGATGAGCGAGCAGCGTTAAAGGTCTTTAGTGACAATGCTATTGAGTTTTATAAACCCATTAAAATATAACTTAATGTGTTAACTATGAAATCGTTAGAATATTGAACAAATAGAAAACATGAAAATAGGCGTTTTATGAGAAAGCAATATCACTTTAGAAATTCAGTACAAGGGTTGTTAATGTGGGACGTTTCAAGGCTTATTAAGTTAGCTCAAAATATAACGGTTACCGAAGTTGCGCTATCGAGCATTGAAGAGCTTGATGAAGAATTTTGGTATGACTTAGGAGGTGCTAAACCTACCTGTCGAAATGTTCTTGAGCACACAGCGCTGATTAATAAAGCAGATTTATCTTATCCGATCATTCTCTGTCATGAAGGTAGGGTGATGGATGGTATGCACAGAGTGTGTAAAGCCCAACTGATTGGCTTGGAGACAATCAACGTGGTCAAATTCGCAGAATATATTGAGCCTGATCATGTGGGAGTTAATGAGGGAGTGAAGAGCGTTGAATTAACAGATAAACCTAAAAATTAACTATTGTGATACAGCACGTGACTAAGAGTAATGGACTGTTTCAAGAGCAGTGTAAATGCTTTATTTTTAAGAGTTAATCGTATACGGTAACGCTTGATTATTCGCTATGCTCTACAGCGGTTTCTTTACCAAGAATTAATTTTTCCTGCACTCAAAGGATTATGAATGCTTTTTATCAGTAGCATATATGTAACGGCTATTAGGTATGTGACTAAAGCTACCCGCGCGGGAATAAAACTCACTAATATTAAGGAGGATGAAGGTATGTCATTAGGTAATGATCAGTTTAACAGGCCTACCCCAGCATATGTATATGCTACTTGGGGTGTTTTAGCGGTCGGTGTTTTGGGTTATTTAATGGGTCTTTGGAACGCGGATTTAGCACTAAACGAGAAGGGCTATTATTTTACGGTGTTTTTGTTCTCGATGTTTGCAGCGATCACCCTGCAAAAGACAGTACGGGATAAACAAGAGGGTTTCCCGGTGACTAAAGTTTTTGTAGGCATGTGCTGGGTGGCTTTTTCCTCATCCATCGCGTTGTTAGTGATTGGTCTGGTCAATGCTGATATGTTTTTAAGTGAAAAAGGTTTCTATGCTATGTCTTTTGTTTTATCGCTATTTGCCGTTATCACTGTGCAAAAAAATATTAGAGATTTAACCAACGAATATGGCGAAACAGATCCCTCTGCTTTTCCAAAATCATCAGTTAACATTGATACGGCATTAGATGCTGCTGATATTATTGATTAGATATATTTCTAGAATAATTGATCGGTGATTATCGTGCCAATGACTGACTGCTTTGACTGTCATCGATCTTTTAGCCTTGCCCTTTTTGCTCCTCCTTATTCTCTTTATAAATGCCCACAAAAAATTATTCTGTTGAAGTTTCAATTTTGAAAAAATATTAAAAAGAGGGTGTTAAGTGATTATTGTACTAAGAGTTTTTGCGTTTATCGGTTTTGTGGCAATGATCTTATTCTCTGTCGCACTTTTTTTAGATATTAAGGCAATGGATAAAACGGATGGCGGTTATGAAGCTCCGTACACTGGGGTAACCGGTGAAACAATTGACTGGGATGTTATGGATTTAACGGCGGCAGGGCTGGTGAGACGAGGTTATGTGCTGAATTTTATAGTTAATGGCACCACGGGTATGATCAGCTTGCAGCTATTAGGTATTGAGTTTGAAGCCAGAAAACTGTCACCGCGGGCCATTCTGGTACATAAACCCAAGCAAGCATTTATTCGCAGAGGCTTTAAACCGGAGTTTTAAAGTGAAGGGAACAGTGAAAATTATCAATTCACCGTTATCTTAAATCAATATCGCTATAGATGTTTTTGCATCTATAGCGGGTATAGTCATCGAAAATTAAACGCTTACATTGCGGCGATTAGTTGAGCGTCTACATACATCTCGCCACGCTTTGAATACTCCAAAGAGGTCGCTACCTTATAAGTTTCACCCAGCAGGTCCATCGCTAATACATGCGCAGGAGTGCCCTGAGCTTGAATATTACCTTTGTCGAGTAAGATTAAATGATCACAAAACTTCGCGGCTAAATTCACATCGTGTAAGGCGGCGATGGTGATGATGCCGCGTTTTTGTGTCAGTTCTTTAATAAGGCTCAGCATGGCCAGTTGATGGTGTAAATCTAATGCGCTGGTGGGTTCATCTAACAGAATAACCTTAGGGCTAATCACCAAGATACGCGCGAGAGCAACTAGCTGTTTTTGGCCGCCACTGAGCTCGCTAACATCTTTGTCTGCCAGGTGGGTGATGTTTAGCTGTGTCAGTATTTGTGCAACTTGCTGGGTGTCTTTAGCACTGACACGCCAGGACGAGTCTTGTTTCAAAGCGAGTAATACTGATTCAAAAACAGACAGTGCCAAGCTGGTATAAAACGACTGAGGCAAATAGGCAATTTGCTTGGCGCGCATCGTTCTTGAAAAACGTTGCACATCGCTGCCGTTTAAGTGGATTTCACCGTTTTTGATCTTGAGTAATCCAGCGATAGCTTTAAATAAGGTCGACTTACCCGCGGCGTTAGGCCCCAGTAAAGCGGTGAATTGACCGGGCTTTAGGTCGTTAAAACACAGCTGGTTTAATACCGTGTTGGTCCCGTAATTGACGGTGAGTTGCTTGACACTTAAGCTCATACTGAACGCTCCTTAGAATGCTTTAGAATAATCGCCAGAAATACCGGCACGCCTATTAGGGCAGTAATAATGCCGATAGGATAGATAATACCTGGAGTGATGGTTTTACTGACAATGGAGGTGACGCTGAGCATTAAGGCGCCTAATAACGCTGATAGCGGGATAAAATAACGTTGATCTTCGCCGACTAATAAACGGGCTATGTGCGGGCCAACTAAGCCTACAAAACCTATCGTACCGACAAAGGCCACTGCCGTTGCCGCTAATAGAGAGATACAAACTAAAATTTCTATGCGCAGGCGGGGGATATTAACGCCCATACTCATGGCGCTTTCTTCGCCTAAGCGCAGTGCTGTGAGGCGCCAAGTGCGTGACATGCAAAAAGGTAATACCACCACCAGTAATGTGCTGCCCCAGGCTATTTGTAACCAACTGGCGCGACCTAGTGATCCTAGCATCCAAAACACGATGCGCTGTAATTCAGTTTCTGAAGCGCCATATTCCATCATGGCCAACATCGCGTTAAAAGCGAAAAAGATAGCGATACCAAACAAAATGATCGCCTGGGTGCCTATTCCTTTTAAACGCATTAATAATAGTAAAAGCATGCAGGTACTCAAGGCAAAAACAAAGGCGTTTATGGTGACTAATAATGAGCCAATGTTGCCGACCAAACCAATGCCTGTGACGATCGCCAATGCTGCACCAAAGCTTGCTGCAGAAGACACACCTAAAGTAAAAGGTTCTGCCAGTGGGTTGTTTAATAAGGTTTGCATCAAAGCGCCTGCGACGCCTAACATTGCGCCGACAATAACCGCTGTAACAGCAATAGGAAGCCTGTAATCCCAGATAATAACCTCGAGCTTTACTCCCATCGCATCTTTATCCATCAATACGGTTAATACCGTACTCAGTGGAAAGTTGGAGGGGCCAATAGATACATCCAATATCAGGCACAAAACGACTAACAAGGTAATAAAGACCAATAGTTGATTCTTTTTTGACGCTCTTTTTTGATATTGATAAGCACTGGCAAAAACTGCTTGCCCCGTATTATCGTTATCAAAATCAGCTTTGCTTACTTCTTTTAAATTGATCATCGATTTATTAAAACCCTAGCGTTTAGTAATTGATACAGTACCCAATAAATATGGGTCAAGATGTGAGCGGATTACTAACAGTAATCCGCTCAAGGGGGCTATTTAAGCTTTTGCCAAAATACGCCGCTAACATCGATGGGAAGAAATTTATCGTGAAGCTCTTTGAAATTAGCGTCTACATCTAGCTCTGAAAAATCTTCAGGGTAGAACCATTTAGCAAAAACTTGCAGTGCGATAAAGTGGTAGGGACTGTTGTAGAACTGATGGTAAATAGAATAGAAGTTCTTTTCTTTTACCGATTTTAGCTCTGTCCATCCCTTGCGATTAGCCAGTGCCTGAAGGCGCTCTTGTGCTAACTCTTGTGTCGCTTCATAACCAAATAGAACGGCAGCTGTATTAGGTTTTGCCTCGGCCCAGTTGGCACCAGTGCCAATAATGAAATCGGGATCATCATTAAAGATCGCTTCTGGATTTACCTTGCTAGAAAATCCTGGGAACTTTCGACTTCCCCAGTTGATGCCGCCAGCTTCATCAACTAAGCGCCCTAAGTTTGCAGCGCCAAAGGTACTGCAGCATTTGTCAGGATTAAATCCAGCGGCTTTTTCGATAAAGACCAGAGGACGATCAGCCAGCTTCTTATTGATAACTACAGAGCGTACTGCGCGCATTTGCGCCACGTAATAATCGATAAAGGTGTTCGCTTCTTTCTCTCTGCCCAGCACTTTACCTAACATCAATAAGCTGGGAACCGTGTTTTGCGTAGGGCGTTGACGGAAATCGACAAAGACCACCTTGATGCCGGCTTTATCAAGTTTAGTGAGTAGGCCGCTCTCTTGTGCCTTTAGTAGATTGCCTAAATTTAGAATAAATAAATTGGTGTCTAAATCGATAATTTTTTCTAGGCTAAAATCTCCACCAAAAGGGCTTCCTAAATTTTCGATGTTTTTGATTTCAGGAAATGCCGCTAAATATTTACGATAGGCATCAGGATCGTATTTGATTAAATCGTCTTTCCAGCCGACTACTCTGCCCAGTGGATTCTTTTTATCCAACAGCGCTAAGGTGTAGGTCAATCGACCTTCGCCCAGTACAATGTGCTTGATTTTATCAGGGTCAATATTTACCTGGCGTCCCGCGATATCAGTGACTTCTATAATAGCAGCGGACAGCTGGCAGGATAATCCTAGGAGCACAGGGGCGATAATGTTTTTAACGCTAGTTAGCTTGAGATTAAACACTTTAGTTTCCTTAAGTTGCGTGAGAAAACTGGATGATACAATAGAAGTATAACTTAGTAAATCTAAATCAAAACCATTATCATTTATATTCATAAAAATATGGTGGTTTATCTGGCTATTTTTAGTGTCGTTAGGTTGTGCTTAAGCTATGTTTTTTCGGGCACAATGGTAAAATTTGGCAGTGTTTTTTATCTTGAGTTTTTAGAATATCATGTCAAAAATATTGGTTAGTGCCTGTTTGCTTGGCTGTAAAGTACGCTACGATGGCAATGATTTGCCTGTCGATAATGATGCATTTACAAAGGTTATAGCAGCGCATGAGATCATCTCTTTTTGCCCGGAAGTAGCAGGAGGATTGTCGACACCACGTATTGCAGCAGAGATTTGTGGCGGTGTCGGGAGCGATGTATTAGAGGGCAAGGCGAAAATTATGGGGAAAGATGGCTCTGATGTAACAGCACCGTTTATTAAAGGTGCGCAGTTGGCGTTACAAATATGTCAGGAGAATAACATCAAGCGGGCAATATTAACCGAATCTAGCCCTTCTTGTGGTAGTGGCACTATTTATAATGGTAAATTTGCGGGTGATAAAATAAAGGGCCAGGGCGTTACTTGTGCCATCTTGGAAAAACACGGTATTAAAGTCGTTAGCCAATATGGCGCTGCTGAGTTTATAAATTAAAGCATGATAGTTTTAGATCCAGTGGACCGTTTATCACTGTATATCAATAATTTTTGGAGAAAATATGAGTATTGAAATTTGGCTAGCGTTTAGCTTGGCATCGATAGTGTTATTGATCATACCGGGTCCGACTATTCTCACCGTGATAAGTTACTCAATGTCACACGGACTGAAAGCCAAAATACCGCTAGTGTTAGCAGTAGCGCTAGGGGATTCAACGGCGTTGGCGCTCTCGTTGGTGGGCTTGGGGGCTTTATTAGAGGAGTCGGTATTTTGGTTCCAAGTAGTGAAATGGGCAGGGGGATTGTACCTGCTTTATTTAGGCGTTAAATTACTCATGGCGGGGGTTAAAGCGCCTACTATAGAGGCGAATAAACCTGCGGCATCAAGCTTGAAGTTATTTGTTAATACTTATCTAGTAACGGCTTTAAATCCTAAAGGCATTATCTTCTTCGTGGCTTTTTTACCGCAATTCATTAATACCCAAGGTGATGTCAGCGCCCAGTTGTGGGTATTGTCGGTCACGTTTGTAGCCTTAGCGGCGTTAAATGCCACCCTCTATGCAGTGTTTGCCGGTAGGGCGCGACAACTTTTGTCATCTGGCAAAGCGCAGCGCATTTTTAATCTCTGTGGCGGATCCCTAATGTCGACTGCGGGAGTCTGGGCGTTGGTCGCTAAGCAGTAGGGATAAGTGACGAGCTTTGGACTCAAAGCTAAAGTGTCTTAGGTTTTCTCTGTGTAGCGAAGCGCCTCTGTGCCCTCGGTGGTAGAAGTCTTTAAAAGATTTTTTCACCACAGAGGGCACAGAGAACACGGAGGTAAGATTTAAAAAATTAATCTAAGCCGGATATTGCATGCAATGCCGTGATGATAGCGCCGCTAGTTGTTTTTACGGGCTTTTTTTCGATTGAGCGCCGGACTGGTACGTCCGGTTGATTGAGAAAGAAAAGTCTGTAAAAACAAGGAGCAAGCTAGGGCACGAGCAATTGGGTGCAATATTCGGGCTAAGAGAACAACAAATGTATTGACGGAGGGTGGGGGTGAAATCAGTCTCTGCTTGCTCACAGCTAATCATTCTCATTTTAAAAAGGGCTGGCTGAATCAAAATTTAATGGCTGACCAGTGCCTGGGTGGATAAATCCTAAATGGGATGCGTGCAAACAAAGCCGGTTAGATTTAGCTAAAGCAGCGCCTTGGGCATAAAACCTATCCCCGAGTATTGAGTGTCCCAGCCACTGCATGTGCACCCGCAATTGATGAGAACGCCCTGTTTCAGGGCTCAATAGTACGCTTACATAATCCTCAAAGCGCTGCAGTATCTGCCAGTGCGTCAGGGCTTTCTTGCCCCATTGATAGTCAACGATTTGCAGCGGGCGATTCTCCCAGTCACAGCGCAGCGGTTGATGAACCGCTCCGCTATCGGTGGTGGGGATGCCACCGAGCAGTGCGTGGTACCTTTTACTTATCTGACGATTTTGGAATAACATGCTCAAGGCTTTGTGCATCGCTTTGTTGAGCGCGACGACCATCAGCCCAGAGGTGGCAAAATCTAAGCGATGCACTATCAAGGCAGAGGGAAAGCCCTGTTCAACAAGCCTGCTGATTAAACAGTCTTGTTTTTCGGGGCCTTTACCGGGCACTGATAATACATCGTGAGGCTTTTCAACAATGATCAAATCAGCATCTTGGAAGATGATATTAATCAATGGCCGAACAGCTTTTGCGTATTGCTTTTCTTGGGGCGTTTAGTGCGTTTAACAAACAGCGCCATCGACTCAATGTGGGTGGTGTTAGGGAACATATCCATCACTGAGAACTTGTCCATTTGATAGCCTAACGTTTGCAACAGCTTAGCATCGCGCACTAGGGAGCTCGGGTCACAGGCAATATACAAAATGTGGCTTGGGTTAATGCTCGTCCCCTCTTCATTTGCTGTCAGTAATTGGCTGATGACTTCACTGGCACCATTTCTGGGAGGATCGATAATGAGCTTGTTGTAGCTATTTGTGAACCAGCTCTTACCTTGGATATCTTGGCTCAAGTCCGCGCTGAAAAACTGGGCGTTGTCCAAGTTATTTTGTGCAGCGTTCGCGGTGGCGCGCTCTACCATGGTGGTGCTGCCTTCAACACCGGTTAAACTTTTCACTTGCTGGGCAATAGGCAGTGAAAAGTTACCTAAACCACAGAATAGATCTAAGATACGATCTTTTTTGTTTAACGCTAACCACTGTACTGCGCGGCTAATCATCTGCTGATTAACGGCGGCATTGACTTGTAAAAAATCACCCGGCTTAAAGCTAAGTGAAAGCTGATTGACGTTATAGTCTAAGCTGCCAGGATTGTTGGCCAGTGGCACTACCTGATCATCGTATCTGATAAACCCTTGAAGCTTAAAATTTTGCAGTAATTTTTCAAGCATCGCGCAAGTTTGCGTGCTGAGTTTGCTCATGGCGCGAAAGGTCAGTGCGCCGGTGGTATCCCCTTGTAAATATTCCACATGGGTAATGGTTTTAGCGTTTTCTATGTTCTCTAAAGTGTTGCGCAACTGATCGAACAGCCCTGATAAATACTCAGGCAGTACCATGCAGTTTGATACTTGCAGTAATTGATTACTGTTGCTGCGTCTAAAGCCAACAATGGCGGTTTGTGTTTGCGTAATAAAGTTAACGCCGATACGGGCACTGCGTCGATAGTGAAAGCCACTAGAGCTCAGTGGAGTATCGATTTTAGTTGGTGTAATCTTAGCGCCGCGTGCCAGTAAAGAGAGTACCGCTTGTTGCTTGAAGTTTAGCTGGGCATCGGTTTCGATGTGCTGTAACTGGCAGCCACCGCAGTCATTGTAATGCTCACATTGTGGGCTTATTCGATGTTCTGATGCGGTGTTTATGGCAACGATGCTCGCCTCATCATAATGTTTGTGCTGTTTTTCTATCTTAACGGTGAGCATTTCACCGGGGATCGCGCCCTCGACAAACACGGTTTTACCCTTATTACGAGCAACACCACGCCCTTCAAGTGAGAGGTTGTCAATGGTGATGTTAAATTGTGAGGGAGTTTGCTTGGCTTTTTTTGGGCGGCCATATTGAATCTTATTACGTGACATGAAGTGTTGCCTGTGTGGTCTTGTCTGAAAAATTGCTGGGCTGAGTACTAATCTCTGTTAGTTACGGCCGAATTTAGGATTATACCTACTCCTGGCCAATAATGTTATTGCCTGAGTCAATGTATTGGATTGAATAATTGCTTTCGTATTATCAGCTGCTTATCATAGGCGCTGATTTTATCGACAGTAGGTGCCAGTGTGCAGGAACATCCGTTTGCTCAATATGTGAGAATCTTAGGGAAAGGTAAAAAAGGGTCTAGATCTTTAACCTTAGATGAGGCACAAAGTGCCATGGGCATGATTTTAGATGATCTTGTTCGCCCGGAGCAACTTGGCGCATTTTTAATGTTGCTGCGCGTGAAAGAGGAGTCCCCTGAAGAGTTAGCAGGCTTTGTGCAAGCGGTACGTGCGCGCAATAGTGCGCCAGACAACTTACATGTCGATTTAGATTGGTCTACTTACGCAGGAAAAAAACGTCAGCTGCCGTGGTTTTTGTTAACGGCGCTGCTGCTGGCCGAAAACGGCCATAAAGTTTTCATGCACGGTGCGCGTGGACACACTGCAGGGCGTATTTATATCCAAGATGTGCTTTCGCTGTTTAACTTACCTAGTTGTGAGGATTGGCAGCAGGTTAGTGAGGCATTAGATTCACAAAACTTTGCATTCATGGGCATCGCCTCACTGGCGCCAAAGGTGTCTGATATAATCCAGATGCGTGCTATCTTTGGCCTGCGTTCACCAGTGCATACGTTGTGCCGTATGTTAAATCCACTACTATCAAAGTGCAGTGTTGATGGCGTGTTTCATCCCGCTTATGCCCCGATGCATCAGCAGACCAGTGCCATTTTAGGGGTGGAGAATAGCTTGACGATTCGCGGGGACGGTGGTGAGGCTGAAGTACGCCCGGATGCTAATTGTGAGATTCGCTGGATCAAAAACAAACAATTATCGGAACAGCAATGGCCACGCATTTACCCTAAGCGAGAAGTACGTGAATCTGAATTAAACGTAGAAAACTTGGTACAGCTGTGGCGGGGTGAATTAACTCATGCCTATGGTGAGGGTGCGGTTATCAGTACGCTAGCAGCCACATTAGTATTGTTAGGTGTGTGTGTTGAGTTTGATGCAGCGCAAACCAAAGCATCAGATATGTGGAAGAGCCGTAATAAAACGCGATTTTAAGCGGTTTATTCTGGCCTCTTTATCAGCAATTTCATAAGATTAGCTCACTTATAGAACAACCTGTTTTAATGTTGTATTTTTGCTTAAGGTGAAAAAGTTGTTTATTAACGCTTTGCAGCACCAAGTATTTTAAACCTAGCGGTAAATGCGTGTTTATATAAAGGAAAACCTGTGCCTGATTTTGTAAGACCGATAAATATATTACTCTTGCCGATGCTGTTTATAGCAGCCGCGGTTTACGCTCTGCCTTTTAGCGCTGCAATCCCTGAACAATGGTTGTACTTTATTCCCTGGCTACCTTTAGTTTTCAGCGGCGTACTATTTTTGGTGGTAGGATTTTTTAACTTTAGCCGAATTTTGTTTGCAGGCTTAGTCAGTTTGTCGGTGTGGACATTTTTAAAACTCGATTTTGCCAACGTACATTATACCCAGTTGGCGTTAGTGTTAATGTCGGTCAATATGCTGCTGATCGCTTTTTATAATGAGCGTGGCACTTATAGTATTACCGGTTTGTTTCGCATCGCGCTTATTTTCTGTCAGCCCGGTATTCTCGCCGTGGCCTATGTTTTTAAAGCTGATGATTTCCACCAGTTAATTAATTGGCCGTATATCGATATCCAAGGGGTAACGGTTTCTATCCCGGCAGTGGCGGTTTTTTCTCTGTGCTTTTTTTACTTACTGATTAAGTTGTTTGTACAGAATTTATTGATAGATGCTTACCTGTTAATTAGCTTAGTGTTTTCTGCCTGGTTATTGATAGAGCCGCCGCGCAACGAAATCCATTTAAGTTTGTTGGTGTCCCTAAATCAGCTATTGTTGGTGATGGCGTTGTTTAAACGTTCACTCAGCATGGCTTATATCGATGAACTAACGGGTTTGCCGGGTCGACGTGCCCTGAACGAGAGAATGGTTAAACTGGGTAAAAATTACACTGCGGCTATGTTGGATATCGATTTTTTCAAAAACTTTAATGACACTTATGGTCACGATGTTGGCGATCAAGTGCTGCGCATGGTGGCGCAAAAGATTCGGCAGGTAAAAGGTGGCACTGCATACCGCTATGGCGGAGAAGAGTTCTGTGTACTTTTCCCAAGTACTGACTTGGACATGGCTGAAGAGTACTTAGAGCAAGTGCGTATCAGTGTTGAGCAAGCCAGTATGAAAGTGCGCAGTAAGAAACGTGCTAAAAACAATAAGAAAGGCCGCGGATTAAGGGGTAAAGGCGGTAGCGGTGAGACGGTATCTGTCACTATCAGTGGTGGGTTGGCGGTCGCAAGAACCAAAACCAATCCCTTAAAAGCAGCTGATATTGCTTTGTATCGTGCGAAAGACCAAGGGCGTAACCAGATCTGTAAGTAAATTACTGCTAGCTAGTGCCGGTAAAATTTTGAGTAAATTGTAGGGGGATAGATGTTAAAAGGTATTCATCACGCGGCAATTATTTGCTCAGACTACGCAAAGTCTAAACATTTTTATACACAGATTCTGGGTCTGGAAATTCTCGCTGAGAATTACCGTGAAGCAAGAGATTCATACAAGTTGGATTTAGCTTTGCCAAATGGTAACCAAGTTGAGTTATTCTCTTTTGCTGGCGTGCCGGCAAGGCCTAGCTATCCTGAAGCTTGTGGTCTGAGACATTTGGCTTTTGCAGTGGAAAGTATCGACTCTGTTATTGAGCATCTGCTAAAGCATGGGGTGGAGGTAGAACCGGTTCGTGTCGATGAGTATACCGGGAAAAAATTTACCTTTTTTAGTGATCCCGACCAGTTACCTCTAGAAATTTATCAAATCTGATTGGACTGAACCTTACATTTAGCGCTTTATGCTAAATTTTTTGTCCAAATCCACGCGTTACTTTCTAAGGTTTGTCAGTTATGGGCAGCTTCTCTAGCATTATTGAAAGATGCTGATAAAATGGCCCTCTTTTTTATATACTTTGGATTTCCACATGCTAGAAACTGCTTTTCAGAAAATAGAACAACTTGTCGATAAACTGTTAGAAAAAAATGCATCTTTAACAGATATAATTGCTACCCTTAAAGAAGAAAATGAACAGCTTAGCGCGAAGCTTTCGCAGCTAAATGATGAAAGTGAAACACTACAGCTTGAGTCATTAGAGCAGGAAGAAAAACAGAGCGAGTTGTTGGTTAAAGTAAATGCACTGCTTGGACGTATCGAAGAAGTTTAAGTGTTAGTAACCCAAAATTTGGCAGTTGAATCACGAAAGTAAGCACAAGCTCTTGAGATACCTAGAAAACCAGAAAATATTCTCATTACCAATCAAGATGAAACAAGATTTCATCCCTGGTAACCACGAAATTTTTTAATTTCCTATGCACACCAATATCTTGCACTCCTTTTTCGCGCTCAATCGCCGAATCTAGGATAATGAATACTGCTGTCTGTTGTTTTGAGTATCTTCAAATTTATAGGCAGTATTCATTGTTAGATGTTAAACGCCTAGTTAGCGTAACCCTCTTTAATTGCTTCTACCCGGGCGCGGTTTGCCCCCAAGTCACTTTTACCTACTCTTGATGCTGATCGAAAGTGAATTTTCTGCTGCTGCGCATCTATCCTGATTTCAAGATCATCGACAAAACTGAAAATACTAGAGCGATAAGTCACGGCAATATATAATTGCTCATCTGTATGGATTTCGCCACCCGATGCCAAAATAAGCGTAGTAATTTTTTCTATGGCCGCCGCTGTAGAATAATTGCCAATGTCCAGTGGATCAATATAAAACTCAGCAACTATATCTGCTTCACTGAGCACACAGTTAGGTGTGTCGGGACAAGCTTGTAATTTGTTATCCATAAGCCCAAGGGCTGCACCCGTCTGAGATTTATAGCCTAAGATAAAGAAAAATATTAAAACAGCTGTTATTAATACCAAAATAATGGCTAGGATTTTTTTCATAATGAAACCTTGTTGGGTAGTGTGATGAACAGAAACTAAGTTTATGCGCTGTGATAGAATTTGTCTAAATTATTTAAATTCAAATAATGCTGTTGGAATCAAGTGATTGGTTATTATTAAGAGCAATAAGAGGTAGATATGAAGAAGTATCAAAAATCAGCCGAGGCAGTGGCGCAGCTTAATCAAGAACAATATCGAGTGACGCAACAAAGCGGCACTGAAGCACCTGGAAGTGGTGAATTACTCAATCAATGGCAGGCGGGGATTTACGTTGATATAGTGTCAGCAGAACCGCTGTTTTCGTCCTCCAGTAAATTTGAATCAGGCTGTGGCTGGCCCAGTTTTTCTAAGCCTATTGTCAGTCAATATATCAATGAAATAACCGATACGAGCCATGGCATGCAACGCACAGAAGTGCGCTCTTTGGCGGGTGATAGCCATTTAGGTCATGTGTTTAATGATGGTCCACAGGAAAGTGGCGGCTTGCGTTACTGTATTAACTCCGCTTCACTTAGGTTTATCGCCTTAGAAGATATGGAAAGCGAAGGCTATGGCGAGTTCGTTCAATTGGTCGAGTAAAGAGGCGTTACAAACTGGTTGATAAAAAGAATGTATTAGTTGAAGGAAGTGGAAGTGCCAAACATTGATTCAGGGTTACAAATTGACAGTAGTTATGCCAATGCGCTGGAGGGGATGTACGTCTCTTTTAAGGGTGATTTGGCGCCTAAGCCACAGTTGGTAAAATTGAACCGCGCGCTTGCTGATGAACTAGGTTTAGCAGTGGATAAACTGGAAGAGGCGCAGCTTGCAGCATTGTTGTCGGGCGGAAATGTTCCTTTAGGAGGAGCACCATTAGCACAGGCGTACGCAGGCCATCAATTTGGTGGGTTTAGTCCGCAACTTGGTGATGGCAGGGCGCTGTTGTTGGCAGAAGTGATAGACAAAAAAAGTGCGCGTCGTGATATTCACTTAAAAGGTTCTGGGCGTACTATCTTCTCAAGAGGAGGCGACGGTAAGGCAGTATTGGGCCCGGTACTGCGCGAGTACCTACTTGCAGAGGCCATGCATAGTTTGGGTGTGCCTACTACCAGAGCTTTGGCGGTTGTATCGACAGGCGAGACAATTATGCGCACTCAGCCATTGCCAGGCGCTGTGCTAGCGCGGGTTGCCAAAAGTCATATTCGGGTAGGTAGCTTTCAGTTTTTAGCCGCCAGAGGTAATACAAAAAAGCTGACAGCGCTGGCTGAATATACCCTTGCTCGACACTTCCCTAACATTCAAGACACAGCTAATCGCTATTTAAAACTACTAACACAAGTGTGTGAGCGACAGGCATTTTTAGTGGCTAAGTGGATGAGTGTAGGTTTTGTGCATGGGGTGATGAACACCGATAACATCACTATCAGTGGCGAGACTATTGATTATGGTCCCTGTGCCTTTTTGGATGTGTTTGATCCCAGCATCGCTTTTAGTTCTATCGATACACAGAGGCGCTACGCCTATGCAAAACAACCGAGTATGGCGCTATGGGGGCTAACCCGTTTCGCAGAGACATTATTGCCATTAATTGATCAGGATGAAACGCGTGCCGTTGAACTGGTAACGGTGGTATTAAATGACTTTGAGGCGGCTTATCAGCGCCAGTGGTTGATCTGCATGCGGGCTAAGCTGGGCTTGCAGACAGCGCAGAGTGACGATGTTACTTTGATTAACAAATTGCTAACGCTAATGGTGGAAGATGAAGTCGATTTCACGCATTTATTTAGAGCGCTCTCTGGATTATTGGTGGATAACGAGACCGCGCTTAACTTGTTTAAAAACAAAGCGGCCTTTCAACAGTGGCAGCTGCTGTGGTTAGAGCGACTGGCAGATGAGCCTATTGCTATCGATGAGCGTAGCCTTTTAATGCGCAACGTTAACCCTATGTATATTCCCCGTAATCACTTGGTAGAAGAGGTTATTAGCGCAGCAGAACAAGAGGGCGACTTTAAACCGTTTGAGAAACTGCTTGAGGTATTGGATAAACCTTTTACAAAACGAGAGGGGTTAAGTCGATTTGCTCAAGCAGCCCCCGAGAGCTTTGGAGACTATGCAACGTTTTGTGGTACTTAAGTTTAATCTCTGCGCAGTTCATCTTTGATGGCAATGGGCGATGGGAAGTTAAACAGCACGATATAAGAGGAGAGTAAAAAAGTTAAAATAGCAGTGGCTTGTATGATGTGGGAGGCGTTAATACCAATCATCGAAGAGCTCGCTGCTAAGTAAGCAATTAACAATGAGAACTCACTTGTTTGCCCCAGTCTAAACCCCACCTCCCAAGACATAGCGCTATCCTCTTTAATGCGCATCAAGAAAAACCTAAAGATTAAAGGTTTTAAAGTGACCACAACTAAGGCTAAAACCACAGCGGGCAATACAATGTCTGGAATTAAGCCTAAGTTGAAACTAGCGCCGATAGAGAAGAAAAACAAAATCAGGAAAAAATCACGCAACGGTTTTAAGTGGGTGGCGATGTATTGTGAGATAGGGCTGGAAGCGAGTGATACCCCTGCGATAAATGCGCCCATCTCAGCGGATAATCCGACAAGTTGAGCTGCTTCTGCCATGCCTAGGCACCAGCCAATAGCGAGTAAAAAAATGTATTCGTGAAATTTGTCAAAGCGTTGGATAAGAGGCAGGATGATATATTTGATCGCTTTGAAAGCGAGATAAGTAAGCACTGGCATGGCTATTAAAGGCTTTATCATCTCTAAAGTGCCAGCCTCATTACTGCCTTGGTTAGCATAGATAAGAATTAACACCACAATGGCGATAATATCTTGCAGTAGCAGTAATCCCACTACTAGCTCTCCGACGTGGCGATGGTGTAATACCGTGGTAGGCAGTAGTTTTATGCCGATGATAGTGCTTGAAAACATCATAGATAAGCCAATCACAATCGACTCTGTATGGGTAAAACCGAAGAGCCAACTCACTGAAAACCCTAAGCTGAAGAAAGCAATTGAACTGCCAGCTGCGACTGAGCTTGCTTTTTTTAACATGGCGACAAGGTGTGATGGTTGCATGTCCAAGCCGAGTAAAAATAATAAAAAGATGATGCCGATGTGGGAGGTGTCTTGAATGAGGCTTAAATCAGAAATCAAACTGTATCCGTAGGGACCTAAGAGGGCTCCAAGTACGATATAGGCAACCAGTAATGGCTGTTTTGTGTAGAGGGCGATGGAAGCCAGAACGGCGGCGCCTGTAAAAATAAGGAATAGGGAAAAGACAAATGATTGATCAGCCAAAGTTGCAAAGCTCCATTGCGTATTGAAATACCAAGTATGATTTTATCTAAGATAATATATTAAATATTTATATTGTGCAGTTGTTGTAAGAAAAAATGAAATTAAATTAAGTAGGTGAAATAAATTTAGCCACTGAAATTGAAATTACCAAATAGAACCTCAATATAGAAGACATCACAGTATGATAATATGAAATAGATACCCGAGTGATTTACTGGGGTATTTATTCAGTGTACTCTTGTCTCTATATTACTAATTTTGAATAGAATAAACGCGAGTTGCGCATTATGTCTGTTTAAGTGGTTTACCACCGGCGATGCTAGAACGCGTAATTTACATATCTGCAGCGCGTATGCTCCATTATAATCAGCTCATCAGAGGCTGAGAATACACTGACAAGCTAATGCCAGTGTGAAATGACACAAATCATGTATTAAAATCATCTGTGTAAGGCCTGATTGATTAGGTTTTTACGGATCTTGGCGAGCATGTAATGAACACAGAAGGTGTACTAATGAATATAGATGTAACTAAAGGCGCTGAAATTTATTTGGCTGATTTGCTCGACAAACAAGAAGTTGATGGCATGGCCGTGCGCATGTTCGTCACTCAGCCTGGGACGCCTTACGCTGAAACTTGTCTGGCATATTGTAAGCCTGAGGAAATTATTGAAGACGATGTGATTTTACAGTTGGATCGTCTGCGTTTTTACTTTGAAAAAAATAGCTTACCTTATTTAGAAGAGGCAACGGTTGATTACGCTGAGGACAGAATGGGCGGGCAGCTAACCATTAAAGCGCCTAATGCTAAAGTGCCAAAAGTGTCATCGGATAGCCCGCTTGAAGAGCAAGTGAATTATATTTTATACACCGAAATCAATCCAGGATTGGCTTCTCACGGTGGTGAAGTTAGTTTGGTTGAATTACTGGAAAGTGAAGAGGGACATACCGCTGTCCTCAAATTTGGCGGTGGTTGCCAAGGCTGCAGTGCGGTAGATATGACCTTAAAAGATGGTGTTGAAAAAACGCTGCTGGAAAAAGTCCCGGGTTTGGTTGCCGTTAAAGATGAGACCGATCACAGCGTAACAGACAACGCCTATTACCAATAATATTTATCCACCCAGATGCGCTGTATTTATAACAGTTTTTCTGGGTGCTCGTTGTATAAAACGCGATGCCCAGCTATATTTAATGTTGTATTGAGCAGCGTCCAAAAACAGAATAAAAAATCAAACCTGTTGTAATCAAAAATATTACCCCCATATTTATTGCAGTAATAGGGAACGTGCGAAAAAAACTGTACTCGTAAGAGTGTCACGGTTGGATTTTTTGGCAGGTTTCTTATTGAAATATCAGTGATAACACTTTGGATCCATCGCTGTCATAAACAGTAAAATGGCCAAGCGTTCAAATTAGCATTAAATAAATTTACATTGAGACCTCGGTATAGCGGAGTTGTTGTGCTGGTGGTTTCACATTATATGTTTGTCACCTCTTTATCTTTACGAGGTGTTTGCAAGAGGAATTACTATGGATCAGCTAGAAGCATCCAATGAGCAAGAAATGATCTTGCCTGTATTGCCGTTGAGGGATGTCGTTGTATATCCGCATATGGTTATCCCGTTATTTGTGGGTCGTGAAAAATCGATTGAGGCATTAGAAGCGGCGATGGCCGGCGGTAAAGAAATTCTATTATTGGCGCAGCGCAAAGCGTCGGATGATGAACCTGTCGCTAAAGATTTATTCTCGATAGGTACGGTCGCCAGTATTTTACAAATGCTGAAATTGCCGGATGGTACCGTCAAAGTACTTGTCGAGGGTGATTTTAGAGCTAGCGTTAGTGAAGTTTATGATACAGAAGGTTATTTTACTGCCAAGCTGAATCCGTTGGGAGTAACTACCCAAGATTCTTCCGAGAGCGAAATATACAAACGCACCGCGCTGCAACAGTTTGAGCGCTTCGTGCAAGTGAATAAAAAGATCCCTTCAGAAGTGCTCTCCTCGCTGCAAAATATCGATGATATTGGTCGTTTGGCTGACACCATTGCGGCGCATATGTCACTGAAATTACCAGAAAAGCAAAAGATTCTGGAAATGTTAGATGATGGTGTACGCCTTGAGCATTTAATGTCGTTGATGGAAGTCGAGATCGATTTAGTTGAAGTCGAGAAGCGAATCCGTGGGCGGGTTAAAAAACAGATGGAGAAAAGTCAGCGCGAGTACTATTTGAATGAGCAAATGAAAGCCATTCAAAAAGAGCTTGGTGATATTGACGGCAATCCCAGCAATGATATTGACGATTTAAAAGAAAAGATCGACAAAGCTGGTATGCCTAAAGAGGCGAAAGAGAAAACCATTTCCGAGTTTGATAAGCTGAAGATGATGTCTCCGATGTCCGCTGAAGCGACGGTAGTGCGCAGTTATATAGATTGGATGTTACAAGTACCTTGGTCTAAACGCTCTAAATTACGTCACAATATAAGCAAGGCAGAAGAGGTCTTGAACCAAGATCACTTCGGCCTCGAAGAAGTGAAAGAGCGCATATTAGAATATTTGGCCGTGCAGCAGCGTGTTAAGAAGCTTAAAGGGCCTATTCTTTGTCTAGTAGGGCCGCCAGGTGTAGGTAAAACTTCACTGGGTAAATCTATCGCTAAGGCCACCAATCGCAAATATGTGCGTATGGCGCTAGGTGGGGTTCGCGATGAAGCGGAGGTGCGTGGGCATCGCCGTACTTATATTGGCTCGTTACCGGGAAAAATAGTACAAAAAATGGCGAAGGTAGGGGTGAGGAACCCGCTATTTTTGCTGGATGAAATAGATAAGATGGGTATGGATTCGCGTGGTGATCCTGCATCGGCACTGCTTGAAGTTTTAGATCCAGAGCAGAACTCTAGTTTTAACGATCATTACTTAGAAGTGGATTATGACTTGTCGGACGTGATGTTTGTCTGCACCTCTAACTCGATGAATATTCCGGGTCCGCTACTGGACCGTATGGAGCTGATTCGCATCCCTGGATACACAGAAGATGAGAAGCTTAATATAGCCACTAAATATTTGTTGCCTAAGCAGTTAAAGCAACATGGATTAAAGCCAGAAGAAGTGGTTATTAAACCTAAAGTCATTATGGATTTAATCCATTATTACACCCGTGAAGCAGGGGTGCGATCTCTCGAACGTGAAATTGCTAAAATTTGCCGTAAAGTGGTCAAAGAGCTAGCGCTTAAAAAGATTGGTGCAGGACATGTTGTCGATGGCGATAATATTGAAGATTATTCAGGTGTGCGCAAGTTTAGTTTTGGTCTGTCTGAGAAAGAAAATCTCGTAGGACAAGTCACAGGGCTAGCTTGGACATCCGTCGGTGGTGAGCTGCTAAGCATAGAGGCTTCTGTGGTGGTCGGTAAAGGACGCCAAGTGACAACGGGTTCTCTTGGGGATGTGATGAAAGAATCTATCCAGGCGGCCATGACAGTGGTTCGTTCACGTGCACAGGCACTGGGTATTAACAGTGAGTTCCACGAGAAGCAGGACGTGCATATTCACGTACCTGAAGGCGCTACTCCTAAAGATGGCCCTAGTGCGGGTATTGGTATGTGTACGGCGTTAGTATCTGCGCTGACTGAAATACCTGTATTAGCGGATGTGGCAATGACTGGTGAAATTACACTGCGTGGTCAAGTGCTTCCCATAGGAGGCTTAAAAGAGAAACTGTTGGCGGCCCACAGAGGCGGGATTAAAACCGTTATCATTCCCTGTGAAAACGAAAAGGATCTAAAAGAGATACCTGAGAACATAAAAGCAGACTTGAAAATAGTACCTGTTAAGTGGATTGATGAGGTATTAGACATCGCATTGGCCTACGCACCAGAGCCTATTTTGCCTAGCACAAAAAAAACGCTAGCAACAGATCAAGATGCAGCAAAAAACCAAACGGGTCAAATAAATACACATTGATCTGAAAACTAGGCGGAATAAGGGCTTCAGCGCTTGACACCCCTTTCTATCAGTTGGTATAAAGTGTCTTGGTATTTATACTGAGCCCAGAAAAATAGTACACCATAATAATTGACTCGATTATACAAAGGGGAAAACTGTGAACAAGTCTGAATTAATTGACGCAATAGCAGCATCTGCTGACATTCCAAAGGCTGCAGCAGGTCGCGCTCTAGACGCAACTATGGCAGCGGTAACAGACACTTTAACAAAAGGTGAATCTGTTGCATTAGTAGGTTTTGGTACATTCTCTGTTAAAGAGCGTGCTGCACGTACAGGTCGTAACCCACAAACGGGTGAGCCGATCCAGATCAAAGCTGCTACATTGCCTACTTTCAAGCCTGGTAAGGCTCTGAAGGATGCGGTAAATAAGTAAGAAGTTTGCACTAAAGTAAGATTAAGGAGTGGTAGTTCAGTTGGTTAGAATACCTGCCTGTCACGCAGGGGGTCGCGGGTTCGAGTCCCGTCCATTCCGCCAAATAGAAATCTCCCAGTGCCTTTAAAGGCGCTGGGAAGTTTATATTCGATAGGCGTATTCGTTAGAATACGCCTTTTTTTTTAAGTATTACGGCTGATTAGTGAATAGGAGGCTGTCCGAGAACAGACTAATCTACTGCGACCAAGCTTATTTGGTTAAAATCAACGCTCATTTTCGTTAAATAGCACGCTATTTGCCTCAAATGTCCCCTGGTTTTTCCTCAAACAGTCTTGCTCTCGCTACGATCGCAGTTCTCGGACAGCCCCCTAGTCGGGTGATGAGTAAGGGTATTGCCACCCATTAGTCGAGTAGTTACTTTTTTAGGTTTTGAGGTGTAGTTATGCTGCAAGGCATTAGAGATAATTCTAAAGGGTTAGTAGCCAAAGTTATCGTAGGTTTTATCGTATTAACCTTTGCTATGTTTGGTATTGATTCGCTGGTTGGATTGACGCAGGGTTCTAATGCACCCGCGAGTGTTAACGGTGAAGATATAAGTGAGCAAGATCTTTATCAAGCCACACAATTACAAAGACGTTCTATTCTTGCGCAAATGGGCGCGAACGCAGATCCGAGCAGCTTAGATGATAATTTGCTCAGAGGCATGGTGCTAGAATCATTGATTCAAGAAAAAGCACTACTCGTCGAAGCCGACCAAAACGACATGCTTGTCTCGAACAAGATGATCGATAAAATAATAGCCAGTACCCCAGCTTTTCAAGTAGATGGCAAGTTTAGCGCTTTACAGTTTGATTCAGCGATCAGGAATATAGGTTTTACACGTTTGTCTTACCGAGAGTCTATTCGCAAGCAGTTGGTGATTAGCCAGCAGCGCGCTGGATTATCACTTTCTAGTTATGTTCTGCCTTCTAGTTTGAAGCAGGTAGTCGCTCTTGAGCGTCAAGCCAGAGATATTCGTTATTTTTCAATGCCTATTGAAACAGTAAGAGCGTTAACCTCAGTGACTGATGATGAAGTCAAAGCAGAATTTGAAGCGACCAAGAACAGCTTAAATACTGAAGAAGAAGTGATTGTTAAGTATGTACGATTAGCGAAAGAAGATTTGATCAGTGGCGTCGATATCAGCGCCGATAAAATCGATGAGCAATATCAGCAAATCGTGGCCAGCTTTGAGGCCAAAGCTCAGCGTCAGGTTTCACACATCTTGATTGAAGTCACTGATGAGGTTAATGATGCAGCAGCACTTGAGAAAATCATTCAAATCAAAGCGCGTTTAGCGGCCGGTGAAGACTTTGCCAGTGTTGCTAAAGAGACATCAAATGACTTTGGTAGTGCCGATAGCGGTGGTGACCTAGGGGTTGTAGATAAAGGTACCTTTGAAGCGGCATTTGAAGATGAGCTGTTTTCATTAGAGCAGGGAGTTGTCTCTGAGCCGGTTAAATCTGAAAGTGGTTATCATTTAATTAAAGTAGTGAGTATCACTGAAACAGCAGCGCCTTCTCTTGAAGATTCTAAAGCGCAGATAATCGCTGAGCTTACTGAGAGTGAAGCTGAGCAGCTGTATTTGGAAAAACTGGAAAAATTAACAGACTTGGCGTTTATCAGTGGTGATCTAACGGACTTGGCTGCAGAGCTAGAGCTTGAAATCAAAACTTCAGCGGCTTTCTCCAGAGCGGGAGCTACTGAGTCTGAACTGCAAAGTACTAAGATTGTTCGTGAAGCTTTCAGCGATGAGCTGATCAAAGACGAGCTTAACAGTGCCCCTGTCGAGCTGAGTAGAACCAGTGCGATCGTATTAAGAGTCGTAGAGCACTTGCCAGTTCGATCTAAAACCTTTGAAGAAGTATCAGCGCTGATAGAGTTGTCTCTACTCACTGCAAAAGCTTCTAAGGCTTTAACTGAACGCGCTAAATTGGCTGTTGAAGAAATTAAAAACAGTGGTGATGCCAGTGTTGTCGCAGCAGATTTTGAGCTTAAAACACAATTAAACGCAGCTCGATACAGTGCTGAAGTGCCTAGGGAAGTGCTGAGAAAAGCGTTTGCTTTAGCGCATCCTGAAGCGGGTAAAGTATCGGTAGATACGGTCACTTTGGCCGATAGTAGCTTGGCAATTGTAATTGTCGATAAAATAATTGCCGCTGATTTGTCTAAAATCAGTGAACAGGAAATGCAAGCAATTGCCGCGGCGTTGTCTGAGCGTACTGGGCGTGCAACTTACGATATATTTGTCAGTCAGGTACGTGAAGCGGCTGAGGTAGAGCGCCTGTAGGTTCTCCTCAAACGTTGTTAATAAAAAGCCTCAGTCTCTACTGGGGCTTTTTTATGTCGGGATGTGCGGTAAGCGTAAGTGGTAAGGCGCGATTTTGTTCCTGACAAATCACAAGTACTCATATCACTGTGAGCAATGCCAAAGAGCGTATAGGGTACAGGATGTACGCAATGCGTGAGTAATAAGAGGATAATAATGTGTTGTATCAGCTGTTAAATATCTTTAGCAGTGATGTGGTGAGCTGAGAGGGGTATAAAAGGATTGTGCAGTGTGCAGTGTGCTGTGTTTGTCCAATAAAACAGCCTGCAGGACGGGCTCCTACAGGCTATCAAGCTCTACTATTTCTGGCTAATACTGGCGAAAAGCTCAAAAAAGTTAGGCAATGTTTTTGCAGTGCAGCCTGGATCATTAATAGTCACAGCAGTATCGCTGAGTGCTACCAATGCAAAACACATAGCAATACGGTGATCATCGTAAGTATCAATGTTAGCATGCTTGATTTGTGCTGGCGGCGTTATTTCAATAAAGTCTTTGCCTTCAACAACCTCTGCCCCCACTTTTCGAAGCTCTGTTGCCATCGCGTACAATCTGTCAGTCTCTTTAACTCTCCAGTTGTAAATATTGCGAATCGCGGTAGTGCCGCTGGCAAAAAGTGCCGTCGTTGCAATGGTCATTGCCGCATCTGGGATATGATTTAAATCTAAATCAACCGCCGTTAGCGGGCCGTTTCTAGTCACTTCAATATAGGTGGGGCCGTAGTGTACCGTTGCGCCCATTTTCTCTAGGACTTTAGCGAATAACTTGTCGCCTTGTACGCTTTCGCTACCAACACCATCAACACGTACTTTTCCGCCCTTAATTGCCGCTGCAGCAAGAAAGTAGGATGCAGAGGAGGCATCGCCCTCAACCATTATGCTGCCAGGGGCTTGGTATGTTTGTCCGGCTTTAATGCTTAGGCGCTGATAGTTATCATTGATTACCTGCACCCCAAATGAGCGCATGACATCAATGGTGATATCAATGTAAGGCTTAGAGACTAGTTCGCCATCCACGACAATGGTTAAATCATCAGCGGCAAAGGGAGCGGCCATTAACAGTGCTGTTAAAAATTGGCTGGAGATACTGCCTTTAATAGATACTTCACCGCCTTTTAAGCCGGTACCCACTATTTTAAGTGGCGGGTAGTTTTCATCTTTTAAGTAGGTAACGTCTGCGCCTAGCTGGCGCAATGCATCGACTAAATCGCCGATGGGACGCTCGTACATGCGCGGATCGCCAGTCAATTCATAGTCGCCACCGCCAACACAAAGCGCTGCGGTGATAGGGCGCATGGCTGTGCCGGCATTACCGAGAAACAGTTGTGCATTGTCGGTATTAAAACTGCTTCCTAAGCCCTGTACAGTGCAGCGGGTATTGTTATCACTAAGTTGATAGCTGACGCCAAGTGCAGTCAGAGATTCAAGCATTCTGCGAATGTCATCACTGTCTAAAAGATTGGTGATAGTAGTTTCACCGCTGGCCATGGCGGCGAGTAGTAAAATTCGATTAGATAAGCTTTTAGACCCGGGGATTTGAACGTTTCCATCCACCTTGGCAATTGGCTCTAGCGTTAGGCTTTGCATTGATGCTCCGAAGCGATAAATGATATTTTGGAATGTTAAATTACCTGCAAATCAAGTTGAGGTCGAGTGCTATTTGGGCTGTTTTGGCTATCAGCACAAAATACATGAAAATATTGGATGTTTTTAGTGTAATGCTTGGCGGGTGTGCTATTTTGCTGCGTTTTGTTGTTAATAAATAGGTATGTCGATGATTTCTGGGTTTGATTATGGAACCTCTAATTGTGCAATTGGTGTGATGGATCAAACCACAGATAAAGCGCAGCTATTACCACTAGAAGGCGATCAGGTCTTTTTACCCTCCTCGTTATATGCGTTAGGTAGAGAGCTTATTTGCGAAAGTGTGGTGAAGAGTATTCCCTCAGGTAGTGATCAGGATAGCTATCGCCAATCAAGAGCGGCTAATCTCAATTTAGCAGCGAGGTTTCGCGCGCAGGAAAGTATTAGCACAGATGAGCAGTCACTTTATTTTGGACGTGAAGCTTTTTCGGAGTATTTTGCGTTACCAGGAGAGGGCTATTTTGTTAAATCGGTAAAGTCCTTTTTAGGCGTTAGTGGATTAAGAGTCCAGTACATCGATTTTTTTGAAGATATTGTTACGGCAATGATGGTGCACATTAAAACCCGTGCCGAGCAACACAGTCAGACTGAGCTCAGTCATACAGTGATTGGTAAACCAGTGAATTTTCAGGGTGCTAATGCGCAGTTAAGCAATATTCAAGCGCTCAAAATATTGGAAGTGTCTGCGAAGCGGGCAGGTTTTAAATCGGTTGAGTTTTTATACGAGCCTATCGCCGCAGGTGTTGATTTCGAAAAACAGCTAACGGCAGATAAAAAAGTATTGGTTGTCGACATTGGAGGCGGTACTACTGACTGCGCGATGGTCTGTATGGGGCCTAATCATCGGGATAATGTTGATAGGCGCATGGATTTTATCGGTCATGCAGGGGAGCGTATCGGCGGTAATGACTTTGATATCCAAATGGCCGCAAAAATTCTGCTGCCTGTCTTTGGCATGGGCTCAATGCTAAAAAGTGGCTTGCCGATGCCCACACAAATGTTTTGGGATGCGGTATCGACTAATGATGTCGGGGCGCAGCAGGCTTTTAATAAACTCGAAACGAGCTTGGCGCTGGATAGATTACTGATTGAAACGACAGAGCCTAAATTGTTGCAGCGATTTGTGCACATGCGAGATAACCGTCAAAATCAGCAGCTAGTAAGGCTGGCTGAGCAAGCTAAAATAGAGCTCTCTAGCCACGAGCAGACCCAAGTAGCTTTAGATTTTATCGAGCGGGAGCTGTCATGTAGTGCCAGTATTGAACAGTTACGAGCAGCGCTACATAGGCCGCTCAATAAAATGATGAAGCTGATGGACGAGACTATTGCCCAGGCAGCGGTCACGCCTGATTTGATATATATTACCGGTGGTTCCGCAAAGTCGCCCTTGGTCAGGCAGGCAATAGAACAAAAGATAGGTAATATCCCGGTTGTTGATGGAGACCACTTTGGCAGTGTTGCTAATGGTCTTACACTGTGGGCAGATAAGATTTATAGATAAGCGAGAAGCTAGCCCGAATATTGCATGCAACAGCTCGTGTTCTAACTTGCTCCTTGATTTTACAGACTTTTCTTTCTCAATCGACCGGACACACCAGTATGGTGCTCAATCGAAAAAAAGCCTGTAAAAACAATTAGCGACGCTATCATCACGGTATTGCACGCAATATCCGGGCTAGGAAGAAAGGGGCAAAGACACAGGAGTGTAAATAAGCTAGCGATTGAAAATGGCCATTGTGGCGACTCCTTTAGAGTTAGCCATAACAATGAATGCTGATGCTGTTGGGATTTGATCCTGTTTTTTGCTAGAATTTTGCGCAATACTAGCTTTTTAACCGATAGCTGGTTATTATTCGCATCCAAAATTTTCTCATCGGGATAACGTCTGATATAGCTTTTACTGGTAGGTCAGATAACCCCGCAAATTTAATCCAAAGGATAAACGTTATGCCAACAGCAAGCGCTCGCCACCTATTAGTGGCAACAGAAGAATTATGTAATGACATTAAAGAACAGATAGCAGCCGGCGCCAGTTTTGCTGATATGGCAAAGGAGCATTCTTCTTGCCCATCAGGGCGTAGCGGTGGCGATCTAGGAAATTTCAGCAAAGGCCAAATGGTACCTGAGTTTGATAAAGTTGTATTTGAACAAGAGATCAATGTTGTACACGGTCCAGTAAAAACACAATTTGGTTACCATTTGTTAGAGACAACTGAGCGTCAAGACTAAGTTGTTGTTAGGCGCAGCGAGCTGCGCCTTAATTTAGCTAAAAGTATTAGTAAAGAATACCTTCACCTCAAGTCTGTAGGTGAGTCAATTTGCAGTTGTTCGCTGCGCTTTAAAAATGTTAATTTATCCGTTATCCCTGATTGTTTACTCGGTGCTTTTAAGTTATTAGTTAATTTAGAGTCTGCGGATGTAGACAGATTTATATTTTATTTTGTTTGAAAATTACCCATTAAAAGCAAAAATAAACACCTGCAAGTATGAATAAATTTATTATTAAATAAAATTTAACTATCGAGTATTAAAGGTTTTTTTTAAAACTAACTATTTTAAGATACAGCTCTAATAGCATTGCATAAAATCACCAAAAATGTGAAAGTGGTTTGAAAATGATGATTGTAAAGCTTTATATATATCGCACTTTCAGCGATTTATCGCTTTATTAGGAGTTGGTTTGGACTTTTCTAAAAATAATTTAGGCGTTTCCTCAGCGAAACAAGCACTGACAAAAACAGTGACACGACAAATTGTTATGGTGGAGAAACTCACGTTGAGTCTTGCTGAAAAAGTGCAGGAATTTTACGAAGAAGAGATCGATACCAAATATGTGGAGTCAGCAAAACTCGATTCGAAAATTTTATTGCACACCAAAAGAGATCCAAACTCAGCGGCTATTAGAGAACTGAGTCTTGAAAAAGATGAACTAGATCAGTTAATTAAACCGCACCAAGAAGGTAACCGCGCCATATTGGATAATGTCGTGGATCTACTTATTGAAAGTAAAAACACCCGTCGTCATTTTGAAATCATTCTCGGTACCTTATTGTTAAATTATCCGATTGATAAAAAGGATATAAATTTCGATAAGCGCAACGAGATCAATAAAGTGCTGCGCCCTATTTATCAAAGTGCCTTAATGTCATTGCTGGTTGAAAAGTTATTACTGGAAGGTTTTAGCTTTAAGTCTGATTTTTTAGCGGACTTATTGTTACCCTTTAAAGGCAGTGATAACAGCGAGGAAGAGCAAGAGCAGGCATTGATAGCGCTACAAAAATTGATGGTAGAGATTATCTACCTTAAAGAAATGGGTTTTTGTTCACCTAAATCCTTAGAAGTTCTGACTAGAAGTGGCGAAAATGATTTGTTAGATCAACAAAATCGCGATGTGCTGCGAGCGCAAAGTGTGATTGATTCTAAAGCGTTTCACCATTATGGAGTGGGCGCGTTAACGATTAAGCCCAACAAGGTAAAACCAGTTGTGGCTACGAGCAGTGCTGAGAAAAAACTACCTACCTCCCAGGTTAAGGCGATGGAAGAGAAGCGTCAGCAGAGATACCAAGCTGAAGTGATTAAAGCTGAACGAACTGCGCAAATGATGCAAGCGGCACGCTTTGCTTTTATAAAAGATGTGATGGATAGCCATCCGGAGGAACTCAGTGAAATAGATGAGTTGCTCAAAGTCTGCCAGGTCTATACTTCATTTATGTTGTCGGTAAAAGGCAATGTCGATAAAGAATTAAATATTAAAGCCTACGATGTTATGCAAAAGCAGGCTAAAGAAAATAAACTCAATAGGCTCTTTACCGATACGCTACTGGCTATGATGGGCCGGTTTCCCATTGGTAGCGGTATTTATTTTCTGGACTTACGCCGTCATGCCAATGAGTTCGGCTCAATTGACAAAGCCATAGTGACAGGTTTAAATCCTCAAGATCCCGATGAGCCCGAAGTGAAACGTGTCACTACTAAATACAAATATAAGCTAGACTCTGGGACTGTCCGAGTCTCAAAGAGAATAAATCTTTATTTTGAAGAGGCGAGAGAGGCTAAAAGCTTTACGTATAAGTTACAGATACGTTTTAAAACACAATTTGAAAGTGAAGATAAAGAACTGTTTTATAGCTTTCGTGCCAATGATGCTTTTAGAACGTTGTCGGTGTCTGAATTCAAACTTTGGTAGACTCGCCAAAACCTGTCAGCACTTAGTTGATGTTTTTCCCGATGGGTCTTACCTCCCTTTATTACAAATACGCTGGGCGATATCAGGTTTTCTGTGAGGGCACCTGTGACGGTATAGCCGAGTGTTATTTTAGAGAGAGTCTTGAAATAGGGCCGTCCATATGAGTTTCTACGCCTAAAGGTACTATTAATATATCAGCAGAAAATCAATGATTGCTGGTGTTATAAAACGCCTATTTCTAAGTTGTCATGTCCGAGCCATCAACTAAGAGTAGATTTAGATTGTAGCCCAGGCTTCCTCCTTCAGCTGTCTCTTTACAATATCCCAAAAAATAGGGAAACGGGTGTTAATATCACATGAATAGCAATGTGGATTAAATCGCTTCACTTCACTGATAAAATATTCCTTGAGTATCATTATCATGAAGAAAAACCACATCGAATATAGCCACTTTTTTAGCGCCCATAGTAAGTGCTTGTTGCGCGTCAATAACGGTATTGTTAAAGAAATAATAGCCGCCATAATTGGCGCGTTGCGCGTGATTATTATAAGTTTAAAACAATACTATAGGTCTATATTGCGCCTTGAAGGCATCCTCCAGCGATTGTTATTATTAGTGTATCATTGCCTTCTCATACAAATAATAAACCGCCTAAGGGCTGCGCTCTTGTTCCGGCCCCGTTTCTGGATCAGAACTAATTAATCTCTATTATTGTCTTTGTAAAATAGAATAAATAAAGCAATTTTGGTCAGGAAGATGCTGGTTAAGCCGTTAAACTGTGCAATCGTTAAATGAAGTTAGTCGTAAATTATTCATAATAGACAAGGAAAAATTGTGTCAAATACAGAAGCCCTCTCCTCAGATGATGCTCAATTTGAGGACGATAGGCGCGACAAGAGTAATCATCAAAGCCATGAAATGTTAACTGCCCCAGTGTTTGGGCTGTTTTTGCGGATGGCTGCACCTATTATTATAGGTTTGTTGGTCAACGGGTTATACAACTTTGTCGATGCGATTTTTATCGCGCGGGCAGTAGGGACGCATGCAATTGGCGGGGTGACAGCGGTATTCCCCTTACATATGATTTTAATTAGTGTCTCGGGGATGATGGCGGGTGGTATGGCGTCGATTCTCTCTAGAAAATTAGGTGCTGGAGATAGTGAACTTGCCAATACAATTTTTAGCAGTGCCGTTTTTTTAGCCTTCATTGTCGGTGTCGTTTTTGCGGTACTAGTACTCATCTTTAAAACGAGCATATTTAACTTGTTGGCAATGCCGTTGGCGTTACAGCCCTTTGCTGATCAGTATATCACTCCAATCGCCTTGTTTACTGCCGTAAGCTTTGTCTCAGGCGTGGTGAGCGATGCATTTCGTGCTGAAGGAAAATCGATGCAGATGATGAAAATGTTGGCCATCGCCTCGCTGCTTAATATTTTCTTAGATTGGCTGTTTTTGTTTGTGTTTGACTGGGGGGTGCCAGGCGCTGCATGGGCGACTGTTATCTCTATGATGGTGTCCCTAATTTATGGAGCTTATGTCCTAAAAGTGTCTGACCATCTGATAAAATTTGAATGGTCTAAGTGTCGCTTTGAGCCACAATTGCACAGGGAAGCATTGAGTTTAGGCGTGCCGGTATTTCTGTCATACACAGGTTATGCGGTGATGTTAAGCGCAGTTAACTTTGCCATCGTCTCAGTAGCGACCACAGATGCGGAAATATTAATTAGTGGTAACGGTATTTTTAACCGTACTTTTATGCTGATCTTTCTACCAGTATTGGGAATGATGATTGCCTTTCAGACCTTTGCTGGTTTTAACTATGGGGCCAAAAAATACCATCGCGTCGCGGAAGTTTTAAAAGTATCGATTTTGACCAGTGGCATTTATGCCATCCTCTGGTCAGTGTTAATGATATTAAAGCCGCAGTGGTTATTCATGCTCTTTACCAGTGATCAAGCGTTAATCAGCGCCGCGTCAGAGATCTCTAGCATTGCTTTTATCGGCTTCTTTACCGTGGGTGTCGGCATGATGTGTCCGGCGTTGTTTCAAGCGTTGGGCTATGCAAAGCCGGCCGCTTTGCTTAATGCCTTTAGAACCTATGTCTTGTTATTGCCTATGTTGTGGTTGCTAGCCACACAATACGGTGTAATGGGAATATGGTGGACATTTCCAGTGATAGATTTGCTGGCTTCAATCATCATCGGTATTTACACCTATTTCTTTGTTAAAAAGATGACTGCCAAAGTTGCCGCTCAATAGCGAGCGCTTATTTTCGGCATTGAATCTTAGGGTAGGGGAGGTTTTTTAGCAGATTCGAGCAAAAACTCGATATATTCTTTATTAATATGTTCCAAGCGTGTGAGTTTTGTTAAGCTTTGCTTTATATAACTAGCTGAATATATTGAGTGCAATGAATGACCAAATTAAGTGTGAATTTAAATAAAATCGCCCTGCTGAGAAACTCAAGAGGGCGTGATTTTCCTAGTGTAGTCAATTTTGCCAATAAATTTATGGCGCTTGGTGTTGAGGGAATTACGGTTCACCCCAGGCAAGATGAGCGTCACATTACGCAGCAAGATGCCTACGATCTAGGTGATCTGTTAGCAGAAAACGCTGCTGTTGAGTACAACATTGAAGGCTATCCCAGCGAAGATTTTTTATTATTAGTTGAAAAAATCAAACCCACCCAGTGCACTTTAGTACCTGATGCGCCCGATCAACTGACCTCTGACCATGGTTGGGATTTGCAACAGGATATGCAGTTAGTCCAAGACACTTGCGCGAGGCTGAAAAAGGCCGGCGTACGTGCCGCCATCTTCTTAGACCCAGATGTACAACATGTCGAACTTGCCGCTAAGTCAGGTTGTGATCGCGTTGAGTTTTATACCGAATCTTTTGCACAGTCATTTAATACCGAGCAGGGTGAGTCTATACTAACGCAGTATAAACAAGCGGTAGCGCGTGCTATAGAATTGGGTATTGAAGTGAATGCAGGGCACGATCTAGATTTACAAAACCTACCCACCTTTCTTACTATTTCAGGGGTGTTAGAGGTCTCTATAGGTCACGTTCTAACGATTGAGTGTATTGAGCAAGGTATGCAAAGTGTTATTGCGCAATACCTGCAGATCTGTAAAAACAGTGCATAAGATTTCAACTTCCCTTGAAAAAACATCTTAAATCATAAGGGTTTAATTCCCCGCCCCTTGGAGGCTGTCGCAAAAGGTAGCGAACGATGATAAGGCAAGGCAAAAACTGGCGAAATAGCGGAGTTTATAGTTATAAATGAGCATTTTTAGCCAGTTTTTAACGCCGAATTATCGAGTGCAGTACTTTTGCGACACCCTCCTTGGGGCGTGTTGTAAGAACCAAAAGAAACTAGGAATACCCCGCATCCGTAAGTGAAGGCTCGCGACGCGAGAGGGCTTGCCTCGGGGATCTTTATTAATGATGTTTTAGCGAAGCTTTAGGTTTCTTGTGAAAATTAATATGAATGTCATTGTGGTTTTGTTAGTAAGTATCCGAGATATTCGTTATTTTTTGCGTTTTTAAGGTGATAAATCAATCTTGTTTACGTATTATTACGTAATAAACAGTAACTAGTTTTAGTAGCGAGAGTAGCGAGTTTTAATATGTATAACCTCAGTCAGTCTGTCACATGGAAAAAACTGCAACAATTAGCACAATCATCGGCCGATGATCGTATTTCAGATGCTTTTGTTAAAAATCCTAAAAGATTTGAGCAGATGAGTTTGCGCCTCGATGGGTTATTTTTAGATTACTCTAAAAATTTGCTATCCGAAGAAGTGTTAACAAGTTTGCTGGAGCTGGCTGAGCACTCGCCACTGCGTCAGCGTCGCGCTCAGATGTTCTCAGGCGATATTGTCAATATCACCGAGCAACGCCCGGTATTGCACACTGCTCTTCGCAATCGTAGCAATGATCCGGTAAAAGTTGACGGCGAAGATGTGATGCCTGAAGTACGTGCCAGTTTAGAAAAGCTTAAAGTTTTCACCGATGAAGTACGCGATGGCAGCTGGCTAGGTCATACAGGGAAAAAGATCACCGATGTGGTTAATATCGGCATCGGCGGCTCTGACTTAGGACCAAACATGGTTTGTAGAGCGCTGTTAGAACAGCGTCACGAGCGTTTAAGAGTGCATTTTGTCTCCAACGTTGATGGTTTGCATGTTACCAAGGTACTAAATTCTTTAAATCCAGAAACAACCTTGTTTATCATCTCTACTAAAACATTCTCCACTCAAGAAACACTACTCAACGCCAACAGCTCTAAAACCTGGTTTTTAAAGCAGGCATCAGAGCAAGACGTCGCCAAGCATTTTGTCGCAGTATCCACTAACCAAGAAGCGGCCATGGCATTTGGCATCAAACAAGAGAACATCTTTGGCTTCTGGGATTGGGTCGGCGGTCGTTACTCATTGTGGTCAAGCATAGGCTTGCCTATTGCGTTGTCTATCGGCTATGAAGGGTTTATCGAGTTGCTTGAAGGCGCTTATGAGATGGATCAGCACTTCATCAATGCACCGCTTGAAAAAAACATGCCGGTATTGATGGCGCTTATCGGTATTTGGTACATCAATTTCTTAGGCGCTGAAACTCAAGCAGTCATCCCCTA
Organism: Oceanospirillaceae bacterium; assembly: GCA_013215375.1. GTDB lineage: Bacteria > Pseudomonadota > Gammaproteobacteria > Pseudomonadales > Balneatricaceae > Rs1. Next base: position 6,688 of record JABSRB010000047.1, on the reverse strand, counting down.
CGATCAAGCATTGCATCAACTACCTGCATTTTTGCAACAGCTAGATATGGAGAGTAACGGTAAGTCGGTGGATGTTGACGGCCGGTTACTGGATTACAAAACGGGTCCTATTGTTTGGGGGCAAACAGGCTCAAACGGGCAGCACGCATTTTTCCAATTGTTGCATCAAGGCAATAGATTTGTTCCCGTTGATTTTATAGCCACGCTCAATGTGGGTGGTAATAACACCGACCACCATTTTGCGCTGCTAACCAACATGCTAGCGCAAGCCAATGCTTTCATGATCGGAGATCAAGGCAACGATACGCAAGCGCATGTCAATTGTCCGGGTAATCGCCCAAGCAACGTATTGTTATTAGATGAGATGACGCCACGTAACTTAGGCGCGTTAATTGCACTCTACGAGCACAAAGTGTTTGTGCAGGGAGCCATTTGGAATATCAACTCATTTGATCAGTGGGGCGTACAGCTAGGTAAACGCTTAGCCACTGAAATCAGTAGCGATATCAAAAGCAAAAGTGCGGATTTTGATCCCTCAACCCAAGGTTTGATGAATCTAATCAAAGAACATATTAGTTAAAATCAGAGAGGCCTTTACTTGCCTATGCAGTAAAGGCCTGATCTATCTAGAGCGCCAAGGAGAGGCTAACTTTTGCTACACGTAGGCTTTATGAGCTCGTTGTTTTTATCGAGACTCGCCGATCAAATACTGTTGTTTTTAGTCCCCCTTGTTATCTTTCAAATAACCGCTGATGCGGCGCTTTCCGGTTTTGCTTTTTTTGTCGAGACTTTGCCTAGATTTATCGCCTTTCCTATCTGTGGAATATTAACGGATTTCTATTCTCCCTATCGGTTGCTAATGCGCAGCCAGCTAACACGTTTTTTCGCTGTGCTGCTTACTTCATTAGGTTATTACTGTTATCCCAGTGTTTATTGGCTGGTAGCCGTTGCCGCTGTAGTTGGGGTGCTAACCACGCAGGGCATGATGGCTCGCGAGGCTATACTGCCACTGGTATTCAAACACATTCGCTTTGAAAAAGTACTTGCCCACACACAAATGGTCGATCAAGTCGCAACCGTGTTAGGCCCTTTAGTGGCGGCTTTGCTGTTGGCTATAGGTCAATGGCAATTCGTGTTAGTGGTCGTGGCGGTGCTTTTTTTAAGCGCCGATATCTCCCTGCATGTTTGGCTATCTAAGTTACGCCCACATTGGAGTAAATTGACCACAGATTCACTGAATATTACAAAATCCCTTAAACAAGCCGGCCTCAACATACTGCAGTTGCCCAACTTACTAGCGGTTATCTGGCTGGCTTTTGCGGTTAATCTCATTGTCGGGGTATTGCTGGCCACTAGTGTCGCCATTTATACCGGTGGGCTTGGTCAAAGCCAAAACAGTTATGCGTTGCTACAAGCGTTAGGTGCTGTCGCAACCGTACTTATCTTGCTTTATATCGCCCGCACTGTTTTGACCTTAACTGTGCTGGGGGCAACAAGTTTTGTGGCGCTGTGCGCTGGCGGATTAATCACCGCACTCAGTGATAATGCCTGGGTTTACATGCTGGGATTTTTACTCATAGTCGGTTTTGATAAAATGTTTAATGTCTTTTTACGCAGCTTGCGCAAACAGATAATACCCGCTAAAGATTTTGGTAAAACCACCGGCCTCATCGTGTTATTTAATAATATCTCCCAGCCACTTGCAGGCCTAGCAGTGGCACTGTATGCCAGTGTTTATGCTGTGCAGTCAGTGGTGTTGGCAGTGGTGGCTGTGGCCATTCTCATTGGCGTTTTAGTGTTCATGGTGCTGTGGGGAAGGAGGGGGAGCTTTTAGCGGTGAGCTATGCGCTATGAGCTATACGTTTACTTATAATCGAGTTTTAAAGCTGATTACTAAAAATCAACAAGGTTCCCAGGTTATAAGGTGTTGATGGAGGCCGTTAGCGGCCAATTTCAGCCTTTTTTGTCTCGATTTAATCGCTAATGTAGACTGTCTATCGATAAAGAGAGTTTAATGAGCATCTCATTGTTTAAAACTTAAAGGCTTTAACAGATTTGTTTTTTGAGGTTTAGGTCAACAGATTAAATGCAGTTTCGACTGCGTCGAGTTCATTTCTTTTTTGCGAAAAAAAAGAAACGGAACCAAAGAAAAATTTCGCCCCAATATTGCCGTAAGGCTCCTCCGCGATTTACAAAATTGACGGCCGCTCAGATGCGCCATCCCTGGCTCAACTTCGCTTTGCGCGACATCCTGTCGCTCCACTCGCCAATTTTGCAAATCGCTCCGGCGGCAATACAAGGGGATTGGTGGCTCCGTAGTGTAGTTTGAGGTGTTGCTAAGCTTATAAAGAGATTTAAACCTGTCTTACTCAAGTTAATTTCTATAAGTCGGTTAACAGCCAAAACGGCCATCCTACTCTGTTCTAATTACTGAAATAAGTCATGCAGGCCAAGTCTTTTGATACATGTTTTTCGTATCCATCAGATGCCTCGCTGGAAAAAAATACTCCCGATAAAAGATGGTATACCCAAGCTAATAACGCTGAAATATTATTCAGTATAAGTTAACTTACCGTGGATAGAATAGGCTAAATGTCTGAATATAAAAGGCTTTGCACAGTAAAATATATGGGTGTCCCATATTCTTTCTTTGGCTTTCATCGCCTTTGGGTAGTTTAGAACGTACTTTGCCGAGCAAATAATAAAACGTTTCTGAGAAAATTGCGGCTGGCCGGTTTCCGTTTGCGTCAGCTAGAGATGAGCGGCTGATACGACTGGCGCCTAAATGATAAAGCTTAGATTTTTGGCTATTAAAGGTCGTTTCAATTCCTCTCAATGAAGTCTGACTATTTAGCTGAGAAAAGAGCAAGACGACCAATTGATCCCAGCATGAAAGAGTTCTTACTCGGTGATCGCCCTTATGTCGATCAACCACTTTTTGGAAGGAGTGACGGGGAATAAATTTTAATAGTTGGCAGAAAATGCTGTTAGAATGTTTCACGCTTAGCCTCAGGTAGTGAAAATTGGTGTCTCGATAACAACAATTCTACCGTAGACCCCGAGGTTAATGCTCTACAAGCTGTTCTCTATTTTTAAACCGGACACTAGTGATAAACTATTCAACAATCCAGTAGGAATAGGTGTAAATGGTGGTGCATCAGAAAATTATCCAATAAATTCAGGCGAGTTAATGATGAAGCTAGTAGAGAAAATGGATTTCAAGACGAATTTTTCTAGTACTAGCTCTAGTAGCAAGCAAGAGTAGTCTAGCTCATTAAGAATGAAAGGTTCATAAAGAATCAAATAGTATCAAAAAATCTAAATCAAATCAGACGAAAATCAATGAGCTATAGATTTTCTTTACCAAGCAAAAAAATGAACCTACGTACAACAGATTACAGATACTAAGGAGAATAAGTGATTAAAGGAATATGGAATGAAATTGTTGATAAAATCGCAAATTCATTTATTGAAGGTCTTGCCCCATACCGAAACAGTAGTAAGACATTAGCCAAACAATTGCCTGGGTATTATGGTAAATGGTATCTGCTATCAATACCGTTGTTCGCAGCTTTTTATTGGGTTCCTTTGTTTGAGCTTTATAATGGGAAAGATAGAGTAGAAGGGTATTTCCAGTTTTTGTATTTTAGTGCAGTAACAATTACTACTTTAGGGTATGGGGATATCACTCCGACCAACCTTCCTGCAATGCTTTTAACAGGAACTCATTCAATTGTTGGTGTAGGACTCATTGGTCTATTTTTGAACGCGTTATCTCATCAGCATAGCGAAGAGGCTCAGAGAAAAGAGCGGGACGAGTTAACAAAGGATTTCAAAAACACAGTTAAAGAAATTGAAATCTCTAGTAAGAATATGGTTGATAAAATCCAAGAATCAAGCGAAGAAATGATGAACCAGATTACTGGCGGAAATAGCTTCCCAGAAATAAAGCTTCAGAAAGATGAGGATAAATGGTATTGGGGTGTGAAAAATAACGGGACATATCCACTCCACGATTTGGTTATAGCTATCTTTAAAGTTAGCCAAGACAAACAAGGTCAAGAAAAGACTATCCTCAGCCAAAATATGGTAGGGGCTTTACCTAGAATAACTCATCCCCTTGCTGTAGCGGAACTGTCAATCAGCGAGGATTATCAGTTTAGAATCACAATCAGTACTAGAAATGGTGATTTTCAACAGGCAATGAGTTTTTTTGGTCCACCAACAAAGCGGATAATTGAAAGTGAGGTTACTTCATTCATGTTCTGTAATAATTATCATGAAACTATAGAGATTAATTACTGCCCTCTTGTTATGGAGGCTCTAGCTGTATTAAAACAAAAAAGCATAAGGAAGTAGGTGGGTAAACCATCGAAAGCGGTTAATTTAGGACAGTCATAGATTAATTGAATATAGACATGATAAGCGTAGAATAATGTCATGAAATATTTAATTCAGAGTTTACTCTGAACAGGAGGTGCTATGACTCGTGCCCGTTCGCAGCAATTCTGCTGTCAAGATTCACCCTATTATCCCTGTATATCTAGAGTGGTTAGAAGGGCTTTCCTTTGTGGTTTTGATCAAATGACTCAGCAAAATTTTGAACATCGCCGCCAATGGATGCTTGATCGATTAGCTGAAATTGATGCTGTTTTTTGTATTGACGTTTGTTCCTATGCGATTATGTCTAACCACTATCATCTTGTTTTGTTTATCAATAAAAGCCAAGTAGATAATCTGACAGATCTTGAAGTCATAGAACGTTGGCGAAAAATTTATAAAGGCCCAGATATTATTCAGCGCTTTATTGCAGGCGAAAAGTTGTCGAAATGACCAATATGGGACACTCACTTTTAATAACTGTTAAAACCGATAATTCGAGTGGTTTTCACTGTATTAATGGGTGGTTTATAGTGAGGTATACCAGTCTGTCCATATTCCCTACGGAGCCATCAACCCCCTTGTATTGCCGCCGGAGCTGTTCGCTAAATGGACGGGCGCAGCGACAGGATGTCGCGAAGAGCGAAGCTAGGCCATGGATGGCCTATCTGAGCGGCCGTCAATTTATTGAATTGCGTAGGGGTTTTCGGCAATAGTAGGGCGAAATTTTCTTTGGTTCGGTTTCTTTTTTTCGCAAAAAGAAATGAACTCGACGCAGTCGAAACTGCACTTAAAATCCCTTGATCTTAAACATTAAAAAATAAATCAGTTACGTTCTATAGCGTTCTAATTCGGAGGTTAAAAACACCCACTAGTTTAAAGCTAGATATCCCAAATTGGTTTACTAGAAAACGTGAACCATGAACAAAAAAGCCCCACTTCGTGTCATCAACGGACTTTTCATCAGCACATACACTAGCTACCTAATATGAAGCTTTACTCCTCAACCATACAACACCAGCCCAAAAATTACATATGATGTATATACGTTTCGTAATAAAACGTATATGCTTGCCCGTAATCATATAGGAATTCTTATGGGCATAGTAAAAATATCGGATCAGCTCCACGAGGAGCTTAGAAAATCGAGTCAGGTGATGTCGCGTTCTATCAACGCGCAGGCTGAGTTTTGGATTAAAACGGGCATGTTGGCAGAGCTGAACCCTCAGTTGAGTTACAGCGAGATTATCCAACAGCAGTTGCGCAAAGAAAAAGTGCAGTTAGAGGAGTTGCTCATTGAGTCTCGCTAAACAAGTCATCATTAAAAACGCAGCTGAGATTGAGTTGATGCGTCACTCTGGAAAGCTGTTGACCCAAGTTTTTAACATGCTCGACCAGTTTGTTAAAGAGGGGGTTAGTACCATGCAGATTAATGATGTAGTTGAGAGCTATATTGTTAATGAACTGCAGGCGCGCCCGGCGAGTAAAGGCCAATACGATTATAAATACAGCTTAAACACCTCAATTAACGAAGAGGTTTGCCATGGCATGCCCCATGCTGAACGATATTTATCCAGTAGCGACATCATTAATATTGATATCACTTTAGAGAAAAATGGTTTCATTGCAGATTCCAGCAAGATGTATGTTTTGAGTGGTGCCAGCCAAGCAGCGCGAGTATTAGTGAAAAAAACCTATGCGGCAATGTGGTGTGGCATAAAGGTAGTTAAACCTGGAGCGACTTTAGGCGACATTGGTTACGCAGTAGCAAAGAGCGCGCAAGGCGAGGGATATTCAGTCGTGCGTGAGTATTGTGGTCATGGTATTGGTCGTGATATGCACGAGGCGCCCAATGTCTTGCACTACGGCAAACGCGGTGCGAGTCTGGTGTTGCAGCCGGGAATGATCTTTACTATAGAGCCGATGATCAACCAGGGAAAAGCGCAGATAAAAACTAAGAAAGATGGCTGGACCGTCGTGACTAAAGACAAGAAGTTATCGGCGCAGTGGGAGCACACCATACTAGTCACGCCGACAGGTTTTGAAGTGCTGACCTTAAGAGATGAAGAACGATAGAGCTAGAAGTTAGAAAGCTCAAAGCTCAAAGCTCAAAGCTCAAAGCTCAAAGCTAAAGTGTCTCAGGTTTTCTCTGTGTAGCGAAGCGCCTCTGTGCTCTCTGTGGTGAATAGTTTTTAAAAGATTTTTTCACCACAGAGGGCACAGAGAACACGGAGGCAATATTTAAAAATTTAAGCTAAGAGCGCAACAAATGTATTGACGGGGGTGGGGGTGAAGTCCGTCTCTGCTT
>JABSRB010000046.1 GCA_013215375.1 Oceanospirillaceae bacterium | reverse complement strand
AGCTCACAGCTCACAGCTCACAGCTCACAGCTCACAGCTCACAGCTCACAGCTCACAGCTCACAGCTCACAGCTCATTAGGATTCACCATTGCCGTCAGCACATGGTCTTGCCATTTACCGGCGATCTTCAAATAGGATTTAGCATAGCCTTCGCGTTCAAAGCCAGCTTTAGTGAGGGTGTTTTCGCTGCGTTTATTATCCGGTATATAGTTGGCGATAATACGATGAAATTTTAGTGTCTCAAAGACATAGCTAGTGGCTGCGCGTAAAGCCTCTTGCATCAAGCCCTGCCCTTGATATTCATGACACAATGCATAACCTAAGTGGCAAGCTTGTAGGGGGCCGCGTACCGCGTTGGCAAAATTACAGACTCCCAGCACTTTATCATTATTTTTGTTGAGTAATACAAAATGGAACGCCGATTGCTGCTTAAAGGCGAGTAGTGCGCTTTTAATACGTAGTGTTATTTCATACTGCGTGTAATAAATGGGGTCGCGAGTGGGTTCCCACTTCGCCAGATGTGTTTTGTTACGCGATAAATATTGCTGTAGTAATTGATACTCATCGGGCTTGAGCAGTCCAATGTTAAGTCTATCGGTTTCGATAACACAGATCGGCATAAGGGTTCCGTATTTAGCATTTAGATAGGAGTCTGTTCTATAAATAACTTACACAAATATAAGCGTTTATTATATGAGTTTAAGCGATAAAAGCCTGTTCTTCTCCGCTCAAGCCATTTGTAGATACTAAAGATGACTATATTGAATAGTTAGTTTCCATGCAGAAACAGATGTCTATTGCGCAAGCCCCACTAGCTCGATCTTAGTATCGCCCATCTAAGCAATTGGGTCTCCCTCGCTACTACCGGGTATCTGGATGAGAGCTAGTGAGTCGTTTGCAAAATTACTGCTAGGGCTGTGATGCCGATGTTTGGCTGAGCAAGGCGATCTATAGCAGTACTATGATGACGAGGTTACGCTGAATATATTATTGGGCATCATCAATTATTGACAAAGCACATGCTAGGCTCTAAATTTAGCGCTTTCCAATAAACAGATAATCTCTATGACTTTGACCGATATCCAACACTTATGGGCTCAGCCTATCAGTGCTGCTAAACAGACAATCCAAACTAACCACAATGACTACCATGAATACAGCGCCGTGATTCACAATGCCAGTTGGTGTCCCGACTGTGAGCGTGAAGTATCGTTATTATTGGCATTGGATGGCCAGTCAAGCAGTGGGTTTAAACAAATCAGCTTGCACAGCTACGAAGATAAGGAGAGTTACCAGCGGCTTAAGCGAGAGGGTAGTTTGGATATATCTTGTTTGCCCACATTAATATTCTATCGTAGAGGCACAGAAGTTCTACGTATAGAAGAAGATTCTGCAGGGCAGCTCGCGTTTCTATTACAACAAATGTAAGGGCCTAGATCACGGTACCTGCACTGTTTCGATTAAAGACTAACCTTTGCTCTCACCGGCTTACGGGTTAAAGCGATACCGCTGAGGATAACGGCAACTGAGAGTAAGCTCAGCCAAGTCACATCCTCATCTAATAAGACAATACCGCTAAAGAAGGCGAGTACTGGTATTAGATAATTCACATTGGAGATAAAGCTAGGTCCGGCGCGCTCCACCAGAGAAAAATACAAAATGGATGCTATGCCGGTAGGTACTACGCCGAGCCAAATAATGGCATAGATGGCCCCAGAGCTTGGAGCAGTTAAGTTGTCGAAGCCTTGATAGAGTGCTATTGGTACCGATAGTGCACTGGCGACAAGTAGCATGCCTGCGCCACCCACTAAAGGGTCGAATTTAGGCAGTTTTCTAATCAATATGGTATTGGCTGCATAACTCGCAGCGGCACAAAAAATGGCTAGTTGCGCGATCATTGAATGGCTCCCCTCAATTTGAGGACCTAATAGCAGTGCTACTCCACAAAAACTTAAGCAGCAACCCATAATTTTATAACGATTTAGTGTTTCATTGGCAATAAAGTAATGGGCTAAAATCATCGTTATTAATGGCATAAAGGCCATCAAAACCCCCGTTGTACCGGAAGAAACACTCTGTTGTCCCCAAGATATCAAGAAGAAGGGTAGTGCGTTGCCCATAATGCCAAACAGTGCCAAGTATGACCAAGATCTTAAATCCCTTGGAAGTTGCCTGCCTCTGATGCGTGCTGCTACTAATAGAATGATCGCGCCTAAGGTGATACGCATGCTGGAAATCTGAATAGGAGTGAACTGATCAACGGCAACAGAAGTTACTAAAAAAGACGTGCCCCACATGAAAACTAGCGAGTAAAACATTAGCCAATTAATTTGTTTAGTAGACATGCAAAGACCTTGTGATAAGTGTAGCTAAAAAGTGCGACTGGGTAAGTCGAACGCTCTGGTAGCGTGATATCGCTGGCGCCAAAGTATATAGAGCTAAGACAATAGTCAAGCCTATATTCTTATTGGAGCGACGATATTAATTACAGCAGCAGATTTTGGCTCAGGAGCTTTGTTGTTATAGGTTTGTTGGCTAGTGTTCAACCTGAAACAAGGGCGTAGCGAGGCTGATCCAATAGTTCAAGATGAGTGGCCCTAGATAGGGGCGTTTGGTCATTCCAAATAACTATATCTAGTGGTGATCAGATTGGATTAGTGGGGCAGTCGCTCATGACTTCAGGATGGGCACTAGCTACTCTCCCTGAGCGACTGCCTGGCTTTCGCTGTAGGATATTGCCGGATATTTTGCTGGGTTTTTATCGCTGCAGCAACTGGGAATACAATGCATTTTGTAATCGCTGTTAGCATTAAAAAAGAAGGGAATGGAGTATCTTGAAACTCCGCTTTTGTTAGTGTGCACAAAGTGCTTCACGCTCAAGAATCTGTCATTGCTCCACTGTCTTAATAATTCACCAGTATTGACGATAAAGGCATCTTCTAGCATAGGTACGTCGATCCACGTTTTTCGTTGTTCGCTGTAGATGCTCAAACCGGGTCGGTCTTGAATTAACAGCGTGCAAAAGCTGGTATCAACGTGAGGGGCTATACCAAACTCGTCTTTTTCGGTGGCGATATCGGCACTAGGATAGTGGGTCATGCGCAGCCTGAACAGAGGGTCGAAAAATGCTTGGTCAAAAAAATCGGCGGGCATATCCAGTGCTCTGGCGAATATAGGTAACAGGCGCTTACCTAGGCTCAGCATGGCATCGGCATAAGTTTCGCTAGCGGCTCGAAATCCTGGCAACAGCGTCTCATCCAGCCATTGATTATCATGCATATGTGTATTGTGATCGCACTTTATTAAGAAAGCTTCGTTGCGATTACCCGTATCACGCGAGGGTAGTTTTCTATTTTTAAAGGGTAAATATCCAACGCCTCCGATAGGCCATTGTGGACTATCCATTTGGATCGATTTTTTATCTGCAATAGGTAAGGCGTGGAAAAGTTTGAGCATTGAAAACTGTGTATCAATGATGCTAGGTGCAACGCCGTGTCCTATAATAGTAAAAAATCCAACATTCTCACAAGCATGGCGCAATTGAGTAGCCACGTTTTCCAGTGACTCTTTACTGTTGGTTTTTAAGTAAGTGCTTAGGTCAATGACAGGGATGTCGTTATGGTCAGCGCTTATGGTGTCAGCCGTCTGCCAAGTGCTTGCTTGAGAGCGCAATTGCCGCTCTTTATCAAAAGGATCAAAAGACTCGCTGTTGTCTGATAATTTTCCTGGCATATTCATCTCGATATTATGGTTTTTAATTCGTGATGCTGTGATCACAGAGGCCTTTTGTCGTTAAACTTTATTAGGCAACTGTATCATTATTAAGCTAAGTATTGGTATACAAAAAAGCGAAGCTCAAATGAGATTCGCTTTTTGTTTTCTATGGTTAGTACACAAGCCTAGCCGCTGTTAAATTACTTAAGTTTTTTAAGCTCAGCAACTACTTCTGTAGGGTCTTTACGGGCGGTGTAATCCGCTTCTACAAACGCACTGGCAATAGTGCCATCTTGTGCGATAACAAAAGTCGCTGCTAATGGTAGATCAAACTGACCTGCACCATTGTGTTTTTCGACTTCGATACCAAAAGATAAGTAAATTGAACGTAGCTCTTCTGGCAGTGAGAAGACGATACCAAGGCTGGCTGCGTACTGTGAGTTCACATCGGTAAGTACTTCAAATTTTAATGCATTTTTCTCTGTCGTGGACAGTGATGAATCAGGTAATTCTGGAGTGATCGCTACCAATGTCGCATTTTCTGCAGTGATGTTAGCAAGCTCTTCCTGGTATGCACTTAATTCCATATTGCAATACGGGCACCAGCCACCACGGTAGAAAGTGACAACAACAGGGCCTTTGGTTAATAAATCGCTAAGATTTACTAAATCGCCATTTTGGTTAGGCAGTGAAAATGTCGGTAGTTTTTCAGTAACTTTAGGCGCTTTATCGACAATGCCTGAATCTGCTAGATTCTTAGTTGCTAATTTCATTAGCTCTTGCACGTTTGCGGGGGCTTTTTGTGAAAAACCAGCTTTATAATCGACGATGTTATCTTGTAATGACATAGGAAACCTTAATAGAGAATATTAACTTGAATGACCATTCAAACAAATATTGAATGAACATTCAAGTTGATTGTTGAATATTCATTCAATTGGTTGCAGTGCCATTGATGAAGTCGTTATACTTTAGTGAAGTATTTGGATTGAAGATGAAAGGTAGAGAGTGACGATGGCCAGAGCACAGTTTGATAAAGAGCAAGTATTGGAGAGCGCTGCCAATGCTTTTTGGCGCTTAGGTTATAACGCCACTTCAATGCAAACGGTGTTTGAAAAAACCGGGTTAAAGCCTGGGAGTATTTTTTTGGCGTTTGGCAATAAAGAAGGATTGTTTAAAGAGGCTCTAGGTCATAATACCGAGCAGTCATTGATAAAGTTAGAGTCTACATTGACTCAATACGAGACGGTAGAAGAGGCTATTCGCCATATTTTAGTCAGCTTTATTGAAGAGTCTTGTCAATCAAATTACTGCAGTTGCTTCTTAGTGAAAAGTCAGCTCGAGTTGAGTGATCATCAAGTTGAGCTGCAAGACTATGTCTCTGAGCGGCTGCGTAAAATAGAGTCCCTCTACTTTAAACACCTGCTAAAGACTAATAGCGAAAGTGAAGCCCAAGCAAAGGCTAGTAGTGTCATGCTGCATATATTCGGCGTCCGTGTTTATGGCTATCACAGCCAGTCAAAAAATCAGTTAATGGATGCCTTACGTCTCGGTCTCCCTTGGTTGGCGTGGCCATCCGTGCATTAAACGCTGGGAAGATGAATTAAATCTTGCGAACAATAAGCTATAGAATTTTCTACTAACAGACTTTGAATTTTAAAAGCTATTTATCTTACGCTGAAAGCTTAGTTCTCTGCTTGCTCTCTATTAAGATCCAGCTACTGAAAGTAGTTGGGTGATTTTCTTTATTCTAAAATGAATCATAGTTGTAGGCTAGTGGGTCTGGATGCAGGAGTGTTCTTAGCGTTTATCTACGGTCGTCGGTTGGTGTCGAAGCTAGCAGGGATATTGTATATAGATGAATAAAAGAGCTAGATGGTAAGCAGAAAAATAATTGGGATTGTGGTTAAGAAGCAAATAAGAAGTGTTGATAAAGTTGGTAGCGGGGACTGGGTTTGAACCTATGACCTTCGCCAGTATTTATAGAGAGCTGAGCCCGACGGGCTATCAAGTTGATTCACTACGCATAAGCGGTAGATAATTGGTATAGAGATAAACAGGGAATATAAAAAAAGAAGAATTTATTAAAGTTGGTAGCGGGGACAGGATTTGAACCTATGACCTTCGGGTTATGAGCCCGACGAGCTACCAAGCTGCTCCACCCCGCATCAACGAAACACGTTTTCATCTAAGTTCTTGATAATCCTAAATAAAAGTTTGTTAAAGTGTTTCCTCTCAAACTGTGGAGCGAAGTATACAGTCTTCTGTTGACCCTGCAACTGTTTTTTTTAATTAAAGTTTAAAGGGGATTAGATCGCTGATTTATCGTTCAATTATGGGCTGTGCCACGACGAATAGCGCGCTTTTGGCTGTTGATAATGAATTGACCTATTAAGCGGGTATCGGTAGCGGAGAGGTCCATTAAGTTGCCGCTGTAAACAGGAGCGTCTTGGCGCAGTACTTTGAGGGCGCATTCAATGCGGTGCTTTTCTTCAATACCGAACTCTAAAATGATTTTATAGGTCGCCTTTTTGACATTGCCGACAAACTTAAAGGCAATACCATTGCCTGATATGTTAATCACTTCCACTTCTTTGCCCGCAATAATTAACTTTATGTCGTCGGCATCTGTGGGGTAGAGTCTGAACTCTCCGCGGTTGGTGTCATCTAGGTCTTCTGTTTCAAATAATGGTTTTTTCATAATGATTTTCGCTCAAGTACAAATTCGATTCTTCTGTTTTCAATCCGCTGTAGTTCAGTGTCATTGCTATCTAAGGGGATAGACTCACCGTAACCTGTTGCCGTTAGCCTGTCAGGGCTCATACCTCCGCGCACAAAGTAGCGAAGTACTGTGGTGGCGCGAATGGCCGATAGCTCCCAATTTGATGGGTATCTATTGGTGCTGATAGGTTGGTTGTCGGTGTGACCGCCTATTGCCAGCTTGAAAACATTGTTTTTCCTTAATATATTGCCGATGCCATCCATTATAGGCATCGCTTCTCGTTTAAATTGCGCGGACCCTTTGTTAAAAAACAAATCGCCACGTACATTAATAATTATTTTACCATCTTTTGGTGGCGATATTTTACTATCATTTTCACCAGCGGCGCTTTTCATTAGTTTGCTGATCGCTTTTGATACACGTGCCATATCTTGTTTTTTCAGGTGTGCCTCACGATCTATGGATGGCTTAGGAGGGGTGATGACAAATGGTGTTGCTATAATAGGTTGTATTTCTTCGGTGGGTGCTTGTTGTTTGTCACCGGTTTCTACAGAGGGGTCAGTTGAATCAGTAGGTACTGTGCCTGTCTCAACTTTGGTTGAGTCTTTATCGACTTTGGTTCCCGCGCCGGCACCCGCTCGAGAGCCTTGGCCGGTGCCTTTTAATGCTGATTTAACAGAATCGATGGTTTCTTTAAATGACTCTTCTTTAATGGTAGATATAGAGAACAGCAATATAAAAAATACCAACAGTAAAGTAACCAGATCGGCAAAGGTGACAATCCAGGTGTTCTCTTCTGCTTCTTCGCGTAAATGTATCGCTTTGTTCATGATCTATACCAGCTTTTATTCTTGGCTAGGGAATATCGATGCGCGTTTGTTTTCGGGCAGGTAAGCGGATAACTGTTCATAGACGTGTGCCCACTGGTCATTGGTTAAAATGCTAATACTACCCTCTCTGATTATTTCTAGGTTGGTGACTTCTGAAAGAGTTCTTGCTCTGAGTTTTCCGGCTATAGGTAAAAATACCATAGTGGCTAACAGGGAGCCGTAAAAGGTAGTTAATAGTGCCACTGCCATTGAGGGTCCGATGGTTTCCGGGTTGTCTAATTGGCTCAGCATTTGGATTAAACCGATCAGTGTGCCGAGCATGCCAAAAGCGGGCGCATATCCTGCCATTTTTTTGAATACATCTTGGGCAGCGAAGTGTCTGGCAATCAACGAGTCAATTTCATTTTGTAGAGTGTTGCGTATAACTTGCTCAGATGCTGCTTCTGCCAATAAGTTACAAGCGCGTTTTAGTACTTTTGAATCTGTTTTAATGTGCGTCATTTTGAGTAGGCCGTGACGGTGGCTGATTTTACTTAGCTCAATCATGGTGTCGATCATGTCTGATGCATTGGTTTTATCGCGAGTAAAGACAAAGAACGCGGCTTTGAAGCCATTAATGACGTCTTTAAAAGGTACGGTGAGTAACGTTGCAGCTAAAGTGCCGCCGGCGACAATCATTATCCCGGGTATGTTGATAAAAACATCAGCGGAACCGCCTAGTAAAATGGCTGTTACAATCAGTGCTATACCCGATACAATACCAATAAGTGAAGCGAAATCCATGGGTTGGTGTTACCTTTTATGATGTTGTATAGATGTTTAAGTGTAGCAATAAATAAAAATTCTTTGCACTATTGCCTGTAACTAATAGAGAATGCGAAGCTTGTTTATGGCTAAAAAAATATATCTGGGTTTGGCACAGTGGCATCATAGCAAATGGTACCCGTCCAAATCATCTTCTAGTACTGGTTTATCAGTGTATTCCAATTGTTTTTCTAGTGTGGAGGGCAATACCTCCTTTTATGCGCTTCCCAGTACCGAAAATTTACAGCGCTGGCAAGAAGAGACGCCAGATGATTTTAAATTCTGCTTTAAGTTTCCTAAAGAAATATCACATAAACAATGTCTTATCCATTGTTCACGGCAGGTTTCTGAATTTCTGAACCGGATTTCGTCGATTAATGCTAAGTTGGGAGTTATATGGCTACAATTGGATGCTAATTTCACTCCAGCGGATGTTCCACGCTTAGAAAAATTCTTACAGTCACTCCCTAGGGATTTTGAGTATGGGGTCGAGGTTCGTCATTTAGATTTTTTTTGCAAAGACGAGATTGAGCGACGTTATAACCAGTTGCTGATCAAACACCAAGTAAATCGAGTGATTTTTGATACCCGTAGTTTATTCGCGCATGATAAAGCATCTGATAGTGCATCTGTTGAGGCGTTTCAGGCCAAGCCCAGAGTGCCGACACATGTAATTGCTACTGGTAGGCATCCATTTGTTAGGGTGATAGTGCCAATGGATCTGAAACTTGCAGAGCAAGTGTTGCAGCAATGGGTGTTAAAAGTAGGGGAGTGGGTTGATCAAGGCTTAGTGCCTTTTATGTTTTTCCATACGCCAGACAACGTGATGGCGCCGCAGTTAGCTGTAAGTTTTAGTCAGATGTTACACGAGCATTGCAACGATGTTGAGGTGCTGTCAATTTGGTTAGATGACGATCTGCAGTCTTCTTTGTTTTGAGGGGGAGTATGTAGAGGCATAAGCTGTGAGCTGGAATTAGGTTTGTTGTTCTGCTACTTGTGCTTTTTGTGGTGAATGGCTCTATGGTAGGAGGTTTTTTTAGATGTATAAATACAGGAGAGAGATTGTAAGCTCAGCGTGTGTCAATGGGTAGTTTAAGGAGGTGTAGAAAATAATAGTGTAACCAACCATTGCTGATCACACTATTTGGTAAGGCTATTTATGTGCGTAAGATAGAAACGTCTTCTGCTTGTAAGCCTTTATCGCTGTCGCGGGTATGAAACTTAACTTGTTGGCCTTCGCTTAAAGATCTGTGGCCACGGCCGCGAATATTACGGAAGTGTACAAAGACATCATCGCCGTTTTCGCGAGTGATAAAGCCAAAGCCTTTAGACACATTGAACCACTTAACAGTACCGTGTTCGCGGTCATCGTCTTCGAACTCTTCTTCATCGTCGTATTCTGCGCCATTTACTCTTGCGGAGCTATTTGAATCTGAAGAGTTGCTTGCGCTGAAACCACTAAGGGCGCAGCTGGCAAGAACAACAGCAAATATTATGATTAATACTGGCGCGTTAAATTCGATCGTTAGGCCGGCGAACTTGTTTAATAAAAAAGGAATTAATGCAGCTGCTATGACACTAGCGATGAGGCTGCGGAAAATTTGATTACCACTCATTGAATATTCTCTTATAGTTAGAAATTAATTAAGACACAAAAAACCGCGCTGGATTATCCTGATGTGTAAAACAGATAAAATTCAGGTGTAACACAGTAACGGAGCAGAATAGATATACAGAAATTTGTGTTAAAATTCAATGAAATTGTGCATGCAAAAAAGGAGAATTGTATTGTCTTGGCTACAGTTGCTGAAAAACGACATATATAGTCAAGATGCGATGATATATATTGCTGATTGTTAATGCAAATGATTTTTATTTGTACCACTAGTGTCTGGCCGTTATATTGCTGATTTTGGTGATGTTTTTATAGTAGAGCTGTATTTTGTGCGATTGAGTCTGAATTCGGCTGTCGAATCAAGAAGTCTGTACCCGTTTTTGCCGCACCTAAAACCAGGCGGTTTTCTCATTAAGCTCTTATCATCCATGCATTCGCTAATTATGGGTATTCCTGCATAAAACCAAATAAGATAAAACAAAATTTAAACTCTGGTAATTGCTTGGTTTGCTGGTTTTGTGGGTATTAGCTCCTCGACAGCTGCTCGTGTATTGTCCTCGTTAGGTCTGTTCGTGGGAGAATGTATTGCTCTAGCAATGGCTTTTTTTCGAGTATGTGCACTTATTTCTTGTGTAGCTTTTTAGCGCCTTGTTGAATATAAGTTGGAGGCTCAATTCCCCTGCAATTTGCTGGTGTATTGTGAAAAGCTGCTACGATTAGAAGCCTTGTAGATTTATAATGCGGTTAATTGTTCATGCGCTTCAGGTTTTGGTAGTTGGCTAGCGCAAGGCGCGTTATTATGTGCCAAACTTAAGTTAGAGGCATAGATGGAAGATAGAATTTCTGAGTTAGAGTCAAGGGTCGCTTTCCAAGAGGAAATGATAGACCAATTAAATACTGTTATTGCCAATCAAGATAAACAGTTGATGGGTTTGGCAGAAGCTGTAAAGATTTTGAATCAAAAGGTTAACCAAGGTCGTCCCGATGAAGGGCAGGCTGAGCATGTTGAGCCGCCCCCGCCACATTATTAATGTTTGGGGTGTGTCGAATATTACCAAGAGTAGCCGCCGCGCAAAGCCTTAAGATGATTTTTTGAGGCCGCTTACAGCACAGTAATGCTGTGCAGAAGTTTAATTATAAATTAGGTTTTAGTTGTTTTATGGGTTTGATCGGGAAGAGTCTCAATAAGTTGTTTGTTAGCGCCAAGGTATTAGGCGATGAGCATTTGCGTATTGGAAAAAATGTCATTTATGTGCTGGAAACGTCTCGCTCAGAGCATGTGGAGCTGCTATCACAGTCTCTGAAAGAGCAGGGCGTTACTATCAGTCATCGCGATTTATTATCGGTAGATGGGAAATCGTCGAAGACAATGCAGTATCGCCTTGAGTCTCTTATTGAGAAGTTAGAGTTCGATGCGTCCCTTAAGGAGGTGAAAATTGTACCTGTTACTATTTTTCACGGGCATTTTCCCAATCGAACTTCTTCTTGGTGGAGAGTGGTTTTTTCTGAGCGCTGGGGTCCGAAAGGTTGGTGGGGTCGTCTTGTTCAGCTAGTGGTCAGTGGTAGGCAAACATTACTGCAGTTAGATCAGCCTTTTTTGCTTAGCCAGATGATGAGTGAGAACCAGCAGCAGTTAGCGGGAACCACTGCAGCCAATATTGTTGATAAAATGCAGCAGCACTTTGTGAGTAGAAGGCAGGCTACATTTGGCCCAGACTTGTCTAATCGCAAACAGTTAATTGAGTCGATTATCAATCAAAGTGATGTGCAGCGCCAAATTCAGTTACACAGCGAGGAAAAGCAGCAAAGTTTCAGTCGCAGTGAGAGGTACGCTCGTCAACAAATAAATAACATTGCCACTAATATAAGCCCAAGTTTTATTCGCTTTTTAAGTACAGCATTAAGTTGGTTCTTCTCACGTACCTATCGCAGCGTTACTGTTAAAGGTATTGATAAAGTGAGAGTGCTTGCCAAAGATTATCAGACTGTCTTTGTTCCTTGTCATCGCAGTCATATGGATTATGTGTTGATGTCTTGGATGTTGCACAATCAGGGGTTGATGATTCCGCATATTGTTGCTGGAGATAATTTGAATGCGCCTGTATTGGGCCGGTTCCTCAAGTTTGGCGGCGCGGTATTTATGCGCAGGTCTTTCTACTCGGATCCGTTGTATGGCATGTTGTTCAAAAAATATATAACGAACTTGCATGCAAACGGCCATACGCTTGAATATTTTGTCGAGGGTGGGCGTTCAAGAACAGGGCGATTATTACCTCCCAAGGCTGGAATGTTAGCGATAACCCTTGAGGCTTGTCAGCAGCGCAATGTAAAACCTATCGCTTTGGTGCCTGTATGGATCAGCTATGATAAATTAGTGGAGTCTAGAGGGTATGCGAAGCAGCTAACGGATAATAAGAAGGTTCCTGAGTCCCTCGCGGGGTTTGTGCAGAGCTTGAAGCATTTTAAGGGTAAGTTCGGCGATGCTGTAGTGAGTTTTGCGGATCCTATTTTGCTTGGCGACAGTGTTTCTAAGTTTGATAATATCAAAGGGAAAAGTGCCTACCTTGCGCAGCAGGTGATGGAAGGTATTAGCGGAGCTTGTTATGTCAATGAAACAGCGTTAATTGCCACTGTATTGCTGTCTCAACGCCGGTTACGGATGAGTCGTGCTCAATTGATTGAGCGGGTAAATAGTTTGTCGTCGCTGTTGGTGAAAATGCCCAATGCGCCCGCGGGTATTGCAATGGGTAATGTTAGTCAGTGGGTTGATGATGCGGCGTCCAGGTCCCAATTGAGTGTCAGTAATGATGATGTGTATTTGACCGCAGAGCAAGCCTGCGAAATGACCTATTATCGTAACCAAATACACCATTTGACGCTGCTGGTAGGTTTGTATTTGCTAGTCTCTAAGCGTTATCACAAGCCTTTGGCGCAAACAGTGCCCAAGTTGATTAAGGCGGTTTATCCGTATTTAGCAAAGGAGCTGTTCTGGTCTTGGCAGGGAGCGGATGTAAGCAAAGCGCTTAAAAGCGTGCGTGAGCTGTTGGTTGATCAGCAGTTAATTATTGAAGAAGAGAGATGCCTGCAAGTTCGTAATACGGCGTTATCTGTGGCTTTGATGCAGACGGTTGAGCCCTATTTGCTGCGCTATTACGTGGTGTTTAGGTTGTTGCAGGAGTTTAGTGAATTGTCTCTGCAGGATTTAATTGATGAGTCTGTGCGTCTGGCGGGTTTGATGCACTTGGAGTTTGGATTCCACTCCCCAGAATACGCTGATCCAAAAGGGTTGGCCGGTTTTATCAAGGCTATGCAAGAGCAGGAAGTGTTGTCGATCAATGATGAGGGGAAGGTGTTTGCGAGTGTGGATGCCAGTGGGTTAATGACACGTTCTCAGCAAATATTGTTGCCTCATTATCTATCGTTAATTGAAAAAAATATTCGCAAGCATTAAGCGAATAAAAGCCATGGGGGTATGTCTGTTGCTTTTGATTTGATTAAGATCGCGTCCCGATGTTATGGGGGTTGGCTCTTGATGAGTTAGGTTCTGGTTAATTTAGCGCTATTGAAAGTGCATAAAAAAGCGACTCACTTGAGTCGCTTTTTTGTGTCTATGCCATTCTGTTTTCGCCCGCATGTCTGCAGGCGTTGGCAAGGGCTGTTTTTAGCAAAGCTCGTCTAATATAGGTACTAGCAATGCTTGGACTTGGCCTGGGTTGGCTTTGCCTTTAGAGGCTTTCATTATCTGTCCCATGAAAAAGCCTAGCATCTTGCCGCGTTTGTCAGGCTCTGCCGCTATATATTGCTGAACTTGTTTGTCGCAGTTGCTAACAACTTCTCTGACAATGGCTTCAATCGCTCCAGTATCGGTAACTTGTTTTAGGCCTTTGCTGTCGATGATTGCGTCTACTTCGCCCTCTTTGCGCCAAAGGGCTTCGAGTACTTGTTTGGCGCCATTTGTCGCTAGAGTGCTGTCTTTGATGCGCGTCAGTAGTAATGCCAGCTCTGAGGCTGTTACTGGTGACTGGTCGATACTGGTGTTGCTTTGGTTGAGTTGTTTGGCAAATTCGCCCAGCAGCCAGTTAGCGGCAAGTTTTGCGTCGCTGCACTCTTTAACGACTGACTCGAAATAGCCCGCTAATGCTTTGTCGGCGCTTAAATTAACAGCGTCATACTCTGATAATTTATACTGATCTATAAAGCGTTGCTGGCGCGCATCTGGCAGTTCGGGCAGATTGTTGCGGATTGCTTCGATGTAATCGTCCTCGATGACGATTGGCAATAAATCAGGGCAGGGGAAGTAACGGTAATCGTTGGCTTCTTCTTTGCTGCGCATCGTGCGAGTCTGATCTTTATCTGCGTCGTAAAGACGAGTTTCTTGGTTGATTCTGCCGCCGTCTTCAAGAATTTCTATCTGGCGAATGATCTCGCCCTTAATGGCTTTTTCTATGAAGCGGAAAGAGTTAATGTTTTTGGTCTCTGTGCGATTTCCTAGCTTATTATCGCCCTTGTGGCGTACAGATACGTTACAGTCTACTCGGAAAGAGCCCTCGGCCATGTTGCCATCGCATATGCCTAAGCTGGTAACAATACCGTGGATTTTCTTGGCGTAGGCGACGGCTTCTTCAGCGCTGCGCATATCTGGCTCAGATACTATTTCAAGTAGTGGTGTGCCGGCGCGGTTAAGGTCGATTCCCGACATGTCAGCAAATTTCTCGTGCAGAGACTTGCCAGCGTCTTCCTCTAAATGTGCGCGAGTAACGCCGATGGTTTTTATGCTGCCGTCAGCGAGTGTTATATCGAGTTCGCCAAGCCCAACTATCGGGTAAAAAAGTTGGCTGGTTTGGTAGCCTTTTGGCGAATCTGGGTAGAAATAGTTTTTACGATCAAATACCGATGTCTTGCTTATTTCTGCATCGATGGCAGTGCCAAACATGACTGCCATTTCTAGGGCTTTAATATTAAAAACCGGTAAGGTGCCGGGCAGGGCTAAATCGATAGCGCAGGCCTGAGTGTTTGGCTCGGCGCCAAAAGCAGTGCTTGCGCCTGAAAAAATCTTGGTCTTAGTGGCGAGCTGGGCGTGAATTTCAAGCCCGATAACAGCTTCCCATTGCATAGTGTTCTCCTTATAAGCCAGGGGCAGTTTGAGTGTGCCAGTCAGTGGCTTGTTGGAACATGTGAGCGACATTGAGTAAGCGCTGCTCTGCGAAATAGTTGCCAATAATTTGTAGGCCGACCGGTAAGTCGTCTACTTGGCCGCAGGGTACGGACATGCCAGGCAGGCCTGCAAGGTTTAGTGAAAGTGTGTAAATGTCTTCCATGTACATGTCGATAGGATCAGCTGTTTTCTCGCCAATTTTAAAAGCGGGTTGCGGCGTGGTTGGTCCCATGATGACATCGACTTCTTTCAGGGCGTTAACAAAGTCCTGTTGGATTAAGCGTCTGATTTGTTGTGCTTTTTTGTAGTAAGCATCATAAAAACCTTCAGATAAAGCATAAGTGCCTACCAAAATACGGCGTTTAACTTCAGTGCCAAACCCTTCGCCTCTGGTGCGTTTATACATGTCTTCTAGATCGACCGGGTTTTCGCAGCGGTAGCCGAATTTAACACCATCGAAACGCGATAGGTTAGATGAAGCTTCAGCGGGGGCGATGATATAGTATGCCGGAATGGATAGTGCAGTATTCGGTAAACTGATTTCTTTTAGCTCGGCGCCCAATGCCTGGTATTCTTTAAGTGCGCTCTGTACCCGCTCTGCTATTTGTGGGTTTAGGTCGGCGCTAAAAAATTCTTTTGGCAATCCAATCTTAAGGCCTTTTAATGGCTGATTCAGTGTTGCTGTGTAGTCATCGACAGCGGTTTGAGCCGAAGTCGAGTCCTTAGCATCAAAGCCTGCCATGACATTAAGCATCATAGCGGCGTCTTCAGCTGTTTTTGTAATAGGGCCGGCCTGGTCTAAAGAGGAGGCGAAGGCGATCATGCCAAAGCGCGATACGCGGCCGTAAGTAGGCTTAATACCCGTTAAGTTGGTTAGCGCGGCAGGTTGTCGAATAGATCCGCCAGTGTCTGTGCCGGTAGAGCCGGGTGC
Organism: Oceanospirillaceae bacterium; assembly: GCA_013215375.1. GTDB lineage: Bacteria > Pseudomonadota > Gammaproteobacteria > Pseudomonadales > Balneatricaceae > Rs1. The sequence goes on along the minus strand of JABSRB010000046.1, from coordinate 27,264 downwards.
TAGTTGCGCGGCAACTGCTGCCGCTGAGCCCCCTGAAGATCCGCCGGGTACGCGATTGTCGCCCCAAGGGTTGGTGACGGCCCCGTAGTAGCTGTTTTCGTTGGATGAGCCCATTGCGAACTCGTCCATGTTGGTTTTGCCAAGGCTGACGCTTTGCACTGCATTAAACTTTTCAATGATCGTGGCATTGTACGGTGCTATAAAATTGTCGAGCATTTTAGAGCCCGCGCTGGTGCGAACGCCCTTGGTGCAAAAAATATCTTTGTGCGCAATGGGGATACCGGTCATTGCGTGGGCATTGCCTGCGCCAATGGTCTCATCCGCAGCTTTAGCTTGTGCCATGGCTAATTCAGGTGTGACTGTTATAAAGCTGTTGTATTTGCTGTCTTGTGCGGCGATTTGGTCTAAGTAGCTGCGGGTTATTTCGCTGCTGCTGAACTCGCCTGTTTTTAGCCCTTGTGAGAGCTGTGCAATCGTTTTGCTAAACATTGATCTGATCCTGTTTGCGATTAATCAATAACTTTGGGGACGAGGAATAGTCCATCTTCAATGGCGGGGGCGACACTCTGTAATAGCTCGCGCTGATTTTTCTCAGTAATGTCGTCTGCACGAAGTCTCTGAATCGCGTCCATTGGGTGCGCCAGCGGCTCTACATCAGTTGTATCAACTTCCTGCATTTGGTCAAAGAGACCGAGGATGCTAGTGATGTTTTGCAGATAAGCTTGAGTGTCTTGTTCCTCGATATTAATGCGCGCTAAATGTGCGATTTTATCAACATCGGATTTGTCTAATGCCATGGCTAAAAGTCTCTATTGTGTGAACTTGTAGATTTTTGTGATGTCTTTATGCCCGCTTAAGTGAGGTATTTTCAGTGCTTTGTAGCTACTGTTATTAAGCAGAGCAAATAAAAGGCTAAATTTACCAAAGAAATGGATAATACTCTAATTGTTTCTTGCTCTAAATGCGTTGCGTTGTTAAAGTTGGATTTTTCTATAATCCGATGCATTCGCCTTTATTTTCGGGGTTCCCAATAACGATGTTCAAGAAAATTCGAGGCCTTTTTTCCAGTGATCTATCCATTGATCTTGGAACGGCTAATACACTAATATTTGTGCGTGGCAAAGGGATTGTGCTAGACGAACCTTCTGTTGTCGCTATTCGCCAAAATGGAAATCAAAAAACTGTTGCTGCAGTCGGGGCTGATGCCAAGCGTATGTTAGGTCGTACGCCGGGTAATATTACCGCTATCAGGCCAATGAAAGACGGTGTTATCGCCGATTTTCATGTGACTGAGAAAATGCTGCAATATTTCATCAGTAAAGTACACGATAATACAATCTTTACACCTAGCCCTCGTGTGCTCGTATGTGTGCCTTGTAAATCTACTCAAGTAGAGCGTCGGGCTATTAAAGAGTCGGCGATGGGTGCTGGTGCGCGTCAAGTCTTCTTAATTGAAGAGCCAATGGCCGCGGCAATCGGTGCGGGTTTGCCTGTTGAAGAGCCAAACGGTTCTATGGTTGTCGATATCGGTGGAGGTACCACTGAAATTGCAGTTATTTCTCTAAACGGTATCGTCTATGCAGACTCGGTGCGCGTTGGCGGAGATCGGTTTGATGAAGCTATTGTCACTTACGTACGTCGCAATTACGGTAGTTTAATTGGTGAGGCGACTGCCGAGCGAATTAAGCAGGAAATTGGTACTGCGCATCAAGGCAGTGAAGTGCTGGAAATTGATGTCAGAGGCAGAAACTTGGCGGAGGGTATTCCGCGCAGTTTCACGCTTAACTCTCACGAGATTTTAGAGGCGTTACAAGAGCCATTGTCGGCGATTGTACAAGCAGTTAAAAGCGCCCTTGAGCAATGTCCACCGGAGCTTGCATCCGATATCGCTGAGCGCGGTATTGTGTTAACAGGCGGAGGTTCTATGCTGCGTAACATTGATCTCTTGATCAGTGAGGAGAGTGGCCTGCCAGTGATACTTGCAGAAGATCCGCTGACTTGCGTGGCCAGAGGCGGCGGACGAGCATTAGAGTTAATCGACAGTCAGGCGTTTGAGCTTTTATCCTACGATTAATCGATTGGGCGCAAGCCCAAATTGACAAGGCATTTTTGTGTTATATTTTTTTAAAAATGTGGCTTGGCCTTTCGGCTTAACTTTCTTGTTTAACCTAGATTCGGCGATTGAGCGCGAAAAAGAAGTGCAAAAAATTGGTGTGCATAGGAAATTAGAAAATTTTGTGGTCACCTTGTTGGTGATAAAAATATTTTCTGGTTTTCTAGGAGCATTAAGAACTTGTGCTTACTTATCGGATTCAACTGCCGAATTTAGGTTTAAGGAGTTAAGTTGAAACCTATCTTTAGAGGCGGATTACCCCGCCTTAGTTTCTTTTTGCTGATAATAATTGCATTAGGCTTGTTGATCTCCGATTACCGCGGAGATTCTGTGCGTCCGGTGCGCTCTGCATTATCGGTGGTTTTAACGCCTATCCAATGGCTGGTCGATATACCGACAAGCATTGCCGATGATATCTCTACCGTTTTGTTAGAGCGCGCTGTGCTCATAAAAGACAATAATCAACTGCGTTCTAGCTCTATTGTATTGGAGCGAAAAGTACAGCAAATGATGGTGCTACGCGCAGAGAATATTCGCTTACGTGAATTGTTAAATGCCAGTGCGCGAGTTGATGATACAGTGTTGTTAACGGAGTTAATTGGCGTCAATCCAGATCCTTTTCAACACCAAGTGATACTCAACAAAGGCAGTGAAGACGGCGTCTTTATCGGTCAGCCGGTGCTCGATGCTGGTGGCGTGATGGGGCAAGTTGTAGAAGTGTCGCTCTATACCAATCGTACTATGCTGGTCACAGATGGCCGTCATGCTCTACCGGTCGAAGTGGTGCGTAACGGCATGCGCGCGATCGCACTTGGTAATGGCAGTCACGGCGAGTTAGATATCACGCATATTCCCGATAATGCAGATATTCGCAAAGGCGATATATTAGTGACATCAGCACTTGGCGAGCGTTTTCCCTACGGTTATCCGCTGGCTAAAGTTGTCAGCGTGCTAAGAGATCCTAGTCGTAAATTTATGATCGTTAAGGCAAAGCCGCTGGCTCGTTTGAATAATAGTCGCTATGTACTGATGGTGGGGTCAAAGCCGCCAGTGCTGGTTGGAGTGCAAGAGCCAATCAATTCTGTACCAGAGGAGGAAGGGCAGCCATGACACAGCATAGCCCGGGCGGTTTAATGATTATTTTGGGCACCTTTATTGTTGCGATGGTGCTCTCTCAAATTCCTCTGCCAGTTATATTGGAATGGTGGCGGCCTGAATTTGTAGCGCTGTCTGTTATTTATTGGATAATGGCGCTGCCACAGCGATTTGGAGTGGGTTCCGCTTGGTTGGTGGGATTGATGTTAGATGTTTTAAAAGGCTCAGTGCTGGGGATTAATGCTATCTCGCTGACCATTATTGCGTTTCTTACCCTGCAAATGCATAAGAAAATGCGTATGTATCCGCTCTGGCAGCAGGCGATTGTGGTGTTTTTGTTAGTGGTTGTTAATCAGTTTATTTTTTATTGGTTTCAAGCGTTGGCTGGCACTAGTGCTTTAGGTTTTACCTTTTTAATTCCAGCAGTAGTGAGTGCTGTCCTCTGGCCTTGGGTGTTTGTTATGTTGCGCAGTATTAGACGTACTTTTAAAATATCATGAGTAAAATGATAAAAAATCCGTTTATATTGGCTTCGGCCTCTCCAAGACGTCAGCAAATTTTAACGGATTTAGGGGTGTGTTTTAGTGTGCGCAGCGCTGATATTGATGAGTCTGTCATTGAAGGGGAAGGCTGCGCAGATTATGTTAGCCGTCTCGCTCGTCAAAAGAGCCAAACTGTCTTTGACTGGTCCGATGGTCAAGCGGCTGTCTTAGGCTCGGATACTTGTGTTGTTATCAATCAAAAAATACTAGGTAAACCTGAATCTCTTGAGCATTCAATTGAGATGTTAATGTCGCTCTCGGGGCGGTGGCACGATGTATTAACCGCCGTTTCAGTGCGAGATGCAAGGGACCAGCGCGAGTGCTTGGTAGAGTCAAAAGTGTTATTTGCCACTTTGAATGAAAATGCTTGCCGGCGTTATTGGGCGACTGGAGAGCCGTGTGACAAAGCGGGCAGTTATGCTATTCAAGGAAAGGGCGGCCGCTTTGTTAAAGAAATTAAAGGAAGCTACTCGGCAATTGTTGGTTTGCCGGTGTTTGAAACGGCGCAGCTGTTAGCGCAATTTAATATACCTACTTGGGATGTTGCAGAAGAGTAGCTGATTGAATAGAGCTAAATAGGGCGAAGCTTAGATACTTTATTTGGTGAAAAAGGCAAGTTTGTTGAGAGTGTAATTAGTTAGTTCTCATCCCGAAACGGGGTCTTAGCGAGGGTGGTTCAATTGATTGAGATGCGCAATACTAGATGTGGGCGTTTGGTCATTCCAAATAACTACATCTAGTAGTGAGCAGATTGAGCTAGTGGGACATCCGCAGTAGACATCGGTTTCTGGATGGGAACTAGTTAGCTAATTGTTACTATAAGATGCTCTGCATGACGCAGTTAATATGTAAGTTATGCTGAGGTCTGAAAATATAAGTAAGATTTTATCAGGGTCGTGTGCTGTAATTATTTGGTGGAAAAGTGCTCTGTAGTATTCAAATGTAAAGGGAACGGACTGTGGCGACAACGATAGGCGAAGAGATACTCATTAATTTTACCCCCATGGAAACCCGTGTAGCTATTATTGAAAATGGTATGCCGCAGGAGATATATGTAGAGCGGACCAGTAAACGCGGTATCGTTGGCAATATATATAAAGGCAAAGTCGTTAGAGTGTTGCCGGGTATGCAAGCTGCCTTCGTTGAAATAGGCTTGGAAAAAGCGGCGTTTATTCATGTTGATGAAGTAAGATGTGCCGATCCTAAGGTGGAGGAAAAAAATCGAAAATCCATCGCATTCATTTTACGAGAAGGCCAGTCGCTACTCGTGCAAGTTACTAAAGATCCCCTGGGGACTAAAGGCGCAAGACTTACTACCCATATATCCATTCCATCACGCTATTTAGTGTATATGCACAATAGTAGTCATGTCGGTATATCACAGCGCATAGAAGATCCCAAAGAGCGCGAACGATTACGCAGCACCTTGATTAGCACCTTAGAGGAGGACAACTCCGAGCAGAGCGGTTATATTTTGCGCACGGTCGCAGAAGGTGCCAGTGAAGTGGAGCTTAAAGCCGATATACGTTTCCTTAAAAGGCTTTGGCAAAGTATTGAAAAGCGTATCAAGAGTGTGTCTACCCCTTCTGTTGTTTATGAGGACATGCCGTTAAACATGCGAGCTCTAAGAGATATGGCGCATGTTGGTATCGAGCGGATTCGCATCGACTCTAAAGAAACCTTTAACAAGGCAGAAGATTTTGTGCGCTCTTTGGTACCGGAGCTGATTTCTAAAATTGAATACTATCCAGGCGAACGTCCTATCTTTGATCTGTATAATGTCGAGGAAGAAATGCAAAGGGCGTTGGGTCGAAAGATAGATTTAAAATCCGGTGGCTACTTAATCATCGATCAAACAGAAGCGATGACGACGGTTGATGTGAATACTGGCGGATTTGTCGGTCATCGTAACCTTGAAGAAACTATCTTTAAAACCAATCTAGAGGCGGCCACTTCCATTGGGCGTCAGCTGAGATTAAGAAATTTGGGTGGGATTATTATTATCGATTTTATCGATATGGAATCCCAGGATCATCAGCGACAAGTTCTGCGTGCCCTTGAGCGAGTACTAGAAAAAGATCATGCTAAATGCAAGGTAATGGGAGTTTCGCAATTAGGTTTAGTGGAGATGACTCGCAAAAGAACCCGGGAGAGCTTGGAGCACATTTTATGTGGAGCTTGTTCGCAGTGCGAGAGCCGCGGATTCGTTAAAACACCGGAAACAGTTTGTTATGAAATATTTAGAGAAATATTAAGACAGCATCGCGCCTATGATACCGATTCATATTTAGTATTAGCATCGGCAATAGTGGTGGAGTATGTGACGGATGAAGCATCCAATCACTTGGCTGAACTGGAAACTTTTATTCATAAAGCGATTCAATTTAAAATCGACTCTCACTACGGGCCTGAGCACTTTGATGTTGTCTTGAGATAAATGCTGTGTTGTAGAGCAGGTTGGCAGCGAAATTGATTCCAAGGTGGTATCTATTTTGCAGTCATTAATATAGCCTTAATTCGTTTTGTTGATCGCTCTCAATAAGTCGCTAATATAAATTTAGCAGCAATGTAGCAGCAAAAAATATGTCGCTTGAAACACTATAAATATGGATAGTTAATGGTAAAAAAAACAGCTAACTGGCTTCTGATATTCATTATTTCAACCTTAGTAATAATTGCCACTTTAATAATGATAGCGCGATTCTCTTTGCCAAAGATAAGCGCTTACCCTGCAGAAATCAGTCAATACCTTTCAGAGCAACTCAATGTCGATCTTAATATTGAGAGCATCGAAGCTACTTGGGTGCAGTCTAAGCCACAATTCAAACTTATTGATGTGAGTGTAGTTGACCCAAATAATAAACAGAGATCGATCTCTGTTGCCAGCGTATTAGCTGAATTAGATATAATTCAAAGCATTATTAATAGAGCGCCTATTTTTAAGCATTTAACCATTGATGCAATGGTGATAGCGGCAGAACAAAAAGAGAGTCGATGGCTTACGGTTTTTTCACCCAGTGCTTCTTCAACGGTTACCACTTCTTCAGATAAAAAAATCCTCAAAGATAATCAAGGTATTAATAAGCTTCTACATACTTTATTGAATCAATCCAAAGTCATTTTCAGTGATGCTCAGTTAGTTTTAGCTCCGCAAAACCGACCGGTAAGAACGGTGGGTCCGATTCAATTTGTGCTGCAAAATACCCAAGATGTGCACCAGCTTAGCGGTAGTGCAGCGCTGAAGTATTATGGCGAGCGCTCCAAGGTAGATTTTGCGATTGAGTCTGGTGCCACAGCCACACCTGTTACCAACACAACCTTTAATATTTATGCAAAGTTTTCTAATATATCTGAACAATTGCTGGCGCTTAATCTTTGGGATCTAGGCGTGGATATTGAAAAATTATCGATGGATGCGCAAGTTTGGGGTCGGTTTGAGAAAGGCTTGTTATTTGATGTGGTTGGCAGCGCTGCGATAAACACCTTGCAATTTACTAACCCAAAATACCCTAAGATTTCAGACTCCAGCACGCACTTTTCCCTGCAAGATAACAATGGAAAAATCGAGTTATCATTATTGGACTTTAGGTTGTCAGATGGTGTTGATCATATTCAAATTCCCGCGTTGAGCGCTATTTATCAAAGTACAGCAGAGTATAGAGGGTTAACCCAGCTAGGAATCTCTAGGCTAAATCTCAAACAAGTTAGCGAGCAGCTGTTAAAACAAGGGGCTGTCAGTAAAAAATTAAAAACGGTAGTGCAGGCATTAAACTTAACAGGAGGAGTGAATAATCTGTTGTTAAAGTGGTCTTCGGCAAATTTAGCGGATTTTAAACTGGTGGCTGATTTAGATAATGTTGCGGCCGACAGCTATTTAGGCGCACCTAGTGCATCTGGGGTTTCTGGATTACTGACCATGTCAGCACTGACAGGCCATGTGGATATAAATGCTGTGGATGTATCGCTGAGTTTTCCAAAATTATTCACTAAACCATGGGGTTACGACACAGCTAAAGGGAAGGTTTCCTGGGAAATTGAGCGCAGTGAGAAAGGACTGAAAAAGGTATTTGTCAGCTCTGCGTTAATGTCGGTCAAGCGTGGCAGCATGCAGGCTAACGGTCGTTTTAGCTTAATAGTACCGCTGGATAAAACCAAACAGGGGGAGTTGCTGTTAATGCTGGGGATGCGTGACAGTAACATCGCAGATGTGTTGAGTTATATTCCGCCAAAAATTGTCGGGGATAGCTTAAATGATTGGTTACTAAGCGCTGCATTGGCAGGAGAGATGAAAGAAGCGGGGTTTATACTGCGTAGCCCCCTGCGAAAAAATGCCTCAGAAACCTTTAAGCCCAGTGTGCAGTTGTACCTTGATCTGGCTGACAGCAAAGTTAATTTCGATACAAAATGGCCCAATTACCAAGCCAATGACTTGGCGATTAGTTTTATGGATGGTGATTTAAAAGTAACTTCACAACAGGGGAGTATTGCTAAAAATACAGTTGAGCAACTGAGTATTGAAAAGAAATCGACAGCGTTATTCCTAGATGTGACGTTGGGGCTAAAAGGGGATTTGAAACAGTTATATTCAAAGCTGAAGACCAAGCCAGCCATAAAACAGTTGCCGGTACCTATGCAGCATTGGCAATTAGCTGGGCAGCATACGAGCTCTCTCGCTATAACGGTTCCATTAAAGCCTTCTAAACGTCAAAAAACATTAAATCTAACCACAAAGCCCTTTTATCTCAAGCTGGAATCACAGTTGAAAAATGGTGTTTTAGTGGATGATAAGCTGAATATTAACGCCAGTAAGATTAGCGCTAAGCTAGCCTATGATAGCGTCACAGGATTACAAAGTAACAAGGTTAACTTAACTGCATTTGGTTATCCTGCTAAGCTCTCTATCGTCTCTAAAACAACGGATAAATTGCTAAAAACTAGCATTGCACTCAGTGGTGAAATTGAAGTTAAAGCAGTGTCTTCATGGCTGAAAAGTGACTTTTTAACTAAGCTGCAAGGGCGCACTAATTTTGATGCTAGGTTTGATTTTTGTCCTAAAAGTCCTGCTTGTACTCAGTTAGTGGTTAATTCTGGCTTGTTAGGGGTTAGTATTGATTTACCAAAACCTTGGGGTAAAAGTAAAGCTCAAACGAGCAAGTTCCAATTAGTGAATAGTATTAAAAATAAGCGCACTATATGGCGATATAACTATGCGGATAAGATTCGCGGTGTTACACAGCTTACCAGTGTCAATAAAAAGGGTCAGTCGTTAAAGAATACAGTCACCAATATTACATTGGGTGGGCAGAGGCCCAGTTTGTCCGTAGAGCCAGGTGTTCATGTATCGGGCACGTTAGATGGGGTGCAGTTGGATGCAATGATGCCTTATCTCGCCCTTGCAGATGGCAGTGGCAACAATAAGGCTGTTGAAAAAAATGTCGCCAGCCAAAATTTCACGCTCAAGAGTGTGAATCTAGCATTGAATAATGCACGTTTTAACCAGCAGCAGATTAAATTTGCCAGTATTAACATGCAAAAGGCTAATAACCATTGGCGCGGATCATTTAATACAGCGCTTGGCAAAGGTGAGTTTTTGATACCCGATCAAAAACATCAGCCGGTGAAGCTTACTTTTAATACGTTACTGTATACACCAAGTGCTGCTGATAAAAAGGCGACAATCGTTATTAAAGAGTCAGCTACTGGGCAGAGAAATGGAGAAATGCAGCCTGAAAACTGGCCTAAAGTAGACCTCACTATTGAGCAGTTGGTATTGAAAGATCGAAATATAGGTCGTTGGAGTGCTCAGTTGGCACCTACCAAACAAGGTTATAAGGCCAGTAACATACTCGCAGTGATAGGTGAAACCAAAGTCACTGGCGCGCTGTCATTTGCCCATGAACAAAGTACCGTCAGGTCATTTTTAGAATTGAATGTAAAGGGCGGTAACTTTGGTGACTTGTTGGCTCAATTGGGATACAGCAAAGTGCTGGAGAATAAAAGTGGCTTGATAAATACTAACTTATCATGGCGTGGCTATCCTTGGCAGATAGCACAAAAAAACTTAAATGGTCGATTAAATTTTTCGATGAAAAAGGGGCGGATCATAGAGGCTGGAAATTCTGCAAACTTTTTACGCATATTCGGTATTCTAAATTTGAATACAGTGATCAAACGTCTGCAGCTAGATTTTTCTGATTTACTGCAATCGGGCATTACTTTTGATACCGTCACCGCAAAATACTATTTACAAGATGGAATCGCATCCTCAGAAGAGCCGCTGAAGCTAGAGGGTAGTTCGGCTTCAGTGGAAATGAGTGGCACCATTAATTTAGCAGAGCAATCTCTAGAGCAAAATATGCAGGTGGCTATCCCGTTAACCAGTAATGCGCCTTTAGCGGCATTGTTATTGGCTACGCCACAAATTGCAGGTATTGCGTTTGTCGTTGATAAGCTGTTGGGCAAGCAATTGTCAAAATTGACGGCGTTACGTTATCAGGTTTCAGGCTCTTGGCTTGATCCTAAAATATCGCCGGTAAAGGCTAAATCAAAAAAACGTCAATAAGAAGGGTGTTAGGGGAGGCTCTAATAAGAATAACGCTGCAGCGTCAATCTTATTAGAGTGGTTCGGCTTAGCAGCCTTCCAGTTCTCTCAGGTACTTAAAGAGTTTCTTTGCGGTCAGCGGGGGTTTTGCTGTCGCAATTTCCTTTTGAGTATTGCGAATTAATTGGCGCAAGTACTGCATGTCAGTCTGTGGGTATTCGCTGAGAATAACATCCAACATACCCTCGTCATTGGCCAGTAATCGATCTCTCCAGCGCTCCAGGCGGTGAAATACTTTGTTGTATTCCTCGTGCTCCATGTCGCAGCCGTTTATGGCTAGTTCAATAGCATCGGGGTCTTCAAAGCGCATCAACCGGCCTATGTACTGGAAATGGCGTTTCATCGCACCGCTTCGCGGTTTTAGACGCTTGGCTTCTTCGATAGCATCGCGCAATGTTTCATCCATTTCTACGCCAGCTAATTGATTGGGTTTTAGGTCAATCAACTTAGCGCCCAGTTTTTGTAGCGCGTCAGCATCGCGTTTTAATGATGATTTACTTATCCAATCATCGTCTTCTTCGTATGTTTCAAATTTATTATCTGTCATCTGTCTATCCGTAAAAAATATTGCCAAGCCTAATAAGCTATGGTTGTTTCTGCATCGGTAATAGTGTTTAGTAATACTATTACCCAAAGTGTTGGGACTACCACTCAGACTTTCAAGAGGATAGGGAGTAATGAGCGTTTTCAAGTTATCCGTAAAAGAATGTTGCCAAACCTAAAAATGCTAAAAAACCTATTACATCGGTAATAGTGGTCAGTAATACTCCTCCGGCGAGTGCCGGGTCTATCCCTCTCGCTTTTAAGAGGATAGGAAGCAATGATCCAGAGCAGGTACCCACTACTAAATTAATAATAATCGCCAAGCCTATAATCAGACCTATAGTATAATCTCCAAACCACAATACTGCGACCCCTGCGACCACCATTGACCAGAGAATACCGTTTAACAAGCCAACAAATAGCTCTCTTCTTACCAACCAGGCGGTATTTGCTTTTTCAACCTGGTCTAGGGCTTGTGCTCGAATGATAAGTGTCAGCGTCTGACTACCGGCAATGCCTCCCATTGAGGCGACAATTGGCATCAGTACTGCGAGGGCGACCACTTTATCGATAGTGTCTTGAAATAAACCGATAACAGCAGAGGCAATAAAAGCGGTCAGTAAATTTATCCCCAACCACACGGCGCGTTTTTTGCTGGTTTTCCATACGGGAGCAAAGGTATCTTCGTCATCATCGAGGCCTGCCATACTCATCAGCGAGTGATCGGCATCTTCGCGGATCACATCAACGACATCATCGATAGTGATTCGCCCAAGCAACTTGCCAAATTCATCGACTACCGGAGCGGAAACTAAATCATGCTGTTCGAATAACAAGGCTACTTCATGATCGTGCATGCTGGCAGGAATGGGCTCTATCTCTGTTTGCATTATTTCGCGAACAGTAATGTCAGGGTCCGACACTAGTAGCTTGGTCAGTGGCAGTATCCCGATGTAGAGTTCCTTGCGACGACTGATCACAAATAGGCTATCGGTCATTTCTGGGAGCGCATCGTGCCGCCTTATGTATCTCAGTACGGTCTCTACAGTTATATCGGGACGAATGGTGACGGTATCGGTATTCATCAATCCGCCGGCGGTGTCCTCGGCGAATGATAATACTTGCTCAACACGTTCACGGTTCTGTTTATCCATCCCTTTGAGCAACTCGCGCATGACCGTTTCGGGTAATTGTTGCAAGAGGTCGGCAAGGTCATCGGTATCGAGTGAATCGGCGAGCGCTAATACACGGCTATTATCCATTCGCGACAGAATATCAGCCTGGATTTCATCGGATACGTGTTGCAGGACTGCCGCTTCGTTGTCTCTGTGAATGAGTTGCCAGAGCACGCGTCGCTCTTTAGGCGGAGATTTTTCGAGTAAGTGTGCGACTTCAACGCTTTGTAGGGTATTGTTTAGCGTAAAACGAATCTGTTGAAAAGCGCCACTATCAAGAGCCTGGGAAAGTTTATCGAGTTCAGATACGTTAACCGGCTTATTCATGCGCTAAATTGCTCTGTACAAAAAGGTGAATAGGTAATGAACAGTATACCTGAGTAATATTGTTATGTTGTGACTAAAATATGACGTAATGATTTACTCGTCTTCATCAAATTTGTTGTTTATCAATAATCTAATCGCCTCTAATGCCTGTTCTTGATCGTCACCTGTAGCTTTTATTGTCAAGTGGGTGCCCTTGCTGGCGGCGAGCATCATGACTGACATGATGCTTTTTCCATCGACTACTTTATCGCCTTTAGCTATATTAATTTCACAGGCAAATTTACCGGCGACAGTAACCAATTTGGAGGCAGCCCTTGCGTGTAGTCCTAATTTGTTAATAATTTCAATATCTAGTGCTGGCATTAACCGCATCCTTATAGAGCTGTGATCAAGTGATAGAAATGTACTGGCCGAGCCTTTTTTACGCTACCTTGCTGTACATTCATTAAGACTAATTAGTCAGCTTTTAGTCTCACGATGGTAGACGCTGACGTTGTCCATAAGCGGGGAAAAATGCTTAGTTAGCTGTTCTGCTATATAGACAGAGCGGTGTTGCCCACCTGTGCAGCCTAAAGCAACAGTAACATAGCTGCGATTATTAGTTTTAAAATGTGGCAGCCATTTTTCAATATAATTGGTAATATCGCTGATCATTTCAGTGACTAGCGGCTGGCCTGCTAAAAAAGTGATAACGGGTTGTTGTCTGCCGTTAAAAGATCTTAACTCAGGCACCCAGTATGGATTGGGTAGCATTCTTAAGTCGTAGACAATATCAGAATCCAGTGGTACGCCATGTTTGAAGCCAAAAGAGATAAACTGTAGTGATAAGCTTTGTTCAGTGCGCTGGGCGACCCTGAATTTAATTCTATCTCTGAGCTCATAAAGGGATAAATGGGTGGTATCTATTCTAATAGAGGCTAGGTCGGCAATCGGGGCTAGCACTTTGTTTTCATATTCGATTGACGATTGCAGTCCCTGGGCTTGATTGGCCATCGGATGGCGGCGGCGGGTCGCGCTATACCTCTGGATCAGGATCTCATCGCTGGCATCAAGGTAGATAAAATCTATTTCAATTTTACGATCGCCCTTGTTGAGTTCCGCTATAATCTGCGGTAGTTGCTCTAAGTTTTCCAGAGGGTTTCTCGCATCAATACAAAGCGCTATTTTGTCTTGTGTCGATATTTGAGAGTTTTTGTCAGTGCTTTGCGTGCTGTGAAGATAGTGTATTGTCTGCTGCAATAGCGCTGCTGGCAGATTATCAATACAATAAAAACCGATATCTTCTAGTACCTGTATTGCAGTACTTTTACCCGATCCAGATTTACCACTAATAATAATGAGTTTCACGCAGTGCCTCCCATAAAGAGCTTATCTTTAGTGTCTAATAGTGACAAAAATATAGAGTATAGTATTTTTGAGCGTACTAAAGGGGACCAATGTTAACTTAGTGCCGCTCGTTGTGTCTGCTACTAGCTAGTCATGCCTTTTAATGCATCGAACAGTGCTTGTGAGTCAGAGCACTGGCGTAATGCGGCACGGTTTTCATCAATGCTGAATAATTCAGCAAGTTGTGCCAGCGTCTGCAAGTGTTCGTCACAGCAATCTGAGGGGACTACTAAGGCAAAAATAAGGTCGACTCGCTCAGTGTCGATAGCGTCAAAATCAACGGCTTCACTCAGTTTAAAAAACAATCCAATAGGTTGCTTTAAGTCATCAAGTCGACAGTGTGGAATGGCGACACCTTTACCGATGCCGGTACTGCCGAGTCGCTCTCTGTTGATCAGGCCGGTAAAGATGGTGTCGTGAGAAATATTATCAGCACTATTGCTAACAAGAGTGCTGATTTGATCTAAAGTTCTTTTTTTACTGCCTACTTTGAGGTCGCAGATTACGGTTTGAGTAGAGAGTAAGTCGATTATTGGCATAGTGTTAGTTACGTTTATTTGTGGCTTTTGAGTTTTTCTTTATGACGGATTATTTGGCGGTCTAATTTATCAGATAATCCATCGATTGCGGCGTACATGTGTTCTTGTTCGTCTGAGGCAAATACTTCTTTACCTGAAAGGTGCAGATTTGCTTCTGCTTTGTGCCTGTTTTTCTCGACGCTGAGAGTCACTTGCACATTGGTAATGTTGTCGAAATGTCGCTCGAGCTTCTCTATCTTAGTATGTACATAATCGTTTAATGCATCGGTGAGGTCTACGTGGTGTCCTGTTACATTAATTTGCATAAAAAACTCCTTGTTGGTTCACGTGGTATTAACTTCTTAAAGCAATCGTTTACGTTCATTGGATGGGGCTATGCCCATTGATTCGCGATACTTTGCGATGGTGCGTCGTGCTACATTAATCCCTTCATCGCCTAATAATTTAGCGATTTTGTTATCGCTCAAAGGCTTTGTCGGGCTCTCTGTTTCTAAAATTTTCTTGATAAGGGCTCTAATTGCAGTAGAAGAAGCTGCACCACCATCGCTAGTGCTGACGTGGCTAGAGAAAAAATATTTGAGCTCAAAAATACCGTTGGGGGTATGCATGTATTTTTGTGTAGTTGCCCGTGAAATTGTCGATTCATGCATCTCAACGGCTTCGGCGATATCCTGTAATACCATAGGTTTCATTGCCAGTTCGCCGTGTTCAAAGAAATCAATTTGGCGCTCAAGTATTTGTTGAGATACTTTTAATAGGGTGTCGTAGCGGCTTTGGATACTTTTAATTAGCCAGCGCGCTTCCTGTAAATGATTTTTTAAGTAATTGTTGTCATCACTATTATCGGCGCGTTTAATCAGGCCTGCATAAGTGTTGTTAATAGTGAGATTGACAGTGTTGTCGGAGTTGAGACGAACTTGCCAGTAGCCGTTGATTTTTTCGACAAACACATCGGGAATAATATACTCGGCAGCGTTGGGTGTGATACTGGAGCCCGGTTGTGGGTTTAGCGCTAAAATGAGGGTGATGGTTTTTTGTAATTGCGCTTCAGAAATTTTCATTTTACGCATCAAAGTGCGGTAATCATGATTGCCTAGCAGCTGAATATGCTGAGATACAATATTTTTGGCGGTTTCTAAATAAGGGGTGTCTTGAGCGAGTTGGTCAAGCTGCAGGTTGAGGCATTCGCTGAGATCGCGTGCGGCAATGCCCGCTGGATCAAACTGTTGAATACGTCTTAAAACTGCTTCTATCTCATCGAGTTCTATCTCTTGCAAAAGTGCATTTGAGCTGCTTTGGAAATGCTGTAATACGTCATCAAGATCGACTCTCAGATAACCGTTGTTGTCGATGCCATCAATAATGTTGTCGGCAATTATACGGTCTATCTCACTCATTGGCGTAAGATTCAGCTGCCAGTTGAGGTGATCTTGTAAGCTCTCTTCGTTGGTGTCGTTAGACTCCATGTTAGAGTGATCTACATGAGAGTTAGTGCTGGGACCGTGTTGAAAAGTATCATCCCAATTACTATCGGTTGATAGTTCCACCGGAATGTCATTGTTCCACTCAGAAGCGGTATCGTTGGTTGCTGCTAATTCAGGTTCAGTGGTTGGCGTTTTATCACTGTTACTCTGCTGGCTTATTTGCTCGCGCTCTTTATCATCTAGTGATTGAACACTGGCTTCAACTTTGTTTTCTTCTTCTGCGTTATCGAGTAGCGGATTGTTATCTAATGCTTCTTGGACCTCTTGTTGAAGGTCGAGAGACGAGAGTTGCAGTAGACGAATTGCCTGCTGCAATTGTGGGGTCATGGACAGATGTTGTCCAATTTTCAACTCTAAAGATTGTTTCATATAAGCTACAACGATACTCTAAAAAACGTGGGATGCAATGAAATTTAGTCTATTTACAGGGAAAATTGTTCGCCTAAATAGGCTGCTTTTACCTGTTTATTTTCCAGTATTTGTGTAGGGTTTCCCGAGGCTAATATGTAGCCATCATTCACAATATAGGCTTTCTCACAGATGTCTAAAGTCTCTCTGACATTGTGGTCGGTAATAAGCACACCAATACCCTTGCTCTGTAAGTGCAATATTGTTTGCTTGATGTCGTTAACTGAAATTGGGTCAACTCCGGCAAAGGGCTCGTCTAATAATATGAACTTGGGTTCGCTCGCCAATGCTCTGGCAATTTCTACGCGTCGGCGCTCGCCTCCTGAAAGGCTCATGCCAATGTTGTCGCGTATGTGAGTAATATGAAATTCTTCGAGTAAGGACTCTAGTTTTTCATGTTGCTGTGCTTTGTTTAAGTCTTTGCGCATCTCTAAAATGCTTAATATATTGTTGGCAACACTTAGCTTTCTGAATATAGAGGGCTCTTGAGGTAGGTAGCCTATGCCTGCGCGGGCTCTCTCATGCATTGCCAGTGATGTCAGGTTTTGATCCCCCATAAACACTTCGCCGGCATCAGAGTCGACTAAGCCTACTATCATATAGAAGCAGGTCGTTTTACCTGCGCCATTGGGCCCTAAAAGGCCGACTACTTCGCCGCTGCCAATTTCGATACTGACATCTTTAACCACGGGGCGGCGTTTATAGGCTTTGGCTAAGTTTTTTGCGATAAGTTTCATGGGCTATTTGTTGCCTTTAGGCTGAATGATCATTCTTACGCGCTGTTTAGTGCCGCTGGCTTTTACGATCGCTTTATCCATGTAATAAACGATTTTCTCGCCGCTAAATTTATCACTGAGTTGCTGGACTTTGGCGTTGCCAGTGATGGTGACGGTTTGATCTGAGACTAAATAGACCATTTTTTGGCCCCACGCTTTAGAGTGTGGCTCGTTTGCTTTTTGTTGCTGGGTAAAGTGAGCGGGTTTTCCCGTCGCTACCATAGTACTTATGTCACCATTTTTATTGCGATGAACGGTTAGCTTGTCCGCGGTAATCAGCATGCTTCCTTGAATGATTTTTACTTTACCAGTGAGGGTGGTTACACCCGTGGTGTCATTGATGGTGGCGGTATCAGCAGTGACATCAATAGGTTGATTTTGATCGCTGGGAAGTGCGTAGCTAAGAGCTGAGCTGCTGCACATAGCTAGACAGATAAGTGCTTTTGATAGGAGAGATAAATTAGTTTGCATTCATGATCCCTTTGACATTATGTTTTAGATGTATGGTGCTTAAATTGATATGTGCAGATAAACCTGTCGCGGTAATGGTGTTGCCTAAAGTGTCGGTAAATTCAACAAATTGATCCGTTGTTATCAGTTGCTTCTGGCGGTCGTAGGTGAGTATTTGTGTCTCTAGTTTGCTCTTGGGGATGTTGCTTTTGTAGCTAGTTACTATGACATCCTCACGAAAAACTACATCGTCACGTTGTTCTGAAATAATGGCTGTCAGGCCCGTTATGCTCGCCTGGATTTGATGATCGCGATAGCTGTCGATGGTCATGTTTTGGGCAATGCTTTGTTTTGCTTGTTGGTAGTGTTCTAGTTTTACCGACGTAGCTGTTCTGTGTATTTGTCCGTTGTGATCAAAAGATTTAAATTGTGCCTCTTCAATAAAAAAATCGATGTCCGAAACCGTTTTAAGGGATATCTGGCTGCTGTTGCTTTGTCTCTCATCAGTATTTATCCATACGCTAACAGCCACAATGATGAGGAAGACAGAAATTAACAGTCGCAGTTTGTGTCGGGCGATGAGCACTTTAAGCGTACTCGTCGTAAGCTTGTTGCAGCAGGTTTTGTGCATCTAAAATAGCTTCACAAAACTCTCGAGCAGCACCGTTCCCGCCAGTGCGAGATGTACACCATTGGCTGTGCTCTAATACCAATGGATGAGCGTTAGGTACTGTGGCGCCAAATGCAACGGCTTTGATAGCGGAGAGGTCGGGGAGGTCGTCGCCTATATAAGCGCAATCCTCCAGTGTGAAATTATGCTCTTTGCAGATTTCTTTAAGCGCGAGGAGTTTGTCGTCCCGGCCCTGTAAAACATAATTGATACCCAATGATTTGGCACGCTGTGCAACTTGCGGGGAGCTTCTGCCGGTAATAATGGCGGTTTGAATGTTGTTTTTTTGCAGCAGTTTTATACCTAAACCATCCAGCGTATTAAAGGTTTTAATTTCACTACCATCAACCGTGAAATATAATCCACCATCGGTCATTATGCCATCGACATCAAACACCGCTAATTTTACTTGGCTAGCATTATTGCGTGTGGCGGTATCGCTTATTCTCTTCATCAAAGTACTCCTGCGCTGAGCAAATCTTGCATGTTTAATGCCCCAATTGGTTTTTGCTCACTATCGGTGATGACCAGTTGTCCAATGCCTTTTTGCTGCATAATTAGTAGTGCTTGAGCCGCGAGGGAGTCCGCATCAATTTGAGTAGCGTTTTTGGTCATTACCTGGGAAATAATGGTGGTTTTAAAATTGATATCACTGTCTAACACACGGCGTAAATCGCCATCGGTGAATATGCCTTGTAGCTCACCTTGTTGGTTGACAATAGTGGTCATTCCCAAGCGTTTACGAGTCATTTCAATCAGTGCATGGCTGACCAGTGTCTCAGTGCCTACTTTGGGGATGTCATCTGCCTTGTGCATGATGTCTTCTACTTTTAACAGTAGTTTTCTGCCAAGGTTGCCCCCTGGATGAGAGAAGGCAAAGTCATCGGCATTAAAGCCTTTTGCTTCAAGGATTGCCAGTGCCAGTGCGTCGCCCAGTGCCAGTTGCGCTGTGGTGCTTGAGGTGGGGGCGAGATTCAGAGGGCAGGCCTCTTTAGTGACACCGGTATCTAAGTTATAAGTGGCGTATTTGGCAAGGGTGGAATCGGGTTTTGATGTTAGGCTAATGAGAGTGATGCCCATACGTTTGATTAAAGGTAAAATGGTGCGGATCTCGGCGGATTCGCCCGAGTTGGATAACGCTAAAACGACATCGTCTGGGGTGATCATGCCCATATCACCATGACTTGCCTCCCCAGGATGAACAAAAAAAGCTGGGGTGCCGGTGCTGGCTAAGGTCGCGGCAATTTTGTTACCTATATGACCTGACTTTCCCATGCCCATAACAACCACACGACCCTTGCAGGCCAATATCGCCGCACAGCTTTGCTCAAAATTATGATCGAGTTTGTCTAGTAGGTTTTTGACCGCTGCCGCTTCTAAAGCGATGGTTCTGCGAGCAGAGGTCAAAAATAGATTATTATCGGGCATTGGTTATTATCCGCAAGTACTAGTTAAAGGTTTAACCTAGATTCGGCGATTGAGCGCGAAAAGGAAGTGTAAGAAATTGGTGTGCATAGGAAATTAGAAAATTTTGTGGTCACCTTGTTGGTGATGAAAATATTTTCTAGTTTTCTAGGAGCATCAAGAGCTTGTGCTTACTTTCGTGATTCAACTGCCGAATTTAGGTTTATGCAGCGCTCAGGTATAAAACTAACATATAGCCTGAGTAAATGCTGAGTAAAACAGCGCCTTCTACGCGCTTTATCGCGGCGGGCTTGCGCATAAAACAAAAAGCCAATAGCAGCGCGCTAAGCGCGAGCATTAACATAAAGTCGCGACTAAATACTTCGCCATCGAGTATAACTGGCGCGGCAAGACCTGGAATGGTCATAACAGCGCCGATGTTAAAGATGTTAGAGCCAATGACGTTGCCAATGGCGATGTCGTGATGGCCTTTTAAAGCACTGACCACAGAGGCGGCTAATTCAGGAAGACTGGTACCAATCGCAACAATGGTTAAGCCTATTACTAAATCAGAAACGCCGAGTGCGGTGGCTATTTCAGTCGCCCCCCATACCAAGGCCTTTGAACTTGCCACCAATAAGATCAAGCCTAAAACCAGCCAGAACAAACTTTTCGCAGTGCTCATTGCTGGGATTTCATCGTCTTCGTGTTCGTGCATGTCTTGCTGGAAACGGGCGAATAGGATCAGGGATATGATTAGCGCTGCAAAAAGAATGATGCTGTCTAATAGCTCAAGTCTTAAATTAAATAATAACGCGCCTGCGATCACAGTGACTGCCAGCATCAATGGCATTTCTTTACGTCGCACCGTCTCTTTAACTGGCAGTGGTGCTATTAGTGCCGTAACACCTAATACCAATGCAATATTGGCAATGTTAGAGCCAATAGCATTACCTATAGCGAGTGTGCCAGAGTCGTCGAGGGTCGCCATAATTGATACGAGTATTTCTGGTGCTGAAGTACCAAATGAGACAATGGTTAAGCCAATTAAGAGCGGCGACATGCCAAAATTTTTGGCAGTTGAAGCTGCGCCAAAGACAAATTTGTCGGCGCTCCAAACTAAAACGATTAATCCAATGACAAGGCTAATGATGGGATACAGCATAGTAAAGTTGAGGACTCCATAAATAGAAAAAGGCTATTAAACCAGAACTGTAAAGAGGTGCAAGTTAAAACGTCTCTAGCCCAAGAATAATCCTTTTTACCGCTATTTAAATAAAAAATCGGGTGATATACTGCGCCGCCTGAAAAATACATCTATTAAGACGAATTAGCAGTGTCTTTGCTTTATAGGCACTGATTTAATAGGGATGAATTAGGCGGAGCCTAAATCATCCAAGGTTTGGCCCTTCGCGACTTACTGCGGGATTCGTTGAATAGGGAAGAATTAGGCGGAGCCTAAATCTTCCAAGGTTTGGTCCCTCGCGGCTTACTGCGGGATTCGTTGAATAGAGATGAATTAGGCGAAGCTTAGATCATCGAAGGCTCAGTTGGGTTAGCACGGACATTTGATGACACAAGCATACATACAGTTACCTGATAAAATGCTATTTTCCACTTAAATCGCTCTGGAGAGTATGAGTTGGCTATTATTGAAAATATAATTGAAATAAACCACCTGAAATTTAGGCGTGGGGATAGAGTGATTTTCAAAGATATCAATATCAATATCCCCCAGGGGAAGATCACTGCAATTATGGGACCTTCAGGTTCTGGAAAAACCACTTTGTTAAAAATGATCGGTGGGCAATTGTCCCCCGAGCAAGGCGAAGTGCTGGTCGGTGGTGTATCGGTGGCAGGGCTTTCGCGCAAAGAGTTGTTTGCGATGCGCAAGAAAATGGGCATGCTGTTTCAGTCAGGTGCGCTTTTTTCAGAGATGAGCGTGTTTGATAATGTCGCATTTCCCTTAACGGTTAATACTGATTTAGAGCCGTCACTTATACGCGATATTGTCTTGATGAAACTGCAGGCCGTAGGTTTGCGTGGTGCGGCTGGTTTAATGCCGAGTGAACTATCAGGCGGCATGGCGAGGCGCGTTGCCCTCGCCCGCGCAATTGCTTTAGATCCTGAAATTGTTATGTACGATGAGCCTTTTGCCGGGCAAGATCCGATTGGTATGGGAGTGCTTGTGACGTTAATTAAAAAGCTTAACCAATCTCTTGGTCATACTAGTGTGATTATTTCCCACGATATACAAGAGACATTGAGCATCGCCGACTATATTCATATCATGGCGGATGGGGTGGTGGTTGCCAGTGGTACGGCACGTGAAATTCGCGAGTCTAGATCGGCCGAAGTGCAGCAATTTATCAATGGCCATCCCGACGGTCCGGTGCCTTTTCATTACCCGGCTGAAAATTTCATGCAGCAATTAATGGGCGAAAAGGTAGGTATAGATCGTTGAATATTTCCAATAAAATAATGGATGGCATCGCCTCTATGGGGCGTGGTTTGCTCGATAACTTGGCTGGGCTTGGACGAGCATCTATGGTGCTAGTACATGCGTTGTTTGTATGGCCGCAGCCTAAGACCAGTTTTTCTCTGGTCGTTAAACAATTATACAATGTTGGGGTTAAATCACTATTAATCATAGTGGTCTCAGGATTGTTTATCGGTATGGTGTTGGGGTTGCAGGGCTACACTATATTGGTCGATTTTGGCTCTGAGCAATCGGTTGGTCAGATGGTGGCGCTGTCATTAGTGCGCGAGTTAGCACCCGTTGTCACCGCTTTACTATTTGCAGGTAGAGCGGGGTCTGCCCTGACCGCTGAAATAGGCTTGATGAAAGCGACCGAGCAGCTGGCTTCTTTAGAGATGATTGGAGTAGATCCTCTGCGTAGAATAGTCGCTCCTAGGCTTTGGGCCGGATTTATTTCGATGCCAATTCTCTCGATGATTTTTGCCATTGTCGGTGTTTATGGTGGTGCGTTAGTCAGTATCGAATGGTTAGGTGTCTTCAGCGGCTCATACTGGTCGGTGATGCAAGGGGCGGTAGATTTTTATGATGATATCCTCAATGGCGTTATTAAAGCGGTAGTGTTTGGTTTTGCTATCACTTGGATAGCTGTTTACCAGGGACTTGAGTCAGTACCTACCTCAGAGGGGATTTCTCAGTCAACGACGCGTACCGTAGTGTACTCGTCATTAATTATATTGGCGTTAGATTTTGTTTTAACCGCTTTAATGTTTGGAGATGTTTAATATGCACACACGCACTATAGAAATTTTAGTGGGTTTGTTTTTAATCGCTGGTGTTGTGGCAGCGTTGGCCCTTGCTATTAATGTGAGTGGTTTAACAGGTTCAAACAACGGTAGCTACAAAGTGTATGCGCACTTTGAAAATATTGGTGGCCTCACCAAAAAGGCAGAGGTTACCTTGGCGGGCGTGCAAATAGGTACTGTTACCCAGATAAGTATAGATGCTGATTTGTTAGTGGCTAAAGTAGAGATGGAAATATTTTCAGAAGTGAACTATTTAAGTATTGATAGCTCAGTACAAATATTAACGGCCGGATTGTTAGGCGGGAAATACATTGGGTTGTCGGTAGGTGCTGAAGACGAAGTATTGGTCGAAGGTAGCATCATCGAAGACAGTCAATCTGCATTAGTGCTTGAAGAGCTTATCGGTAAGTTCTTGTTTGATAAGGTGAGTGAATAGGAAGATGGATAAAATGGATATTCAAAATATGAAACGAATTTTTGGTGTTTTATTGCTGTTAATCAGCGTTAGTTTGCCCGCACAGGCCAGCTGGCAGAGTGCTGCTACAGAAGTGGAAAAATCAATAGAGCAGATGCTGGAGAAAGTAGTGCCTTATCGCGGTCAAGTAGACGCTGATTTAGAGCCTCTGTATGAGCAACTGGCAGCAGTCACAGCAGGGAATGTAGATTATCCCTATTTATCTAAAATAGTGATGGGCAAGCATTATCGGCGAGCCTCTGATCAGGAGAAAGCGCTGTTCTTGACCGCGTTTACTAGAACTTTGGTGAAGACCTATGGCAAAACATTGGTTAGTTTTGATATCAAAGGTTATAAACTACAAAAGAACCGCACCGAAAGCCCTAAGCCTAACAAGCAAAAAGTGATAGTGAATGTCACTTCAGCCGGTGGCAAATCTTATTCCCTAATAAACTATATGGTGCAGAAAGATGGCAAGTGGAAATTGGTCAATATAGTTTTAGATGGCTTTAATTTACGGGTTACCTTTAAAAACCAATTTTCTAAAATGGTCCAGCAATCAAAAGGTGATATTGGCGCCGCGATTACAAAGTGGTCTAAAGTGATGTCTAAAAAGTAACTGTTGGCAATTTTAGCCGGTTATTGCATACAATGCCGTGATGATAGCGCCGCTAGTTGTTTTTACAGGCTTTTTTTCGATTGAGCGCCGGGCTGGTGCGTCCGGTGGATTGAGAAATAAAAGTCAGTAAAAACAAGGAGCAAGTTAGGACACGAACAATTGGGTGCAATATTCGGGTTAGATAGCGACACAAATTTTAGCCAACGATTTATTTACTTAAGGAGTCATGCATGAACGCAAAAATAGAATGTAACGGGCAGAGCATTCAGTTAAGTGGAGACCTTGTTTTCGCTAGCGTGCAGCAATTACAAACTCAAAGTAAAAGTTTTAAATTTGTTGAGGGCGCTGCTATCCATATCGATTTTACAGGCGTCACCAAAGTAGATTCTGCTGCGCTGGCATTGTGCGTTAGCTTAAAGAGAGAGTTTGAGCGGGATAATAGCAAGATACATTATGATAATGTGCCTACTGCGATGTTGTCTATTGCCGAATCTGTCGGTATGGATCAGCTTTTTTCATAAATATTAATCTCCTCGATTAAAACCCATACAAACATTTATAGTCATTCTGCTAATCGCCTATCTTATCTCCTAATTTGACCGCTTTATATTTAGCTATCGGGCGGTTTCACAACAGGCGTTATTCAACCGCTATAAACCTGTAAAACGATTAACCGCGCTATCATCAGCCTGTCGGATGAATTGTCTAGGTTGGTTCTTTTTACTGGATTAGATCAAAAAATGCTGGTGTTGCATCGCCTTTCTTTTCTATTTTCGTTATTATCTGCATACTTTTTTTAAAGCTGTGATCTTTTTCATATTCTCATCAGTTAGCGGTGTATAAATTGGTCTTAATATCGTTTGTACCGGTCGCAGTAATTACTATTCAAAAATACTTGGAGTATTAAATGCAAGCTGCAGAAGTAAAGCAGATTATTGAATCTCAAATTACAGAGTCTCAAGTGATCACCTCGGGAGAGGGGTGTAATTTCGAGGTAACTGTTATCAGTGATGTATTTAATGGTCTACTGCCTGTTAAACGTCAACAGTTAGTTTATAAATGTGTTAATGAGCAAATTTCCGATGGCACTATTCACGCATTGACCATCAAAACATATACACAAACACAGTGGCAAAAACTCCAAGACTAAAGGCTCAATTTAACTATGGATAAATTTTTAATAGAAGGCGGCAAAACCTTAAGTGGTGAAGTACGCATTTCTGGCGCTAAAAATGCAGCGCTGCCAATTATAGCAGCAGGTTTGTTGGTAAAAGGCCCGCTGACAATAGACAATATGCCAGCACTGCACGATGTAAACACTATGCTCAAATTAATTGAGAGTATGGGCGTTAGTGTTGATCGCAGTGGTGACAGACAAGTAACAATAGACACCAGCAGTATTAACTCTTACAAGGCTCCCTATGAGTTAGTTAAGACTATGCGTGCCTCCATCTTAGTATTGGGGCCGTTATTGGCTCACTTTGGTGAAGCCGAAGTATCGCTTCCTGGTGGTTGTGCGATAGGTTCGCGCCCGGTTGATTTGCATATTCGCGGTCTTGAAGCGATGGGTGCAACAATTGTCGTAGAAGAAGGTTATATCCGTGCCACTATGGATGGACGTTTAAAAGGCGCTACCATCTTTTTTGATACAGTGACAGTCACCGGAACTGAAAATATTTTGATGGCTGCTGCATTAGCAGAGGGCCAAACGATTATTGAAAATGCTGCTAAAGAGCCTGAAGTAACTGATTTGGCGCACTGCTTAATTAGTATGGGCGCTGATATTAGCGGTGCAGGCACCGATACTATTATTGTTAACGGTGTTGAGTCACTGCATCCTGCCCAACACTCAGTGGTACCTGATCGCATTGAAACAGGTACTTTCCTGGTCGCAGCGGCAATGTCTGGTGGTAAAATTAAAACCACCGCAACACGCCCTGATATTCAGGAAGCGGTATTGCAAAAGCTCATTGAAGCGGGTGCAACCATTGAATCAGGCGAAGATTGGATCAGTATTGACATGAAGGGCAAGCGCCCTAAAGCAGTTAATATCACCACCGCACCCTATCCTGCATTTCCCACTGACATGCAAGCGCAGTTTGCCGCAATGAACTGCCTGGCAGAAGGCGTTAGTCATATCAAAGAGACCATCTTTGAAAACCGCTTTATGCACATGCAGGAGATGATCCGCATGGGTGGCAAGATACTTATCGATGGCAATACCGCCACTATCGAAGGCTCTACGCAATTGCGTGGCGCCCCGGTGATGGCAACTGATTTACGTGCCTCAGCATCGCTGGTTATGCTCGCGTTAGTGGTTGAAGGTGAAACGCTGATTGATCGTATCTATCATATCGATCGCGGTTACGAGAACATCGAAGAGAAGTTTCAAGGTTTAGGTGGCAAGATCACCCGTGTTAAAGCTACAAAATAAACCAATTCGTTTAAATTAAGGTCTCTGTGTTAGAGGCCTTTATTGGTCATATTTAGGAATATCATGAAAAAAGAGCAACTGACAATAGCGCTATCAAAAGGGCGCATATTGAAAGAGACACTGCCGTTATTGGAGAGAGCCAATATCATCCCTGCGGAAGATATTTTCAGTTCACGCAAGCTAATTTTTGATACTAACCATGCCAATATTAAACTGGTCATTATCCGTGCAACTGACGTGCCTACTTATGTTGAATACGGTGGTGCCGATATGGGTATCGCCGGTAAAGATGTATTGATGGAACACGGTGGTAAAGGCCTTTACGAGCCGCTCGATTTAGAAATCGCTAAATGTAAATTGATGGTTGCCGGTTTAAAAGGTGCGCCAGAAGTGCAGGGACGGATGCGCGTTGCCACTAAGTTTGTCAATGTCGCCAAGCAATACTTTGCCTCACAAGGCCAGCAAATTGATGTCATTAAGCTCTATGGCGCGATGGAATTAGCCCCTATCATGGGGCTTGCCGACAGAATTGTCGATATCGTTGATACAGGTAATACTTTGGTGGCGAATGGTTTAGAGCAATTGGATTTTATTGCTAATGTTAGCTCGCGCTTAGTGGTGGGCCAAGCGCCAATGAAATTAAAATATCGCCAAATTCAGCCTATCTTGGATATGTTATCTAAGGCGATAGAAGAGCGTCGTTTAGAGAACCAGGATAGCTAAAATGAGTGCACTTAACATTAAACGCATTGACGCCAATGCGGCCAGTTTTTCGGATGAATTAACGCAGTTGTTAGCTTGGGAATCTGTTTCAGACGCCAAAGTTAATAAAATCGTTGATGATATTCTAAACGATGTGCGTGATCGCGGTGATGCTGCTGTTATTGAATATACCAATAAATTCGATAACACTAGCGCTAGCAGTATGGCGGATTTAACGCTCTCTAATGAGCAGTTACAGC
>JABSRB010000045.1 GCA_013215375.1 Oceanospirillaceae bacterium | reverse complement strand
TCCAGAGATTTCAGCGAATCCAGCACCTCCAGTTATTGAAGCCGTTCCAGAGATCTCGGTGAACCCCGCACCTCCGACAATTGAAACAGTTCCAGAATTTCAAGAGCCTTCCTGCGGTTACTCCCCTGAGTTAGAGGAGGGCATGATTATAATCCCGGGATCAATGAAGACAAACAGCCATATGGACTCAACAATTAACTCTGTTTTAAATCCTGCCGACATTCTTGATTTCAAACCAGATGAGCTGTTATTTAACTTAAACGCCCTTTCTAGGCCTATCGCCCAGTCAGCTATGAGCCCTTTTGGAGGGTTAATCAGCATGGACCACTACAGCTTACCAAGCTCCAATCAAGCTGATGACCTACTCAAAGAAATTATTCCTATCGACCTGTAATTTTACAACTAAACTAACTTCATCAGTGCATCTCTCAATGACTGATGCGTTAGTTTTAGCCTGTCTAACGGTAACAACCAAGGATTTACACTACCTACAAAAATGACTCAACGTAAAAAAAACATGAATAGACTACAACAATTTTGGTTCAATCAGGCGGTGGCTGAATACACATCTTCAGCGAGAACGGTCGAGCTTTGTCACTGGATGCAACAACTGTCTATTAGCCCTGATCTCATCAGAGATGCGATCCGTATTGCCGATGATGAGATGGTACATGCGCAGATTTGTTTTGATGTTTCTCAAGCAGTGGGCTGCACTAAAAAACTCCCGATAGAATCTATGCGTCTACATTTAGAGCGCGAATTTGAATCCCACGCTAAGTCACTGTTATTGGTGATAGTGCAATCTTACTGTTTTGGTGAAACCGTAGCGGTACCGCTCTTTTCTGCCATGCGGAAATCCGCATCAGAGCCAGCAGTGATTACAGTTTTTGATCGCATTTTAGAAGACGAGCCGCGTCATGCAAAATTTGGCTGGCTAACATTAGCTTGGTGTTATGAGAATTTACCCCAAACTAAACAATGGTTGCCACAAATTGTGCCTATCGCACTATCGCGGATGCGGGTTGCCTACCAAAATCATCCGCCGTTTGCGCCCGCGCTCAGTGAGCAAGAGCTCGCGTGGGGGATTTTCCCACGGGAGCTCTACGGCGACATATTGGAAAAGACCATCCAAAAAACCTTTAACCAGCGACTCGTTCATTATGGCATCAATCTAAATTAAACGTTCGCACTTACCATCACGACACCGCCTGTAATATTTAGCCACAGGGAAAGTCTGGGATTTATTCTGTACTTCCCTTATATTTAAAGATCTTTATTGCAAACATCGACCCGCAACCAAATCGATGTTTGAGCACTTAATTAACCACTTAGCGCTCTGACAATGCCCGCTTTACAGCAGCAACAGCATCGATCAAGGCAAACGAAAAAATCACCACCCCAGTCAGCGGAAAGAGCACACCAATAACTACCAGCGTTCCCACCCCTAAGTACCAGTACTGGTTATGGGGATGTTTTTGAGGCGCATTGAGCGACCAGTCATTGCTGGGTCGACGCTGCCACCACATGGCAATAGCTGTTAGGGATATCACCATGAAGACGAGGCACAACAAAGTATTAATCGCCAAGTTGACCCAGCTGGCATTACCTTGGTGCAAAGCCACTCCTGCGGCCATTGCCTTAGCGAGCAGTGAATAATCATCCCAGCCGATATCTACCAGTACTGCCCCTGAATACTGATCGATATGCACAGTGCGATCACGGCGCGGATCAGTAATATCACCACTCATTGTATTCGCTGACAAAGTGTATACCCCCTCTTTTGAGGCGGGCATACTCAACTGATAACGCGGCATGTTCAGCGCTTTGGCAATCGTTGTAACGGCATCAATACCCAGCTTAGGATGATTTTCTGGAGTGTGGGACAGCGGCATTTTGCTCTGCTCTAGATTCCACGGCATCTCTTCCATCACCCCCTGATTAAGCATCGCGTGAGATTCTGTCGAGAGTTTCACATTTTTGGCACTTTTTTCAGTGGGAAAACTACTCCATGCCTGGACTATTTTTGATCCCCAAACGCCTGACCAGCTCAAACCACTAAGGGTAAAGAACAATAAAAAAAACAGGCTATACAACCCTAACGCACTGTGTAGCTCACGATAAAAAACACGTTTACCCTGACCACGGCGCGGATACCACACTAGCTTAGTGGCCCGGTGTGGCGCCGCCCACAACAGCATTCCAGTGAGGATAAGCAACACAATTAAACCTGTCGCCGCCTCAATCAGCCTATCTCCCCAATCACCTAATAGCAGCGAGCCATGGATGTCATTGGCCAGCGCATACCAGCTATCATCCCTATCTATCTCTTGCAGCAACTCGCCAGTGTAGGGATTAATGGCTATATGTAAGGTTTTATGCGCCGTTTCTATCACGACAAAACTGGCCCGCTGAGCACTTTTAGCGGGAATGTATTTACTCACTTTAGCGTCTTTATAATGTTTCTTGATGATAGCTAGTTGTGCCGAGGGACTTAACAGCTCTCCCTGTCCGCTAATATGCAGCACTCCGCCATAGCGAAAGTCTTGTATTTGTTCATCGTAAAGCATCACAGTGCCAGTCACACTGAGCATCAGTAAAAAGGGAATGACCAATAAACCCGCATAAAAATGCCAGCGGTAGGTTGTTTGATAAATAAAGGCACGAGTTTTCTTAGACAGACGCGCGCTGGCTTGCTGTTGAATATTATTCATAGGGAATAACCTAATTCTTTTAAACGGTTAAAAATAAGCTTTAGGCAAGCAAACGCAGTGCGTATATTCGCCTAAGATATTTTTAATGAGGTACGCGAAAAAACAGAGCGGTGTTCTGTAATAAGCGTGTGGAATAAAGATTAAACGCGTAGCGCTGGAGGGGCTCTTGGGTTAGCGGGCCGATAGGCCTCAGAGGCGGGGCGAAAGTGATAGTGCGAAGCAAAATGCTGCGTGACAACCAGCGGTGTAAATTCCAGCGAGGGCTGCTCAACAAAACTGTCAATAGTACAGTCACAAGCTTCTGCTGAATGCTGCGCTGCATCGCTTTGCACAGCCACATTGACCAGCTTTATTCCCTGTTGGGTACACAGCTGCAGCCAGCTATCTTGACCGGCACTAATATTATTAAAAAGAAAAACGCTGGAAAGAAAAAACCAACTAAACAAGCTAAGCAGCTGTAAATAGGGGTTTGATCTAATCTTTATAATCACAAGTTAGTTCATTTTGATGGTTGTGAGTAAGTGAGGGGGCATTATAGCGATAAAAAACCGACTCTACTCTAACTGTTTGATAAAACAGACAATACGTTGTGTTTCTTGAAAACCAAAGCCTAAATGCGCCTTAATACTTGGGGTATTATTAGCCTCTGCATCGCTACCTAGCTCAGTGTAACCTTGATCTTGCGCCCACTGCTCCGCTCGTGCCATCAACTTTGCACCAAAGCCGCAAGCTCGATATTCCCCAGCGACAAACCAGCCCTCAATGAAAGGCATTTTCGGTGCTGTACTGCCAGTGATATTACTTCGAATATTTAACTCGATAAAACCACATAACTGCGCCTGATCATTTTCTAATACAAACGCTTGAGTCACCACAGAGCAATCCCCTGCAAAATAGGCCACTAACTCCGCTCGATAACCATCGCCAGAATCGGGCCAAAGCTGCAACCTGAAATTGGCCCAGCTGTCTAGGTCACGTTGTTGAACGGCTCGAGTTTTCAATGTTAGTAATCCTTGGGGAGTTAGTCGAAGATTAAAGTTTTTCAGCTCCGAGTGCACCCATAAAAACGAGGATTCTCAAGTCTCTTGTCATTTAATCCCTTCCTCGGTGTTCTCGGTGCCCTCTGTGGTAAACCAATCTTTTAAAGAATTTCTACCACCGAGAGCACAGAGGCGCTGCGCTACACAGAGAAAAACCGCAGATACGGACTTTTGGTCTTGATACTAACGACTAATGACTTATGACTAATGACTAATGACTTATGACTTATGACTTATGACTTTTAGCTTTCTCCCCTCGCATAATCACCAAACGGCGGAAAACGTTTAATCAACTCATCACTTCCCAGCGCTTGTAAAAAGGCGATATTGCGCTCGGGGATGGCGTCTGGGTTGGGGTGCTTTGCCAACACTTCGCTCATTTGCTGCTCGCGAATGATATGGATGATGGGATAAGGGGATCTATTGCTCCAGTGACTTAAATCAGTGGCGTCGACACCGCCAAATAAATACTGCGGGTGAAAACTAGCCAGTTGGAACACGCCACTGTGCCCGCCGCTGTCCAATAGCTTTTCGCACTGCGCTAAAAAATCTAAATAGTCGTAGAAATCATCTAAACCA
Organism: Oceanospirillaceae bacterium; assembly: GCA_013215375.1. GTDB lineage: Bacteria > Pseudomonadota > Gammaproteobacteria > Pseudomonadales > Balneatricaceae > Rs1. The sequence continues at coordinate 40,834 of JABSRB010000045.1, read as the reverse complement.
TGGGGATAAATCACCAGCGAAGTCGCTATTTCAGTGTCTTTTGCCTGCGCTATAAGCTGCAATTGTTCGGCAAAAAACATCAGTAACTCTTGGCGCTGAGACTGTTGAGTAATGGCATAGTGAATACCGCCAGCTTTATCCACAGGTTTAGCAAAAGGGCATAAGTTCATGCCAATCACTACTTTTTGTAACCAGGAAGTACAGAGTTCAAGCTGTTGTTGTTCGGTGTTTGTCGACATTTAATTATTACTCAATTTTACGATAGACTGCTGTATTCAAAATTCATAAGTCGCTATTATTCAGCCGCAATAGCAGGGAATTTCCACTGTTCCCTACATTTTATCAGGTTTTAACCTTCAAGCATTACCCGGGAGCAAAGGTTTGTTCATCAAAGACACATTATTAGCAACGAACTTTGACACTCGCTGGAGCACTTATCAACGACCAACTAATTTACAGGCACCGCGTCCTTGGCGAGCCTGGCTGTTAGACAGGGGCTCGTTAACCACGCACTTAATCGCCGCCAGTAACCATCATTTTAAAGTGGCATTAAAACAACAGGGTTGGGCTATTCCCTGTCGCAGTGAAGCGAAAGTACTAAAGCTAAAAAATCGCCAGGCGGCGTTAATTCGTGAAGTGGAGCTCAAGGGCAATGATCAGACCTACGTGCTAGCGCGCACAGTGATTCCCGCTTCCACCTTAACCGGCAAATACCAGCAGTTAGCCAACTTGGGCAACCGCTCACTCGGCAGTGTATTATTTTCTGACCCAACGATGCGCCGTGGCACTTTCCAGATATGCCAGCTGCAGCTAGATAGCGGTGAGAAAGTTTGGGCGCGACGCTCTGTTTTTTATCTCTCGGGTAAGCCACTATTGGTCTGCGAGGTATTTTTACCTATACTGGCGACAACCCATTACACACCAGCCCTTTTGACCAACAGAAAAAATAGACCCTGACTATGACTCTCTCCCAGCGTTTTAATATCTATCTGCAGCTCACCCGCTTTGACAAACCTATCGGTAGTTATTTACTGCTATGGCCCACACTTAGCGCACTGTGGATTGCCAGTGAGGGGCTGCCCGATTTAACCTTATTGCTGGTATTTACCTTAGGCGTATTTCTCACCCGCTCCGCAGGTTGTGTGATTAACGACATTGCCGACCGTAAGATTGACGGCAAAGTAAAACGCACCGCTAACCGCCCTCTGGCGCAAAAATTGATTTCCACTAAAGAGGCGGTAGCGCTGTTTATGGTATTGATGGGTGCCGCGTTTTTACTGGTACTACTGACCACCAACGCAATGACGGTGTACTTGTCGTTTGCCGCTTTGTTACTCGCCTTTAGCTATCCCTTTATGAAAAGGTTCACTCAGTTACCGCAGCTGGTATTAGGTGCCGCTTTTGGCTTCGGCATCCCCATGGCCTTTAGCGCCACCACTGAACAATTGCCGCTGATTGCCTGGCTACTGTACTTTGCCAAAATTTGCTGGACTGTCGCCTACGATACGATGTACGCCATGGTCGACAGAGACGACGATTTAAAAATTGGCGTGAAATCAACGGCTATCTTGTTTGGAAAATACGACAATCTAATCAATGCAATATTACAGTGCACCACTTTGTGCCTGTTTGTGGCTGTCGGCATCAGTGCTGGTTTAGGCATTATTTACTACTTGGGGTTAGTGGTCATGGCTGGTTTCTTTGGCTATCAACAATATTTAACCAAAGATAGAGTGCGCGAGCAGTGTTTTAAAGCCTTTCTTAATAACCACTACGCCGGTTTGGCTGTATTTATCGCTATCGTGCTCGATTATGCCTACTGACTAACAGCAATATTTATTTCGCGTTGTAACATTTCTGTCACAAATTTGATTTGTAATAGTAGCCACACTCAATATATGTGATCTCGCCATTATGTAGGCAGATAACAGTTAGGGACAAAGAGGTAAAAGATGGGATCTGCGAAAAAAATTCTAATTGTCGACGATGAGTCTTCTATCAGGCAAATGATTGCGGTTGCGTTGGAGATGGCAGGGTTTCATTGTCTGGAGGCTGACAATGCGCATCTGGCTCACCAAATCATCATCGATCAACAACCTGATATGGTGCTACTCGATTGGATGATGCCAAAAATGAGCGGTATTGAATTAGCCCGCAGGTTGCGCAGCGATGCGCTAACCGCCGACATCCCCATTATCATGCTCACTGCCCGCGATGATGAAGATCATAAGGTACATGGCCTTGAGGCGGGTATTGACGATTACATTACCAAGCCCTTCTCGCCCCGTGAACTGGTCGCGCGTTTAAAATCGGTACTGCGCAGAGTGACTCCCAAGGGAGTCGATCAAATTGTCGAGGTTGATCAACTGATCCTCGACCCTATTTCACACCGCGCCAGTGCCGAGGGAAGCACCTTAGACCTAGGTCCCACCGAATATCGGTTACTACAGTTCTTTATGACCCATCAAGATCGCGCCTATTCACGCACACAGCTATTAGACATGGTGTGGGGTGGTAATGTCTATGTAGAAGAGCGTACCGTGGATGTGCATATCAGGCGTCTGCGTAAAGCGTTAGGGGAGCGCCACGAGTATTTAATCCAGACGGTACGTGGCACAGGCTATCGTTTTTCCACGCAAACTCAATAGCTTACTCACAACTATCAACTAGCAGTGGTGTCTCTGAGCTTTTTGATTTAGGCTCCGTATAGTGAGTGCTCAGCCAAAACGATGAACACTAATTATTTACCCTCTATTTTAGCCATTACTCAGGACGCCACTTTTGCTAAAAGCTTCCAGCCGCGCTATTACTCATTTTTCACTGCTTTTAGCCTGCGCCCTATTTATCGGCTGGCTAATTGGCCACATAGCTGACACTTTGGCGCTGGCGCTATTCATCTGGTCAGTGGTGCAAATACACCAGTTGCGCAAACTGCAGCACTGGCTCGCTCAAGAGTTAGTGACAGACCCACCAGATGCTAAAGGGGAATGGGGCGATGTCTTTGATCACTTGTACCGCATCCGTAAAATTCGCCGCTCTCGTGAATCCCAACTTCTGGACAAACTAAGCAGGTTCCAACAGTTTTCCGCCGCCCTTAAAGACGCTGTGGTAATACTGGACCAGCAATTTAATATGCAGTGGTGGAACTTGGCTAGCGAGCAATTGCTCGGGCTAAAAAACCAGTCAGATCAAGATAAACCACTGTTTAATATTCTGCGCGATCCCAGCTTTATTCGCTACTGCCAGCGCGGTGATTACAGCGAACCACTACTGCAAAAAAGCCCACACAACGCCAACATTGAACTGCAATATACCATCACCGAATTTGGTGAATCTGAAAAGCTCTTAGTGGCACGTGACATTAGTGACCTCACCCGTTTAGAGCAGACCAGACAAGATTTTGTCGCCAACGCCTCCCACGAATTGCGCACTCCGCTCACCGTTATTCGCGGCTATTTAGAAACCTTTTTAGATCAGGGAAATTTACCTAGGCCACTGCAAAAAGCGATGTTGCAAATGCAGCAACAGTCAGACCGAATGCAGAGTTTAATTGGCGATTTATTAACGCTATCACGCCTAGACTCCACTGAAATGAACCTAGATGATGAGCCCATTAATGTCTCTCGCTTAATTATCTCGATACTGGATAGCGCCGAGCAGGCCGCCGAGGGGAAAAAACATCATATCAGTGTTGATCTCGCAGAAAACATCGGCCTAGTAGGCAAGGAAAAAGAACTGCATAGCGCCTTTTCCAACTTGTTTTACAATGCCTTGCGCTACACCCCAGAGGGTGGCGAAATCAAAATCCTCTGGCGCTGTGATGACCATGGCGGCTACTTTAGTGTCACTGATAATGGCCCAGGGATTAACTCCATTCACTTAGATAGATTAACTGAAAGATTTTACCGTGTGGATGATGACAGATCTTCAGACACTGGTGGTTCGGGATTGGGCTTAGCGATAGTAAAAAATGTGGTGTTGAGACATCAGGGCCAGCTAAACATCGACAGCGCATTGGGCAAGGGCAGTACTTTTAGCTGCCTCTTTCCACTGGAGACTTTGGTTGAGTTGTAGAGAGTTCTGCTCAACTCGGCACTGATAAATAAACGTCGTTGTATTATGATGCTAAATTTGGCAGTCGCTATTAATTAGCGCCAAGCTTATGAGTTATAGGTAAAATACTGCTAAATCAATTTTCACTCAATGAGTGAAGGCGCTACACCTATTTATACTAGTTAAATCTCGCCCTAGCGGCGTTACCAATCTTGTAAAGGGAACAACCATTTACTACAATTCGTGCCTTGCTACGACGTTATCTTCCGGCGTCTAAAAAGGTGTCCAACAGCCGAATATAGGAGGGTGTTGCCCTTAATTTCTGATAATTATTTAAGGTTAATGATGGCTGATATTAAAATATTTGTAGGTTCTGTGTTTGGTAATGCTAGCGAAGTTGCCGATCTTGTCACTGACGCTTTAATCGCTGATGGCCACAGTGCAGAGCAATACAGCTCACCGGGTGTGGCGCAATTACAGCAGGCCAGTGCCATTTTAGTGATTACTTCAACCACCGGCCAAGGTGACATTCCGCTAAACCTGGAAGACTTTTACTTGCAGCTTCACCGCCAATTACCCTTGATCACCAACACCCCCTTTGCTGTCATCGCTCTCGGAGACAGTGGTTATGGTGATACTTTTTGCGGTGGCGGTCGGCAAATGCAGCAAATACTGCTAAAACTTCAGGGCAGGGAAACAAAAGAAATGCTCAGCATTGACTCCTGCGAGACGTTAGAGCCAGAGCTTGAGGCGGTGCCTTGGGCGCAGAGCTGGGCCCGCGAGCTTTAATCAAAAAAAATCCCGCGACATAGGGGCGGGATTTTTACTGGATCGCTATTGATGATAATTTAACGGTGCTCTTCTACCCAGTAAATAGTCGCGCCAATCACCGCCACTGGCATCATAATAAAGTTTAGGATAGGCACCATCATTGCCACTTGTACTACTGCGCCAAAGCCTAAGCTGGTCATGCGTTGCTTCTTTAACAACACTAACATCTCTTTGAAACTCACCTTATTATTGTCCATGGGGTAATCACAGTACTGTACCGCCATCATCCAAGCGCCAAACAAGAACCAGAAAAACGGCGCAAAGAGATTAATTCCGGGGATAAAGCTCAATATTAATAACAAGATAACGCGGGGGATATAATAAGCCAACTTAGATAACTCACGGCCTATCGACTGCGGGATAATAGCCAGCAGCTCTTTAAAACTCTCCTCAGCTACTTCGCGCCCAGCCAACATCTGCTCCACGCGCTCAGAGAGAATACCGTTAAAAGGGGCGGCAATGATATTGGCCAAAATGCTAAAGCCATAATAGACCATCAACATTGCGGTCACGGCAAACAGCGGGTACAAAACATACTCTAAGAATGACAGAAAACTAGGCAGGAAGCTCAACCAGCTAGCGATCCAACCCGGCAACTGGGTAAACATAAAATACAGCGCACCTGAGAATAATACAATGTTGATAACAAGCGGGATTAAGACAAATACTCGCAACTTTTTCTCTGAGAGTAGATGTACCGCTCGCAGTGCGTAACCACCACCTTTTACTGGATTTCCTATCATTACTTTTCTCTATATCCTGAATTATTTAACGGAGCAAAAGTGTATTTGCTGTTTGTATAAAAAGCGACAGCTCTCACCGTTTAAGTTTTTATCCCAGCAGTTATCTTTGAGCCAGCTTTTATCATCTTCCGTGGCTTTTTTATGATAGCTAGGCACATCCTGACAAAACTGTTCACTGGGGCTGGCCTCTTGCAGACAAGCGCGTAGATAGGCACCGTGATCTAAAGTACAGCCATAGGAAAAGCAACTGCCCAGTTTCTCCAGACTCTGTGCTAAACACTGTTGTTGACTAGCGCTTTCGCCAAAGGCTTGGCCCTGCTGGATAAATTCGCTTTGTTGCGCTTGTCGCTCTTGGTTAAAATCGGCAACCCACTGCTCGCGATCTAGGTAGAACATCACCGCTGCAGCTAACAGCAGTACCAATAAAGCCCACAATATTTTTTTTATCATCGTACCTCTGGCACCTTTTTAGGCCGGTACAAGCCAATTAAACAAACAAAGAATCCCAGCAGTGCCAATAACATAGCGCTGTTAACCAGTAACGTATGCCGAGCCATGAAAGTTGAGCTTGGATGAGTATTGAGAGTATCGCAGCTGGCGCTCTGAAAATCGAAGGAGCCGCCTATTTCAAGACAATCAGCAATACTGGATTGTTCCGGTAAATACATACCCATCAACATAAGACAGGGGACAACAAGGAGTAGTAAACCTATTCTAATCATCGGTTATTCTTTCTGAAACTGAGGGGGGAAGCGGGAGCGCAGTATTGATTACTCGACACTAATGCCGATATTACTAACGCCTTCGTTGGTAGCCAGTGCTTTAAGAGAAGCGATAAACTCTTTGTTAAGGCTTTTGCTGCCCTCTAAAAGTTCGATCACTTGGCCTTGGAACTCTTCCTCTTGTTCTGTTAACGGGTGATTACTGATTAAGCGCATGATCTCTTCATCAGACATTTGATCATCGCCCTCAGACATTTCAATGAAGCTGGCAACGGTTTCACGAGAGACCAAACCTATAGTTACTGCCTCTTCAAATTCACCGAGCAATAGGCAGGAAATCGTAGCGTGCAGACAAGTGATCGCATCCAGAGCAGGTGCTGCGCCATACATATCAAAAACATCTAGATCGGGCATGTTGTCTTCAACTTTACTCAGTTGCAGCTCAAAGTTCATTTTAGCGCCGCCTGGCACTAATGACTGCCAGATACCATCGATGACATTGGCCATCTTTTTCGCATCGCCAAATTCAACCAAGTTGCTAAACAGTGCAAAATTTGGAAACGCTCTTGTCGAGATAGCCACGCAGTATGCGGTGAGTTTAGCTTTATCGAAGGCTTTAAGTTGCGTTTCTAAAGAGATATTATCATTCATACCGTTTTCCAATTTTTGTAGCGCTGAGTAAATGCTTTAAAGCACCTAACTGATATCCATATTGTAAAGTTATTTACTATAATTGCAGCCAATTACGTGATTTTTTCACGACTATCGCCGAATATGTTCCAGTAACAAGGCCCAATTAGCCGCGAATCCTACCTATTTGAACAGTTTACCTATAGGTAACCTATATAATGATTTTATCTAAGCAGATATCCATATAGAATCGAGGGATAATAACTTTAAGAGTGAAAACACCTTGAGCGCTAACAATCTAATAAAATCAATTAACAGTGCTAGAGAAAGCCTGCGAAAATCAGAGCAAAAAGTAGCTGATTACGTGTTGGGAAACCCAGAAGATGTCATTCACATGCGCATTGTCGATCTTGCCGCAAAGGCCAACGTCAGTGAGCCTACTGTAGTACGCTTCTGTCGAGCGCTTAACTATGACGGTTTTCAAGACTTCAAAATGACTTTGGCGCAAGACCTCGCCAGTAATCCTAATTTTGAGCAATTTACCTTAGACAGCGATGACAGCGTCACGGATTTTCAAAAGAAAATTTTTGATTCTATGATCGGCAACTTAATTCATATTCGCGATCACCTAGAATCAGCCAGAGTAGAGGCGGCAATCGATGCCCTGGCCAGTGCACGACGTATTGAATTTTATGGCTTTGGTGCCTCCGCTGCGGTCTGCTCAGATGCGCAACACAAGTTTCATCGCCTGCAGATTTCAGCGGCGGCCCACTCTGACCCGCATATGCAAATCATCTCTGCGGTCACTATGAACGAGCAAGATGTAGTGGTGGCTATCTCGCAAACAGGGCGCACTAAAGACATGCTGCACACCTGCAAGCTGGTTCGCGAAACGGGAGCCACCTTAGTGACACTCTGCCCAGGCAACACGCCTTTAGCAGATTTAGCCAGTATCTCTATTCCTGTCGATGTGGAAGAGGACAAAGACCTTAGTACACTGATGTCTTCAAGAGTCTTGCACTTAGTAGTGATCGATGTGCTGGCAGTCGGTGTCGCTATGAGACTTGGCCCTAGAGTGCTAGAGCATCTAAAAACCATCAAACGCAGCTTGCGCAATTTACGCCAAAACGACAAGCGCAGTTATTGAATATTAATTTGGCGGCTTAATTGTCGCCAAAACTCCACAAAAATCAAATATTTGACTTTTTCTTGCTATTGTTTAATTATTGATCTACGTCAGAGCGTAGTTCAGCAGCTAATCTTTTTTCTGACAACTGCTGTTCTTTATTTGAGGGGCAATAAAAAATGAATACTACTGAGAAAGTTACTTTAAAAAATACCATTGTCGATACTATTATTGGCTATAACGAAAACCGGCAAAACGAAACTAAGCAGATGCATTCAAAGCGAGTCTTGGAGGCTCGGCGCGCCATTGAAAAACACAATGAAAAAAAGCAGTTATCTGAAAATCTTGACGATTACTACGTCTTAGAATAACTGCCATTATCCGGGGGTTGAATCCTCTCAACCCTCCTAAACTCTCCTGCTAAAACACTCCTCTCAAATTCAAGCTATCATTTTTCTGTCATCTTATGGTCATATTTAATCGCTATTTTCTTTACAACAAAGACGCCCAAAGCCATGGGTTAAATCAAAGTAAAGAGAGATAAGATCATGAATCATTATAGCTCCCTCGAAAATACCAATATCGAAATTGATTTTTTCAACGCCGCCATTGGCTTTGAGGAGAATCAAGCGCTTAGCAAGAAACAACAGCGCTCCAAGCGCATGGGACACGCGCGACGCGCCATTGAAAAGCGCCGGGAAAGTAAACAGCTGCGTAGTTACGTCAATGAAATTTGGCTACAAGATAGCGCACAATAAATTTGTCGCTGTTGCAACGGCGGGAAGCTGCTCGCCAAAATCAGCATCACTTATGTCAAAAATGCCTATCTAGCCCGAATATTGCATGCAATATCCGGGCTAGGAGTTTATCGGACTAAATACAAATCTACTTTTTCTGGTAACGATTGCTCAAGCCTCTAGGGCTGCGGCACAAAAATGCCACTGCCTTTTAGCTGTAAATTCACCTTAGTTAAGTTATTATCTGTGCATTGTATTTAGCTTAACGAGGTTCACATGAGCGACTTTTCTCTGTTTGATAAAATCAAACCTATCAATGCCGACACACCGCTGGGTCGTACAGAACCCCTAGTGACAGCTACCGAGCACTTTGTTTTTGGCCATCCAATTAAGCCACCTTTCGCCGCGCATCTGCAGCAAGCTATTTTTGCCTTGGGCTGTTTTTGGGGTGCCGAGCGCAAAATGTGGCAGCAGCAAGGGGTTTACTCCAGTGCGGTAGGTTATATCGCAGGCGACGCTATAAATCCCAGTTATAAAGAAGTTTGCAGCGGTTTTAGCGGCCACACAGAAGCGGTATTGGTGATCTTTGACCCTGCACTCATTAGCTATGGGCAGTTACTAAAAGTATTTTGGGAATCCCATGATCCGACTCAGGGCATGCGCCAAGGTGCAGATATAGGCAGCCAGTATCGCTCTGGTCTCTATACACTTAACGATGCCCAGCAGATAGAAGCACAAGCATCGCTGATAAGTTACCAACAGTCTTTAGCTGATGAAGGTGTTGTGGATAAGATTACAACGCAGGTAATAGCCGCGGGGGAATTTTACTACGCAGAGGAATACCACCAGCAATACCTGGCGAAAAACCCCGATGGCTACTGTGGTCTTAAAGGCACAGGTGTTAGCTGCGCCATATAGGAGCCTGTCGGACTCAGCACAAATCTACTGCGAAATTATTTTAATAAGTTCCGACCGACAAGAAAAAGTGATTGCGGCACATAGACTCGTAACTGTCGTTGCCGCCAATCACTACTTGCTCACCTGCGCTGACGGTATTGCCCTGCGCATCTCGCCTGACAACCATCGTCGCTTTACGACCACAGTGACACACAGCTTTAAGCTCTGTGAGTTTATCGGCGATGTTTAATAAACGCTGACTCCCAGGAAACAGCTCTCCTTGAAAGTCTGAGCGTATGCCATAACAAAGTACCGGAATATTTAGCCTGTCGACCACTCTGGCCAATTGATCAACTTGATCGCGGGATAAGAATTGCGCCTCATCCACAAACACACAGTGCAATTCACTCTTTTCAAAAAATTCATTGATCTGCGTATAGAGTTGAGTGTCCGGCTCAAACACTAACGCATCGCTGCGCAGTCCAATACGTGAGGCAATGACGCCTTTCTCTACCCGCTCATCAACGGCAGCGGTAAACAGCAGTACCTGCATCCCCTGCTCGGTGTAATTGTGCGAAGATTGAAGTAAAGAGGTCGATTTTCCGGCGTTCATTGCCGAATAATAAAAGTATAACTGCGCCATTTTCTTTTTGAACCTTAGGAAAAACATCATCATAACATGTCTTTAAAGACTGTGGCGCTTGGCATTACAGTCAACATTGTTAATGACGCACTGCTTTAGGCATGTATTGATAGTGATAAAAACCATGTCCAATAACACCGTTTTCAGAGCAACGTAAGTCACTAAGGGTTATTCGTAAAATATTGCAGATAGAAGCTATTTTATCCCCTCTAATCAATATTTTAGGTATTATTAAATTATCTGCTATATTTAACCTATGCTGATTAAATTCAAAAATTACCACTTTATTAAGTCTTTAACCGCAATACCATAAGCAGCTTACACTTTGATAAATTCTTGTATATATTGCGGCACTACTATAAATATTATAGATGGAGGTAATTTACATCGCTTTGTCAGTAGCACTAATTGCTAAAAATTTGAGAGCTACGATTTATAATTTTTAGTGTAAATGCCACATAAGGAGTTGGTTGTGAGATTTTTTAGTTATATCGGCGGTAAACTTGCACATTTTCTTGCCAAGCCCCAAACAAATGACGATTTATTTTCGACCAGTAACCCACAGTTACTCCAGAGAACCTTGCGCAAAGGCGACATCTTATTAATTGAAGGGACCAGCCGCTTCAGCACCAGTATTAAGTTTTTCACCCAGTCCACTTGGTCGCACGCAATGCTCTACATTGGCGATCATTTAGGCACGCAAGAGGGCGTGGAGCCTTTATGCCTGCTAGAAGTAGATGTGGAAGCAGGCGTAAGAGCAGTCCCATTAAGCATGTATCACGAGCAACACAGCCGCATTTGCCGACCGATAGGACTCTCTGAAAGCGAGATAAATGATGTTATCCAATTCGCCGTCTCGCGCATGGGCAACAGCTATGATTTAAAAAATATCTTTGACCTCGCCAGATACTTAATTCCCACTCCACCAATTCCTGCGCGCTGGCGCCGCAAAGCGCTGTCCCTTGGCAGTGGAGATCCTACAAGAGCTATTTGTTCATCGCTGATTGCCCAGGCATTTCAATCTATTAACTACCCGATTTTGCCGGATGTCACTTATGAAAACCCCAGTGATTCTAAGCGTATAGACAGCTACCGGAAAATGCACAGGCGTCGCGACCCCAGCCTGTTTGCCCCCAGAGACTTTGACGTTTCACCCTATTTTGAAGTGATTAAACCCATAGTACAAAATGGCTTTAGCCATCACAATTTACATTGGGATGAAACGATCATCAAACCCGAGAGCAGCACTGAAATAACTGACATAGTGACGACCAGCGAAGAAGAAAAAGAAAAAGATGAACCGCCTATCGATACAAAAGAGACTGATAACAAAGAGGACTTAAAACTCGAGGAGCAACCAAACTCTGCTGAGGAAGTACCTATCGCGCCAACGGAAGTCGCTAATGAGCAAGAAATTAGCATTGAGAAGAAATAGGCTAATCCCCGCGGTTATTGATCCACTCACTCATCACTACGTGAGTTTTCACCTTGGCGATACTGTCGTGCGCATCAATATACTCGCGGATTTCATGCAGTCTTTGCATACTGGGCGCTTTGACAAACATCAATAGATCCATATCACCTGTGATACCGTGACAGGTAATGACCTCGGGCATTTGATTAAAGACAGCGAGCAAGTCCTCGCAGCAGGTACTGACATTTTTAATCTCTAAATAGGCGCTCACCGCACTTTTTTGAGACTCACTGAGCAGCACTTGATAACCGCGAATCACTTTCTTTTGTTCTAAATTTTTTATCCTTGCTGTCACTGACGAGCGCGATAAATTCACTTGCTCAGCAATGCTGGAGATGCTCTGACGCGCATCTTGCTTTAGCGCCTGGATGATGGCTTGATCGAACTTATCCACTAGATAAACCTTTGAGTATATCAAAGCGTCAGTTTGACAACATTTGCCGTCACATTGAAGGCTTACACGCGCAGTTTGCCAAAAACATTTACAGTATACTCAAATAAGATTATATATTATGACTACATATTGAAGAGATAAGCATGCAACAGACAACAGGTACAATTGGCCGCTGGCAAGGTGCTGGACTAATGGCCACCACACTATTAGGCACCGGCATTTTCATTTTGCCCCAGCTCACTATAAACATCGCGGCAAACGGCGCTCTCTGGGCATGGATATTACTCACCTTTGCTATTATTCCGGTGACATTGGTATTCGGTCAGTTATCCAGTAAATTCCCTCATGCTGGCGGGCCCGCCCACTTTGTCGAAAAAGCTTTCGGCAGCTTGCTTGGTCGCAGTGTCGGTTTAAGTTTTTTACTGTTGATCCCCTTTGGCAGCGCCGCCGCGATACTCATCACCTTTCAATTTGTCTATGTGCTGTTTCCGGCCCAGGGGCTAACCAGCTTAGCGATACAACTAGGACTTATTCTACTGCTGTATTGGATAAACATTAAAGGCGTACAAGTATCGGCTAAATTGCAGTTTGTATTAACCCTCATCATTTTAGGCATTGTGGTGGCCATGCTTGGCGCCGCCGGTGTCAACACACCCAAATACACTTTATCTAATCTGTTGAGCCACTCTGATTATGAGGTGGTGATGAGCGCTGCAGGACTCGCGTTCTGGGGATTTCTAGGGGTGGAGGCAATGTCTCATTTAGCCACAGATTTTAAAGACCCCAAGCGTGATATGCTGCCAGCAATGATGATAGGCACTGTCTTAGTCGGTGCTATTTATCTGGCCTGTACTTACCTATTACTGGTGATACCTAATACTAGCTCGTTGGGATTCGTTGATATATTTGACCAATTACTCGGCGGCTACGGTGCACAAGTAATCGGCGTGTTGGGCGTGGCCAGTGGTATGGCAGCCATCAACGTCTATGTCGCTGGCGCCTCAAAACTGCTGTGTAGTTTCAGTGGCGATAAAGTATTACCACAGTATTTTAAGAAAATTAACAGTCAAAACGTACCTATTAGGTCGCTGCAGGCAATCAGCCTGTCCATGGCGTTAGCGATCATTATCACCTTTGCTTTTGATCAGCAACTTGAGCAGTTAATCGCCTGGACCAATGGCGTGTTTGTGCTTATCTATAGCGCGACAATGTTGTCGGCCTTCAAACTCCTGAGTAAAAGGTATCAGCCCGCGATACTATTAAGTTGTATTTTCTTTATTGCCATTGGCATTTCTATCGGCGCCAATATGCTCTACGCTGGTATCATTATTACGCTGTTATTACCCATGTTATACTGGCAGAAAAAGTGGCTATTACGCAGTAATCCCGCTTAGAAAACAGCCATTTTTGATGGTAAATAAAATATCGAGACGACTCGCTGATTAGTCTCGATATTCATGTTAATAATTCACTATATTTACGCATTTAGCATAGCTTTATCACTACTGCCTTCTTATTATTTAGCTAAAAATTAAACATATTACATTTTCTTAAGACAATTCTCCTATCAAGCTATTGCTAGAATAACGAAAACAAATCCCGTTGGAGTTATTTATGAGCCTATCACTTTCGAGCATTCGCCAAAGCATTCACGACTATTACCTTGCGCCAGAGCAGCAAGTGATAGAACAGCTAATCGCCAATGCCGACATCGACATGCAAACACGTCAGGCCATCTCCGCGCAGGCCGCGCAATTAGTCACTGATGTGCGCAAAATTGGCAAACCATCGATGATGGAAAAGTTTCTCGCCGAATACGGCCTGACCACCAAAGAGGGCGTCGCCTTGATGTGCCTTGCCGAGGCATTATTACGTGTGCCGGACTCTTACACCATCGACGCGTTAATCGAAGACAAAATCAGCAGTGGTAATTGGCACTCTCACTTGGGCAGTTCTAACTCCTCACTAGTGAATAGCTCTACTTGGGCGCTGCTATTCACCGGAAAAGTGATTGCGCCAAGTAACCCACAGAGCCAAGAGCATAACGTAGCCAAAGCTATTCGCTCCCTAGTAAAAAGATTAGGAGAGCCATTAGTGCGCACTGCCGTGGGCCAAGCGATGAAAGAGCTAGGCAGCCAGTTTGTATTGGGCCGCGACATCAAAGAGGCCTGTAAACGCGCCAAAAAGTACGAAAAACAGGGCTATTCCTATTCCTATGACATGCTCGGGGAAGCCGCGCGTACCGAGGATGATGCACTGCGCTACTTAACCTCTTACTCAAACGCTATCGCTCAATTAGCCACCGCTTGCCAACACCAAGATATTCGTAAAAACCCCGGTATCTCCGTTAAATTATCAGCGCTCTTTTCAAGATACGAATACGGTCAGCGCGACCAGGTTTTAGCGATTTTAGTACCGCGTACCTTACAGCTGGCGAAGCAGGCAAAAGCGGCTAACATGGGCTTCAACATCGACGCCGAAGAAGCCGATCGCCTAGACATTTCCTTGGATGTGATAGAGGCGGTGTTGTCTGATGCTGCACTTAAAGACTGGGATGGCTTTGGCATAGTGGTACAGGCCTTTGGCCCCCGTGCTAGCTTTGTCTTAGATTGGCTATATGCACTAACTGAAAAACTCGACCGCAAAGTGATGGTGCGTCTGGTAAAAGGTGCCTATTGGGATGCTGAGATTAAACGTGCTCAAGTATTTGGCCTGGATGGCTACCCGGTTTTCACCCGTAAACTAAACTCCGATGTGTCTTACATCTGCTGTGCGAAAAAATTGGTGCAGATGACAGATCGCATCTACCCACAATTCGCCACCCACAACGCCCATACTGTGACTGCAGTCTTACATCTCGCCGAGCAATTAAACCCCAATCAATACGAATTTCAAAGATTGCACGGCATGGGCGAATCACTGCATCACCAAGTATTTACCAGTAAGGGAACTCAATGCCGCATTTACGCGCCAGTCGGTGCCCACAAGGATTTACTCGCCTATTTAGTGCGCAGATTACTGGAAAATGGAGCCAACAGCTCTTTTGTTAACCAAATTGTCGATACCAGTATCAAGCCTGCTGACATCGCCCGCGATCCTATCGATGCCGTATTAGCGCTCAGCGATCAAATCTCTAGCCAACTGATTCCGCTACCAAAGAATCTTTATGGCAGCGAGCGAATCAATGCCAAGGGCTGGGATGTGACCGATCATAAAGATGTGATGGAGATAGACACAGCCCGTGCCATTTTTAAAGACCATCAATGGCAGGGCGCTCCCACACTGACTCTAGAGTCTGAAAATGTCGAATATGTCGCTATTTACAACCCTGCCGATCCCTCCGACTTAGTAGGTAAAGTACGTGAGGCGAGCACCGATGAAGTGCATGCAGCTATAGACAAGGCACAACAAGCGTTTAATAGCTGGAGTGCCACCAGCGCCGTGCACCGAGCTGATTGCCTAAATAAACTGGCCGATCTATACGAGCAACACGCTGCCGAGTTTTTTGCACTCGCCACCCGTGAGGCGGGGAAAACATTGTTGGATGGTATTGGCGAGCTACGCGAAGCGGTGGATTTCGCCCGCTACTACGCAGACCAAACCCTTAAAACGGATGCCACAGCCCAAGCGCGTGGCGTCATCACTTGTATCTCCCCTTGGAACTTCCCACTGGCGATTTTTACCGGTCAGATTCTTGCAGCCCTTGGTGCTGGCAATACTGTATTGGCAAAGCCCGCTGAGCAGACAGTCTTAATCGCCGCGAAAGCGATTGAATTGATGCATCTAGCGGGTATTCCCACCGATGTAGTGCAACTACTACCCGGCAAAGGCGCTAAAATAGGCGCGCTGCTAACCTCTGATGCCCGCATTGGCGGGGTTTGTTTTACTGGATCTACGCCAACGGCACAATATATCAATAAAGCCATGGCGCAAAACCTTGCTCCCGATGCACCGCTGATTGCCGAAACTGGCGGCCTTAATGCCATGATCGTCGATTCAACCGCCCTGCCAGAACAAGTAGTGCGCGATGTATTAGCATCCGCTTTTCAAAGTGCTGGGCAGCGCTGCTCGGCGCTAAGAGTATTATATGTGCAAGAGGAAATCGCCGATGAGCTATTAGCCATGCTCTACGGCGCAATGGATCAACTGATCTTAGGTAATCCTTGGCAGCTGAGTAATGATATCGGCCCGGTGATCGATAAAGCCGCCCAACAAAAAATCATTGATCACTGTGCGCTCTATGAAAAACGCGGCAAGTTGTTAAAGACTATGGATACGCCGGCTCAAGGACTCTACATAGCACCGACTGTACTCAAGGTAGAAGGTATAGAAGAGTTGGGCGAGGAAATATTTGGCCCGATACTGCATGTCGCTACCTTTAAAGGTAAAGACATTAACAAGGTAGTAGATGCTATCAATGCACAAAACTACGGCCTAACCTTCGGTTTACACAGCCGAGTTGATAGCCGTGTGCAGCAGCTTGTGAGCCGCATCAAGGTCGGTAATGCCTACGTTAATCGCAATCAGATAGGCGCGATTGTCGGCTCCCAACCCTTTGGCGGCGAGGGTTTATCTGGCACTGGCCCTAAAGCGGGTGGCCCGCACTATTTAAAGCGCTTCTTACAACCTGCGAGCTGCCACAGCGCAGCGAGTAAAAATGCTCAAAACTCATTGAGCACAGCGCAACTTCAAGACCAACTCAGTGCACTAAACACGCCTAGCAACGCGCATTGGCCAAACATCGAAGCGCGCCATATTGCTCTCAGACAATGGATTAACGGACAGAACGACATGCTGATTAGTCTTGAGAGTGCCCTCAATGCTATCGCTCACAGCGCACCTGCCCGCCATATGCCAGGACCAACCGGTGAGCTAAATGTGCTGCGCGAAGCGGCACGCGGTAATATATTGTGTATTGCCAATGATTTGAATAACGCCCTTGCCCTCGCCCTAAGCGCACTCTCCCAAGGTAATGCTGTGTTAGCTGTCGTTAATACTGAAGAGCAGCAAACTTTAACAGCGCTGAATGAAAGTGCGGCGAAACTCGCCATTCCAATCAACTTCATCAGTGCCGGCATTGATGCCAGCGTATTAACGCAGCTACAGGACTTTAGCGCCTTAGCCAGTGATGCCAATACTACGCAGTTACGCCAATATAGAATCGCCTTAGCACAGCGCTCGGGTACCTTAATCCCTATCATTAATGAGTGCTCAGCTGAGCGTTTTATACTTGAGCGTCACTTGTGTGTGGACA
This sequence comes from Oceanospirillaceae bacterium, assembly GCA_013215375.1. Lineage (GTDB taxonomy): Bacteria > Pseudomonadota > Gammaproteobacteria > Pseudomonadales > Balneatricaceae > Rs1. Next base: position 23,330 of record JABSRB010000045.1, on the reverse strand, counting down.
CAACAGCCGCAGGTGGTAACGCAAGTTTGATCGCGACCGTTGAGGATTAGAAGGTAGTACCGAAAGAAGGTGAGCATATAACTCACCTTTTTTTATTGGGTGAAGCCTCTTCTTATTTGAGAATTTATTGCTCTGCTAGTTTTTTAGCACTGGCAAAAGGTAGCCAAGTATCCGCCGTTGATTTATCACGGCTAATACGCGCGTGCTGATTGGCAAACAATCTAATCCAGGGGCTCCATTTACCATCGGGCCACTGCACCCTGGCAACCGCGCGCTCTGCGACACCTATACCAAAGTGATGCCAGTGGGCTTTATCTCCAGCATGACCTCCACCTACCGTGATCTCACGACTCTGTGTTCTATCCGCCACGCGCACTTCAATAAAGGCGCCTATTGCGTTGCGATTATTGCCCTCTGGCTGCACAATTTTCAACCCTAACCAGTTACCCATCGCCGCACTTTTGTTATTGGAGCCTGCACCTAAGTTGCGCCACAATTGCGCGTTCTGTTCACGATTAACCACCACCACATCTAATAAACCATCTAAGTTCAGATCGACTAAAGAGCCGCCGCGACCGCGGTGCAAACTCAACAGATTGGCCGTCTCTGCGGACTCGATAAACTTGCCTTGTGGGGTGCCTAAAAACAAATTATTGGGATCTAACAGCGCAAAATCAGACATCGCCTCGACGTTGCCTTTAACCACAAACAAATCGCTAAAACTATCGTTATTCACATCTTCAAACTGAGCGTGCCAACCAGTTGATGGCAACACTGAGCTGCCAACAAAGGGTCGGTGTGCAGTGACCCCACGCACCCTGGCGATATCTTTGAAATTCGGAGTGCCATCGGCTGAGGCTAAAGTGCTCAATTTGTTGTCGGCCATGCTAGTGACGTAATAATCGGGCTTGCCATCACCGGTTAAATCCGCCGCCGCAATGCCCATCCCCCAAATACGCTGGCGCTGCCAACCCTCTTTGGCAGTGTAGCGAGAAGGCGCTGTTCCTGCGGGAATTTTCCACAGCTGCTCTTGCCCCTCACCACGGTAATACTGACGATCATTAGCAATTTTTAAGCTGGGCGTACCAGAGCGATTCCAATCGGTAAATAACAGCGACAATGAACAGTAACCGGGACTTAGTGGGGTGTTCAGGCTATATTTTCCAGCCCCATCAGGGCGATAAAAATCAGTATCGTGACAAGTACCAAACGGCGAGCCGGGGAGTGAGCGATCCACATAGTTTCCAAAAGCTAAACTAGGTTTGCTGTTATCACTCTCCCAAGTCGCGGCAAAGGCGGTGGTCCAGGCACTGCCACCGTCAAATCCCCATTCTTTATTGGCGTTTTCAAACTGACAATTGCCCAGACCTTTAAACAATATATTTTCCCCCACACGCAATACCGCGAGATCCAAAATACCATCGTTATCGATATCCAGCGGGTAGGCACCTGTCACCGCTTCCAACGCTAAGCTAGAGACTAGATTTTTATTAAATTTAAGCGCCTGCCCCAAGGTCGATTGGTTGATATACAGCGCTGCAGGCGCTGCGCCACCGGCAAAATATAGATCGGGGTATTGATCGTTATTGCAGTCAAAGACAGCCACCCCACCCCCAACAAAATACTCCCAACCACCCGTATATTGGTGTTGGATTCCCGAGCTGTCGGTCTCCTCTTGCATCTGCGGCGCTTGCACCGCCATCCCTTGATTAGCTGCTACTAACAGAGCGCTACATAATAGGTATTTTTGAATCTTCATTAATTACTCTCCTGCGCAGTGGTTAGTTGCAGAGATTTCAGAAATTCGACGATTTTTCTGCGCTCTAAATCACTTAGGGCCTCAAATTTCACCCTAGAGTCCGTCGCCTCGCCGCCGTGGTGCAAAATCACCTCCATTAAGGTAGATACATCACCGCGATGCCCGAAAGGTGCAGTACTGCCCACCCCCCAAAGCTTGGCACTCATAAACTCATCGATAGCGATAAAACGCTGCGACAAACGCTCATTGGCGAAGTGCGGCTTGTCACTATCGGCAATCACATGGCGCTTTAAATCAGAAAAAATTGGGATCAGCCAATTGCCCTGCGCATCCTGACTCAACCCCTCGCTGCTCAGCGGATATTGATAGATCGGCTGCCCATCGCTTTGGCGTAAGTTACCCGCGTTGTTGTAGGGGCCGGGCTCAGCAAATACTAATGATTTCAAAGGTAGGTATTGGGTGTGACACGCAGTGCAATCCGTGGACTTAAATAACTGCTCGCCTTCCAGCGCCGCCTGTTTTAAAACATTGTCTTGGGAGAGAATCTGCACCGGCGTTTGGATACTTGCTTGATACACCGAGATGGCGGTTAAATCACCGCTGCTAATTTCATTGCTATAACCGTCTTCATCGAAGTCGTTACTGTGCGTCCACTGTTTACCCCAGCGCTCATTACTTTGAATGCCGTGATGGGCATTCATCGCGTTAATGGTAAATTGACGCAGCGAGGTAAACACGCCTTTTTGGCTAAAAGGTCTAACGATCAAGTCGTGATCGACGCCCTGTATTTTTGAGATATCAATAAAACCGTCTGCGCCAATAATCAACTCGCCAAAGTCTATACCCTTTGCCACCAGCTTTGCTGTTACCGACTGTTTGCTAGTGCGTGCCTGCTCCACTGCATTGGCGCGAATAACCTGTAACTGCGCGCTCATTTCTCGCGCCAGTAACTCCACTAACCCACTGCCATGCAAATGGGGCGTTCCTCGCTCGTTGGAAAACTGCGGTTCCAGAGTATCAAAATCGACGTTGGTCACACCAGAGGAGGCAAATACATTCACTACAAATTCCCCGGCACCACCAGAACCCGGCTGATTGTGACAGCCAGCACAGGCATTAGAATCAGGCCCCGCCGTTCTAAACATTGCCAGAGAGATTCCCGGGTCTTTTTTGACCGGTACTTCAGAGGAGGTGGCAGCAGGTCTGCCGGCGCCATCTAGCGCGGTGAATTTGGCGTTGAACAACATTTTTCCATGTTTGATCACTTGTGCAGCGCTCAGAGTTTGTATTTTATCTTGCGCAAAATGTTCTTTAACCGCGCGCTCATCGCCGATCAAACTTTCAGGGGTGGCTGCGGTAGCCGTTAGAGAAACCGCGCCTAATATCAGCGTGATTATCCTAAATCCGGCAGTTGCATCACGCAAGTCTGCACAAGATCTTAATGCACCTAGAAAACCAGAAAACATTCTCATCACCAATAAGGTGACCACTAAATTTTCTAATTTCCTATGCACACCAATTTCTTGCACAGCTTTTTCGAACTTAACTACCGAATCTAGGATTATTGTTAGAGCAGACATAAAGATTCCTAAAAATAGCCTAAAGTAGCTTTTGGCGAGGAAGGTGCCAAAGCTCTTTTAGACTGTTAAGGATCTGATATTATCTTGTTTTTTGCCAATGCCAACGCCATAAATGGCAATTGAGCGGGGTTTGAGATTTTTCATAAGGAAAATAACAATAATGGTAAGCAATTAATCTTAATGATTATTATTTAAGACACATTTTTCGCTCTTATTTATCTAATATCGCCACTATTTTAGGCTCAATCGCCGCAGGTTTGGTAATAGAGCCAAATCGCTCAATACTGCTGCCATCTGGGCTGATCAAAAATTTCGTGAAATTCCACTTCACAGCTTTAGAGCCCATGATTCCAGGCGCATGTTCCGTGAGTGCTTTAAAGACAGCATGGATATTATCCCCTTTTACATCCACTTTGTGAGTAAGATCAAAGCTCACACCGTGATTTAACAGGCAGACTTCTGCCATATTTTCATCCGTTTCTGGCTCTTGGTTTTTAAATTGGTTACAGGGAAAACCTATCACTTTTAAGCCCTGACCTGCATACTTTTTATGCAGGGCTTCTAAGCCTTCAAACTGAGGGGTAAAGCCACATTTAGTGGCGGTATTGATCACTAAAATTGGTTGCCCGCGCCACTGTTGTAACGACTGAATTTTACCGTTAATGCTAAATTCTGCGCTGTATAACTCATCCATTATTGATCTCCTCTGGTTATTTATATCGCTGCTCGGTACCTCTTTATTATTGCGATAAAGTGTAACACGCCACAGTTTTAACAGCGGGAAAGTAAAAACATCATTACAGAGCTAGGAAAGTAACAAAAGGGTAATAAACACTACTTAATATATTTATCGTAAATCGCCTGATATTTGCCAGTAGTGTGCAGATTTTGCAAACCTCTATTGAAATCATCGCGAATTTTTGAGCTTTTAAAACTCACTTTAAACTTCCCTTTGTTGGGCAATATATCGTGGTAGTTAAGCTCTACATTGGTCTGATATTCTCCTGCTAGCTGCTTTTTATGCCATAGAAAGATATGTTTATCAATAATAAGCAGATCGGCTCTATTGTGCCAAAACACCACATTCTGGATTTTTTGACTCGCATATTCCTGGTAAACCCCACCATTTTTATGCAGCTGCGAGGGGCTGACAATAAATGCAAATTTCTCCCCAAGATGCTGTGTTGCATTCTGCCAAGCAGCCAAACTGTATTTATTGATATCTACCAAAGTTTTAATCGACAGTTGTTGATCTTTGCGGCTAATCACGAGATTTTTATGCTCTAAATAAACATCGGAATAAAAGCTGCCATCTTGGGCCGATTTCACTTTTACCGCTGCATCTAACCCCATTTTTGGTACTGCCATGACCAGACGTTTATTGGATACATGAATACTACTGGCTATTTCATGCCCGGAGAAAGCTAACGCCTCACGTAAGATATCGACTTCTATCCCCTGCCACTCCCCCTGATAATTAAATACAAATGGCGCCCTGTTCATGCCAAAGGCGATATCTAACTTTTGAGCGTGAACAAAAAGAGGGAAAATCAATAACATCCCAACAATTAATATCATTTTTTTCATAAGAGACCTATCAAATATACGAACATTTAAATAATAGCCATTAATTATAGATTCGCATTATTTGTTGTACTAATAGTCTGTCGGGCTTGGTCGATGGAAAACTACTGAATGTATTTATCGAATAGCGCCTGATACTGACCACTGCTGCGCAAATATTGCAAACCGCGGTTAAAATCATCGCGAATGCGCTGCGTTTTAAAGCCGACTTTGTAAGCCAAGCTACTGGGCAATATATTGTGATAGGTGACGGCAATATTGGTATCAACTTTATCTTTCAGTTGTTTTTTATGCCATAGAAAAATGTTCTTATCAACTAATATAACATCGTATCTTTTATGCCAAAAAACGGTATTTTGCACTGCCTGTTCTGCGTATTCGTGATAGTTAGAATTTTCTTCCATAAATAGTTTTTTAAATTCTGGGCCTAAGTGGTGCACGGCGTTTTGCCAAGTAACAAAGCTGTAGTTGGCTAAATCTTTAATCGATTGGATATTGAGGTTTTCAGTAGTCCTCGATATTGCGTAATTCTTGAATGTTATGAAATTATCAGAATAAAAAATCCTGTTTTCTGCTTCCGAGATAGTCACTGCTACGTCTAAATCCATCTTCGGGATCGCCATTGCTAAACGTCGATTAGAAACATAGGCAGCGTCTTTTATATCATGGCCAACATGCTCTAGGGCTGCGCGCACTATATCTATCTCAATGCCGCGCCACTCACCATTTTCTTTAAAGACAAAAGGCGCTTTGCTTTTACCAAAAGCCACTGTTAATGAGTCGGCTTGCGTTGCTGCTGAAAGTGCTATGATTAAGACAGTGAAAGATGCTAAATAGTTATTCATAACTCCTCCAAGCATTAACAATAATTATTTAGCATAGACCATGATTAGATTTTCGCTTGTTGTTTAGCTTAAATAGGCCATTAGAACTTAGCCTTGGGTTCCACACAGCAGCCAATTATTTATCAAGATGCAGAGCCACTATTGCGTCACCGACGCCGTTTTTACCTGATAGACCCACTTTAAATAAAAACTTGGCCGTTTAATCGTAAAAACCGCACAACGGCATAACACTATTAATGCAACTCGGTTTCCTAGGGCTAACTATCATTTCGCCCGTTGCTTAATCCATGTCATTGGGCGCTAAGAACATAAATATGTACGCTATTAGAGCAGATAAACAGCGTGTCTTTGCTATTATTGGCCATTTAGAAAACCGAGTAAATCATGATAAGAATATTATTAATTAAGGTCGGAGATACTTTCGAGGCTCTCAAAAAACGCCAGGGTGATTTTGAAGATATGATTAGCGCAGCGCTGGGGGATACGCCTCTTAGGTTTACCCTCTATGATCCGCGAAAAATGTCTCCCCATCCACCCTTAGCTGATTTCCAAGGCGTGATCATCACAGGATCCCACACTATGGTCAGCGAGGAAGAGCCGTGGAGCGAAGCTATGCTACCTTATATATCCCAAATGCACAGGCTTAATATTCCGCTATTAGCCATCTGTTACGGCCATCAGCTCGTGGCGAAAGCACTCGGTGGTAAAGTCGGTTTTCATCCTCTGGGACCGGAGCCTGGAACGGTCGCTGTGACACTCACTCCTCAGGGGAAAGACGATGTTTTAATGGGAGGATTACCTAGTACTTTCCAGGTCAATGTAGCTCACTCTCAAACCGTCATACAAAAACCCAAAGGTGCGGTGGTACTCGCCAGTAATAGTTTTGAGCCGCATCAAGCGCTGAGGATAGGCAATATCTGGTCAGTGCAATTTCACCCGGAATTTAATGGCGCTACTACAAGATATTACGTGAGGGAAATCGGAGCACAAATACGCCAATACAACGGTGATGTTGATGCGATTTACCGCACTTGCCAGGATACCCCACACTCAAAAGAGCTCCTGACGCGTTTTGTCAATTTCTGTCGAACTTATCACACTCAGTAAACCTAATGGTGCCCTGCGTGTGCAGAGGACTCTGTCGCTGAGCCCTCTTCTACCATCACGCTAATCTCACTTTCAATGATCTGACCGGCCATGGTCCAATTAGCATGCTGATGATTATTCAAGGTGACACGTATACTGTTTTCGCCATTTTTAAACACAGATTTAGGGATATGTACAAAACGCCCATAGACACGTTGTATTTTCACCCCGTTCACATAGAGATGCGCATGCCCTTGCAGTACTATTTTATCTTCTAATAGAATCGGTTTTAAGTTTTCGACAGGCATGCCTATTTGATATTTTTGTATCTCTAAAATTAGGTTGTAACCGCTCATCGCATCTTTCACAGCTTGGAGTGTTAACGAGGGAGTATATGCATTTTTAGGCACTGGCTGCTTTGTTTGATGATGATGCATCGCTGTCTTTTGCCTAGGGCTCTCAAAATAAAAGGCTAGAGCGGCGATAACAGCCAGTACGGGCAACGCTAAAAGTAACAATTTTTTCATAAACCAAAACACCTACCAGTAAAAATTTTAGCTATTTTAAACAGATAGGTAATAGGTTGGAACTGGATTAGCTCAAATATGACTTAATCTGCCCGTTAGTGACCTATACATCACTAACGGGCAGATGATACTCAATCACTATTGTGGCATCTCTATTAAAGGGATTCGGTGTGACACACCATGCAAAGCGATATTGTGAATCATCGCATCAGAGCTGGTGCAACAATCTGCAATAATTGAAACCTTGTACTGCTCTGCCACTTTGGAGATGGCTGTATGTGTGACACAGTTTTGCGTCATCATGCCGCAGACCAGCAATTCATCGATGTTTAAACCTTCGAGCAATGATTGTAGGGATGTCTGCTCAAAGCTATCGGAAAAAGTCTTCACCACCACTGGCGCATCTGCTGCCACTGCTAACAGCTCTGGGTGTATTTCAACGCCGCTGGTATTGGCATTAAAAAACGCTGAGGGCCCCTGTGTCTCATCCGCTACATGCTGCACCAAAATTACCGGGATACTCTGTTCCTGTGCACTCTTAGTCGCCGCAATGATATTGTCTAACACCGCTTGGGTATTAAATAATTCAAACTGACCACCCGCAAAATAATCGCGTTGAATGTCGATGATGATTAATGCTTTATTGCTCATGTTTAGCTCTCTAGTACTGATTAAGTGAGTACTTATTATGAGCGACAATGCTTTGGCTTTTTAGTGTCGTTAATGACACTATATAGTGCATTTACGACACAACAATACTGTGAGCTAAATTTTTGCTCGATTAGAGGTTCCATGATCAAGATTGCCATTCTCGATTACCCCAGTAGTTTAACCTCCGCTCGCTATGGCCTGCTTGAAATGTTCGAAATGGCCAATCAGGCTTGCGAGACACAGGCATTAGATTATCAATTTACTGCGCAGATCATCGCTACACATCAGTTGGAGATGACTGAGACTGCGTTTGATGTGGTGCTGATCCCACCCTCACATCAAGGTGACTATTATTTATCACCCGACAAATCGCTCACCACTTGGCTGGCACAACAGCACCATCAAGGTGCCGTATTAGGCTCGGCTTGTGCGGGCACCTTTATTTTAGCGGCCGCACAATTGCTCGTAGGAAAACGCGCCACGACCCACTGGGGATTAGAGGCTCTGTTTATAGAGACCCACCCCAATATCAGCTTAGAGATCGATAAAATATTAATCAACGAGGGGGAGATCATTAGTGCCGGGGGCATGATGTCGTGGGTTGATCTAGGTTTAGAGGTGGTGGCAACCTTTGCCTCTCTACAGGTCATGCGCCAGCTAGGTAAAAGTTTAGTGGTTGATACCGGTCAGCGTGAACAGCGCTATTACCAGCAATTCAGCGCCAACTTACAACACAGTGACGCCAATATTTTGCTACTGCAAAAACATCTACACAGCCATTTCCAAGAGACCAATAACATTGACAATATGGCGGCGCACTGTCATTTAACGCCGCGCACCTTACAGCGACGCTTTGTTAAAGCCACTGGCTTAAAACCCCATTATTACCTGCAGCGATTGCGTATTCAAAAGGCTTGCGAGCTGCTGGAAAACACCGCGCTTTCATTTGAAGTTATCGCCACACAAATTGGCTATCAAGACAGTAGCGCCTGTCGCAAGCTATTTGTTAATATTATGGGGCTCAGTCCCAGTGAGTTTAAAAAGCGTTTTGTTTAAAAGCCGTCAGCAGACGAGGTACTGCGTCTTGGATCCGCCGCCCCATAAAAAGCGTCTTCACCGACCATAATACTTTGAATAGCGCCCATCGCTGACTTTTGCACCACTTTGTGGCCTTTAGTTTCTAGTAACTTCACCGTATCGGCACTGATCCCCTGCTCGACCCGGATTTCATCGGGTAACCACTGGTGATGAATGCGTGGTGCACTAACAGCCGCTTGAATATTCATGCCGTGATCAATCACGTTCATCAATACTTGCAAAGTAGTAGTGATGATTCTTGAGCCACCAGGACTGCCTGTCACTAAAAAGTTTTTGTCATCTTTGAGCACAATGGTCGGCGACATCGAGCTGAGCATGCGCTTGAGAGGTTCTATTTTATTAGCCTCACCACCGAGTAAACCGTAGGCATTGGCGACACCGGGCTTAGCGCTGAAATCATCCATTTCATTGTTGAGTAAAAATCCGGCACCAGGCACCGAAATACCTGAACCATAACTAAAGTTGATGGTGTAAGTATTGGAGACGGCATTGCCAAATTTATCGACAATCGAGAAGTGAGTGGTCTCATTACTTTCATAGGGGGTGGGATCGCCAGCACTTAAGGTTTTACTGGGGGTGGCTTTAGCAAGATCGATACTCGCCGCAAGCTCTTTAGCGTATTCTTTAGATGTCAGCCCTTTAAGCGGCACTTTGACAAAATCTTGATCGCCCAAATATTCGGCGCGATCTACGTAGGCACGTTTCATTGCCTCCGCCATTAAGTGAATAGTCTGTGCTGAATTATGGCCATATTCACCGATCGGATAGCCTTCCAGAATATTGAGGATTTGTACAACATGTGCACCACCTGAGCTCGGCGGTGACATGGAATAAATATCATAGCCTCTATAGCTTCCATGTACTGGGGCTCGCACCACTGCCTGATAGTTTTTCAAATCCTCCAAGGTCATGATGCCTGCATTCTTTTGCATATCATCGATGATCAACTTAGCCGTTTCCCCCTCGTAGAAGCCCTTGGCGCCCTGTTCAGAAATACGGGTCAGTGTTTTAGCCAAATCTTTTTGTACAAAAAGGTCACCGGCCTCATAAAAGCTGCCATCTTTTTTGTAAAATAATGCACGACCATACTCAAACTTAGACAGTCTTTCTTGGCGCTGTTTGAGGCCTTTACTAAAACGCAGCGGCGCGATGAAACCTTCTTCAGCTAATTTAATAGCTGGTGCCAGCGCCTGCTGACGGGTAATAGTGCCGTATTTCTCTAGCGCCATCAGCAGCCCTGCGACAGTGCCAGGTACTCCTGCAGAAAGATGCGAGAAGCGACTGCGATTTTTAACCACCTCGCCCTGCTCATCTTGAAACATCTTTTCAAAGGCGGCTTTAGGCGCTTTTTCTCGATAATCTATCGCCACTACCGACTTCTTTTGCTCGGAGGAAATCAGCATAAAACCTCCTCCACCAATGTTACCCGAGCGCGGCTGTGTGACCGCAAGAGCAAAACCTGCGGTGACAGCGGCATCGATGGCATTACCACCTTTTTCGAGAATCTCTAATGCAACCGCCGTCGCCAGCTTATGACTGGTCGACACCATCGCGTTTTTAAATTCCACAGGGTGGCTCCGCTGACCTTCAAGAATGGCAGGAGCAGCGCTAAGTAAGGGGGCATGGCATAAGGCAATGCAGAGGCTAAGTGACAGTTTATTTTTGAATAACAGTGATTTCATGTTCAATCGTCCCTGATGTTGGTACTGGCTACAAGCGCAGCACTCAGATGCAGATATAAAAGCTGCGATACTTCCATGGTTATTCGCTAAGCTTTGCATAAATTAATTGGAAATGAATAGCATTGCAAGAGAATTAATCACTGATAATTAGTAGGGCGCCCTGGTATCTATATCGCTAAAGATAGCCCGGATGGTATCTAAAAAAAGATCTTTAGCACGATTCGGCTGTGCGGTTTTTTTACTAATCACCGCCGCCCCTAAAGTAAAGTGTTTGGTGGCAGTTGCTATTGCCCGCAACGCTCCTGAGTCCACATAAGGGCGGGCAATTTCCCGCGGTAAAAAGCAAATAAACTGTCCCGACATCGCCATTGATATGCGAGTTTCGTAGTGATAAGAACGCCCTGCTAAATTCATATTGGACAGCAGGTGGAACACCTCTTCATGGGGTTTAAGCCCCGCGTGAATCAATTTAGACTCATTGATCATCTGCTCGGTTATCTGTTTATCAGGCAAGGCAAATAACGGGTGCTGTTTAGCGCAGTACAAATAGTGCTCGTCGGTAAACAAATGCAAATAATTTAACCCCTCTAAGCGTCGATGATAGGGAATAAAAGCCAAATCCAACTTATCATTGAGCACCATGTTTTCCATGCGCGACATCTGCCCTACTTCTACTTTTAACTCAACCTCGGGAGCGCGTTTACAAAAGTGACTAAAAATACTCGGTAGTCGACAGCGTGGATCGTTACTAAAAGAGTCACTTAAGGTGATTTTTAACTGACCTGCGGGCCGTGCACCCAAATTATTAATGGTATTTCTAAACTGCTCAAGGCGCGCCAATAGCTGGTTGGTTTGTTCGTAAACCACCTCGCCTTCCTCGGTCATCGAAAAACCACCGCGGCCTCTCTTACACAAGCGCATATTCAAGCGCGATTCTAAATTGGCAATGTGATTACTGATGGTTGGCCTGCTGATATTTAGCTCGGTTTCGGCCGCGGAAAAACCACCGCAATCAACCACTGCTTTAAAAATTTTCAGCTGCTTTATTTCTGAATCACCAAACTGGCCCAAGGATAAATACTGCATTAGTTTGCTACATCGCCGACAAGGTTAAAACCGCCAATAGTAAGCTCATCTGTTTGAAAATACAGCAGTAAATAGCCTATTACGTAAAGATTTATCAACGTTTAAGTAGAGATGTACAGATTTAAACCCGTTATCGGTTTGATAGGATAACCACCATCTAATAATGACAAAGAGTGCCTAACTGCAACTGAGTTAAGACCACTCAAAAATTTCACCCAACTTGCATGAGTATATGAAATGATTAGTTCAATCAAAAAGACATTTAGCTCTTCTGTATTAGCCTTAGGGTTAACCTTAACTGTCGGCGCAGCTGACGTGTATGCCGCTGAACACAACTGGCGCTTTAGCAACCTTTACGGTCGCGGTACCGCCTTTGGTGAAGTTTATGAAGACCTTGCTAAAAACATCGAGACTAACTCTGAAGGTAAAATCAAAGTTCAAGTACTTTACTCAGGTGAAGGTGTAGGCACTAGCGGTCTTTTAGGTGCTGTTAAATCTGGCCTAGTAACCATGGGTGCACCTTTCCAATCTATGCACGCAGGCGAGTTACCCGCTGGTGTTGTTGAAATAGGCCTTCCTGGAGGCACCGATGACCCAGCAGAGCTGCACGCGCTTTTCCACGATAAAGGTTGGGACAAAGTCCTGATAGAAGCCTATGGCGCGCAGGGACTAACTTGGTTAGAACCGTACATCCAACCTCCTGTTTACATCATCACCAAAAAGCCAATCAACTCTATTGCTGATTTTAAAGGCCTTAAAATTCGCGCACCTGGTGCCTACGGTAAGTTTCTACGCAACTTAGGCGCATCTCCAGTATCTCTCGCTTGGAGTGAAATATACACCTCACTAGCCACGGGTGTGATCGATGGATCCATTGGATCAAACATGATCGATCACCGCGATGGTAACCACGTAGAAGTGGCGAAGTACATGTACCGCCTACCTTTAGCCGGTGCACAAGTATTACCTATCATCGTTAACCGCAGTGCCTGGAATAAATTACCTGAAGAGTTGCAAGCGGCTGTTCGCAAAGCCACTGTACAACACGCTGCAGACCAGCTTGCTAAATCTCAGCAGTGGGAATCAGAAGCGGTAACACAGATGGAAGAGAAAGGTTTGTTATGGAGTGTTGAGCCATCAGCTGCGGATCGTGCTGCATGGGCAGAAGCCGGTGCGGGCCTTTACGACGAATATGCTGCAAAAGACAAATACTCTAAGCAGTTGATCGACATTCTACGTAACTCTAAGTAATATCTCGCGTTTTGGAAATAAAGGTGGTCATATTGGCCGCCTTTTTTGTTTTACAGGTAATTTAATGTTCACAGCCTTACTGCAAAAATTGTGTTTCGCGATAGACAAAACCGTGATGTTTAGTGGCAAAACCGCCGCGCTACTGATGCCTATTTTGGCCTTTGTAGTCGCTTACGAAGTTTTCTCGCGCTACCTTTTTGACAGCCCTACAATTTGGGCATTTGATCTCTCACTCTTCCTGTTTGGCTATATTGCTGCACTTGGGGGCGCTTATGCGCAACAGCGACGCGCCCACATTAACGTCGACATTTTATACAATCGGGTCCCCCCCAAAGTACGTAGCGCCTTTAATTTATTAACTTTCTCACTAGCGATCTTCTTTTTAGTGCTGATCATTGCCATGAGCTTGGGCAAGTATGAGGAGGCGATTGAATTTAACTACCGCCGCCAAAGTGAATGGGCACCGCCTATGTTCCACTTCTGGGTGATGATGATCGTTGCCAGCTCACTGTTTATAGCGCAGCTTGGTCGCGATCTAATTAGCGAGATTTATTTTATTTTTACCCGCCAAGTACTACTGGCGCAGGAGCACCGCGATGGGCATTGAGCTATTAACCGCCGTGTTATTGGGCTGTATTTTAATTTGTTTTGCGCTCGGTGCGCAGGTGGGCTTGGCCCTTGGCGGCATCGCCATGTTAGTTGGTTATATGACGTGGGGAGAGGGAATATTCAACGTCATACCGACCACTTTAGAATCCACCTACTTCAGCTTTATATTACTGGCCATTCCGCTGTACATATACATGGGCCAGCTGCTGACTAAATCGGGCATCGGCGATGCCATGTTCAATTTCTGTCAAATGTTGCTCGGGCGGATTCGCGGATCACTCGCCATCAGCGTGATCGGCGTCTGTTCCATGATAGGTGCCATGGTAGGCATCATTGGCGCCGGCATTATGACCTCTGGCAGCATAGCGCTTAAACCAATGTTAGAGCGCGGTTACGATAAGAAGTTAGCGCTGGGTGTGATAATGGCAGGTGGTGGCCTCGGTATTTTGATACCGCCAAGCATCCCAATGATCATGTTTGCCGCCTCCACCCAAAACTCTATCGGTCGGATGTTTTTAGGTGCCATGTTCCCAGCACTACTGACCGTGATCGCGCTGATTACTTACGTCATTATCAGTTGTAAGCTCAACCCTGAGCGCGCACCGCTCGATCATGAGCTAGATATACAGCCGACCATGACGCCCAAGCAAAAATTCATCACCACCCGTGATGGCCTGTTTGCCATACTGTTAATTGTCGCGGTACTGGGCAGTATCATCACCGGTATCGCCACACCGACCGAATCTGGTGCTATTGGCGTGGTTGGTGCAATCTTACTGGCTATCATGTTTAAGCGCTTTAAAGTGCGCATGTTTGTCGAGGCAGGACTGCAGACTGGCATCTTGGTCAGCGTGGCAATGTGGATTATTTTTGGCGCCTCTATCTTCAGTAATTTCCACTTACTGATGGGCGTGCAAAGCATGGTGGCAGACTTTACCGCCACCCTCGACATGCCACCGATCATGATTATCATCATGTTCCAGCTGATCATGTTGCTACTGGGCTTTATCATCGATGAATTCATCATTGTATTAATGTGCGCGCCGCTATTCACCCCTATTGCTGTCTCCCTTGGCTACGATCCTATCTGGTTTGGAGTGCTGATGATCATCAACATCTTAATCGCAGTACAGACTCCGCCCTATGGTTTTGCACTGTTTTACCTAAAAGGCATAGCACCCAAAGGCGTCACCATGGGTGATATCTACCGTTCAGTCACACCGTTTATTTTGCTCAACCTGTGTGTACTGATCTTGTGCATGATCTTTCCTGAAATAATACTTTGGTTACCCAACAAGGTAATGAACTAGCAACTCCGTTTAAAACCCTTTGCCGCTCCTCGAGCCCACATACTTTGTGGATAACTGGATGAGTGGTTTTTTTTCTTTTTCTCCACTGTCATAATTTATTCACACCCCTACGCTACAACTAGTATGTGGATAGAATTAAGCACAACGTTAACCCACATCAGTTTGTTCACTTTAATGAGAGAGGCGACTGTAGACATGATTGTTTTAGCTGCTCTAACAGTCGCATCTTGCACAGATGGGAAAAACGATGACTCAATATAGAAGCAAACGTAAAGAGAGTAAAAAAGCCAAGCGTAGAGCCACTAACAGCCACTTAAACATTATCGAGTTCAGTCAAGCGCCATTGATTCAAGACTTTCAAATACGCCGCAATACCTCCCCCATAGAGCCGCGAACCCAATCCCAACAGCGTTACATTCAAAGTATTGATAGCAACCAGCTGACTTTTGCCACAGGTCCTGCCGGCACGGGGAAAACTTGGGTCTGCGCCGCCAAAGCCGCCGAGGCACTGCTCGCCAAAGAAGTAAAAAAGATCGTCATCACGAGGCCAGTGGTTGAGGCCGAGGAAAACATGGGCTTTTTACCGGGCTCCATCGAGGAAAAATTCGCCCCCTACTTCACCCCGTTTCGCGAAGTTCTCGAAGAGCGCTTAGGCGCAGGTCACGTGAAAGCGTTAATAAAAGCCGGCCAAATAGAAATGGCACCGCTGGCATACATGCGCGGTCGCTCTTTCAAAGAGTGTTTTGTGGTATTAGATGAAGCGCAAAATACCAGCGAAGGGCAGATGAAGTTATTTTTAACCCGCATCGGCGAAAATACCAAAGTGGTGATTAACGGCGATATCTCGCAAAAAGACATCAAGGTGAAGTCAGGGCTCAGTGATGCAGTGAACCGCTTTGCCAGCTTGAGCAATGTCGGCTACATACACTTCGAGCAACAAGACATAGTGCGCTCTGGCCTAGTGCAGCAGATAGTGGAAGGCTACGGCTGCCTACCGCACATGCGCCCACCAGTGATGTGCGCTTGAACAGCTGTGAGCTGTGAGCTGTGAGCTGTGAGCTGTGAGCTGTGAGCTGTGAGCTGTGAGCTGTGAGCTGTGAGCAAGAAAGTTTCGCAGTCACATAAAGTTCATCAACACATTTATTTTAGCTGTTAGCTCTCGATTGTCTTTTCTTAATCTTTTCTCCGTGTTCTCTGTGCCCTCTGTGGTGAAAAATCTTTTAAAGACTTCTACCACCGAGAGCACAGAGGCGCTTCGCTACATAGAGAAAACCATAGAATCAAAATATTTAGCTTTTAGCTCTCGATTGTCTTTTCTTAATCTTTCTCCGTGTTCTCTGTGCCCTCTGTGGTGAAAAATTTTTTAAAGACTATCTACCACCGAGGGCACAGAGGCGCTTCGCTACACAGAGAAAACCTGAGATATTTTAGCTTTTAGCTTTTAGCTTTCTAACTCCCACCTACAACTCTTTGCTGACCAGTGTGCCCGCCGCTAAAAACATTGCGGTGCCGGCACCGCGATAGATAAACTGCTGAGCTCGTGCACTGGTTAAACCGCGCCTGATAGCGACGGCCCCGAGCACAAACACAGCGCCAACGATTAACAATACCGCCACCGTTAACGGGACTAGTGTTGTGGCCCAACTGCTCAAGCTAATCGCCTGTAAATCTATTACTACCGGTAATAACGCCAGATAAAAAGCGATGGTTTTGGGATTACCTAAAGTAATACTTAAACCCGATAAGCCAGCCGCCAATAAATCTTTAGTGCCGGGTTTGCTCATCACATCAATACTTTGTGTTTTAGCGCGCCAGAACTGCCAAGCTAGCCAACTCAAATACAGCACTGATCCCCATTTGATCAGTACAAAAAGCCAGTGAAAGCTCTGTGCAATAAGCGCCAAGCCAAATACGGCAAAAGAGAGGTAGACTAAGTCCCCCAGAATAATGCCAGCTAACAGTGCAAAGCCACTGAGCGCTCCGCCACTTAAGCTACGGGCCACCAGCGCGATCATCCCGGGGCCGGGAATAGCCGCGGCAATACCTAACGCCAGTGCGTAGGCAATAATTTGTGTTGAATCCATGTATTCTCTCTACCATAAGGAAGCTTTATTAATTCTTTGATCTTAAATGTATTCATGAGAACATTATTGAACGTTATTGCTATCGTCTCACATTTTTTATACGGATATAATTGATGCACTTCAAAGAAAATATCACCCTCGTTTTTCATGCTATGACCATTGGTATGGCCTTCGCTGCCAGTTACTTTATTGGCGCACCCAAGCTTTATGATAGCTTATTAGTCGGCGCTTTTTTGTTTGGCGCCTGCTGCTATTTAATCATTCGCCTGAGTTACAAACAGGGCCTTGCAAGCGATAAGGTGTTATTTAAAGCCTATCGGCTGATCAATTGGAGCGTGCCAGTAGTGCTCTTTATCATTCACTTCTACCTGTTTTTTGAAGCCGTTGAAGTTCAAGATTTTATCGAGTATAAATCTTTCGAAGAGCTCTCCTATTTGGGAATATTTACCCTTGCTGTTTGGCCTTTCTTGTTAATAGTCTATCTCATCGGCAATACTATTATTGGCATCACCCAGCTTTTCCTATTTTTACAATTGCCTATTACCATTGCACTCAGTGTGTTGCTTGTGGTTATGCTAGGTTTCGCCTATCAACGCCTCTACCAGTTAAAACAACACGACAACATCGGCTTTTCGATTCCTCTGGCTATTTTGCGCTCCCTTACCCCGATACTATTGTGTAGCTATTTATTAATTGAAATAGCGCCTAAATACATGGGCTAATCAGCGAAAAATTCGCCTCTACACTCTCCTTTGAGGGTGTAGAGAACAATCGTATTTCGTTACAAACAAAACTATTTAGTCGAGTTTATAAACATCCAATCTATTATCGAACATCACCGGCACTAACAACTTGTCTTGGAATAGGCTGATATCAGCAGCCGCTTTACCGGCATTAAACAGCTGTTCAGCCTTACCTTCATTGAGTTTAAATACTTTGCCGTTAATCCAATCATTGACGATTAAGTCCCCATTGAAACGCACTAAACCGTCTAGATTACCTAGTGGACCACTGATCGCTTGTGGTGCAACACTTGGATCACTCAATGATAATCGATACACTTTGCCCAGCTCATCAGTGCTGAAGTCCTCGTGCATCCCCTGTCCCCAGTTCGCCACATATAAACTCTGCTGTTCTGCTAATAGACCGTTGGGGTGACCGATCAGATCCGTTTTGAGCCACAGCTTAAATTCATCATCTTTTAAGCGATAGATACCGCCGCCCAACAAATCAGACACATAGATATTGCCTTTTTCGTCAGCACTGACATCATTGAGCATTTTACTGTTTGCTTCGAAGTAGCTTTTAACCAGCTGGCCGGTTTTTGTATTCACCATGTGCAATTTTTGCATGTCAGCGATGTAGAGCATATCACCGACTAAGGCCATGCCCTTGGGAGCGTCCATCCCCTCAACCCAATGTTTCTCTAACATTTCCCCGCTTGCAGAGACACGACTGATATAACCTTTGCCATTGATTTCTACCGGACTACCATTGATGTTGCTCACCAAAATCTCGCGGCTTTCAGGGTTATACAATGCCGACTCAGGCTGATCAAAATCACTTAATGACCAATCTAGTTGCGCAGCACTTACGCCCACATTCTGCCAGCTTAAAAATGTTACTAAAGTGGCGGCTAATACGGTATTTTTCATTTCGTCTCTCTACAAGTTATTGAATTAAGGTGACTCAGACTAAAATAAAAGTTACTATTTTGTAACTAATCAAATGTTTGGTATCAATTAGTGATACCTAATGATTCGATAAGTCTCAGCTGATGCATTAATCGCATCGTTTGAACATTGAAAATCAACTATGTAGAAGGGTATGAAATGAAAGATGTGACTGTTAAAGACATCATGAACACTGATTTTGCCAAAGTAAGTGCCGACATGCCTGTAGTAGAAGCTTCTATGGAGCTGATTAAGAAAGAAGCCTTAGGCGGACCTGTAGTCGATAATAACAACATGCTCTTAGGCTGGATCTCTGAGCAAGAGTGCCTACCAGTGATCACCAAGGTGGCCTATCACAACGAGCGGGTCGCGACGGTTAAAGACATTATGCGTGCAGAAGTATTAACCGTTACAGCAGACCAATCGGTACTATCGCTGGCTGAAAAAATGAACGGCGAGCAACCGAAAAACTACCCTGTAGTCGATAGCAACAACAAAGTCATTGGCGTTATTACTAGACGCCGTGTTTTGAAATCTATGTTAGCGCTTATCTAAAGCGCTTTTCATAAGAAAAGCAAATGGGCATCAACACTCTGATGCCCATTTTTTATTTCTATAACCACTTGAAAAATGGACATTTTCTTTAATGAAAGACGAGCAACAAAGAGATAACTTGTTTGGCGTGTTAAAACAGGTATTAAAAACGCGCGGCTACACTTACGCCAAACTGGCAGGTGTTATGCACTGCTCCGAACTCACCGTTAAGCGTCTATTTAAAGAAAAAGACTGCAAGATGAGCCGCCTGCAGGAGATCTGCGCCATTGTCGGCATGAGCTTAGCCGATTTAGTTGATATGCAAGAGCGCATGAGTAGCAGCGCCCAATATTTACCCCAGGCCACAGAACAAGCGTTAGCGGATGACCCACAAATTTTTGTCTTTCTCCTGCTATTAGTGTCATGGATTGATACCAAGCGCATTGCTATCGAATGTAAATTGAGCGATGCCCATATATATCAACAGTTACGAGCTTTAGAAAAACTGGGGGTGATTGAGTTACAGCCCGATAACAAAGTGAAATATCGAGTGAGCTTGCCGATTAGATGGCGTTTAGATGGCCCCCTTAACGGCTTAATCAAACAGGCCAATATGCGTTATATTTGCCATTGCATCGATCAGGCAGCCAACGCTGACTACGCCTTTAGTTCAGCGAGTCGTTTGATGACGGTTGAGAGCGCCGCGCAAATTCAAGAAGCACTGGCCCAAGTTAAACGCGACTTTGACTATCTAGCCACCCAAGATCAGATGTTTCACCCCAGCGAGCAGCTGGTACACACAAAACTGGTGTATGCCATGGGCCCCTTCCCCATCTTAGAAATATTCAGGCCGAATGATTAATCGCCCTGACCAATTCAGCCAAAATTTTAACGCCCTGATCTAGCTCTTCATTCCATGGATTCCCAGCATTCAAACGCAGGCAATTTTGATACTTTTGATCGGCGCTAAACACCACTCCCGGCACAATATTAATGCCTTTTTCCAGAGCTTTCTGATAAATGCCGAAGGCATCAACAGCCTCTGGTAGCTGTAGCCAAAGCGCATAGCCACCAGCGGGCCTTGAGCAGCGACAATCCTTAGAAAAATGCCGGCTGACACTTTGATAGAGCGCATCGACTTGCGTGGCTAAATGCACGCGCAATCGATTTAAATGTCGTCGGTATTGCCCGCAGTTAACAAAATCGGCCAGCGCCAATTGCAATGGGGCATTCACTGCCAAGCTCCTACTGAGTAACTGGCGTTGTAACTGCTCGGTAAAACGTCCGGATGCGCACCAACCAATCCGATAACCCGGCGCCAGTGTCTTAGAAAAAGAAGCGCACCAAATCACATACCCCTGTTTATCCCAACTTTTAATCGGTGCGGGTCTATCCAGCTTATAGCCGCACTCGCCAAATACATCATCTTCAATAACCGGGCACTGATACTGCTCTGCCCAGCGCGCAATTTTACGTTTATCAGCGATCGATAAACTGTAACCCAGCGGGTTTTGATAACAGGCACTGAGCAGGGCACCTGCTACATCACCCGACGCCATCACTTGCTCTAATACTTGCATATCAATACCTTGCGAGTTGGCCGGTATTTCAATGATATTGCGCTCTAAATTGGCCAGTAATAACAACTGCCCGCTGTAACAAGGCGTGGGGACTGCAATACTATCCCCAGGCTTTGAGATACTGAGAATAGCCAGCGATAACGCCTGCATCACTCCATTGGTGATAATCAATTGTTCGGTATTGATATGGATCGCATCTTGGGCAAAGTGCTCGACTAACGCTTGCAGCAATATGGGCTCACCACACACCGGACTATAAGTTAGACCAGTATCGGGCTGGCTGCGCATCGCCCGCAGCAGGCTTCTCTGCAACATTTTAGCCGGCAATAACGATACATCCAAAGTGATTGTACCCAATGCCAATCTACTGCGATCAGAGGAGGCACTGATGATTTCATTGAGTAGACTAATATTATCAATAGACTCAACTTGCGGTTCAAACGGCCTAAAGACACTCTCTTTAAGCGCGTGAGTGGCGGTGCGTACATAAAAACCCGACTGCGCTTTAACAATCAGATAGCCTTGTGCTTCTAGCAGTTCAAAACACTTTTGCACGGTATTAATACTCAGCTGACGCTGCTTGCTAACATGGCGAATGGAAGGCATCTTGGCCCCTGCGACTAGTGAGCCTGCCTTTATTTCTGCTGTGAAGTGATCCGCTAACTCGCGATAGAGAAACGCCATACTGTACCCTTTATTTTTAACATAATTGCATCTGTATTGTTTTTTTAGTCTAACGTAGATTAGCCAGTATCGAAACACATCTATGTTTAGGGGATATATCATGAGCCAAATGCAAACAGATCAGCAAAATTTTGCGCAGCTATCAGCCCAAGTCAGCCAGTGGATCACGCAGTTTCAACAGCAATTGCCACAGCGACGCGCGGCATTAGTCGACGACCCACAGCTGCCCGCGCATAGCATTGAGCCCACCACCACTGGCACCCAAGCCGCCTTTGCGGCATTCAAGCAGCGCATCGCACCACACCTAAGCGCCACCGCAGGCCCGCGCTACTTTGGTTTTGTCACTGGCGGCTGTACACCTGCAGCGCTGTTAGCCGACTGGATAGTGGCGGGCACCGACCAGAATGTGGCGCAGGGCGGAGACTCCATCAGCTCTGAAGTGGAGTCCCAAGCACTGGCTTGGCTGCGTGAATTATTCCACCTGCCCAACAGTTTTGAGGGCACCTTAACCACTGGTGCTACCGCCTCCAACATTTTAGGGCTGCTCTGTGCCAGACAATTTGGCGGTGCTCAACAGGGGATAGATATCGCCAGAGATGGTTTTAGCAACGCCGATATCAGCGTTTTTTCAGCCACACCCCACGCCAGTAGTCAAAAGGCGATGGCCATCGCGGGCCTTGGCCGCAATCAAATACAAGCGGTAGGTTGCCTAGCAGACAGCGAGGCGATGGATGTTGCATCTTTAGCCAAACTGTTAGCGGCTAACACTAGCCCCGGTAAGATTGTCATCGCCAGCACTGGCACAGTCACCGGTACCGATTTTGACGATTTAGTCGCCATTGCCGCACTGTGCAAGCAACACAACGCTTGGCTGCATGTGGATGCCGCCTTTGGCATTTTCTCCCGCTTACTACCGGAAAAACGCGATTTAAGTGCAGGCATAGAGCTCGCGGATTCCATCACTTGCGATGGCCACAAATGGCTCAATGTGCCCTACGATTGCGGGATTTTTTACACCCGCCATTTAGAGTATTTACAGCAAGTATGCTCAGTGGCAGCACCCTATTTAGACATCGGCAGCGCCGCCCCATCTTTTATGGATCGCGGCATCGAGAATTCACGGCGCTTTCGCGCGCTCCCCGTATGGATGACACTGCAGGCTTATGGCATAGAGGGCTATCGCGAAATGATCGCCGCTAACTGCCAACACGCCCTGCAATTAGCGCAGTGGATAGAGGCTAGTGATCACTACGAATTACTAACCCCCTGCAACCTCAATGTGGTGGTGTTTCGTCCCAAAAACAGCTCAGACGCAGAAGTAAAACTGTGCCTAACGCAGATCAACGCAAGTGGCGAGACTTTTATGACCCCGGGGTTCTGGGGCGGAAACAGCGCTATTCGCGCCGCGATTAGCAACTGGAAAACCACGGCGGCAGATATTGAACAAACATGTAGGTTGTTGGAGGGGCTTTAGTCGTTAGTCGTTAGTCGTTAGTCGTTAGTCAGTTCAACCCAAGCTAATCGATTGAACAAGATTTTTTACAATTAATTAGTTGAATCGCACTTTTTTATTTACCACTGAGAGTGCCGAGAAAAACGTAAAGCTCTTTGCTTTTCTCAGAGAAGTTCAAAAAACAGTAGGTCTTTAGTCTTGTAACTTACGACTCACGACTAAAGACTTTCAACTGCCCCCTCTACCCAATCTTC
>JABSRB010000044.1 GCA_013215375.1 Oceanospirillaceae bacterium | reverse complement strand
TGATGTAAGCCACTGATTCCCGGCTGTAGAGTCAACATGGCGCTTTGCGCGTACTCAAAAAAATGCTCACCCTCAGCGGTTAAACGTACACTGCGGGTCGAGCGGATAAACAACACCGTATTAAGCTCTCGCTCTAATCGCTTAATAGCAGAGCTAATCGCCGCCGGTGTTTTAAGCTGCACTCTAGGAGGCTGTCCGAGAACAGACTTATCTACTGCGACCAAGCCTATTTGGTTAAAATTAACGCTCATTATGTATGAAATATGTCCTATATTTCACTCTTCGAGCAGCTAAAGCTGTGCAAATCTGATCCAGTCAGATTAGTGTTAAATAGCACGCTATTTGCCTCAAATGACCGCTAATTTTTCCTCAAATAATCTTGCCCTCGCGACGATCGCAGTTCTCGGACAGCCTCCTAGCCACTTCAGAAATGCTGCCATGTTTCGCAACACCTATGAATGTGTGTATGTCTTGTAGTGAGTGCATAATAAACCTTTGTTAAAACGTGATGATCTAAGCGATTTCTAAACCATCATTATTAAATTTTATTTAACAATCCTTTAATTATAATTACAACTCAAACCTTCTCAAAGCCTTTATAATATGAGACCTCTGCATAACGTAGCGAACGAAGATAAGGCAAGGCAAAAATCGGCCAAATAGCGGAGTTTACTGGTGTAAATGAGCATGTTGAGCTGGTTTTTAACGCCGCATGATCGAGTGCAGTAGATATGCAGAGGTCTCAGTATTGTTATTCACCCGTTAACATCAGGATTCAACATGAAAGCGATAGGTTACACCACCCCCAGTAAAATCCTCACCGAGCAATCTTTAACGACTACCCAGCTAACAACTCCTGAGGCTACAGGCCACGATTTGTTAATTGAAGTAAAAGCGATCTCCGTCAATCCAGTGGATACTAAAATAAGAGCCGGCGTAGCACCGGCTGCTGATTTTAAAATTCTCGGTTGGGATGCAGTCGGTATTGTAAAATCGGTCGGTGACAAAGCCAGCTTATTTGCCATCGGCGATCGGGTGTTTTACGCAGGCGATATCAGCCGCGATGGCAGTAATGCCGAGTTTCAACTAGTCGATGAGCGCATTGTTGGTAAAGCACCCGTGTCGTTGAGCGATGCACAAGCTGCCGCACTGCCACTAACCTCCATCACTGCCTGGGAATTACTGTTTGATCGTCTGTGTATCCCTAAGCAAACCACCAAAAGTGGTAAGTCATTGTTAATCATTGGCGCAGCAGGCGGGGTTGGCTCTATCTTGACTCAGCTGGCTAAAAAGCTCACCGGCCTCACTGTGGTCGGCACCGCAGCACGCACGGAGAGTGTCGACTGGTTACTTAAGTTGGGCGCAGATGCTGTGCTCGATCACAGTAAATCGCTGTCTGAGCAAGTTGCTGCCAAACAGATGCCGACCTTTGACTACGTGATCAGCCTTACCCATACCGACCAGCACTTAGCTGAAATCATCAAGGTCATCACCCCTCAGGGCAAGTTGGCCATCATCGACGACCCAAGCAGCTTTGATATTTTGGCACTCAAACGTAAAAGTATTTCACTACACTGGGAGCTAATGTTTACCCGCTCACTGTTCCAGACCGATGACATGATAGAGCAACACAAGCTACTTAACGAAGTATCTGCACTGGTAGATCAAGGTGTATTAACCACTACCTTGGGCCAACACTTAGGCAAGATCACCCCTGAAAACATCTTTAAGGCGCACCAAATTTTAGAGTCGCATACCTCACGCGGTAAGCTGGTACTAGAAGGTTTTTAGTAGAGATAATTGATATAAAAGCTAGCGACTGTGCATTACGATTCGTACATTCGCTAGTTGTGCCCGTAGCAGCTATAACACCAAACTGACCTGTAATGCTAACACAGCGAAACCTTGCGATGCGAAGGTAAGACCTGCTCCAACTTGCCTTAATAGCGGTTGCTTAAATAACATGCCAACAGCCTGAATAACTCTTGATAATGTGAATACAACCACCAGGGCAGACAGCACTATAGTAGATGCTTTAATAAAACAGAGCGCCAGGATAATCAACGCGTATATTGGCACTTGTTCAGTACCATTAGCATGAGTCCTGATCGCTTTCATCAGATCCTTGTCCTCTCCATCCCCCCAAGCGATTTTCTTTTTAATGCGCAACCGTGAAACATTAACGCCCAGCAGCAATAAAAGTGCACTGTTTGCCGCTATAAAAATAATAAACCAATAAAAATCCTGCATAATCCGCCTTATTTAAAAGTGTTTAATAATTAGAGTAAGTAGTTTTGTGGTGGTTACTGCCTCGTACCTGAATCCGTGACTTCAAAGTGGATGCAAAGTATAAGGTATTGGTTTTACAATGAAATCGAAAAATCTTAGCTGCAAGCTCCTATGCGTCCTGCATTCGCTAAATAAATGCATCCATGCATAAAACCCTTAGGTTCTGTGGGTATTTTTCGAACCGTTGTGGAATCAAGAACTTGCGCTAAGCGGTGCAGTGGAGTCACTGATTCAGGTTATGGAGACAAAGCTGCGCGATGATCGACCACACTTATACCTACACTGCTTAATAATATATTTAATTGGAAGCTATCTTGGAGGTCTTGTTGAGCTTTTAGCTAACAACTCGCATCTCATAACTATTGTATTTAGCCAATTCCTAATAGATAATACGAACAATTATCAACAGCCTTATCACTAGGAGTTATAAATGTTCAAACGTCTTATTGCTTGCGCCTTCGCCCTGCTGAGTTTTAACTTGATTGCAGCCACCCATGTCCATGATGAAATGGGCGAGTTTTCTATTGATCAAACACCTAAACGTATCATAGTGTTAGAGTTTTCGTTTGTCGATGCACTGGCAAGCTTAGGCGTGTCTCCTGTTGGCGTAGCCGATGATGGTGATGCCACTCGTGTTATTCCGGCGATTAGTGACAAAATTGAGGCATGGACTTCAGTCGGTAGCAGGTCAACACCTAATCTAGAGATTATCGCCTCGCTAAAACCAGACATGATCATCGCTGATATGGAACGTCATGCGACTATCTACGAAGACCTTAAAAAAATAGCACCAACGCTTATTCTCAAGAGTCGTGGTGAATCTTATAAAGATAACCTAAGTGCCGTGGCAAAAATTGGCACTGTGCTTGATCAAGAAGAGAAAATGCAGCAGTTGATTGCAGGCCACAACGAGCGTATGGATGCTTTTGCCAAAAGGATCAATAGTGATAAAACGTTCCTATTTGCTGTATCCAGCACCCGCGGTTTATATATGCACTCACCAAAAGCCTATGCCGGTGGGGTAATGGAACGTCTCGGCCTGAGCAGTGCTATTGCAGAAGAAACAGAAAAGGCTTATATCAGCAGCACCTTGGAGCGTCTAGTAAAAGCTAACCCTGATTATTTATTAGTCGGTGAGTACGGCGATGAAACCGTCGTAGATGACTTCAAGAAAAATCCGTTGTGGAACTTGATCAGCTCGGTTAAAAACAACACCTACGTTGAAACTAATCCTAAGCTTTGGTCTTTAAATCGCGGCATGATCGCCGCTGAGATAATGGCAAAAGAGCTACAATCTATTGTGAAATAGAGCCTAGCTTCAATTCGCACAACCCTCAAAGCCACGCTAATCAATAGTGTGGCTATTATTTGATAACGTAAACATGTCCAACACTTTTGTTCTGCCAGCCACCGCCACGCTAAATCAACAAGTTCAACGCACGCTAATTTTTACTGTTCTGGGCATCGCCTTTTTCATCAGTTTATTTTTTTCGCTCACTGCCTTCTCGCAATTCTCGCTACAAGCTAGTGACCTGCTCAATGTTATATTCAATTTCAACGCCAGTGATATTAATCAACAAATTATTATGGGATTACGTCTTCCTCGTACCTTGGTAGCTATTTTAGTGGGTATAGCGATGGCTATCGCCGGGTTGTTAATGCAGGGTATCACGCGTAATCCGCTCGCCTCCCCCTCAGTTTTTGGCGTTAGCGCAGGAGCCGCTTTTGCCTTTGCTTTCGCCTCTACCGGATTAATCCCCTGGCTGACACACATTCCCGTGTTATTTATCACCATGGCGGGCGCATTAATTTGCGGAGTACTGGTATTTTTTCTAGGAGGCCTACACCTTGCTCAAGTCAATCCCATTCGGGTAGTGCTGGCGGGAGTTGCTTTAAATTACTTATGTATTTCAATGACTCGTGCAGCGGTTATTTTTGCCGATGAAAACGCCTATGGAGTACTACATTGGTTGATTGGCAGTGTATCCAACACCAGTATGGCAGATGTTTACACTATCTTACCGGGCACCAGTATTGGCCTAGTTTTGGCAGTGCTATTAGCCCACCAATTAAATTTAATGCACATTGGCGAGGAGATGATGAATAGCTTGGGCGGTAACGCCAAAAAGATCAGAATCCTCGCCAGTATTGCGGTGATATTACTCATTGCCAGTGCGGTGAGTGTTGCAGGGCCGGTAGGTTTTATCGGGCTGATGATCCCACACATCGCCAGGGCGATGATAGGTCAAGACTACCGTTGGTTAGTACCGTTGTGCGCTTTATTGGGTGCGACTTTGATGTTAACCGCTGATATTTTCTCACGGGTGATTCGCTTTCCCGATGACAGCCCTATAGGCATCATTACTAGTGTGATCGGTGCATTATTTTTCCTCGCTCTAGCGCTGAGACAAGTGAGGCGCCAGTCATGAAAGCTCAACCAATAACTATCTTTACCTGCTTGATTTTTCTGCTGCTGTCTTTCAGCATTTGGCACCTAAACACAGGCGCGGCTTATATAGCGACCTTTACGTTAACCGACAATGTTTCTTCGCAGGTAATTCGCTTTCCCGATGACAGCCCTATAGGCATCATCACTAGCGTAATCGGCGCATTATTTTTCCTCGCCTTAGCGCTGAGACAAGTGAGGCGTCAGTCATGAAAGCTCAACCTATTACTGTCTTTGCCTGCTTGATTTTTCTGCTGCTGTCTTTCAGCGTTTGGCACATAGGCGCAGGTGCGGTCTATATAGCGCCCGCAGAGATTATTAGCGCACTGCAATCTGTGAATAGCGAACACCATTTTATTATCAATAATTTTCGTTTACCCCGATTATTGATCTCGGGGTTAGTTGGTGCCGCACTGGCTATCTCTGGGTTATTGATTCAGGGAGTGATTCGCAATCCGCTCGCCTCTCCCGATGTATTAGGCGTTACTAGCGGTGCCAGTTTAGCGGTGATAATACTGGCGGTATTCTGGCCACATGCACCCATTAGCTATATACCAGCTGCCGCTCTAATCGGTGGTTTTAGTGCGACTGCGCTACTACTATTTTTAGCCCGCCATCTATTGCAGCGCCCCGCCGCTTTTGCCTTAGTCGGCATTGCACTAGCAGCCACCTTTGGCGCCGCTATCGACTATCTGCTAGTGGTTAATCCACTGGAAATAAATACCGCCATGCTCTGGTTAACCGGCTCTGTGTGGGGGCGTAACTGGCAGCACTTGCCTCTGATCGCTCCTTGGCTAGCGGTGTTATTGCCGATAGCAATGTTGCTAGCCTATCGTCTCGATTTATTAGCCTTAGGTGATGACACTGCCAGCAGCTTAGGCACCAATGTTAAAAAATTGCGGCTATTGAGCATTTTAGTAGCCATTAGCTTGGCCAGTGCAGCGGTCTCAGTGTGCGGCAGTATCGGTTTTGTCGGTTTAATATCACCGCATTTAGTGCGCTCATTACTGGGCCAACGGCATTTATTGTTGATACCAGCAACGGCAATCACCGGTGCCATTTTAGTGATCAGTGCCGACTTGTTTGCGCGTATTTTGATGCCGCCGATTGAACTACCAGCGGGAATTTTAACCGCGTTTATCGGCGCCCCCTACTTTATCTTCTTACTTTGTCGTTACAAAAACTGGTGACAAAATGAGCACAATACCCAAGGCCTTAACATCAATTAATCAATCAGATATTAATTATTGGTCGCTAGTTATTAACGCCAAGCAAATCCTATCGGAAGTAGATGGCAATATTGATGCCTTAATTGGCGCCCTCCTCTCTATCTCTTATTTTATTACTTTGTCGCTACAAAAACTGGTGAACCCATGAGCACAACATCCCCGGCAATTAACATCAAACAATTAGATGTTAAATACGGCAACAAACAGATCATTGGCAAGCTTGATCTAGCCATCAAAAAGGGCAAGATCACTGCGTTAATAGGTCCCAACGGCTGTGGTAAATCGACCTTATTAAAGAGCATTAGCCGATTAATAAAACCTAGTGCCGGCAGTATATTTTTAGGCGCTGATCTGGATATCCTAAAATGCCCTAGTAAAGAAATTGCCAAACAACTCGCGTTATTACCGCAAGTCACTCAATCGCCAGAGGGGATTACCGTTAGCACTTTAGTGGCCTTTGGCCGCGCACCTTATTTAAACCAGTTTGGCATGCTCAAAGCGGCCGATCATCGTCAAATTGCACTCGCAATGCAACAAGCGGGGGTCAGTGATTTAGCAGATAGTTATATAGATCAGCTCTCTGGCGGGCAATTACAGCGAGTGTGGATTGCCTTAGTACTCGCCCAAGATACCGATATTTTACTGCTAGACGAACCCACTACCTATTTAGATATTTGCCACCAATTTGAACTGCTTGAGTTATTGCAGCAGCTCAATGACTCGGGGAAAACCATCGTTTTAGTCATGCATGATTTAAATCAAGCTTGCCGGTATGCAGATGAGTTAGTCATTATGCGAGAGGGGAAAATTATCGATATCGGCACACCGCAAACTGTGTTTACAGAGACGATGTTATCAGAGGTGTTTAACTTTGATGCCATTGTTATTAAAGACCCAGAGGCCAACACTCCAATGAGCATTGCTAGGACTCGTATTAACAAACGTTCAAAAGCCGCTTAAACAGCGGCTGACATATTGAATTTACGATTTAGTATTGGCTGAAGCACTAATCTGTATCTCTCACCATTTCCTGCAACTAGTTACTCACTGGCGAGATAATCACCTTTTAGAAGGCAAGTTTCAACGCAGCTGTCACAGTTAAGCTGTGTGCTTTTTTCTTCGATAAGCTGTCTGTCGCAAGATTTAAGTCCAAACCGTAGTAACTAAGCCCTAAGCTTAGAGCTTCTGATTTAAAATCATAACCAGTACTATATTTAACATGAAGAGTCGGTCTATATTGATATTTTAAGCGAGGAAAAACATATCCAGAAACATAAAA
Source organism: Oceanospirillaceae bacterium (assembly GCA_013215375.1). Taxonomy (GTDB): domain Bacteria; phylum Pseudomonadota; class Gammaproteobacteria; order Pseudomonadales; family Balneatricaceae; genus Rs1. Next base: position 38,241 of record JABSRB010000044.1, on the reverse strand, counting down.
GATCTCTGAGCGAAAACTATGTTTCCTCTGCCGATAATTTACTCCTACTAACCATCTTTGAGGTAACTTTTGTTTATAACGCTCCTCTCCAGTGTATCCAGAAAGTATCGGTTTAACGTCAAGTTGACCATTAACAATACTCACATTGCTAATTGAGTTAGCGGTAACCCTAGTATAAGACGCATCAGACCAGTGAATTTGGCTAAATAAATCTTTGATTGTAAAATCAGCGGAATAATTTTCATCATATTGCCAGTAACCAGCGACATCGATGGCAATACCCGTTCCTGTTGCGTGACTAACGGGACTTTTAAAGAGCAAATCTTTACTGTAGTGATAATCGAGGGAAAGGTCTGTTAGCTGCTCAGTGCTGGTTTCTTGCCAACTGCCGTATAGCTCACCAGACATTAACTTACTTGCTTTGAGCAAAGAGATATCCGTACTTAACCAAGAGTCATTGTCAAATTGCCATTGATAACCAAACTGTACACCTTTGGCAATAATGTGCTCTGCCTGTAGATCAATGAGGTATTTCCTATCGGTATCTAAAGCTACACCGTTTTCTATTTGATAAAACAGCTCCGCTGTATCAGCGTTGAATTTCAGTAGATAATCGGCTCTGCTCAATAGTGCAATATGCCAGTTGTTTTTTTGGTAGCTTAGTTTGAGCTCATTGAAAGTAAATGCAGTATTACCGCTAGACAAATCACCTCGTAAATCATTGATTAATCCATCAATTGTGTAAGGTTCTGAATAAGTTAAACTATCAAACTCTAAACTTATTTCATTAGCTTTAGACAGTTGCGGCATACTTAAAATGAAAAACGCAGTACACACAGCCCATTTCTTCGACATATTTGCTCCAAAAAAAGGCCTCTTATGAGGCCTTTAAACAACTTATTTTATTCTACAGAGATTCTAAATAACCATCAGTGAAGGTGATGATGCCATCAACAATATTAGCGGTTTTAATACCGCTAACACTAATGTGTCCAGAAATATCACCGTTGCTATTTTCTGTCACGGTCAATGTAACGTCGTTTTGGTTAACGACCGTCAACACGTCTTGATCGGTTGCATTAGACACTGAAAAGATGAAACGAGTTGTATCATATTCAATTTGGACTGTCACAGTGCCTGTATCAAAATCATGATTTTCACCCGATATCCTTACAAATGCTTCATCGACACCTGTGATACCAGGTATCGAGGTTGCAAATTCAAGTGCAGCACCTCCTACTACATAATTATTGACACTCGCCTCTGTAGCTTCCTGGTCAGTAACTTTGTCTCCTATCAGGTAAGTCATAAGAGCTGCGTACATTCCCGAAGGAGAATCCGTATCTATATTAGTTTCAAATACCCCTCCTAAATAAATATTGGCAGAGCCGAACTCAGAAATGTAATTTTCATCGTAGTAGTCATCTTGAACTAAAGTATCTCGAAAGAAGATTTTAAATTCACCAGAGAACCGAGCTGTTGCTGTTTCCAAGCTGGCAGTCAATAACAATTGAGCTTGTTCAACATATATAAACGTAATAGACGAATCTGAATAATCTACAAGATCGTACTGAATAGCACTGTTATCTTCAATTGTTAGTGTTAATCCACTAGCTGTAGTAACTGTTCCTGTTATCCCGGCAGAGCGTATTAATGGAGCATTAGCACTTTGCTCTTGCCACTCACTAAATTTATAAACAGATAAATCACTAACAGTGCCTGCTGCGTTAGTTGCGCTGACTATATAGCTATCTAGTGTAGGATCATTTTCGTAACCAGTCGCTAAGGTTCGAATAGATTCTTCTAATGCCAGTGCTATAAATTCTAAGTCAGCCTCGAAGTCAGCCTTTGTAATAGCAATGCTATCTATCTCATCCGCAAATGATTTTATACCGAGTTCTAAATGATTAAATTTATCAGATGTACCTAGCTGGATAGAATTGCCTAATAATCTAAGCTCATCTACCATTGCTTTGGATTTAACTAAAGCTGTTGCTTGAGCGAGGGGATCTGCATCTGGAATGGTTTCTCTAACAGAATCTGAAGCTAATATAAGATCAAGCTTAGATTTTTCCTGTGTTAACTCTAAGTTGATTTCAGCAACCTTATTGATGGTTAGTCCGTCTACCGTTGCCTTAGAACTCATATCGCTTAACAGCTGTGTCATAGCGACATTGATATCATTTCGACTAACTGCTTTTGAAGATGTGGTATCTTTCTCTAATAAAGTACCATTGTTAGTGGCGAAGTCTGTGGTTAATACTTGCAACGCATCATTTAAAGAACCCGTATTATTTTGACTAAAAACTGTCGCCATCATCGCAGCAGATAACATATTGACTAAAACGGCATTCTTATCAGCACTATTCACTTTAGCCGCAGAGGTTATATCGACACTGGCAATACTCGCCAGATCGCCTGTTATACCGTAGGTTCTAGCCAGCTTTTGCGAGGCAGTAGTGACACTTTCTGGGGTAATGGTGGAGTTTTCAACTTCAGCTGCCGCCAAATGCGTCAATATATTAGGGTTTACAGTGACCGTTTGGCCTGAGACATTAGGTACAATTGCATTCATGGTAAAACCAGCACTTAAGCTGACTCGATCACCAAAGTTACCACCGCAACCCGTAAAATCGCAAAGCATTTGAGTAGCAGCGACAGACTCAGTAGTGATTTTAACAACACCGGTATAATCAGCGGGTATTGCTAAACTATAAGCGCCAGTACTATCATCCGTTTGAGTCGATAACGAAGGCGTAAAGTTAACAAATACACCACCAACTAATTGTCTAGCTGTCACTTTTGCATTGTACATAACACCTTTAGTAGGTGTTCCTAATACACTGACAGTGCCTGCAGATTCCTCTGTACTACCTGAACCTCCGCCACAAGCTGCTAGCACAGTTGCGACAGCTGTCATTAAAATTATTTTTTTTACCTTCATCAATCAAGTCCTTTTAAAAAGATTTATTATTATCAAACACATACGCGCCGTATTAAAACACAACCTATAAATTAAACCTATCTATGTTTAACGGTTAACCAGATAGTTTCACCCAATGCATATACAGCCCATCCAGCTAATAGCCTTGCTATTTCACTGACCATTTCATAAAGACTGCAATGCTTATGACACATCCTAATTACGGTAATAATACGGCTAATTTTCAATACCAGTTTTCTGTCTTACACCCAAACTCCTTCCCCCTAAACAAAGACAACTTGGTCTTTATAAGTTAATTACCAACTTAATGAGAGAGCTATAGATGAGGATTTTTAAATAGTTATTTGGGACGGCTTGTGGCTTGGTTAGAAATAGTCATAAGGTCTATACTTATAACAGCACTCACCTACCATTCAAATAAATGGTAAATTACTCTCGCTGCCTATATAAACGATTTTAAAAACGTACTGCTACTTTCTAACCTTTTAAAACCGAAGCAGTTTACCTAATCGAATACATAGAGATATGCGAAGAAATCTTATATAGGTAGAATCCTTGAGAATTAATGCAAAAAAAGCCTCCTAAACTCGATGTTTGGAGGCTTCTGGAAAAGAAAACTTGGTCTTTTAGAAGAGACTATTCTTTATAGGATATTCGCATAAAATTAGCGCTTATTTTTAGGCACATAATTCAAGATTGAAACTGGAACAGTTTTACGCACGGGGAAGCCTTCAATTTCCTTTCGATCAATCACATGATCTAAGCGACTTTCGATGGCGCAGAGGTTTTTAAAGTCGCCCATGGCGACAAAAGAGATAGCCTCACCACTCATCCCTGCACGGCCAGTACGGCCTATACGATGAATGTACTCTTCAGGTTTGAATGGCAAATCGTAATTGACCACACGGCTCAGCTTACCTATATCTAGGCCACGAGCAGCAACACCTGTGGCCACTAAGTATTTTAGCTCACCGGATTTAAAATCAGCCAAGATTTTTTCGCGCATCGCCTGGCTTCTGTCCCCATGAATGGCATCTGCACTAATGCCACGCTTGGCAAGCTGGCTCACCAGCTTAGCGGCACCGTGTTTCTTTTCGATAAAAATCAGCGCCTGATCCCATTGCTGATCATTAATCAAATGGCTTAGCAGTGCTGATTTAGTATCTTTATCAACGGTAATTAGCCACTGTTTAATGGTCGGTGCCGCTTTTTTATTGGCACTGATAGTCACTTCAACAATGCTATTGCTGGCCTTTTTTGCAGCACCTTTATAAGGAGAGTCATCGGCAATGCTTTGTGCAGAGCTATCAGAGAAACTATCCGCTAAAGTGCGCACATCGGTACTCATCGTCGCCGAGAACAGTAAATTTTGACGCGAAGCTGGTAAACGCTCTATGATTTTTTCTATGTCGCTAATAAAGCCCATATCCGCCATTCTGTCGGCTTCATCTAGTACCAAAAATTCAAGCTCATCAAAATGCAGCGCACGTTGATACGCTAAATCGATCAGCCTGCCTGGTGTAGCCACTAAAATGTCTATGCCTTCAATTAAACGCAGCTTTTGTTGCTCGGTATCCACCCCACCATAAACCGCCATACAACTCAGGTTTAAATTTTTGCTGTAGGCATTAACGTTAGCTTCAATTTGCGTGGCAAGCTCACGGGTTGGGGTGATGATCAACGCACGAATGCGCTTGCCACGAAGCTTACGCTCTTGATTAAATTTCTCGAGTATTGGCAAGACAAAAGCGGCTGTTTTACCAGTGCCAGTTTGCGCGGTGGCAATTAAGTCTTTACCGGAAAGAATAACGGGAATTGCTTGTTTTTGAATAGGGGTGGCTGTGTTATACCCAAGCTCTTTTATGGCTTGTAAAATAGGATCAGACAATCCAAGTTTTGAAAATGACATAGGGGCTCAAAAAATAGTTATAAAGGAGAGGAGCTGAGTATAACACTGCTACTTTTTTTAATAACATAATAGTGCTGCCCTGAAGAACTATTACCTCCTCTATGCTCGATAATTACGCATCACCATAGGTAGGTTATAGTGATGTGCTTTGCTTTTCTCTAAAGACGCAGTTGCATCAACAACCGTTAAATAGTTGCGATACATGCGGTCTTTGTATGACTAAGCGTCCTGCAGGATCTTTAACGAAACCGCTTCTACCATGTCCGTTACCTCAACTTTATATTCCAGCATGTGCGGAGCCTCTAGATGTGCATTCAAGTGATCGAGAGACTGCCATTTTTCTATAATAGTCACTATACAAGGGTCTATTTCCTGTATAGGGATCGGCGTTTTATAATCTACTGTGGCCGCGTATTCAATACACCCCTCCTCCTCTAAGACCTTGGGTGTATTTGCTTTAAATATGGCAATAAAGCGGGTTAACTGCTCAGGTTTTACTTTAATGGAAGCGATGACATTAATCATATGTAGCCCTCTAATATTATTAAAATTAATAGTTATAAAATCATTTAGAAAGGTAGCAAAAATCGACTGTAACATTTTCCTTCTTATTTTGTACTTAAAGACAAATTAAGCGCTATCTAGAGCAGTTGTTAACAGCCTTCGTGTTGCATAACGGATTATTCTGTCGCTTTTAATACAAACAATAAATGGTGACTAATTTAGCAACAAGTTAACTCAGAAAAATTTAGCCCTCTGTTCTCTGTAGTGTTTTTCATGAATGATTATTGCGAGTTCGCCGATTTTAACCCACTTTATTACCCACAAAGCATCAATTTACTGGACGATAAAAAGTACTTGAGTCACAATCTCTAATCGTTTCAGCTTTTGATTGTGCCGGTATCAGGCCCTGCCTTCCTTTTTTGTACTAAAAACGATAATGTCATTAGCCTAACCATAAAAACAACCTATTTTCAGGAATCTACGATCTATGACAACCTCTGATAACCCAATAGTAATTAGCGGCGCCGGTCTCTGGACACCTGAACACAGCGTCAGCAACGAAGAGCTAGTCGAGGCATATAACGGTTACGCTGAAAAGTTTAACCGCGAGCACGCCAACGAAATTGAGTCTGGAGAGATTACGGCAAAGCCACTGTCCAGCGCCGAATTTATTACCAAAGCTTCTGGGATTAAAAGCCGTTACGTTTTCGCCAAAGAAGGCATTCTCGACATTGACCGCATGCGACCTTTTATTCCCGCACGTAGTAATGATGAGGTCTCACAACAAGCCGAGATGGGCTTAAATGCGGCGCGCAAAGCCATGGCTGCAGCCAACAAAAAAGCAGCAGATATTGATGTAGTCATTGTCGCTTGCGCTTATACCCAGCGCTCTTATCCAGCGATTGCCATTGAGATACAAGACCAATTGGGCATTGCAGGCTTTGGCTTTGATATGTTGGTCGCTTGCTCAGCTGCGACCTTTGCCCTGCAACGTGCCTATGAAATGGTCAAGGCGGGCACTGCTCGCTGCGTATTGGTAGTTAACCCCGAATTAACCTCACCACAAAACAACTGGAGAGACCGCGACAGTCACTTCATTTTTGGCGATGTTGCCACCGCCACGATCATGGAAAGCGCAGCAACTTGCAGTGCAGAGCACAGCTACGAAATATTGAGCACTAAAGCGGTCACCAGTTATTCTAACAATATTCGTTCAAACTTTGGTTACCTCTCGTACGCTGATGACACCGATCCTTACGGCGAAGACAAGTTCTTCATTCAAAATGGCCGCAAAGTCTTTAAAGAAGTTTGCCCGATGGCTGCTGAGCACCTCACCAGCCAACTGCAAGGCTTAGGCATTGAAAACGCCGAGGTAAAACGTTGGTGGTTGCATCAGGCCAATATCAATATGAATGTATTAATTGGTAAACGCTTACTTGGCCGTGCGGCAACCAGTGACGAGGCACCTATCGTTTTAGATCAATATGCCAACACAGCTTCTGCAGGATCACTGATCGCCTTTAATTTGCATCACACTGACTTGCAATCAGGAGATTTAGGGGTTATTTGCTCCTTCGGCGCTGGTTATTCTATTGGTAGCTTAGTACTACGCAAACGTTAATTCTCACTTTTTGCAAATCCTGGTTGAGTGACTAAACCTGGATTTGCAATATTCTCAGACCCGCTTTAGACACTCAATTAATATAATGACCCTATGTTGCTATTCGGGCTCGCGGTAGCACCTCGTTCGTGTATACTCCCCTGCGGTACAAAAGCAGCCCTTTTCGCTTATAGCCCCTTATTTTACAAGGTTATTTTGTGCGAAATTTAACCGAATAAGTACTTCAACAACGCTTAGCTGGCCATTTTGAACATCACGTTTTAAGAGCAGCTCTCCTAAGATAAAATGCTCCTGCAACTTATACCGCTAAGCTGCCGTATTACCTGCCTTATAGTACGAATACAGTACAAAATAATTCGCTTTTTCTAGCAAAAGACACTAAAATCCACTTGCAAATAATAATGATAACACTCTTGGTTATCATTTAACCAATACACCCGCATATAACTAGCCTTTTGTGTTTCTAGCTGCTTTCTTATTCATCTAAGAAAAACGGAGAAATGCAGGAGTTAGTGGAGTTTATGAGAATTTATCAAATGATAAAGAACGTCCTCAAATGTATTTTAGTGCTTTTACCTACGCTGTTTCTCAGCGGTTGCAATCTTGCACTGTTTGACCCTAAAGGGCCTGTGGCTGAAGAGGCTAAATCCCTCATCATTATATCTGTAGCGCTGATGTTAATTATTATCATCCCTGTGTTGATGATGATTGTGTACTTCCCCTACAAGTACCGTAAGGGCAATAAAAACGCGGAATACAAGCCTAACTGGGAGCACTCAACAAAAATTGAGATCGTGGTTTGGACAGTTCCGACGTTAATCGTCATCGCCTTGTCTTATGTCACTTATGTTACTTCGCACTCATTAGACCCGCGTAAGCCTCTGGGCGATGCTGATAATCAGCTCGTTATCCAAGTGGTTGCGATGGATTGGAAATGGTTATTCATCTATCCAGAACAGGGCATTGCGACGGTCAATGAGATCAGTATCCCTGTCGACAGACCGGTTGAATTTAGAATCACCTCAGACACCGTGATGAACTCCTTCTTTATTCCTAGATTAGGCAGTCAAATATATGCGATGGCAGGCATGGAAAATCGCCTTCATCTAATGGCGAGTGAGCCAGGTACTTTTAGAGGCGTATCTGCTAACTACAGTGGTTTTGGTTTCTCTGGCATGAAATTTAAAGTACATGCCACAGACCAACAGGGATTTGATGCTTGGGTGGCTAAAGTAAAAGCTTCGCCAAAGATCCTCGACAGCGAAACATTGCCGCAATTACAGCAAAAGACAAAAGACCATCCTGTTGAGTACTTCTCAACAGTGGATGGCCAACAGTTTGAACAACTTATAGAAAAATATAGTGGAGCGCAAAATGTCGAGTAAGGCAACCATAGTGACGGAGCCAGATATCATTTTTGGCAAACTCACCTTAGATGTTATCCCTTTTACAGACCCGGTTATTTTACCGGTAATGATAGCTTGTATGTTGGGCGGTATAGGATTATTTGCCCTAATCACAAAAATGGGAAAATGGGGCTACCTGTGGAATGAGTGGCTGACTTCTGTCGACCATAAACGCATAGGTGTCATGTATATAATTGTCGCTATTGTCATGTTAGTCAGAGGTTTCTCTGATGCATTGATGATGCGAGCACAACAGGCATTCGCCACCGCGGACGAAGTGGGAGCAGGTTTCTTACCTCCCGAACACTACGACCAAATCTTTACCGCACACGGTACCATTATGATCTTCTTTGTGGCGATGCCACTGGTAATTGGTCTAATGAACGTGGTGGTACCACTGCAAATAGGCGCGCGCGATGTTGCGTTCCCCTTCCTTAACTCTTTGAGTTTCTGGCTGTTTGTGGTTGGTGCATTACTGGTTAATATTTCATTGTTCGTCGGTGAATTTGCCGCGACAGGTTGGTTGGCTTATCCGCCACTATCAGGTATTGAATACAGTCCCTGGGTCGGCGTAGATTATTGGCTATGGGCACTGCAGATATCGGGCATAGGTACTTTGCTAACCGGTGTTAACTTCTTCGTGACTATTATGAAGATGCGCGCGCCTGGTATGAGACTGATGCAGATGCCAGTTTTTACTTGGACATCGCTATGTGCCAACATTCTGATCGTTATCTCCTTCCCTATTTTAACAGTAACAATCACGCTGCTTACTTTAGATAGATATATAGGCACCCATTTCTTTACCAATGACTTAGGTGGCAATCAGATGATGTACGTCAATCTGATTTGGGCTTGGGGTCATCCAGAAGTTTATATCTTAATCTTGCCTGCCTTTGGTGTGTTCTCAGAAGTCACCGCGACTTTCTCGCGCAAGCGCCTGTTTGGTTATACTTCACTGATATGGGCAACCTTAGTGATCATGGTATTGTCATTTGTCGTCTGGCTGCACCACTTCTTTACCATGGGTTCTGGCGCCAGCGTCAACGCGTTCTTCGGTATCGCGACCATGATAATATCGGTGCCTACCGGGGTGAAAATATTCAACTGGCTGTTCACTATGTATAAGGGCCGCGTCGAATTTTCAGCCTCCATGTGGTGGACCATCTCGTTCTTATTCACCTTTACCATTGGTGGTATGACTGGCGTAATGCTGGCGATCCCCGCCGCTGACTTTGTACTGCACAACAGCTTGTTCCTCATCGCCCATTTTCACAACGTGATCATCGGTGGCGCGGTATTTGGCTACTTTGCAGGTCTTACCTACTGGTTCCCTAAAGCAACTGGCTTCATGCTAGATGAAAAGCTGGGCAAGATCTCTTGTGCACTTTGGACCGTTGGTTTCTTCGTTGCTTTCATGCCGCTATACATACTGGGTTTCAATGGTATGACACGTCGTTTGAACTACTACGACAACCCTGAGTGGACCATGTTGCTTTGGGTAGCAGCCTTTGGTGCGATTATCGTACTCGCCGGTATTACGGTGCAGTTATGGATGGGTTACGTGAGTATTCGTGATCGCGATCAAAACCGCGACTTAACCGGAGACCCATGGAATGGACGTACTTTAGAGTGGGCAACATCTTCACCGCCACCGTTCTATAACTTTGCGAAAATGCCAAAGATTCATGATCGCGATGAGCATCAATACAAAAAAGATCACGGCATGGCTTACGAAGTACCTGAAAACTATACCCCTATCCATATGCCTAAAAACACTTGGTGTGGCATTGTCATGAGTGGTTTTGCACTGATGATGGGCTTTGCCATGGTATGGCATATCTGGTGGATGGCTATTGTCGGCTTCGTCGGGATCTTCGCTTCACTGATCATCTATTCATTTGAGCGCGATAAAGATTACTACGTGCAAGTTGATGTAATTGAGCCGCTTGAAGAAGCACATTTAGTTCATGCTAACCCTACTGGGTTGCGTGCTATGCAAGATAAAAAAAGCAGCTTAGAAGCTTAAGTTTAGGAGTATTTTGAATGACAACCAGCGCTGATCTTCAAGTGCATGACCAAGACGAACACCACCACGATAGTGGTGGGGACACCGTCTTTGGTTTTTGGATTTATATAATGAGTGACTGCATATTGTTCGCGACCTTGTTCGCAACTTATGCAGTAATGAGTGGTAGCTTTGCCGGGCAAATCACGCCTAAAGAACTGTTCGATTTAAACTTTGTATTAGGCGAAACAGCACTGCTACTGTTTAGTAGTTTCACCTTTGGTATGGCGATGCTGTACGCTCACAAGAAAAGTATGCGCGGCATGATTACCTGGCTGCTCATTACCTTTGCTTTAGGCTTGGGCTTTTTAGGGATGGAGCTGTTTGAGTTCTATCACTTTAGCCATGAAGGTGCGACCCCACAAACCAGTGGTTACTGGTCGGCGTTTTACGGCCTAGTAGCGACCCACGGCTTACACGTTACCGGTGGTCTAATCTGGATGTTAATACTTTTTGCTCACTTTAAGCGCGATGGCTTTAGTGATGCAAATATGGTGCGTCTGGCGTGCCTAAGTTTGTTCTGGCATTTCTTAGATGTTATCTGGATCTGTGTATTTAGTGTCGTCTATTTAATGGGGGTAATGTAATGAGTACGCAAAATAACAGCACAGCGGATGGTCATAGCAGTGATACTCACGGCCCTGGCGGCGCAGCCCACGGCTCTGTTAAAGAGTACGTATTAGGTTTGTTAATCTCTATTATACTGACTGGCATCGCGTTTTACGTGGTGATGTTTGAAGTGGTATCTCCCGCGCTGACCTTAGTCGTTATATTGGCGACTGCCGTTGCGCAAGTAATGGTACAGCTAGTGTTCTTCCTGCATATGAATACATCTTCAGAGCAGATTTGGAACACCACTTCAGCCGCATTTATCATCATTATTGTCGCTATTTTGATCGTTGGTTCAGTGTGGATTATGAGCCATTTAAATCACAATATGATGATAGGCCACTAGATGTTCAAGCATTATTTAGGGCTGACTAAACCCGGTATTATCTTTGGTAATTTAATAGCGGGCTCTGCCGGTTTCTTTATGGCGGCCAAAGGCGATATCGAATGGATGCTATTTTTGGTGACTATGCTGGGCATAACACTGATTATCGCTTCAGGTTGTGTCTTCAACAATTTCATCGATCGCGATATTGATTGCTTGATGCAGCGCACGCAAAACCGAGTACTGGTTAAAAAGCTAGTGCCGATTAATTTTGCACTAGTCTACGCCAGTATATTGGGCTTGGCAGGTTTTGGGCTGCTGCTTGAATATACCAACCTATTAACCTTTGGTTTAGGTGTGTTGGGCTTTGTCGTCTATGTTGGCCTCTACAGCATGTACTTCAAACGGAAATCAGTCTACGGCACTGTCATAGGTAGTTTATCCGGTGCTTGCCCTCCGGTGATCGGTTACTGTGCGGCGTCCAACCAGTTTGATAGTGGTGCCTTAATCCTATTGGCTATATTCTGCCTTTGGCAAATACCACACTCTTACGCGATTGCGATTTATCGCTTTAATGATTACAAAGCCGCTAAAATCCCAGTACTACCCGTGACTGATGGTATTAAAGCAGCGCGTAATCATATTATTGCCTACATCATTGCCTTTGTTATCGTCGCGCTACTGTTGACGCAACAGAATCATATGGGCATGTTTTATGCCGTTGCCGTCTCTGCTTTAGGCCTTTACTGGCTATATATTGCCGTGGCAAAATACTCTGAAACTGATCAGCAACAATGGGGTAAAGATTTATTTGTTTTCTCTATTGTCACTATCACCTGTTTTAGTATTTTAATATCCGTAGATTTTGTACGGGTAATACCTATGCTCGCATCTCTGTAATATTGAAATAAAGTAGGCCCAAGTGAAAAAGCTAATGAGTTTGTCAGTAGTAAGCATCGTAATTTCTGCCAGTAGCGCCATGGCGAGTACTTCTATTGATAAACTGTTAGCACAGCAACAAGTGGATCACTGCCAAAAAAGCATATCCACTATTGCGCAACAAGTGGTAAAAACCAATAAACATCGCTTTCATCGACCTAAAGCAGACCTAGATCGAGAGCAGTTTAGCGCGATAGGCGTTGTAGAATATCGCGATCGCAATAGCCACTTAAACATCACTACTAACGCCCAAGCAGATGGACATTGTGAAAGCACCATCACTGAAACTTTTGTAGTACCGCACCCCTGCATCACAGCGCGTGAAGAAGTGTTTAAGAAATGGACCTTTTTTGGTCAGCTTAACGCGGCAACCATGGTGCTTAGTAGCAAAAAACAGCCCGATAAATTAGCCTATTTAAGCAATGCTATAGATGGCTCTATCTGCCTAATCACCACAAAATACAGCACTCGTTAGTTTCGTAGTTCTCGCAGCCTTCTGAGTAGCAAAGCCCTCTGCTAGCTAATCCCCTCACATCTCTTCTCGCTATTCACCTCAAAACCCCCATCCCCCCTCAAACTGCTCCTTTACCCTTCAATTTGCTGATTATTTTACATTCGAGCCAAAGACCACTAAACTGAAAATAGAGATCCACGGGGCAAGCCCTCTCGCTTCGCGAGCCTTCACTGACGGATGCGGGTTATATCTAGTTACTTTGAGTGTAACAAGTTCACGCCCCAAGGGACGGTAAATCTGCCTTTGCTGATTTAGGCTCCGCCTAATTCATCTCTATTGAGCAGAACTGTACTGATCTTAAGGAAACAATGTAATCGAATAATTAAAACTGCAATCCTTGGGGGTTCTATGAAAAGATTATTTTTTGTAACCAATGATCTAGATGATGCTGAAGAGATTTCTGATGAAGTCCATGCGGCAGGCGTCGATGATCACCATTTTTATGTTATAAGCCGTGATGAAAATGGGCTAAAAACTCATCATTTACACGGTTCTCCTCGATTAGAAAAAACCCACATTATCGCCGCAGGTGAGCGCTCGGCAATGATGTTTATCATCCCAGCGATCATCGCTGCTCTGGTGTATTTCTTCACTGATTTTTTCGTTATTTTAGATACACACCCACTGTTACTCATAGGCGTTGTATTGGTGCCTCTACTGATTTGGGTCTTTTCAAAAATGGCTAAATCTTTTGATAGTTACTTTTTGCAAATGTTTCGCCAGCGCTTAAATGATGGCGAGGTCGTTATCATTATCGATGTGGCAAAAAGCCAGTTACAAAAAGTTGAATCAATCATGAACAACCACCCTAAGGCACAATTTATAGCCGATAGTAGTAATTTAGGATCACCCATTCCCGACTAATTTTGCTAATCAACGTACGCCTTTCCTATCGCCCCATTGATTGATCGAAGGGGCTTAATTCTTCCCACTTCAGCACATCCCTAAATAACATCTATTAACACTCTAGGCACCTATCACAGGAAAATTTGAGATAAGTTGATGGCCACCTGACTTTTACAGAGATTAAGATGTTAGGTTAAATCCTATTTTCTAACCTGATACTTTTAATCACTTCTAACGAGTTAATGACCAGCGATGATTTAAAATAATTAAAACAGCTTTCAAAATAACCAAGCCCCCGCCCACAGGTCATGAAACGACTTACCTCCAACAAATACAGCACTCTTTGAACAGCTATTTTTTTTCCTTTCATAAAGTTTCACACATGATTCCCAAAGCATTACGGCACAATATCTACTAAAAAACGGCTACTTAGCATATTTACACGAGAACAAACAAATGACATTATCACTAATGTTCATTTTCAGTTCATTTGTCGGGGTAATATGTGGATAGCTTATCCTTTATCATTCTTGGTTTAGCAGCCGGGATAATAGCGAAATGGCTGATGCCAGGAAATCATGGAGGAGGGTTAATTCTGACTTTATTATTGGGTGTGGCGGGAGCGTTTCTTGGTCGCTTTATCGCCAACCATTTTGGCTTTGAACAAGCACCAGGATTAAACTGGCAAAGTTTAGTGGCCGCTACCGGCGGTGCTTTTTTACTGCTCTACCTGGCCGACATATTTTCTGGTCAACACAGAGAGTAGACATACTCTTCTGTAAGCTTTTAGGCACCTATAACCTTTGTTCAAGGCTATAGGCACTCATTCTTACCATTATCCTATGCTTTGTTTTTGCCAGCGGTATGGCCGTTTTAAACAGCCATAACCGGTGATTATCTAATAAAGCATTTGGCCTACCACTAAACTACCGGCGTAACCTGCGCTATAGGCAATCAACAGATAGGCAAAGTAGCGCATATAGGAAAAGAAATTCATCGCAGGGATTTTACTCATAGCAACGATTCCCGCGGCTGATCCTATCACTAGTAACGAGCCGCCAACACCTACACCGTAAGTGAGTGACAACCAACTTTGAGGACTCATTTCAATGTTAGATTTAAGCACAGCGGCTGTAAGCGGTACGTTATCGACCAGCGAGGAGATAAGTCCCATTGAAAAGTTAGCGTATTCGATAGGCATATACTGATATAACTGTACTAACGAATCTAATACGCCAATTTCTTTCAACATGCCGACCAACAACAATATCCCTAAGAAAAACAGTAGAGTATCGTATTCAATAACTCTTAGGTAATCCAACATGTTGTCTCTTTTATCACCGCGATAAAAAATACGGCCTACCAGAAACATGATAGAGAGGCCAAACAAGAACGTCAGCACTGGCGGTATTTGCGCGTACACATTGAGCATAATAGTCGCAATAATAGTGCCTAAGAATATGGCGGCAATACGCTTGCCGACCAAGTCTTCTCGTCTACTCTTGTCCTCAATATGAACCTCTCCGCTGAGCGAAAAAGAGAACATCAAGCTTAATAACATCACGCTGAAAAAGGAGGGTAATGCGAGCCAGAGTAGATCTTCAATAGCCACTTTGTTGTCGAGGAAAATCATTAGCGTAGTCACATCACCAGTGATCAGAGCAACACCACCTGAGTTCACTGAAAAGACCACCAGAACTGCGAATTTCAGAGTCTTTTTCGGCTCCAGATTAAGCGAGAGCACCAACGTTATAGAGACCAAAGTGGCAGTGATATTATCGGATAGTGAAGAAAAGACAAAAGAAAACACCGCCACTAAAAATAACAGTGACTTCTCACTAATCCTGGCCGGTAATAACTTGTAAATCATCGACTCAATTAAGCCCTGATGATTTAAATAGGCGACAAAAGTCATGGCGGCCATTAAGAACAACCAGAGAGTCGCTATCTCTAATAAGTTTTCATTCAGTGCCAGCTGAATTTCGTCGCGACTTAGGCCGTGTTGCGGAAATAAAAACAACAAGATCCAAGATAATGTACCTAGAAAAAGCGTGGTTTTGGCTTTATTAACGTGAATCACTTCTTCTAGTACTATGGCTAAAAAAGCGATCACAGCGAGTGAGACCAACAAAACCTGCATGTAAAACTCCTGTATTTACAGTGGTAGCTGCGAGTAATTAATTTTTTGAGATTAAGAGGGTTTAGAACGAAACCCTCATTATTTTAGTGACGCCAATCAGACTAAGCTTCTAACATTTTAGTCAGCAGCTTATCTATTTCAATTTTGAAGGCTTTATCTTCAATTTTGTTGGCGCTTATTTTGGCATCTTGAAGGTTCTGGATAGCGGCATCGTTCTGCCCTAGTTCAATTTGCAAAGTAGCCATGGAGAAAGCGATGGAGGATAAATGATCTTTGGAATTTATCACCTTTGATTTCTCTAAAGCTTTAGCATAAACCGCTAAGGCATCTTCAAGTTCTTCTGTAAAATCAGCGAGCGTTTCCCACTGCACAGGATGGTCTTTATCAGTATTATCGTTGTCGATACAAATAGCTTTTAACTCATTATAGAGGGCATCGAACGTCTCTCTATCCTCTTTACTGGCAGCCTGCATTAACTTTTCTGCCAAGTCATGCACAGCTTTATATATTTTGGTATTCATCATTGGGGGTACCTATTGGCGTCGTAAATCATGATTTAACGGGGAAATAAACATTTATAATGTGCCGTGAAAATTTTGTCGCAGTGTGAACCTTTGCGCTTAATCTATAGCTCAAAACTGCTAATTTGTTACCTTCTTAGCCACAACATTTTTTATATTTTTTGCCACTGTCACATGAGCAAGGATCATTGCGCCCAGGCGTTTTCTCTAACGTCGTAGGGCTAGACTTATTAATAATCGTGGTCAATTCAACAATATTTTCATCAACCGCAGCATCAATAATAATGTTGGCCACCAGCTGATGTTCGCTCATTAACAGCGTTATTGCCGTTTTTCTATTCTCATCTTTAACCGTTAATGTTAAAGGACGCGCTACTGTACCCAATCGTATATCACGATTAGTGTTATATCCGCCCTTAACATGGTTAAGCCGAGTATGGATGCGACCTTTGTAATATAAATCGTGCATGTGTTTCTCTATTTAAAATAATGACTGCGCTGAGCGCAAAATAAGGGCGCGATTATCCCACGTTTGCGCGACGATAAAATATATATTTATAAAAATTTTGTTAGCCGTACTTACCAGTGTTCACTCCCAGTGTTTGCAAATAAACACAGGCTAATTACTGCGATATAAATACTAAATTAACTTGAACAAAGCTCAATAAAAAGAGAGTATGACGAATTTATAAAACGTCATACTAGTTATAAAGGATCAAAATGGATTTAGATCTCAATAAAACAACCATCGAAACTGCAACAAAGCTTAACTCTCAAGCAGTGCTTTGGGTATTAGCTGGCACCGGTATATTTTCAATAATTTTTGCCTCGGGAAAATTTTTAGGCGGAGCTGAGTGGGTTTGGCAAATAATATTTTTCCGCTATCTCTCTGGTTTGTTTTTGATGCTTGTCATCGCTAAGTTTAAGAGAGTTAAAATTGAGCTTAGCCCTAGGTGGTCTCTGCATTTATCGCGCGCTTTAGTCGGCGGTGCAGGAGGCTATGCCGCTATTTATGCTGCAGCAAACATGCCGGTGGCAGATGCTGCGGCAATAGGATTATTAGATAGTGTAATTGCCGTCGTCTTAGGGATTTTCATATTCGGTGAGTTTATTGGAACCAAGCGCTGGTATGCGATTACCGGTTGTTTGATTGGCGCATTGATCGTGTTATCCGATAGAGGCGCATTCCAAGGGACTTCATCATTAGGATTCCCCGCTTTAGTCGCATTATGTGGGGCTATTTTTTTAGCCCTAGAGAGCGTGCTAATTCGAGCTTTGGCGACAGGTGAAGATATCATCTTAGTGCTATTACAAGTCAACCTATTTGGCACACTGCTTTTTGCTATCCCGGCCATTAGTATTTGGGATGCCACCAACATTGATATTAAGCTGCTGCTCTGTCTACTTGGCCCATTGGCTATTTTAGGCCAATACTGCAATATCCGAGGTTATCAATTGGCAGGGTTATCCATCGTTGCCCCAGTGGGTTATAGCTGGATAATTTTCGCCTTAGTAATAGACCATCTATTTTTTGGCATGGCTTTTAGTTATGTCACAATATTGGGAGCTGCCGTTATTTTAATCAGTGGCTATCTATTAACTAAAACCGCTGAAGACTGAAGCACACCACATTACTCGCTACACTCGAAATTAACGCAGCGGGGCTCCTTAATAATTATGGCTCCCGCTCATATATCGTTTCAATCACAACATGCCCTCAAATTACCACATCAGTATCTGCGTTAAGCTTTTCTAACACTTGAGAAAAAATCACTACCCCACGCTCAAATAACTCGCGTGTATCAGGTCCACCAATCGCTATCCGCAACGCATTACTGCGCAATTGAGTATTGGAGGCGGTAAATACATCGGCGGTGCGCACTTTCACATTTTTCGCCAGTAACGAACCGCTTAATTGGTGCATGTTGATGTGATCAGGTAACTCCAGCCACAAATTTAAGCCACCACTACGGGGGGTGATATTAAATTTTGCTAACATTTCGATGAATGCTTGCTGGCGGTATTTAAGCTCCTTTTCTAATAGCTGCTGGTTTTTCTCATAACTTTCACTTTCTATAAAGCGACAAGCCAGCTCGAAATTCATGCTTGAGACCATCCAACACTGGCCGTGGATATGCTGTTTTATTTGCGCTTGCACAGCTGTTGGCGCCAACATATAACCAACGCGCAAACCACCGGCAAAATATTTGGATAAGCTAGAGAGGTAAATAACACGATCGGGCGCCTGTAGCTGAAAAGGCCGGCGCCATTGCGTACTAGGACAGTAATTAACGTCATCCTCAATAATATAAAAATCATATTTTTTACTTAACACTAACAATTTCTGCAATACTTCATGGCTGTATTGAACATTGGTCGGATTTTGCATGTTAGGCGTTATATATAAGATTTTAACCTTGTTTTCGCGACAGATGTCTTCAAGTTTTTCTACATCTATTCCTTCATCTGTCAGTGTTACCCCCTGAGTTTCCAGACCCGCAGCCTGCGCCGCTTTATACAGCCCCGGATAACTTAGCTGCTCGTGTACCACTAAATCCCCAGGCTGAGCTAATACTTGCAGCACCGTATAAATCCCCTGCTGCGCGCCTTGGGTGAAGATCAGTTCTTGAGGGTTGTTGTCAATACCTTTGGTATTTAACCACTGACTAAAAATCTGTTTATGCCTACTTATTCCCTCTACAGCATAAGCCATCATTTGTAACAGCGCTTTAGGGTCATTTGCCAGTTCATGCATCGCCTGGGCCAATATATTTTGCTGACCAAGCATCGGCTGCATACTAGCAGCGAAATCGATGCATTGATTATCATCTCGTACCAACAACCGCGAATTCACGTAAGTACCCGCGCCCAGTTTAGCCACGACTACGCCCCTTTTTTCAGCGAGGGCATAGGCACGCGTAACTGTACCGTGAGTCACATTAAGTTGATCCGCTAACCAACGCTGA
Organism: Oceanospirillaceae bacterium; assembly: GCA_013215375.1. Taxonomy (GTDB): domain Bacteria; phylum Pseudomonadota; class Gammaproteobacteria; order Pseudomonadales; family Balneatricaceae; genus Rs1. The sequence continues at coordinate 18,929 of JABSRB010000044.1, read as the reverse complement.
GCGGGTAATTTTTGCTGATCTAACAACTCGCCAGATACTATCGCCGCTTCAATATAGCCCGCCAGCACTTTATATTTCGGTTCGCTCTCACTGTCTTTAATAAAAGCTTGATTATCTACTTTCCAAATTGTACCCATAACAATAAAACCATTGCTCATTTAAGTGAGGTGTGACAAATTACGCATCAATACACATACAAGTATTGTATGCATACAATAATTTTATTTCAAGAGGAAAGCACCTTGAATAGCGCACTGCTCGATCTAGCTCCTACATTGGCATTATTTTGCATGGTAACGACGTTAACTCCCGGACCCAATAACATATTACTGGCCCACTCTGGTGCCCACTTCGGCATCAGAAAAACGTTACCGCACGTATTGGGTATACGCTTTGGTATGACAGCACTGCACTTAACCATTCTTTTGGGCTTAGGTGAATTATTTCTACTTTGGCCAAATTTACAGCAATTCCTAAGCGTACTCGCCTGTACTTACATTATTTATATTGCGCTTAAAATAGCCTTTAACAAACCTCCTAGTGATAACCAAAAAGGTAGCCCTATGGGGTTTATGCAAGCCGCTAGTTTCCAGCTGATTAACCCAAAATCTTGGGCGATGCTGTTAACGGCCAGTTCGGTTTTCACCTTGGAAAATGAGTTGTTCTGGCCGTCGGCAATACTTGGGCTGCTGTTGTTTAACTTAGCCACTCTACCCGGCACTTTTATGTGGATTACTATTGGTAAACTGGTATCAAAAAAATTGGTTGAGCCAAAATTCAATCAGCGTTTTAACTGGAGCATGAGTTTCTTATTATTACTCACATTGCCTATGCTATTTTTAGCTTAGTAGGATGTACTTATAGACTGATGAAGGTGCTGATATCAGTTAATTTATCTGGCACCTGTAATGAATTTACCGCTATTAATAGTTTCAGATAAACAGGATGCCCCGTTTAAAATAAACAGCAAACACGTAAAACTACCGTTAATTATTCATTCTTTTTCAGAATAAAAAAGGAGTCTTTATCAGCTTATAACAGGGGTCTATGTTTGGAATTTCTTCAGCGTTAGGAGCTGCTAAGCTTGCATTGAAGACCACGCCATCCTCATCTACGCTGAAAACGGCCTTACAATATTGAGAACCACCCACAGTATGCTCTGAATGCTTATAAATAAGCAGGTCAAAACCTTCCATCCGCCCTTTTTCTTGAGGGATTCCATAGACAGCGACCAGCTCAACTATCCCTCTCCCATCCCAGTGAGACAGCATATCCTGATAGGTGTTATTGGTCGGACCGAGCATTAACATCTCAGCACAGCCATAAAGCGTTACTAACGATAAAATAACTAATATTCTAAGCATGCTAAATATTTTAGCTCCTTTTTAACAAACCACATGGCTGATGTGTCATTAGAGAGCTAATTTTTGTAGCCCCCTGCAGCCCTTTTCGTTTCTACTATGATTAATATTTTGTCATTTTATGTCTTTAAATGACCTGCTTTCTTCATTGAATGTGCTGTGATAGCTTTGTTTCTAATGTTTTCCAACAGTAATTTAGCAGATTTAACCTTGCTAAGTACGAGTTTTGTTTTGTTCTCGTCATAGATACATTAATAGCTTCCTTTTTTACATTCCAGCGCCTAACTATCTCAGAGTACACCCAGCTTTAATTGCCCTAAACACTGAATATTGTTAGTAGTGATGAGCGAATGTTGAATAACCAGTTCTGCAAATATTGAACGCTTAAATAAATGCATCTCCCATTAATCATCAAGAGCTACACCCTACAATGCGAACGCATTTTAACTTTTAATCGGTAGGTGCATCATGATTCAGGCAGAAGGGCTGCTGTTGAATGGCACATAGTTTCAAAAATAATAAAGAGGTCACATTTAAAAATCTAAACGATCCCTACTTGGAATGGGTAGCATCAGATGCTGAAGACGAGATGTGTGTTAACAAACTGGCGAGTGACTTTTTGGACCAAAGAGGGGAATTTTCTTGATCTGCATATTTGCAGATCAAGTGAAAAAAGTGCCCGCAAAGCGGACACTTGTTCGTTATCGTCTTACTTACTTTAGAATTTCAACTTTCACGTTAGAGAAATCAATACCATTATCTGGCGTATCTTTCTTTTTAGAAGAGCCGAACGTCTTACTGTTCACATGAAAAGCTAACATGCCAAAATTATTTACCACACTGCCTGCATCAACATGGCTAAACTCAGTCACTAGCTTCCCCCCCTGCCTCAACGAGCCAGATACCTGGATACCATTCGTCAATTTCTTCAACGCAATACTACCGGTATAAGTTGTCTGGGCTAGTATCTCGTAACCACTGCCACCAGCGGCCAGCTCTTTATAGCCTTTAGTGGTACCCAATAAACGCCCTTGGTTAGTATCCTTGTGTTTACGGATATTAATGTTCGCTTTAGAGGGATCTTTAAGTGCCACATCAAAATCGATCATGTAACCAGGCAAACCATCGTATGCCATATTTGGCTTTTTAGAGGATGCCGATTGATCGCTTTCTAGCGCTGCACGACCTAATTTGTCATACAGTGCTATACGAAATGCAGAGTCACGTTTGCTGCCAATCGTCGCAGGCGTAGTGAAGGTAAAGGTCGCATTTAAAGTCTGGCCTACCGTTAAATTTTGCGCAGGGAACGTCGTACGAATACCGCGGCCAGAGCCTCCAGACACTAGTCCTAAAGAGCCTTTAGCTATTTCTAACGCGCTACTGTTAGTGGTTGTCCACCAGTTGCTATCCATTTTATCAGCGCCATCATCACGGCCGCCATCATTAAAGCTATCATCAAACACAACCCCTGTCACCGCGGGTGCCACTGCAGCCTGATTGACAGGTACCGCAATAGCTTTGGTCGATGAGCTAACAGCCATTTCGCCTGCAACCACTGGTGAATGTGAGTAATCTAGTTTGTAAAAGATGACCTTATCAAAGTCTGTTTCAGGCTCTGGGCTAGTGTTATTTTGCGAATAAGCACCGGCTTTAAAAAACATGAATTCATTTTCCACGTTGAAACCACTGGCGCGCATATCATAGGGTTCAGCACTTACTTCTGAGCCATCATCGCGAATGATTTTCACGTGCAACATGGGAATAATCTTGTCGCCTTCAGGTTTACCTTTTACTTCAATTTCGTAGCTAAACAGCTCGTCTATGGCGATACCATCTGCAGGGTTCGCTAATCTATCACTGCGCCCGCCAATGATTTCTATCCACTTTTCTTTACCTGTCGCTGGCTCGTGAGCAAAGTAAATAGAACCAAATTTATTCTTCGGTAACTTGCGATAATAGAGGCGGATTGGCTCATCATCTTTACCGTGAATCTGGCCGATAATAACGCGCCCTACTTGGTAAGCTTTACCGAGCCGAGTGACTTGGTTAACAGCTAGCGTGGCTTTTAGTACCCCATCAACACCCCCCGCTTGCAGTTGAGCAGATTTAGGTGCAGAGGAGAAAACCCAATTATTCTTGTTCGGAACACCACCCTCTAGGCGTGTTGCAATACTTTCATTACCTTTGCGCAACATGCCGCGTAATTCAGTACGGGTATACTTAGTATTTTTAGAAGTTTTAGCGCCAGCCGGGGTCGAGCGAAAAACCATTCCTCCAGTGGCAGGGTCAGTGTAAAAGAAACGTGAATCAGTCCACCCAGCAGCTAGTTCATTCTCGTATACACTGTCTGACTTACCATCGCCATTATCATCGGCAGGTGTAGTGACATACCAGCCGCTTAAATCAAAGTTTTCACTGGGCGGGCGATCCGTATGTAATCCAAAGATACCTGTGCCTTTGCGCTCTGTCACTACCGCTGCAGCGGGCTTTTCGACAGGAACTCCACACCCCTTAGCAACGACTTCAACGATACTGTTCCAATCATTACTTTCATTACCGTTGCCAACCAGTTTAATAAACTGTGCTGGTAGCGCAGAAAAATCATGTTTTTCTAGCTCGAGTGTTGCCCCTGAAGACTTTTTACGGGCGACTATCTCTTTATATTCTTTACCATCAACAGAGGCTTCCAATGAAAATTCCGACCAGCGGCTATCGCCTTTATGCCACGCGATACTGAATGATTTTAGTGTCTGCACTGCGCCTAAATCAAACAACACTATTTTAGGATCGCCTTGGGATTGGTTAGACCAGCGCGAGTCAGCCTCTAATTTCCCGTCAATGAGCTTATCTGGACCGTGAGTTTCTTCAAACAGGCCATCATCCGTAGCAGAGATAATAGTCAGTGGTGTGTTTGCATCGCATGCATTGTTCGCACTGACAGCACCCGAGCACAGCAGTAATGCTAACGACGCAGATATGGATAGTTTATTCATTAATCCTCCTAAGATTTATTATTTTTTTACAGCTTAGATTGAACCTGACAAAATCTAACATATCAGATTACAAACAACTAACATACTAGTTATTCCCTAAGGATCCATATCAGCATGCTTTTTTATAGTTCAATCAAGGAGATTGCTGCCCCTTAAACAGATAGTTTAGGATTAACGATAGTGTGATATTTAGGAAGAGAATGGCTAATAAATCAGGGAGTAACAACAAAAAATCATAGGAAAATAACAGCACAAATTTGGCTATATATTTCTAATCACGTTGCTTTAAAGGGATAAGATGCGCAGCACAACTAGCCCTTTACAGGGCTAGATCATATTGATCTTTTTAGGAGGTCTTTGCGGAAAAGGCTAACTGGAGAATTTTTCTCCTGCTTCCTTAGACTATTTCGATCGCCATTGCCGTGGCCTCACCACCGCCGATGCATAAAGAGGCAATGCCACGTTGCTTGCCTAAACGCTTTAGCGCATATATCAGCGTCACCAAAATTCGTGCACCGGAGCAGCCAATGGGATGACCAAGTGCGCAGGCACCGCCGTGAATATTGACTTTGGCCGGATCCAGCGCCAATTCTTGAGTAGCCAACATGGTAACGACCGCAAACGCTTCATTGATTTCAAACAGATCGACGTCATCTTTAGTCCAGCTAATTTTTTCCATTAGTTTCTTGATTGCCTGAATAGGAGCGATCGAAAATTCAGCGGGTTGCTGTGCATGTGTCATATGGCCGACGATACGAGCAAGTGGTTGCAAGCCACGTGTTAATGCATCACTTTCACGCATCAATACCAACGCGGCACCGCCATCGGAGATAGAACTGGCATTAGCTGCTGTGATAGTGCCCTCTTTACTAAAGGCCGGGCGAAGCTTGGGGATTTTATCGGGATTAGCTTTACCTGGTTGCTCATCGACACTAATAATGCTCTCTTCCCTACCTCTCGCTTTGACAGTGACCGGTGCTATCTCGGTATCAAACCATCCTTGGCTAATAGCCTGGTTGGCGCGGCGCAAAGATTCAATAGCGAAATCGTCCATACCCTCGCGGCTCACGCCATAACTATCGGCGGTGGCTTGAGCAAAAGTGCCCATCAAACCACCCTCAAAAGCATCTTCCAAGCCATCATAAAACATCGAATCCAGTACTTGGCCATGACCCATACGCATGCCGCTGCGCGCCTTAGGTAGCAGATAAGGCGACTGGCTCATGTTTTCCATCCCCCCTGCCACCATTACAGCACTAGTGCCCGCCTTAATTTGATCGTGGGCATCCATCACCGCTTTCATGCCAGAGCCACACATTTTGTTGATGGTGACACAACCTGCTGCCAAAGGCAGACCTGCACCCAGTGACGCTTGGCGCGCCGGTGCTTGGCCTAACCCGGCAGCTAACACACAACCCATGATGACCTGATCTATCTCATCAGCTGCTATTGCGGCACGCTCGATAGCAGCTTTTATGGCAATAGCCCCTAATTGTGGCGCGCTGGTTTCACTCAACAGGCCCATTAATCCACCCACTGGGGTACGCGTGGCTGCAACGATCACAATAGGATCAAGATTATCTGACATAAAATGTCCTCACATATAAGTTTGATGGTGATATTAAGCGAATGACTTTTCCCGCAACCTGCTACAAAAAGGCTTAATTTCATACTAATCATTTTTTGTAATTATGGTCTGAGAATTGCCTACCGCGCTAAATTGGTGAATTATAGTCATAAAACGGGTCTAAATTATAAACTTACGACTATAGTGAGTAGTAAGTAATCAATATAACTAACATCTTCTAAATCTGAGTTACTTCTAAAACAAGGGGCTAACGATGACCACAATTGCAGAATTTAGTGTCCAATACTCCCAGTTTCTAGACAGCAAATCTACCCTAAAAATCACTGAAGAGCAGCTTGCCAGCCACGGTATCAACGCCGATACGCTACTCATATTTTATAAACACATGCTGTTATCACGCACTTTTGATACCAAGGCGATAGCGCTACAACGCACCGGACGATTAGGCACTTACCCTGCTTGCATAGGCCAGGAGGCTATCAGTACTGCCATTGGCCTCACTATGCGCAGTGAAGATGTGTTCATCCCCTATTATAGAGATGTCTCAACACTGCTGATTCGCGGTACTAAAATGGAGGAACTGCTACTTTATTGGGGTGGTGATGAACGCGGCATGGACTATAGCGTGAACCGTGAAGACTTCCCTCTCAACGTCCCTATTGCCAGCCAATGTTTACACAGTATTGGGGTGGCCTACGCCTTTAAGCTTCGTCAACAACCAAGAGTAGCAGTGGTTGTCTGTGGTGATGGGGCTACCTCCGAAGGTGATTTTTACGAGGCGCTGAATGCCGCGGGGGTATGGCAGCTACCTATTGTGTTTGTAGTGATTAACAATCAGTGGGCGATCTCTGTCCCCAGAGATAAACAATCACGCTGTGAAACCTTAGCGCAAAAAGCCATTGCCGGTGGTTTTAGTGGTGAGCAAGTCGATGGCAATGATTGCATTGCCACTCAGATCCAATTAGAAAAAGCCATCGCTAGCGCTCGCGCTGGCAATGGTCCACATTTGATCGAAGCGATCACCTATCGCCTTAGCGATCACACCACGGCTGACGATGCCAACCGCTACCGACCTATTCAAGAGTTGGAGCAAGCACAGGCCAGAGAGCCTATCCAACGCTTAGCTAATTTTTTGTTAGAGCGAAAATATGCCAGTGAGTCGCAATTAAAAGAAGTTCAAACGCAATGCACTCAAGCGGTAGAGGAAAGTGTCCAGCGGTACTTAGATATGCCCCCACAACCGACCAGCGCTATGTTTGAATATATGTATCAGGAAATGCCCGAGCAACTGCAACAGCAATTATCACAACTTTCGTCACATCGAGAATAGGAGTGCTGCTATGCCTGAATTTACTTTGATAGAGGCAGTCAATGCCGCAATGGATTACGAGATGTCAGTGGATGACAATGTCATTGTATTAGGGGAAGACGTCGGCGCCAACGGCGGCGTGTTTCGCGCCACTGACAATTTACAGCAAAAATACGGTGAGCTGCGGGTGATAGATACACCACTGGCAGAATCGCTGATCAGCGGTATGAGCATTGGCTTAGCCGCACAAGGCCTTAAACCTATCGCGGAAATCCAATTCATGGGTTTTATCTACGCCGCATTTGACCAGTTTTTATGCCACGCGAGCCGCATGCGCAACAGAACCCGCGGTAGACTCAGCTGCCCGATGGTATTACGCGCACCCTATGGCGGCGGCATACATGCGCCTGAACATCACAGCGAGAGCACCGAGGCTATTTTTGCTCATGTGCCAGGCATCAGAGTGGTCATCCCCTCCTCTCCGGCCCGCGCTTATGGCCTGTTACTCGCGGCGATTCGCGACCCTGATCCTGTACTATTTTTAGAGCCCAAGCGCATCTATCGCGCGCAGTCTGAGCAGGTCGAAAATAATGGTATTGCACTGCCATTAGATGTTTGTTTTACCTTGCGTCAAGGCCATAACTTAACCTTAATCAGCTGGGGCGCGATGTTGACGGAAACTTTAGCTGCCGCCGAGAAGCTCAGTGAAGAGGGCATTGAAGCGGAAGTGATTGATCTGGCGAGTATAAAACCCATCGATAAATCCACTATATTAGATTCTGTTGAAAAAACCGGGCGCTGTGTGATCGTTTGTGAAGCGGCAAAAAGCGGTTCAGTCGCCGCTGAGATCTCGGCGATTATTGCCGAGGAAGGGCTGACGTCACTACTTGCCCCCATTCTACGTGTTTCAGGTCACGATACCGTGATGCCACTCTTCAAATTAGAGCAGCAATACATGCCATCTGTCGAACAAGTGATAACCGCTGCCAAAAAAGTGATGGAGTACTAATGAATATATTTAAGCTACCCGATTTAGGGGAAGGTCTGCCAGAGGCAGAGATAGTCGAATGGTTTATCAAGGAAGGTGACAGTGTCACCAGCGATCAAGTAATAGTCGCTATGGAAACCGCCAAAGCAATCGTAGAAATCCCCAGCCCTAGTACTGGCGTTATCAGCAAACTCTACGGCAGTGTCGGCGATATTATCCACACTGGCGATCCGCTGTTAGAGTTTGCTCAAGCTGATACAGCACAAGATACATCACCAAGTAGTGCCAGTACTGAATCTAACTCCGTGGTGGGAGAAATTTCCACTGATCGCAAGCAACTTAACGAGCGCCCCCAGGCAAGTAGTGGTAACAGTCATATTGGGGTTAAAGCCACCCCAGCGGTGCGTGCTCTGGCCAAGCGCCACGACATAGATTTGAGTGTCATCACCCCCTCAGGGCCCGATGGCACCATTAAAGCCAGTGACGTGGAAAGAGTGGTGAAAATTTATGCCCAGGTAGGCCAACTGCAACCGCTTAAAGGCGTGCGACGTGCGATGGCCAAAACCATGGCCCAAGCCCACCTCGAAGTAGTACCCGTCACCATCATAGATGATGCAGACATCTACTTGTGGCCAAAAGGCACCGATGTCACTGGTAGATTAGTGCGCGCTATTATCTTGGCCTGTAAAACAGAACCTAGCCTAAACGCTTGGTATGACAGCCACTCTATAGGTCGCCGTTTACTGCAACAGGTGCATTTAGGCCTTGCTGTAGATACAAAAGATGGACTTTTTGTGCCCGTGATAAAAGATGTGGCCCAGTACGACCCCACGCAATTAAGAGCAAAAATAAGCGAAATAAAAAGCTTAGTGAGTAATCGAAAAATCCCCGTAGATCAATTGCGCGGTAACAGTATTACCCTATCCAATTTTGGCTCTATCGGTGGCAAATACGCCAACCCTATTGTGGTTCCCCCGACCATCGCGATCATTGGTGCCGGCAGAAGTTTTAGCAATTTAGTGATGCATAACGGTGAGATACAAGAGCACAACATATTACCGCTGTCATTAACCTTTGACCATCGTGCCGCCACTGGTGCCGAAGCTGCCAGATTCATGCAGGCATTGATTGAGGATTTAAGTGCAAAGGATTAGTCGGGCTGAAATACCTCCTATGTTTTGATATAAAGCTTAATATAATAAAAGCACATAGCTAGGCACATTATTGCGTATTTCCTCTGTTATCATAGGCTATTACCTCTACCGATGACTCAGATGCACAATTTTAAAGCGGCCACAGGGCTTAAAAATAGACACTTACAAACCTTATATTCCACCTTGTTACGCAAGTGCCCACCGATAGACCTTGAGGTACAACAATTTGAATTAGCCGATGGCGATTTTGTCGATTGCCACTGGTATCAAAAACCAGTCCAGGACAGCAAACAGCCGATTGTTATCCTGTTTCACGGTCTAGCAGGATCTTTTCGCTCTCCTTATATCCAAGGGATCATGCAACACTTGCATAAAAAGGGCTACGCTAGCGTATTGATGCATTTCAGAGGCTGCTCTGGTCGCGCTAACAGAACCGCCAGAGCCTACCACAGTGGAGATACAGCAGACGCCAAAGCTTGGATTACCCATGTGCAAAAGAGCTTCCCAGAGAGTGCGTTATTCGCCATAGGTTACTCCCTAGGCGGTAACATGTTGCTTAAGCTGCTGGCCGAATATCGCGATTCATCACCCCTTAGCGCCGCCGTTTCAGTCTCTGCACCTGTTCAATTGCAATACTGCGCAACCACCATGCAACAAGGATTTGCCAGGGTCTACCAACGCTACTTGTTAAAGCCCTTGAAAAAATCTTTGCAGCAAAAATTTCGCTCGCACGATTACGCTTCGTTAATAGGCTTGAGTGTGCGAGGGCTTAAAAAAATTAGCAGTATCGAACAATTTGATGATTTATACACCGCCAAAATTCACGGTTTCAGCGGTGCTCAAGAGTATTACCAAAAATCTAGCGCTAGACAATATCTGTCTCAGATCCAGGGAAACACCTTGATTATCCAGGCCCTAGACGACCCGTTTATGAGCGGGAAGATACTGCCAGATCCTAGTCAGCTACCTGCTAACATCAGCATTGAAACGCCTGAAAACGGCGGCCACTTAGGTTTTATAAGCGGTAATTTATTCCAGCCTCAATATTGGTTAGAGCAACGTATTAGCCACTATTTCTCCACAGCTAATAGTTCTAGCTAAACAGTGGCCATGCTTGTGACCACCGCTTAGATTGCCCTAGGTTATTAGGCCGCTTGTGAGGCAATTTTTGGTTGGCGAATCATATAGTCAAAAGCACTAGCCGCTGTGGCATGTCTATCTGTAAACTCCCATGTTTAATAATAGCGTTATCTTGCTGAGCAAAAGTCTCTTTTTTACGCAAAAATGATTTAACTTTTGCCAGTAACAAACGCGGCTTTACCGGTTTGATTAAATAATCATCGACGCCTATCACCAGGCCTATCACCAGACCTATTATCTGATCGATCTAGTCCTCTTTGGCGGTTAACTTTAAAATATAGCCACTGTCATTGCCTCTTACTTGTCGACAAATAATCATCTCTAGCCATCCTGGCAGCATTAAATCTAAAATCCCTAAATCCGGCTGTTCATTGAGAATGCGCTGCTGAGCAATAATGCCGTTAGCCAGTAACGAGGCCTGTAAGCATTAAAACTCATATGCTTTATTTAGTGATAAGGACAGCGATACTTTGACCCATACTGCTGAGATCAGCTCAAAGCTAATAACGGTTTTGCAGAAACGAGCCCCACTTGTGCCTGATGCAGAACGAATGAAGCCTGCTGGATAATTGAAATAAGAGTTTAGCGCATGCATGCTTTTATGAGGGATAGGAATTATACGGCGATGACGATAAAAGCATGTTTGATGGCTGTAAAGTTCTTTAGGCGAGGGGGAGCACTACTATCAAATAGAGCTGCGCATACTCCTAGGATAGGGTTGCTAATCTCATGATTTTTAAAAGAGAAGTCGGCAATGCAAAAACTTATATTTACAATAGATAATCTTTCCCTTCAAAACGTCAATTTTCAACTACACTTAAAATTCGTGAGAAAGTCCTTTTTCTAGAGAATTGACCATGTCGATAAAAAAACAATTTTATATCCTTATAGCACTAGTCATTAGTGCAGTGTTGCTGATATTAGGAACCAACCAAAACAGCACTATGACCATCAATCAGCATAGCCAACAACAGATACTGCTGTTTAAGATTAGCAACAGCATGCTAAGTTTAAGGCGCCACGAGAAAGATTTCTTTGCGCGCAAGAATCTTAAATATATCGATAAGTTTGAAAGTACTTTTTCAAACATTGTCAGCCAAACTAATCTCTTGGCCGAAGAGATCAGCGGTAACGAGATTGATACAAAAGTGCTAATGGCGGCTAAGAAAAAGCTAGATATATACCATCAACGGTTTTCGTCTATGCTAGCTATCCAGCAAAAAATAGGTCTCAGTTCGAAACAGGGCTTATACGGTAAACTGAGAAGCTCTGTGCATCAGATTGAAGCTTTACTGAGTAATCACCTAGCTCAACAATTAACCATAGATATGCTTATGCTCAGGCGCCACGAAAAGGATTTCATGCTCAGGAGCGATGCCGCTTATTTAAAAGAATTTGATACAAGAGTTAGCCAGTTTAAATCAGATACCCACCTCTCGTCTCTTAGCAGAGAAGTTAAAAACACACTGTTAAATGTTCTGGAAACATACGTCACTAACTTTCACATGCTGGTAGAGGCATACCAAACCAAAGGCTTAAGCGAGAACTTAGGTTTGCGGCTGCAAATGCGTGATGCCGTACATGATGTAGAATCTCAAATTAACACCTTAGAGGAGCACATTAGTGCAACGATCAGCGCTCTCTCTGCAAGAAACACATTCATTACCACAACTATAAGTTTGGTTCTTATGGTGCTAATACTGTTTTTTTTGTTGTACGTCTCCCGCTCTATCACCATTCCTATTATTTCACTGCGGCGCAGCTTGTTAAATATTGCCAATACTGGAAAGCTGGGTGATCGAATAGAAGGCATGCCTAATAACGAAATTGGTCAAGTGGGAGATTCAATTAATCAACTGCTCAGCGTTCAAAAAAGCACCTTACAGGAAGTTACCAAAGTCGTTACTGCGCTCGCCGATGGTAACTTCAATGCACGAATAGAAACGAGGGCTCAAGGCGATTTTGCCGACTTAAAAAAAGCAGTCAATCGCAGTTGTGACAATATTGAAAAAGGCATGAATAGTATCTTGCAAGTATTAGACAGCTTACAGCAGGGTGATTTCAAAAACAGTGCTGATTTAACCGGCTTAGAAGGTAGTTTCCTAACCTCAGCACAGAGCGCTAACAATACAATGAAACTCCTAGACGCTGCCATTACAAACATTAGTTCAGTGATGAGCAGCGCCACCAAAGGAGACTTTAGTCAGAGGGTCAGCGTCGAGGTTTCCGGTGATTTAGATCAACTTAAACTTAATATTAATTTATCCATGCAAACCATAGAAGCTGCAGTTATTGAAATAGTCAGAGTCTCTACTGAAATGAGTCAAGGTCAGCTCAAGCAAGTTATTTCCAATGACTTTGAAGGCCAATTAGCATTAATTCTCAATGCAATAAGCACCACATTAGATAATCTGCAACAAACAGTAGGTAACGTGCATAACATGGCTGATAAGGTACAAAATGGCGCTAGGGATATCGCTGTCAGGGGGAAAACCTTAGACAAACAGATTGCCAATCAAGTATCAGCCCTCAGTAGCACGGCAGATACTATGCAACTATTAACGCTGCGTGTGGAAGAAAATGTACAGAGCGCTCAGCACGCTAAAAAAATAGTCACTAATTCCTTGAAGCAAGCGACTGAAGGCTTAAATATCGTTGAATCTGCGATAAATTCAATGCTCATCATGAAAAAATCTAGTGATAAGATTTCAGAAATCATCAATGTCATTAATAACATTTCTTTTCAAACTAGTATTTTAGCTTTAAACGCCACCGTGGAAGCTGCACGGGCCCAAGATGGAGGTAAAGGTTTTGCTGTTGTGGCAAAAGAAGTGGGTATATTGGCGAACAAAACCTCTCAAGCGGCAAAAGATGTCAAACATCTTATCACTGACAGTTCACTGAAAATTCTAAGTAGTAGTCAACTGGTAAAAAACACCGGCACTTCCCTAGACAATATTTACACTGCGCTAAAGGAAGCCAATAATGCAGTTACTGACATCAGTGATGCTAGTACTGAGCAATTTGATAAAATCCGCTCAGTTCAACTGTCCATATCGCAACTGGAAAAATTAAGTAATCAAAATGCGTCATTGGTCAATGAAACAGCGCACTCAAGTGCTCAACTAGACGACAAGGCATTACAACTTACTCAGTTAATGGAATATTTTAAACTTAATTAAAAGCATCAGGAGGGGGTTTAAGGATAATGACCCATCATATTATGGTTTCCAAACAATGGTCGATCCTCTGGTTTTTTCCGCCGAAGTCATTGCCAAATTCCCGGAGCGAATCTAGTCGCAGCTATATTGTCGTCCCGTTGGTGAAACCGATAACATAGCTCCATCTTCAACCAAGTTACTTCCTAAAAAAATAGGATATTTAAGCCCCTGGTTATCTCCCAATGCCCTAACTTTCACCTTAAAACCTAAACTCTGCACTGTCTATGTCGAAGTTCTATAAAATATTTGACTAGGTTAATCGTTATAGGTGTGATTAAACCATGTCATTCTTGGCTTATAATGAATTTTTTGAGTTCAAAGGAGAGGTATATCGTAATACGCTAGTCTCTGGCTATAAGTCGTCGCTATTGTCCTCTCCAGAATCTCTCCATAGAGTTCCCTAGGGAAAACGCCCCAGTCAATTTCGTTTTGGCTTAATTGAGGATCAAACGCCGGATGGTCACAATATGCCTTGCGCATCCTGCCCAGTGCAATAGGAGTTATTTCAACTAGCCACTCTCTTGCCTGTGGCCAATTTTCACAACACCAAGCTAAGGCGACCCAACCAAATTTTGCATGCCTAGGTTCGTCCTGAAGAATTCTATCGTAAGCAGCGAGTACTGAATCTTTAGAGGCTGATTTTCGCATAGCGGCAAAAAGTGGTACAGCCGCGGTTTCACCAAAACAATAGGATTGTACTAGAACGATTAATAGCGATTTTCCCAGTAATGGATACTCTTGAGGAAGTATTAATTGCATATTATTTAAAGGTAAGTTTTTTTCGCTGCCCGCTAATTTTGCCAAGTCAAAACACATTTGGGCGTGCACCATCTCATCATCTGAGATACGAATAGCATCGCGTATTAAATCAGGGCTAAATGCAAGACGTTGCATCCAGTGGCTGAGTTCGACAGTGCGTGCCGCTGATGTGTATTCGGCAATCGCCTGGTTGTACCAATAGTGTTGAACTCTTTGCATTTATACCTCAGCAACCAAGTATAGTTATCATGGATAATAATAGTCCAACACTCTTTATCCGCCAATGTTACGAGTCAATATAGACTATATCCTCAACCAGAGGATCAACACTAGGCTGTGAATTTAAATCAATCATCTTTTCATTATCAACACTAGCCACTGCATCTATTTCAGGAATTTCATAGGCTTCACTTGATAGATTAGCTAAAAACCCCGTCATCATATCCTGACCGTCATCCAAAATATCACCAATAAACAGATAATTAGAACCTGAAATTATAGAGAGTGGATCAGGGCCAAATGCTGAAGATGGGTTAGAAATCACCTCTGGGATATTAGGATTACCAGCAGGATCCATTTGAGCATTGGGATTCCCAGCATCATCGATTGGGTTGATAGGAGTGGGCCAAGCTGGATTGACAGATATCACTGGAAGATCAGGAATCGGCCAAGCTGGATTGACAGATATCACTGGAAGATCAGGAATCGGCCAAGCTGGATTGACAGATATCACTGGAAGATCAGGAGTCGGCCAGGCTGGATTGACTGGTGCTTCTGGTGTAAAAGGAGTAGGCACAGCAGGATTAACTGATATTTCTGGAATGCTATTATCTGGGTTATTCCCTGCCAAATTTTTCAAGTCTGAAGGAGCATTATCTGGGCCAGAGGATATGTCTAGGTCGTGATAAGTGACTCTGGTAAATATTTTCCCCTCGCCATCCTCGGAAGAAACAAATGAAGGTTGTAAACTATCTGCTTTGCGTAGAAATGGATTATTCATCCTGAGCCTCCTAACCAAAAAACAGCCATCTGTGTCTGGTCTTAATATTGATAAAACTAAATATTAACACAAAATGAACAATATCAACATTTATCGGCTAGAATGACTAATAATAAACTTGATATTAATGGATCGGCAATAACTCTGCCAGGATCTGAATATTAGAACTTGCGGAAACATGCCGTAGCTGTATATTTACTGATCCATTTTTCTTGATGTTTTTTTCATATTTGTTTAAGACCCTACCCTCTGAAAATATAGGCAGTATAGTGTCCAGACCCAAGATATTAGATGACTTCACTTCTTCGTTCGCGATAGATAAGGGGGGGCCAATTAGCTAACGCCCCTCCAGAAACAGACGTCTACTGCGGTCGTCTCGCGGCGCGACTTGAACACGAGCTAGTTTCTGAAGGAAAGGTAAATATTTTTTCCATCAAGAAACAGTATTCTCTCTTCGACGATGTGAAATAGATATTCAATAATTGCCATTAATATAAAATTTAAAAATCACTTTCCTCAGCCATTTTCACTACTCCTACAGTTAGTATGATGTTGGCAAAACGACACTGCTCCCCTGTTTGGATAATCAACACAGTAGCTGGTTCCCGAATTTTATCGTAGAAGGCCCAGCGCTCCATCTCCTCCCAACTCACATCACCCAATAATTTTTGGTAGGCACCATGAATCTCAGCGCTCGCTTGCGCTGGCTTTTGCATAACTATAGCCCCTTGAATTGGGCAAACCTCAAGAATCCCCTCAAGCACCGTTAATGCATCCAATAAACCTGGGCGAAAGTTAAGGTGTACAGTGGTAGAATTCGGCCCGGTAATCGCCCCTACGGGTAGATTACCATCTGCGATGACCACTTGAGAAAAATGACCAGAACGGCCAAGCGCTTCCATAATGGTAGGATGTATTACAGCTGTTTTAAGCATAGCTTCACCTTTGTAAGTACTAAAGACATGTGAGTAACTTAAAAAACCAACGCCTAATAGCATTGATTTTTTGAGAGGGAAAAGGATGTATTAGGCGCGGTACACTCCGCCATTAATATCAAGTGTAGCGCCAGAGATAAAACCATCATATTCAGAAGCTAGGAATGTAATCGCACGTGCAACATCATCCGAGCAACCAGCGCGGCCCAGGGGGATTTGTGCAACAGTTGCATCGGATGATGCCTGCGTCGTATGAACGTCGTGAAAACGTGTACCTAGAATTAAGCCAGGGGCTACCGCATTCACCCGAATACCTTTTTCACCCAGTTCAGCGGCAAGTGAGCGCGTCCAGGTCAAGACTGCTCCTTTAGTCGTCGAATATGCCAATGAGCCACTGTGGCCGCCGCTACGACCAGCTAGCGATGCTACATTGACGATACTTGCCCCTTGTGTCGCTTTTTCCAGCAACGGCAGCGCCGCTTGTGTAACATTCAGCATCGTTGTCATATTCACATCAATCACGCTCTGCCAGAATTTAAGATCTATTTCACCAAGGTATTTACGACCGATAATACCGCCAGCATTGTTAATGAGTACATCGATACAGCCGAGGAATTCACCCGCTTTGGCTAAGCACTGTTGTGTTTGGCTCTCACAAGTTAAATCGGCTTTAGCGTATGCCGCCTTTTGACCCCTTGCATGTGCGCGTGCGACTAATGCTTTCGGCCCCTCTTCATTCGAAAAGCAGTGGATGAACACGTCACAACCTGCATCAATTAGGTTCTCGGCAATTGCCCTTCCGATACCTTGTGATGCACCAGTGATAAACGCTTTTTTATTGACTAAAGATCCCATTAAAATTAACCCTCTACAATGATATAAATAAGTTGGCTGTTGATATTGGCCTACAAAAGGCCGGTAGTGTTATAAATAGTGGTAAGTCATCGCACAGCGAAAGAAAGCTTAGTCGCTGTATTAAAAATATAATTTAGCTAGGGACTGCTTCCTCTTTACTGCTAGGCAACATAGAGTTTACTTTCCGTAATAGAAACACCACAGCGACGCTTAAAGCGGCCGACCCTGGCAAAGGAAGCACTCTTAACAAGTTTGTCGAACTTGCTCAATTTATCCCCTTGTATAATTCATTTCTCAGAGACTGTAGTTACAACTTTATACAATTTTCAATGTTAGCGCTAACATTATTTTAAATATATGTTTATATGGAATTTTTAATTACTCATACGCTTATAGAAAATAACTTAATTATTGGAGAATTTTTCGATGTATGTCAAATCCAGAAATAAAAATACTGTCGCTAAATATTTGGCCGAACGGTTAAAATCCAGAAACTAAAGCTAAACTGTAGGTACTTATAATATAACCAGCCTTGATGTAAATGTAAGCGGATAAAATAGTCTGATTTGGAATAAGAGAACGGCGTTAACTAGATGCGCAAGCGCTACTCGAAACCAGGCACAAAAGTTGCGCATCTAAAGCGTGACTACTTTCTCTCTCCTATGAGTATCCCCTCTTTATGGGTACACATCTATATGAGACTACAGATGTTGCTTTGGTTCAGCTGGAACAAAAAAGTCCCTAGTGGAATGAAAGAGCTGCATAAAGTAGATAAATGGTACTTCGCAGCTAAAGCTTGGCGTGGTAAACCTTAAGGGAGTGCGCAAGTACCGCTACGGTAGAGCCTTCAGCTAATCAAAAGTGATACGAAGCTGCGCTTCTAAAGCATCACTGAATAAATGAACGCGCAAGCACTACCCGAAACCAGACACAAAAGCTTCGCTTTTAAAACGTGCCTGATTTCCCCCTACTATTACATGGTATTCGGAGCAACGAGTTGCGCTCTTTACCTCCCATGTGAGAGTAGGTCATCGCCTTTAAGCTTTAAACGAAAAAAAGCCCAAGTAGAAATAGAGAACTGCATAAAGTAGATATGTGGAACCTCGCAGCTAAAGTTTGCCGTGGTAATATTAATGGAGTCCGCAAGCGCAACTACGGTAGAGTCTTCAGCGAATAAAGAGCCGATTAAAGCTGTGCTTTAAGTGACTCGAAAATGCCCCCTACTATTGGTATGCCCCTCTCTATGGGTACACATCTATGTGAGAGTACGGGCAGCGCTTTTTAGCTTTAATAACAAAAAAACCAAGTAGAATTAGAGAGCAGCATGAAGTAGATGCATTGTACTGCTGGACTAAAGCTTGGCGTGGTAAACCTTAGAGGAATGCGCAAGCGCAGCTACGGGATTTTCGATTAAAGCTTCGCTTTAAGACCCTCGAAAATACCCCCTACTATCACATGGTACTCGCAGCAACAAGTTGCGCTCTTTACCTCCCATGTGAGAGTTGGTCATCGCCTTTAAGCTTTAATAACGAAAAAACCCCCAAGTGCGTAGCACTTGGGGGTTTATCGGTATTAAAGCTTGGCGATGACCTACTCTCACATGGGGAGACCCCACACTACCATCGG
>JABSRB010000043.1 GCA_013215375.1 Oceanospirillaceae bacterium | reverse complement strand
TTAGCTTTTAGCTTTTAGTTTAATTCTTTAAATCTTTCCTCCGTGATCTCTGTGCCCTCTGTGGTGAAAAAAATCTTTTAAAGACTATCTACCACAGAGAGCACGGAGGCACTTCGCTGCACAGAGATAATCTGAGACATTTTAGCTTTTAGCTTCTTAGCTTCTTAGCTTCTTAGCTTTGACCACTAATGCACCGTCAATTCACAACTAAAAAACTGTAGGACATCCGCCAATTCTAGCGCAACCGGTAAATCTGGTGCAACCCGGCGGGTGGTTTCAGAGGGCTGAAATAAAATACCAAAGTCCGCTCGATCTAACATTTTAATATCATTCAGACCGTCGCCGACAGCCAAGGTTTTTTGGGTGGTATTAAAGCAGGAAAAAATTCTCTGTTTACCCTCCCCTGAATGCCAGTACTCACAGTGACTGAAGTACCCTTCAATGTCTTCAATTAAAGTATTGGTATACACCTCGTCAGTAGCAAACATATCAACAAAATAATTATTCATGCCGCTGAAAGAATCTGTCACCATCACCACATAAGCGGTTTCGCGCAATAACTCAATAAATCTCACCGCTTTATCAAACGGCTTCACTTCACGCAGCGCTGACCGCACTTGCTTTGCTGTTATTTTATTGTTTCTTAGTAACTCAAGTCGCTGCCTCATTAACTTGGGGTAATCTGCCTCTTCACGCGTGGTTACCCTCAACTCCGGTATTAAAAACTTGTCAGCGAGAAAAGGCCATAGCTCCGGAATCAACACGCCTTCTAGATCAACAAAAGCAATTTTTGACTTACTCATTTATACCACCTCTATACTGTCTGTAAGAAAAAGCGCTAAACCTAAAGCCGTTAACATTAGCCCTATAATAGAATTAAAGAGACGGTGATGGCCTAAAATCCAATCGCGTATATTGGGAGTCGACATAAACATGGCGATCATCGCAAACCACAACAGATGCGACAGCGAGATAAAAGCTCCCCACAAAAACTGCTCTATAATTGATGTCTGTGTCCCTATTACTTGAGAGTACAAGCTGATCACAAATATTGAGGTTTTAGGGTTTAAACTATTGGTTAGCAACCCTGTTCCATAATGCTTCCAGTTAGATATTTTAAAGCTCTCATTTTTTCTAAGATCCTTAAATTCTCCTGAAAATATAGTGGTCAACCCAATATAAACGAGATAAGCGGCACCGCACATTTGAATAATTGAAAATAGATTTGGCACAAAGTGAATGATTAAACTGATGCCAAATATTGCGTAAGCGATATGTATCCAACAGCCTGAAGCTATCCCGGCTGACGAGGCAAAACCCGCACGACGACCATAGATAGAGCTATTGCGCGAAACAACTGCAAAATCAGCACCTGGGCTGATAACGGCAAGCCAAGTGATGCTGGCGACTATTAATGCCTGTTCAAATCCCATCATAAATTCCTCTTAAGAGCTGCTCGCTCGATTCTTTGCGAATTAATCGCTTGTTATATTTATAAACGTTTAAAAGTCACCACTAATACATCTCTATAACCTTCCTCTTCGAGGTTGTCGGGTAAAATTGGCGAGACCCCATGTGCCACACATCGATCATTGACAATCGCCACTTCTAAGGGCTCCTGCAACGAAAAGTGCGACAATTTGTTCCCCTCTAAGTCATAGATTGATGTCTCTCCACCGGTGACGTTAGATCGGCCAATCATCACCATCAACGCAAAATCTACCCCATCTTGATGTATCCCCTCGGGAGTAGGTTTGCCTCCGCCCGCCTCTGCAATAATTCGAAATTGATGTACTTCAATATGCCAATCATTCATTGGCGCTACCGCACCGAAGGTCAATGATCCGAAATTCAAAATTGCCTGCATCACCTGATTATTAACAATGTGTTGCTTAATCTCGGAAAAATGGCGCAAAGTACCGCCATTTAAAGTATTGAATTTTTTGGTTTGAAAATGGGGTTGATGTGCTTCTTCAGTGACTTCACCACCCGCTCTTTTGGCGGAATACACGCCAAATCGGCGCAATCGGTAAGTGCCACCATCCGCCATATTTTCATCACAAACTAAGGAATCCCAACTGCTAATAAATTCTTGCATGTTTTGACTATCACAATCTAACTCATCGAGATCCAACGCCTTTAAAAAGTTAGGGCGTTTAATCCTGGCGCAGCCCACTCGCATCAAATCTAAACAGTATTGAGGGGGTTGAGTAACAAGATGAATAACAGCTAATCCAGCATTCATATTAAGCATGAGTTTCTCCGTCCATAGTTTGATTTCATATTTACAAAACCGAGTCTATTACCTAAGATACTGTTTAAACAGTGAGTTTTATTCAGCCTCGAGGGTTCCAAAAAGTCATGCCTAATGAATCAGCACATTCGGCCAGCAGACGCTGGAGCCTAAAGTCACTTAAATTTTTTGAAGCTTGTTCCAGACACGAAACCTTTTCTGGGGCCGCTGACGAGCTGTACGTATCCCAAAGTGCTGTCAGCAAACAGATTAAAAACTTGGAGGAGGGTTTAGGCTTTGCGCTATTTGTGCGCGATGCTAATACGGCAAGGCTCAGTCCTGCAGGCGCGGTACTTGCCAGTCATTTGACAGATCTTTTTTCCGATTTAGACGCACTGATTGAGGATTTAGCCAGCGACAAGCTGAATGCGCCTCTGGTAATTTCCTGTGAGCCCACTATCTGTCTTAAATTTCTCATCCCGCATTTCAATGAGATTGAACAGCAAACAGGGGTCAAGATCCAAGTACTCTCTGCCGGAGGCCCGCTGAATTTTCGCCGCGATCCAGCGGATATTGCCATTCGCAGAAACGACTTCCCCATTGATGATGAATTACATATTTTCACTTTAGGTCAGGAATATGTGGGGCCGGTGTTTGATAGCCAGCTAAAAAACAGCGACTCTACAGATGAGGCAAAAATTACCCGTATTCACTCCCAAACCCGCAGTGATGCATGGCTCAATTGGCAGGAACAAACCCAGTGTAACGCCTTTAAAGAAGACATTTACCACCAGCGCCACTTTTTAGCCTTAGAAGCCGCAGAGAGCGGCCAAGGGGCGGCGTTGATGTCAATTCATATGGTGAGCAGGTTATTAACGCAGCAGAAATTGTATGCCCCCTTTGGCTTTGTTGCCGACGGTTCAAAATACTTGTGCCTGTCGGCGCGACCGTTTGAATTAGATGATAGAAAGCTACGAATCTGCCAGTGGTTGCGCGATCAATTTAACCAGAACCAGCAATTGGCACAGGCAATTAATGCTGCGCTTTAATGGCTTGATTCAAATAGCTTTATTGACTAAGAGCAGAACCACAAATCATCAATAAACATAGCACTCACTGGTTAATCTTGAAGTGATATGTCATTACCTATATTTTGTCATTTAAATAGATGCGAGTTTTCAAAGCATCGCACTTGCCCATTCAAATTTAATATTTAAGTTTAGTTAGAATTTACTTTAAAAGTGATGCTTATCTGTGGTCAACTTCATCATGCCAAAACCACTGCATGGCGTTATAAATAACATTTCCAGCCGATGAGAAGTCACTAATTATGCAATACAATATTGATTCACTACCGCACAATGACCAAACATGTGGCTGGATAAACAATCTCCCCAGCCGCGGATCTTTTCCAGTATTAGCGGGAAAACACTTAGCCGACTGGGTTGTTATTGGCGGCGGTTATACTGGCATTGCCTTTGCCAGGCGCATGGCAGAAGCTAATCCCAATCATAAAATAATTATCTTAGATGCCGGCGCTATTGGTGAGGGTGCCTCATCGCGTAATTCAGGTTTTGCAGTGGCTACATCGAGTAGTGGGGAGGCATACAATCCAGCCAAGCTCGCAGAGTTTAAGCGTATTAATCGCATCAATAATGCCGGTATTGAATCGCTGCGCCAAATTGTTACTGCGCAACAAATCGACTGTCAGTGGCGTGATGTTGGCAAGTTTCACTGCGGCGCACCAAGCACTTCAGCAAAGGCTGCGGATGATTTCATCCATTGGTTAGAAGCAGCACAAATCCCCCATGAGGATTTATCCCAAGCGCAATTATCTAAACGTTTAGGCACCGCTTACTATCGACGCGGTGTATGGACAAAAGCAGATGTAATGCTGCAACCTGCAGCCTTAATTCGCGGTCTCAGCGATAGCCTTCCTGAAAATGTAACACTGCATGATTACTCAGCTGCATTGAGTGTTGAGGATAAAAAAGGGCTTATTCATATAGGTACAGCAAAGGGAGAAGTCATCGCTAAAAACATGGTGCTTGCCAGCAATGCATTTTTGCATACCATGACGCCCAGCCCCTCTTATACCGTTCCTCTTACCATGACTGCCAGCCTGACTCGCCCATTAACCAAAGAGGAGCAAACACTGTTGGGCGATGTTCAAGATTGGGGCATATTGTCCTTACACGGGATGGGGGCTACGATACGTTATACCGCTGATCATCGCATATTAATTCGTAATACCGCCGCCTATAATGCCGTGACGCCTCTAAGAAGTTCACAAATGTTAGCGGCGCAGCAAACTCATCTGCTGTGTTTGCGCCAACGCTTCCCCATGTTAGAGGAACTCAACTTTGAGCACAGTTGGCAGGGAGTGCTTTGCATTAGCCGCAATTCATCAAGTCTTTTTGGAAAACTTGCCGATAACATTTATGTATCAGGGTGTTACAACGCTTCAGGAATTTCAAGAGGCAGCGCGATGGGCTTGGCATTAGCCGATTATGCGCTGGGAGATAACAATCAATTACTCAGTGATGCGCTAGCATACCCAGCACCGACTTGGATGCCTCCTAGACCTATTTTAGATATTGCGATGAAGGCTGAGATTATGCGCAGAAAATATGGCACCGGTCCCGATGCATAACATGGTAAATGTTTACCAGGGCATTTGAGCGGGCTGCCAGTCATCATAGACTTCCACTGCCCATTCTCTGTTTAGGATATGTAGACCGTCAGCTTTTAACTTTACTAGTATGTTAGTAATCAACCTATCTATATTCTGACCTCTTGCCCCTTTGGGGATAGCAACACCTCTTTCCAATTGCGCAAAAAAAACACGTCTGATATTTTTGATTTTATGACGCTTAATATAAGTATCTGTAGGCCCCATCGCCATAATATAGCCATCAGTGCGACCGCGAATTACTTTTTCTATCCCCTGCTTAATCAATGTATCTTCCGTAATTGCAAAGTTAAAACTCATCTTGTGCCCGCGCATCGTGCTCAAATGGTACTGACTGAGATTATTGATATCTAACCGAGGTTTATCGGCACGGGCGTAGAGCACAAAAACGACTTTTCCTAATGACTGGCTACTAAATCCATACGGTAGCCCCTCTAAGTTATTTGCTTCAGGTTTTATTATTGGTAAATGAAAATCTGCTCTCCCCGTCACCACATTGTCTAAAGAGCGGGCAAAAGGGTAAAGTTTTATTGATATTTCTCCCTCTTGGTATATATCACTCATCGCTCTGACGACATCCACCAGCCTTCCCACTGGCTCTCCCCGCTCGTTGAGTCCGGTTAAGTTAGGTAGCAGCGCTATACTAGCGACTAAGTCTCTCGCCTGAACATGACTATGAATAAAACAACAGAGGAGGAAAATTCTGGTATAAATCTTCATTACATAGCTTCCTAGCCGAATTAAATCCTGAATTAATAGTATCTACTGCGTAAAAATAGAGTCGTTGAATCATTGCTATAGGTTTTATCATATTGAAAACACCTAGCTAGACCGTCAAATACTGACCGACACTACTGTTTTGATTAGGAATTTTTCAATATTCGAATCCACTCTTTTAACTGTTTAAATAAGAGTAATTTTTCACCTAAGCCTAAATCAAAAATGGCTAGAGAGATAGGTCTCATAATTCTGACTGCGAGGCTTATTTAGTCATGTAAAGCATTGGTAGAGTCTACTCTTTGAATCGCTTTCATTAAAATTTAGCACAAATAGAAGACTTGTCCCTGAGCCCCCCCTTAAAAGTTAGTATCGATTATTTCCCCGCACCATTCCTAGCCCTGTTATATACGGTTGATAATGTACTTGTCTAACCGTTTATTCCACTCGCTGTTACCGCCTAATAATTTGACACTGCTATTAATTAGTTCTTCTCCCCAACAGCCTAAAAATCGACACAGCGCACGACTAACAATAGTGTTCCCCCACAATCTGGCTCGACGATTAATATTTTTCGATCGAGCAGCTACTGTCGAGGATTGCGCTGCTGTTTGGGGAATAGTAACCATTCGTCAAACTCGCATCATCAGACCCTTAGCACTCAGGATGACCAGCAGCGATATAAGAGTGCACTCTCAACGATTAGTCTATCCATTGGGTGACGTGTTTAGTTTCTAAAAAATCCTCTAAGCCCCATACTCCGCCCTCTCGGCCATTACCCGATTGTTTGTAGCCACCAAAAGGAGCGGCGGCACTGGCGTCCACACCGTTGACTCGCACCATACCACTGCGTAATTGGCGCGCCACCCGCTTAGCTCTCTGTTTATCTTGGGTTTGTATGTAGTGGGTTAAACCGTACAGACTATCATTGGCGATGGCGATTGCCTGCGCCTCTGTATCAAAGGGGATCATCGCCAGCACTGGACCAAAGATCTCCTCTCGAGCAATGCGCATATCATTGTCTACACCACTAAATAAGGTTGGCTTGATGTAATAGCCTTGCTCCAGCCCCTCTGGGCGTCCCAGTCCACCGGTTTCCAACTTAGCACCCTCCTCGATGCCCACAGCGATCATTCCCTGTATTTTGTCAAATTGTAGTTTATTCACCACCGGGCCTAAATGTCGGCCGCTCAAGGTAGGGCTTGCCACTTTTACTTGCGCGGCTATTTCCCTCGCGGTCACTACCGCTGCATCATAAATACTGCGCTCTACCAGCATGCGTGTCGGTGCATTACAAGATTGACCGGAATTGTTAAAACAATGTAATACACCACGTTTAACCGCGCTCTCATCGGCATCGGCAAAAATGATGTTAGCGCCTTTTCCGCCGAGCTCTAATGTCACTCGTTTCACGGTATCAGCCGCCGCTTTAGTAATTAACGCCCCGGCACGCGTAGAGCCGGTAAAAGAGATCATGTCGATATCAGGGTGAGAGGATATCTGACTACCTACACCAGGGCCATCACCATTGACTAAGTTAAACACGCCCTCAGGAAAACCAGCCGCCTCTATCATTTGTGCAAACACCATTGCCGACAAAGGGGATTCTTCAGAAGGTTTTAAGACCACCGTGCAACCGACGGCAAGTGCGGGAACCACCTTGAGAGTCACCTGATTCATCGGCCAATTCCAAGGCGTTATTAATCCACAAACACCTATCGGTTCCTTGATAATTATCTCTGGATTGCTTGCATCTCCCAATGCAGATTCTGCTTCAAAAGAGCGATAGGCATCAATGAAATCTTTAATATGACTATAGCCACAACCGGTTTGCGCTGTATCGGCTAAATCAATCGGCGCTCCCATTTCGATGGAGATGGCCTGCGCCATGTCTGACCAACGTTTCTTGTATTCAACCAATAAAGATTCTAACAGCGCTAGTCGCTCCTGTTTAGGTCTTTGCGACCAACTACTTAAAGCACCTTTTGCTGCGGCAACTGCCGCATCGGTATCGGCTTTATCACCGAGAGAAATAGTGGCACATGGCTGTTCTGTCGCTGGGTTAATCACCGCATAATCATTTGGTTTATTGGGAGCGACCCACTGCCCATTAATAAAGAAATTTCTTTTTTCCAACATATCTTTCCCCTTAAAAATAGCGCGCTTATGGCTATATATGACTGCTATTAGCACTGGATAATTTAAATTCTAAAAATTGGCAAATCCATTTGGCGACCAACTCCCGCTGTATCGGCGTATTCACCAAATCAATCGCTTGATTGCTTAATTCAATAGGCAGTAGCTGCATATCACGTCGACTACACAATAGTTTTTTAGTGTAGTGCGGATCAAATTCCGGGTGCCCCTGGAACGAAATAGCCCTGTCATTAAAATTCAGGGCAGCCAGGGGACAAAATTCTGAGCTTGCTAATATTTGAGTATTTTCTGGCAACTCTACCACTTGATCTTGGTGATAAGCTTGGATTGAAAAAACATCCTGCGTGTCTTGCAGCCAGCTAGGCTGTTGCTCAAGCCGGTACTCTTGCACCCCCAAGCTCCAACCTTTATTGGATTTAATCACTTTTCCCCCCAGCGCCTGGGCAATTAACTGATGACCAAAACAGATACCGATCATCGGCACATCTTGCTGATAACAAGATTTTACGAGAGATGAGAGAGGCTCAATCCAAACGTGCGCTTCATACACGCCAAATTTTGACCCAGTGATTAACCAAGCATCGCACAGCGATGGATCACTGGGAATATCGCCATCGAGCACTTGAAAGTATTGAAATTCAAAATCCAAATTAAGGAAAGATTTAACCGCTTGATTGAGCAGTGTTTTGAACATATCTGGGTAGCTACCATGCGCTTCTTCTAGCTCACTGGGCGGCACACCTACCTCTAAAATTCCGAACTTAATTTTTTTCATAGTTTTCTACTTAATTCTCATTTTCTATAACGACAATTTCACAAGCTAGGCAATTGATTTAACGGCATAATATAGAAGACGGTCCCCTGACTATATTTACTTCGATTATATACAAAAAAAACGCCAACTGTATGCCGATAAACGCCAACAACGATATCCTAATATCCACTTTATTGTTTAGCAAGAAGATGCATCAGATAACGGACTCTGGCAGAAAAAAACTAAGGTTATTTAAACTCGAAACCCGTGCTTTTTCACCCATTAGCAGATAGTCCCAGAACTCACGAAGGTAGAGGGCCTCAGATAAATAAGAATTTCCAACGAAGCAAATTCCACCCGATTAAAGAGTTACTAACAAAATGTTTCGCAATATTACCTCTGACGGTAATTTCGGTAAAAATGCCCCAAAGGATTAGCCGCGCCAAGGGCGCATTCGATTGCTCCGACTTGTCTATACACTAAACCCTTTTAACAGCGATTTACCTTAACTGTTAACCTTAAGCGCGCTTTGTTTCGCCCTTATAGCTCTCCACTAATACAGTATTGCGCTTCACTTTTGCCTCATACAAGGCTTTATCGGCTAACTTATACAGCGCTTGTTCATTCAAAGCACCTTCCACCAACACCACTGCGCCTATGGAAATAGTCAGATGCGGGCAGACACTACTGTTTTTATTGGCAATCTTTAGTCCTTGTATCTTCTCTCTAATATTATTTAAATAGTTTTCTATTTTCTGTTTATTTAGACCAGAAATTAAAACAGCAAACTCCTCACCGCCAATCCGAAATACAAAATCACTCGGGCGCTGCAGGCATTTGAGTAGCACGCTGCTGACTTTTTTCAGCGCTACATCGCCCTCCGGGTGACCGTACGAATCATTGAAGCGTTTAAAATAATCTATATCGAGTATTGCCAGTGATATAGGCAGGTTGTTTCTGACCGCTAAACTGATTTGATCTGTGAGTATTTCATCGTAACTACGACGGTTGAGTAGGCCGGTCAATTTATCGATGGTAGCGAGCTTTTTACTGGTTAAATCGTGCAATATATTAGTGTAGCCCTCAACTTGATAGCACTCGTCAAAAATGGGAATGATCGATGATTCAGCCCAGAGGACATCGCCATTGAAAGTGGTATATGACGTTTCTCCGTGCCACTGCTCACCTTTTGAAATGCGATTGATAATATCTTCTTCAAGCTGCTTATTTCTATTACTGTTCGCTAAAAAAAACTTTCTGCGGCTGCCTAATAACTCATCGCTGCTACAGTTTAAATATTTGCACAAGGCACTACTCACATCTACCGTACGCCCCTCTTTATCTAATACCGCTATTAATATTTGCTGATCAATCAGGATCTGACGACGCGAGCGGGCACGCTCTGTAATACCAATAGTACGCCATACTAATAACATTAATAAAGCAACGCTAACGATAGCCAGTACCGCCAAAACAAAGGTGGCGATGGTGATGGTATCGGAGGTTTTTTGCGATTTAGCTTGGTATTTATCAACTATTTGATGAGCGAGTAATTCGAGAGAGCCTAAATTATTTTTTAACTTTTCGAGGTAGGCGTTTGCCTGGGTATTATTGAGTAACTCCGCTTCTTTGAGCTTTCCTTCTGTCAACAATAGGTAGACTTGTTGTTTTAGAGGCAGCCATTGCTCAAACAATATTTTACTTTTAGCGACAGCCTCCCACTGCGGGTTATCGAGCCTGTCTATAATTTGATACTCGTGGTAAATGCGCGATTGCGTATCAATGATATTACTAAGTACTTTATCGCGCTGTTTCGTATCGGGCGCGGATATCAAATTTTGCATGCGCAAGCTCATGGTTACAGTGTGAAAATGAATGCTTTTTACCGCGTGAGAAAATGCAAAAGGCTGATGTAAAAGAGTGTCATAACCTTGAATGATCCGACCAATCTGTACGCTGGAATTAATAGCTAAGGCTGTGACGATAAGTACAACAGCCACGAAGCCTGCCGCAATTTTCCGACGGTTTAATGAAGTATTAGAAGATTGAAGAGCACCTTGGGGCATAAATATACATCCTGTATACGATTGATATGTCCTTATTAAGTAAGATTATAGTCGCTAAAAGCCGAATATAAAAAACTATCTGTTACATTAAAACAACAGCCGAACTATTATCCAGCCCACAA
The DNA here is from genome assembly GCA_013215375.1 of Oceanospirillaceae bacterium. Lineage (GTDB taxonomy): Bacteria > Pseudomonadota > Gammaproteobacteria > Pseudomonadales > Balneatricaceae > Rs1. Next base: position 36,184 of record JABSRB010000043.1, on the reverse strand, counting down.
CGAATAACATTTTATGTGATAATTCAGACTACATTCACCATGATATCCACTTAAAGATGAATATCCACTTAAATTAGCGAGTGATTATCCTGAAACAGGGACGTACCGATAAACACCATATGGTACGAGGTGCTCTAGACTAGCTATAGCTGACCACCAAAAAACAAACCGCTTCTATCTGGCCGGTGTTTTTAATATTGTGTGTCACATCACCGCGATAATGGGCAGAATCTCCCTCAGCTAACGCACTAGAATCGACGCCAGCAGTAATTTCAATTTCGCCTTTTTCTACCGTGATGAACTCTCTCGCACCTTCAAAATGCGCGGCGCTTTTTAACTGCGCTCCCACGCTAATCGATAACTCGTAAAACTCAATATTCTTTTCCATGTTCAGCGGCGACAACGTTCTTATTTTGCACTGACTGTCACTGCGATACATAAATGCCGGGTCATCGCGACGAATCACTTCAATAGCAGAGGCAGTCCAGGGCTCATCCACTAGCTCACCCACTGAGATTGCAAAGGCTTGGGCAATTCTACAAGCTACCGCTAAAGTCGGATTAGCTTTACCGCGCTCTATCTGCGATAACATCGAGCGGCTCACGCCGGAAATGGCGGAAAAGGCTTCTAAGGTCCAGCCTTTGTCCTTGCGCAATCCCTTTACTTTTTCACAGAGTACTTGAGCGATTGGCTCTATATCTTTGTTCGTTTTTAACTGGCTACTCATCAATGACTCACAGTTAAGTTTCCCGTATAAGAGAAATTTATCTTTTAAAATGGATTTATTAAGCATACACTAATTCCATTATACTAGATAAATATCCACTGTTGATAGTTTTTGTATCAAAGTAGAACGACAAATAACAAGGTGATCATATGGATACAATGCAGGCATTAGTAAAAAAAGAGGCTTCCATTGGCCTTTGGCTAGAAACAGTACCTATTCCGGACATGGGCATTAACGATGTAAAAATCCGTGTGTTGAAAACAGCCATCTGCGGCACCGACCTACACATTTACAACTGGGATAGCTGGGCTAAAAAAACCATTCCTGTGCCGATGATCATTGGCCATGAGTTTGTCGGTGAAGTAGTTGCAGTCGGCGCTAACGTCAACGCTTTCAAGCCCGGTGAAATAGTCTCTGGAGAAGGACATGTCGTCTGCGGCAGATGTCGCAACTGTATGGCTGGCAGGCGTCATTTATGTGCCTTTACCAGTGGTATTGGGGTTAATCGCGCTGGCGCTTTTGCCGAGTTTGTGGTGTTGCCAATGTCCAACGTCTGGGAGCATCGCCCGGGAATTGATCTTGATGTTGCCGCTATGTTTGACCCCTTTGGTAATGCCGTTCACAGCGCCCTACAATTTGATCTATTTAGTGAGGATGTATTGATTACTGGCGCGGGGCCTATTGGCTGCATGGCTGCTGCTGTGTGCAAGCAAGCGGGTGCGCGCCATATAGTAGTAACAGATCTAAACCCCAAAAGGCTGGCGATGGCGGCAAATTTAGGCGCAACTCGTACCGTTGATGTGCGCAGTGAAAACCTTGAGCAAGTACAGAAAGAGCTGGGGATGACTGAAGGGTTTGATGTGGGCCTTGAGATGTCAGGCAGCCCTATCGCCTTTAATGACATGATTCAAAACATGTGCCACGGCGGTAAAATCTCACTGCTGGGTATTCCCAGTGAAGAAAAAGTCACTGATTGGGAGACCGTTATTTTCAACATGCTCACCATTAAAGGTATTTACGGACGCGAGATGTATGAAACTTGGTACAAGATGTCGGCAATGATAGAGAACGGCTTAGATATATCCTCTATCATCACCCATAGATTGCACTACACTGATTTTCAACAGGGCTTTGATGCCATGTTAACCGGGGATGCCGGTAAAGTGATTCTCGATTGGACTAGTCGTTCATAAATTACGCGGCACAAATAAAGGATAAAGGATATGTACGGCAATTTTCAGCAACACTTGCAAACCCAGCTTGACGACATTAGCGATGCGGGGCTTTTCAAACACGAGCGACAAATCCTCAGTGCGCAAAATACTAATATCAAAGTCCAGCAGGGTCCGGTATTAAATTTGTGCGCCAATAATTATTTAGGATTAGCGCAACATCCAACGATCATCGAAGCCGCCCATCGTGGCATCGATGATTGGGGCTATGGTTTGGCCTCGGTACGTTTTATTTGCGGTACGCAACAGATACACAAAACATTAGAGCAGCGTCTGACCGACTTTTTAGGCACCCAAGACACTATCCTCTACCCTTCTTGTTTCGATGCTAATGGCGGTCTTTTTGAAACGTTATTGGGCCCTGAAGATGCGATCATTTCCGATGCGCTTAACCACGCCAGCATTATCGATGGAATTCGCCTGTGCAAAGCCAAGCGCTATCGCTATAAAAACCGCGATTTAGCTGATTTAGAACGACAACTTATCGCAGCTGACGAAGCCGGTGCGCGTTATAAATTGATCACTACCGATGGCGTTTTTTCCATGGATGGCTTTATCGCACCTCTCGCCCAAATATGTGACTTAGCCGACAAATACCAGGCGCTGGTGCATTTTGATGACTCCCACGCAGTAGGCTTTGTCGGAAAAACCGGGCGCGGTACTCATGAATATGCCGATTGCATGGACAGAATTGACCTTACCACCGGCACACTTGGCAAAGCACTCGGCGGCGCTAGCGGTGGCTACACCAGCGGTAAAAAAGAAATTATTGCGCTGCTAAGACAACGCTCTCGCCCTTATCTTTTCTCCAATACAGTGGCGCCACCTGTGGTTGCTGGGGGCATCGCGGCTATTGAACTATTAAACAAATCAACAGAACTGCGCGATAAAGTAGAGGAAAACGGTCGCTATTTTAGAGCCGCAATGGAGGCGATAGGCTACGATTTACTGCCGGGCGACCACCCTATTATCCCGATCATGCTTTACGATGCGCGCAAAGCTGCTGAACTGGCCGAGCGGATGCTCGCTAAAGGCATTTACGTGACGGCATTTTCGTTCCCCGTAGTGCCTAAAGAGCAGGCGCGAATTCGCACCCAAATATCAGCGGCGCATACCAAGCAAGATTTAGATTTTGCCATTGCCTGTTTTAAAGAAGCAAAAGAAGAGATGGGGATTTAAGAAAGGTGTGAGCTGTGAGCAAAAAAAGTATCGCCCCACAATAAAGCCGGCCGATACATTTTTTTAGCTTTTAGCTTTTAGCTTTTAGCTTTTAGCTTTTAGCTTTTAGCTTTTAGCTTTTAGCTTTTAGCTTTTAGCTTTTAGCTTTTAGCTTTTAGCTTTTAGCTTTTAGCTCGTAGCTCGAAACTATACCCCCGGCAAGATTCTGCAGGTAATAGACTTTAAGTATTCTGTTTCAGGGATTGCAGCGTGGATCGGATGATCCGGTCCCTGATGCCCCTGCTCAATCACTTGTGCATTGCGATCTAGCTCGCGCGCATTAGAGCGAATAATATCGATCAAGCTACTGCGCTCTAAGTGCATAGAACATGAAGCACTGATCAAAATACCGTTTTTGCTTAATAGGCGCATCGCCAAATTGTTGATACGTCCATAGGCGCGCTCGCCGTTGCGAATGTCTTTGCGACGGGCAATAAACGCCGGTGGATCAACGATAATGACGTCGAATTTTTCCTGCTCTTGGATCAACGCTTTGCATGAATCAAAGGCATCGCCTTGCAGGGCTATTAATCGGTCTTGTGCATTGTTCAGCTTGGCGTTTTCAACTGCGACATCTAGCGCGTATTCAGACGAATCGACACATGTCACTTCGCTCGCGCCTGCCGCAAGTGCCTGCACGCCCCAACCACCGACATAACTGAATAAATCTAATACTCGCTTGCCATCAACGTGACGCTGCATGGTCTGGCGCGCTAAACGGTGATCATAGAACCAACCGGTTTTTTGGCCAGTTAAAACAGGTGCTAATAGCGATACACCGTTTTCTTCAAGAGGCACCAGCTCAGGCACTTCGCCTTGCACTACTTGCACATAACTCTCTAAGCCTTCAGTGGTACGCATTTTGCCATCACAGCGCAATACGATTGCTGAAGGGGTAAAGACTTTATTCAATGCATCGATGATGTCTTCAACCACCGCTTCCATGCCTGCTGTCGATATTTGCACGACAAATACGTCGTAAAATCTGTCGATAACTAAGCCTGACAAACCATCAGAATCGCCGTAAACCAAGCGATAACAAGGCTTATCAAAACAAGCTTCACGCAGTGATAAAGCGATGTTGATGCGGTGTACTAATAGCGATCGATCTAATCTGAATTTAGCATCGCGGCCAATTAGGCGTCCGCAAATTAATGTTTGCGGGTTTACATAGGCAATACCTAAAGCCTTACCAGTCGATGCCTCTACTAATACCTGTTCACCGGCGATAAACTCTTTTAGCGGTGACTTTTGATTATCAACTTCGTTGGAGTAAATCCATAAATGACCACCACGTAAGCGACGATCTGCGCCTTTGTTGAGTACTAGCGTTCTAAGAGAAGACATGTAAATTCCACTGTGTTAATTGCTGTGTCCGACTTGAATCGGCTCGAAAAGACGAGAGACTATTATGTCTCATCGCCAAATAGGATTCGGGCTGGGAATTTTACCCGCACTGCGGCAAAATTGTTACTAAAAGCCGTTGTTATCGTAATTTATAGTCAGTGCGCGCTAATTCTGGCAAATTATCCGACAAACCCATTGCCTTCGCCATAATGTGCGTTTTAACCGGCGCTACTTTGTTAAGTAGCTTCATGCCGATATTTCTGGCGATAATCAGCGCTGCGCTCTGGGGATCAAACAGCCATTTAAAGGTTTGCATAGTGGCAGACATATTTAAATTATCGGTGTGACGCTCGCGCTGAAATTGTTTTAATAAAGCCTCTTCATCAATAGCTTGCCCCCGAGCTTTAGCGGCGCACAATACTTGCACTAAGCTCGCTACATCCAACAAACCTAAGTTCACTCCCTGCCCCGCCAGTGGATGAATGGTATGGATAGCGTCGCCAATCAACGCCAACCCCTGCTGCACATAGTGCTTGGCATGACGCTGGCGCAGCGGAAAAACTGCCCGCTTAGAGACTTGTACTACAGCGCCTAAACGCTGTTCAAACTCACGGCTGAGCGCCTTGTTAAAATCAACATCGTCTAATTCCATTAATGCTTTGGCATGGCCTGGCGAAGTAGAAAATACAATACTGCTGGTATAGGGGTCGCTTAAAGGCAAAAATGCCAGCGGCCCGTCACTGGTAAATCGCTGCCAGGCAGTATCTTGATGTGGCTGCTGTGTTTTGACGGTGGCAACGAGGGCATGGTGCCCATAATCCCACTGCCATAATGGTATTGCCGCTAACTGGCGCACTTTAGACAGCGCACCATCTGCTGCAATGATCAAGCTGGCACTGATGGTTAACGTCTCAATGTCTCCTTGATCATTTGAACTCTGATAGTTCAAGTGACGCAACTTTGACTCTAATTCTGACTCTAATTCTGACTCTAATTCTGACTCTAATTCTGACTCTAATTCTGACTCTAATTCTGACTCTAATTCTGACTCTGGCTCAGACAAGCCTGTCACTTTTGCATTACAAATAATCTCTAATCCAACTTCTTTTGCCGTGGCCAGTAAACCCGCTAACACTACCGAGTTTTCGACAATATGGCCTAGGTTTGGCTCATGCAGCTGCGCACTTGAAAAATCAATATTACCAGTGCCTTCGCCATCCCACACCCGCATTTTTCGGTAGGGTCGCAGTCGCATCTGCTCGATTTTCGGCCACACATTAAGGTTTCTTAATATATTTTCAGAAGCACGGGTTAACGCACTGACACGATTGTCGTAGCTCTTGATATCTTTAGCGCTCGTCGCCACATCAGCCAATTGTTCTGGCAACGTTAAAACACTGCTATCTCGCCCTTCCAGAACCACCACACTAAAACCTTCATTATGTAGTGCTAAAGCGGCACTGAGTCCGACCATGCCGGCGCCGACTACCACCACATCTTTATTTTGCATCTTCACCTACTTGAGAATTTGTTGGATCTTCACCGCCATTAAACTCTGGCAACGCACTGGTTAAGCCCATAGCAGAGCGGGCAAATAGGGTCTTGGCCACGGGTGTTATATCTAATAGCTGTAGCCCTAAATCTCGACCTAAGGTTAACAGTGCATTGGTACTGGTAAACAATTTCATGCTTTTATCACTAAAACCCAAGGTACTGCGCTGATCGCCAATGCGGGTCTGCTGGTATGCTTGCAGCATTTTATAATCGCTTAGCGCCACATTATTAGCGCGAGCATTAAATAAATGCTCGGTTAAAGCAGCAACCCCACGCAGTGCCAAATTAAAACCCTGCCCAGCAAGAGGATGCAGAGTGTGCGCCGCATTGCCGACAATAACCACCCCTGGACGAACCTGCTCTTGAGCGCTTTGCAACTTTAATGGGTAGTTCACCCGAGAGCCTGCACTAATAAAACGACCCAGGCGATAACCAAACCGCTGCTGTAACGCCGTTAGAAATGCAGCGTCATCCAGCGCTAACATCTTATCTAATTGATCTTCTGCCACGGTCCAAATCAAACCGCATAAGTGCTGTTTATTTTGACTTTTTAAGGGGAGCAACGCCATGGGCCCAGTGTCGGTAAAACGCTCATATGCCGTATTTTGGTGAGCTCTGTCAATTTCGACATTACACACCAGCGCACTTTGATGGTAGGGCTGTTCTGTATATTTAATGCCCATCGCCTCACGCAGCGATGAGCGGCCGCCATCAGCCATCACTACTAGATCAGCACTGAGCGCTAATTCACCTTTTACTGTTTGCACCGTTAATGTAGATACGCCATCTTTTCGGTTGATGTTTTGAACTTGGGCTTCGCTGAACAAGCTAAGGCATTGTGCGTTAGGGTGTTGCGCTAGCTGCTCAAACAACACTTCACCGAGCCATTTATTCTCCACCACATATCCCAGCGCTGGAACATGCTCAGTTTCTGCGCGCAATCTGGTGGCACCAAAATGACCTTTGTCGGAAACATGAATCTGCGTAATAGGTTGGGCGCGCTGCGAAATTTTATCCCACAGCGACAGCTGCTGATAAATCTGCGCAGAGCCATATGCCAATGCCGTGGCCCTAGCATCAAAACTAGGCTGGTAAGCATCTAATCCTGCCTTGGGCTGAATACCTCCACTTTCTAACAGTGCAATACGCAAGTTAAGCGACCCAGCGCGCTCCAATAACATCGCAGCCAAACTAGTGCCTACCATGCCCGCGCCGATAATAACGATATCGTAATGCTGCTTTTTCAAAGGTGCCATCAGCTTAGTTGCCTTGACGCATTAGCGCCTCAATCTCAGTCACACTTTTAGGTACTGCACGACTCATGACCTCGCAGCCATCCTCTGTGACTAACACGTCATCTTCAATACGAATACCAATGCCGCGCCAGCGCGCCTCGACTTCAGTATCATCACTAGCCACGTAAATACCAGGCTCTACCGTCATCACCATTCCCGCTTGTAATTCACGCCACTGGCCGTCGATTTTATAGTTGCCCACATCGTGTACATCCATTCCCAACCAGTGCCCAAGCTTGTGCATGAAGAATTTGCGATGCGCCTCTTGCTCAATCAACTCATCAATAGCACCGCTCAATAACCCTAACTCCACCAGCCCTTTAGTAATAATTTCAACCGCACACTCGTGGATGGCATTAAAATTAGTACCCGGTTTAATCATGGCGATACAACTTAAGTTCGCTTTTAGAGTAAGTTCGTACAGGGCTTTTTGCTCTGGGCTAAATTTTCCATTTACCGGGTAAGTACGCGTGATATCACCCGCGTAATACTGATATTCAGCACCGGCATCGATCAGCACTAACTCACCTGCGTTTAGTACTTGGTTATTGTTGATGTAATGCAAAATACAGGCATTTTTTCCGCCGCCAACAATACTTGGGTAAGCCGCTTGCCCAGCACCTTGCATAGCAAAATGGTGCTGAATATGCGCATCTAGCTGATATTCCATCACCCCAGGCTGACAGGCGAGCATTGCTTTAATGTGCGCATCTGCTGAAATCTTTGCCGCTGCACGCATCATATCTTGTTCAGCGGGGGATTTTATTAAGCGCATCTCGTGACTGATGTCATCAAGTTGCAACAAGTGTGAAGGCGTAACCACTCCCGCTCTGCTGCGGCTTCTCATGGTCGACAACCAGCCATTCACTTGGGTATTGAGCGCCGCTCTACCGAGTGAGTAATATAGGTGGCTAATACCGTCTAGCAAACGCGGTATTTTTTCATCTAAGTCTAAATTACTATAGCCCATATCGGCGCCAAAACTTTCAACCACACCGACTTCCCCGCAGCGATAGCCGTACCATATTTCCATCTCGGGATTGCGCGGCTGGCAAAATAGGTGATATTCAAGTTTGCCGGCTTTTTTGGTGATCAACGCTAAGGCATCCGGCTCATCAAAACCGGTAAAGTAAAAGAAAGTACTGTCTTGGCGAAACAAATAATCGACATCACTATTACGTGAGACCATAGGCGCTGATTTTATCATCACTGCGCAATTGTCTTCTAACTGCGCCAGTAGTGCACTGCGACGCTGTTCAAATGCTTGCTCAGATACAGTCTTTAACATAAAAATCCTTGAGGGTTAAAAGGGCATTGGACGAGTACAAATAATTTCAAGTTCAACTTAATTATTTTTTCTATGATTTAGGCTGCGCCTAATTCATCTTTGTAAAGCTCCCTAATACCAGAGCTTTTTTTACCATGATTTAGGCTGCGCCTAATTCATCTTTGTAAAGCTCCCTAATGCCGGAGCTTTTTTTCTATGATTTAGGCTGCGCCTAATTCATCTTTATTAATGTAACGTTGGCTTTATTTCAGACTCGGCCATCGTTGCAGGTGCTACATTGCATTCGGTAAAGATAAACACGGCACCCATGCTGACGTATTCGCTGAGCTCAAAAAAGTTTTGCTCGCTGTCTTCGCTCTCTTCTAAATCGACACTGGCCACTTGCGAGATTTGGGCCAGATCATTGAGCATTTCTTTGGCATCTTCGCTCATGCTCTTATCGCTCTGACGTCCCTGGGTACCAAAACCAGCCAAAAATCCTTGCACCCATAGCCCTAGGGACTCTACACGTTGATGAATTTCATACTCATCATCGGGGATTAGTATGTCTAAGCTCATGGTTAAGCTCTCTAACTGAGTCAAGCTCTGCTCATATAAAGCCACTAGCCCTACTTTACTGCTCTCTTGATTGAAGTTCTCGATATCTAAAAAGTCATTGGCCATTTGCAGCCACAGCGCCTGAGTTAAACGCGCACCGCTGGCAAGCTGCCCTGCAACCAAACCGTGCAATTCTGCAGGAGATACCATGGTGATCTTTTCACTGACCATAATATTGGCGATGTCTTCAAATGTCAGCTTGTCGATGTTTATCGGGTTATTGTCGCTCATAGTATTCCAATTTCTAATGATGGGTGCTGTATTAAATAAAAATAATCTTACTCTGACGCATTATGTCAGAATATATTAAATGAAAGTGCAGCTATATATTTTCATTCCTACACATGGGCATTATACTTAATTCGTTATTGATATTTATAATTTTTTAATATTTGACAAACAAAACCCACGCGTACTGAACATTGTTATTTTAGGAGCCTGTCGGACTAAACACTAATCTACTGTGGAAAATCTGAATTTGGCCCTTTTTCCGGTTCTTTATCGTTAAATAGCTCGCTATTCGCCGCAAAAGAACAGAAAATCTGACTCAAATCTACTTTTTCTCGCAGCGATCGGTCAGGCCCGACTGGCTCCTTGCGTGATTTAAGCTGTTAACTGGACAACCAAAAGCGGAACCCTTGATGACTGAATCCTATCTGGCGCAACTCGAAGTGCAAATTGAAAGATTACTCGTCCACTGCGATAATATGGAAGAAAAAATGCAGCAACTGCAAACGCAAGCTGATAATGCCAATCAGGCGGAGCAGGAACGCAGAAACGAGTACCAGCAGTTAATGTCCCGTTATAATGAACTCGATAAGAATTTACAGGACATGAGTGCTAAAGAGGCCCGCGCTAGAACCTCAGAACACCAGGCGCTACAGGAAAAAGCCAAGTTAGTGCAGCTAAATGATAGAACCAAAAACCACATTGAGAAAATGATCAGCCGCCTCAAAGCGCTGGAGCAGAGCACATGAATAAAAACGTCACTATAAAGTTGTTAGGAAAAGAGTTTGTGATCGGCTGCCCCGAAGAAAACGAGGCAGAGTTAATGGCATCGGCCAATTATCTAAACAACAAAATGCAAGAAATACGCGCCAGCGGTAAGATCATAGGCATGGAGCGCATTGCAGTAATGGCGGCGCTCAATATCTCTAATGAGTTCCTTTCCAGCAAGGTCACTCAGCGCGAACAAATGGAAGATACCATGCTGCGTTTGTCAGAAAAAATTAATAAGTCGTTAGATAGCTAACGGCTGCCACTTATCAGCAGCCTTTTTTCATTATAAGTACTGTGACAGTTTGAATAACATAGTCTTTATGAGAAGATCGTGCTCAGTGATAAACAATAGCGCTATCTTAATAACATCCCACTATTGCAAGAACGTGACGATTGAAATCCAACAACTTCATGTTCTTCACACTTTATAATCAAAAGTACTAATATAATATATAATCTTGGCAACTATGTCGTTGTCATATATCATGATTTTTTTATTTTTTTACGGGCAAAGGAATGCAGATTACAAGGGCGGCCAAAGGCTATTTATACTTCATTATTTTGCTGTTGGGTATCCTCCTAGCACAATTGGTATGGAAGGTTGTCGCTATTGCCTCACCCACTCCCACCAGCCATGTTTTTAACCTCACTGACGAGCATCGCACCAACACCACAATTAACAGCTCTGATGATTTATCCGCGATCGTCAACGCACAAATATTTGGCAGTGCTACAGCCCAAAAAAAGGCAATCATAAAAAAAGTCGCCAGTGCCAGTTCTTTGAAAAAAACCAAACTAAATTTGCGCTTAAATGGCCTAATTAAAGGCAAACATAGTGTCGCGGTAATTATCTATAAGGGCCAGCAACGTCCTTATTCCCCCGGTGAATACATTGTTAATACCGCACGTTTAAAAGTTCAATTAGATGCCGTTTATCACAATTATGTCACTATCCTCAACAATGGCGTAGAAGAGCGTTTAAACCTGCCTAAGATCACTCGACAGTCTAACGTCCTTAGTGGCATAACGGCAGCGCCTGCTAGCACATTGGCGACAAATTCTGCTGCGCCTCGCCTCTCGGTGGATTTAAATTCAGCACCTTTAAGAGCGTTAATCGGCGCCAACCCGCGCCGTGTCATTACCACCAACCCGCTGTCACTCTCAAAATTTTTGCACATTAGCCCGAGTATTAGTAAAGGCAAACTAAACGGCTACAAAATTTCTAGCGGACCCGATAAACGGTTACTGGCAGCAGCGGGAATTTCCCCTGGAGATATTGTAACCCACGTTGATGGAGCGGCTGTCGCAGGTCTGACCATCCCCTCTATGTATAAAAAATTACAAGAGAAGAGCAGTTTTCGAGTGACTATCAACAGAGACGGCGCTGTAATAACCATGGATATCCAACTTTAACTATGAAATCAATCAGAAACATCCTCACCTTGTCTCTCATCTTTACCTTGAGCACTAGCCCTCTGGTCTTGGCCGCCGACAACAGCACCATTAATAAAGACGCAGATACCGACAGGTATACACTGGATATGCGTGGCGTCGATATTCGCGAATTTATCAACACTATTTCCAAAATGATTGGTAAAACCATTATTACTGACAATAAAGTCAGAGGAAAAGTAGATATTCAAAGTCCTGCCGGATTAACCAGTGACGAGCTCTATGAAATATTTTTAGTGCAACTGGGCGTCAATGGTTTTTCGGTGGTTGATACGCAAAATGGAATACTCAAAGTCATCCCCTCGCAGAGCGCTAAATTAGAGGGCACACGGGTGCAAACTGGGTCTGAAATAGGTAACTCAGAAGAATTAGTGACACGTATTGTCGAAGTTAAAAACGTCAACGCCAACCAGCTAGCCGCCACATTACGCCCTTTGATAGATCCCCGTTTGGGCATTATTGCCGCCTATGATACCTCTAACGTGATCTTGGTCACAGACCGCTCCTCCAACGTGCGTCGGATTGCCCAAATCATTGCCAAAGTCGACCAAGCCGACTCCCAAACCTTAGAGCTTATCCCCTTGTACAATGCATCGGCGGCAGAACTGGAGCGCATTCTAAAAAATCTCACTCTACAACCTAACGGTAAGCAGGGAGCGGGTAATGGCTCTATCATCACTTCGGACCAACGCACTAACATGCTGATTGTTAAAAGCGATGCCAATACCCTCAAAAAAATCCGCCGCATAGTCGGTCAACTGGATTCCCAAGTACAAACTAACTCAAATACTAAAGTGATCTACTTAAAATACGCCAAGGCAAAAGAAATTGCAGATGTATTAAAGGGTATCAGCGATACCATCATTAAAGAGGAAGGCCAAAAACAAGGTAGTTCTAATAGTAATTTATCTAGTAACATCAATGTCGACATCCACGAGCCAACCAATACCGTGGTGATGTCAGGTAGCCCGCATATCATTAAAACCTTAGAGTCGGTCATCGCGCAATTAGATATTCGCCGCGCTCAAGTGTTGGTTGAAGCGATTATTGCCGAAGTTTCTGAGAGCAAAAGTAAGGAAATAGGGGTGCAATGGTTACTCGCTAATAATGGCACTGGGGTTGCTGGCTCTGGTTTTGGTACTAATAATATTTTCACTACAGCTGCTACGGTGGCGGCGGGAGCGGTACCTAGCTTTAGCAGTGGCTTAAATTTTGGCCTAGGAACAATAAATAATAGTGGTTTGAGCTTTGCAGCCCTGATTAACGCTATTGAAGAAGACAAAGATTCGAATCTGCTCTCTACGCCTAGTATTGTCACCTTAGACAATGAAGAGGCTTCCATTCAAGTAGGTCAAGAAGTGCCTGTCATCACCGGTCTATCCACCGGCACCAATCCTTTCCAGACTATTGAGCGTAAAGACATTGGCATTAAGCTAAAAGTGACCCCACAAATAAACGAGGGTGACTCTATCCAATTGACCATAGAACAGGAAGTATCTTCAATAAAAGAAGGCGTTGCGGGTGTCGCTGATATAGTGACAGACAAGCGCTTCATTAGCACTACGGTATTAATTGATGACGGTGGGGTTATCACTTTAGGCGGGCTTATTGAAGAAGATATTGAAGACGTTGAATCCAAAGTACCGCTACTCGGTGACATTCCATTTTTGGGTAGGCTGTTCAGCTCTCGCTCTTCAACGCGCACTAAGCGAACACTGATGGTCTTTATTCGCCCTACGATTATCCGCTCTCAGTCTATCGCCAATGACTTGAGCAGAAATAAATATAACTATATTCATGCTCAGCAAATTTTAGCCAATGCACAAGGTACCGGTTTATATTCTAGAGAAAACGATACTTTAGAAAACTGGCAGCGCCAGGGGGCTATCTCCAGAATCGATTTAACGAATAGAACACCAGGACAATCAGAGCGTCTACCAGCACCTCTAGCACCTGCAGACATCCCGATTATTGATCACTCTTTCCAAGCTTCTAAAAAATATAAAAAGGCGCGTTAACTATGCACAGCGGGCCGTTATTTAGTTTCTTATTCGCGAAAAAGAATAGTATTTTGGCGGTGCCTTCCACCCACAGTGGCACCGATGTTTTTTACTGTGAGGACACCAGCTTAAATGCTTTTTTAGAGGCCGAGCGCTGCTGCCCTACCCCCCTTAACTATCAACAGCAACAGCCTGAGCAACTGGATAACGACATCAGCCTGACCTACCAAGCGGCGCAGAGTGAACTGAGCGATATCGATGAGCTGAACGACGTTATCGACCTCGATGAGCTGGTTGAAAACATGCCAGAAAACGCCGACTTGCTAGATGTACAAGACGATGCGCCTATTATCCGTTTGATTAACGGCCTGTTCGCCAGCGCGTTGCAACAAAATGCCTCGGATATCCATATCGAAACCTTCGAGCACAGTATGTCAGTGCGCTTTCGCGTTGATGGTGTATTAAAAGAAGTACTCACCCCCCATCGCAAAGCGGCTCCTTTATTAAACTCGCGCATTAAAGTGATGGCCAAGTTAGATATCGCCGAAAAGCGCGTGCCGCAAGATGGTCGAGTCTCATTACGGATGGCGGGCAAGGCACTAGATGTGCGGGTATCAACTATCCCTTCGATGTACGGTGAGCGCATCGTACTAAGATTATTAGATACCCAAGCGGTGCAGCTGGATTTAACCCATTTGGGCATGCCAGAGCAATGTTTAAAAACCTTCACCCATTTATTACACCAGCCCAACGGCATTATTTTAGTCACAGGGCCGACGGGCTCCGGTAAAACCACGACCCTTTATGCGGGGCTAAGTGGCCTCAACAGCAAAAGCCGGAACATTTTAACCATCGAGGACCCCGTGGAATATGCGCTGGAAGGAATTGGTCAAACACCGGTCAATGAAAAATCAGCGATGAGCTTTGCCAGAGGCCTGCGCGCTATTTTACGCCAAGACCCAGATATAGTGATGATCGGTGAAATACGTGACGCAGAAACCGCCCAGATAGCAGTACAAGCGAGTCTAACTGGTCACCTAGTACTCTCTACTTTACATACCAATGACTCGCTCGGCGCTATTACCCGGCTCAAGGATATAGGGGTAGAGCCTTACCTAATTGCCTCATCGCTGAAAGGCATCCTCGCCCAGCGCTTAGTTAGGAAACTCTGCAAACTCTGTAAGAGCCCAATAAAGTTAGATACCGCAGATGCAATTGCCCTAGGCGATGTCAATATGGCGCACCGTCCTATTTACAAAAACGTCGGCTGTGTTGAATGCCATCACACTGGTTACAGTGGTAGACAAGGCCTGTACGAATTACTAGTAGTCGATGAAACACTGGCACGGATGATTCACGACAATGCAGGCGAGCCGCAAATGCGTCAGTATTTAGAGGGGAAATTCAGTAGCATGTTGGACGAGGGGCTTCAGATGATATTGACAGGAGACACCTCCACCGAGGAAGTACTTAGATCAGTCAGGGACTCGTTACGCAATGCCATTCTTTGATTATACGGCCTTCGATGCCAATAACCGTCAACAAAAAGGCCAGATTGAAGCCGACTCTGATCTTGGCGCGAGACAATTGCTGCGCGATAAAAAACTGCTGCCTATTTCACTGGAGGCGGTGCAGAAAAAAACCGCTAAACGCAAAGCCAATCGCACCGTACCAAGCAAAGATATCGCGCTGTTCACCCAGCAATTCGCCGCGCTAGTGCAATCTAATATTCCGTTAGAGGAAGCACTGCGGGTAGCATCAGAGCAGACCCGCAATAAAAACCTGAAGAGCACTCTGCAGGAAATTCGCGCTAAAGTATTAGAGGGTCATTCGGTGGCCAATAGCATGAGCGACCACCCCAAAGTGTTCTCGCCTATCTTTCAGGCGCTGGTAAAAGCGGGAGAGCACACCGGCGAGCTATCGCTAGTGTTATTAAAACTCGCGGACTACACCGAACGCAGTCAAAAGCTGCGCAACACGGTTATCCAAGCGACCGTTTATCCGCTGGTATTGACCATAGTGGCCTTCAGCATTATCTCGTTACTGATGGCATTTGTCGTGCCCAGAGTGGTCAAACAATTTGAGGGAACCGGTCAAGAGCTACCCGTACTCACTAAAATCATGATCAATTGCTCAAATTTTATTTTAGATTACGGCCTCGGGGTGGGAGCGTTTATCCTGATCGCTAGCATTGCCTGGCGCTACAGTTTGAAAAATGAAAACTGGCTGCTAAAGGTGCATAAATTTTACTTAAAACTACCCGTGGTGGGTTTCTTAATTATCAATTTGGAAACCAGCCGCTTGCTCGGTACCGTGAGCATCATGTTAAACGGTGGCTCAGCATTACTTGAGACGCTTAACATCACCACCACCACTTTGCACAATCGGGCCATTCGCCAAGTAATGCAAGATGTGACTGAAAAGGTAAAAGCAGGCCAGTTACTCAGTAAAATGCTAGAAAACGCCAAGCTCTTTCCGCCGATTTCCGTATACATAGTGGCTAATGGTGAGCATAGCGGCGAACTCGCCAAAGCTTTGGAGCAGGCTGCGGCGCAGCAGGAAAACGAGTTAAACAACGCCATTGGCATCACCACCAAATTGATTGAACCGGTGCTGATGTTGGTGTTTGGGCTACTCGTTTTCGCCATAGTATTGGCAATTTTATTACCTATTTTACAAATGAATAATTTCAGTAATTTTTAGCGCTCGGAGGCACTAAACCATGTACAAACCGACCATCAATCGTCTTCAACAAGGCTTTACCTTGTTAGAAATCATGGTAGTCATTTTAATTATTGGCCTACTAGGCACCATAGTTACGCCTTATGTATTGGACAATTTAGATACTGCAAAAATCAAAAAAGCCCAAGCAGACATACATGCCTTTGAGCAAGCCTTTGATCAATACAAGCTCGATAACAATGATTACCCTACCACCGACCAAGGGTTGGAGAGCTTAATTAGCAAGCCATCTATTAGCCCTGAGCCAAAGAACTACCGTCCCTCGGGTTATATTAAGCGCCTACAAAAAGATCCGTGGGGCAATGATTACCAATATTTACAACCCGGTGAGCACGGTGCTTTTGATCTATATTCTCGCGGTAAAGATAACGAGAGCGGCGGCGAAGGCCTTGATGCCGACATCACCAACTGGAGCCAATAAAGCCATGCCAGCAGCGCTAAAACAACGATTTCAAACGGGCTTTACCCTGCTGGAATTAATGGTAGTGGTGACTATCATTGCGCTGATGGCAACGACTGTTATGTTGACTATGCCGGATGGCAAAGCGGACTCAAAAAAAATAAGCACCCAGAAGGCACAGCTGGCAGCAGTGCTTAGGTCCCTCGCCCAGAGCTCTATGTTAAAGCAACAGTGGCAGGGGCTCTACTTTGAAGATCAGTCCTACCAGAGTATGATCTTCAGCAATAGTCACTGGCAGTTAACACCGAAAACAGAAGCGAAACAGATCCCCGCTGAGATCCCCTTCTTGTTGCTGATCGATAATCAGATAATAGAGACTGGCAAAGCGACACCCGAGCAGCAAGCAGACATTTTAATCAACCCGCAAATAATCATCTCTCCAATCGGCTTATTTAATAGCTTCGAGTTGCGCTTTGGCGATGAGCAATTAGCAGAAGACAGCTTAAGTGATCCCTATGCCATTTTATAAAAAAGCCCGAGCAACCCAGCGCGGCTTTACCTTAATAGAGGTAATGGTATCGCTGTTGATTTTATCCAGTGTGGTAGGCGCACTGTCTTTAGCGGTCAGTGAATCCACTAAAAACATTGGCGAGCTAAAGAGTCGTAAGTTTGCCGGTTGGGTGGCGCAAAATACGCTCAACTTACATTTATTAAAGGCGCTCAGTAACAGCTCTGGGAACACAGAATTTGCCGGTATCGAATATCATTGGCAAATCACCACCAGCAATACCGACACCGAACACTTTAATAAAATCCAGATCAAAGTAACCCAGCAGAGTCGCCCTAAATACATATTGGCTGATCTAATTACTTTTGTAGATGAGTCAGAATCATGATGCTTAACTCTGCACTCGCCCCTAAGATGGGAAGCTATCGTGCTAAAACATCAGGATTCACCTTAATTGAACTGATGGTTGCCGTTTCAATCACGGCGGTGATCGGGGTTATCGCAGCAACGATACTTTCCACCATGCTGGCCAATCATAAACAAGTACTGCACGAGGAAAAGTCGTTGTTGGCGCTGGAGCGCGCCCTGCAAATAATGCGCAGCGACATAGAACATTTAGCCATACGCCCGCTCATTAAATCGATTAATCAAGATGAAAACTATGTACCTAGCACTGACCAAAACCAAATTATCGGTGATGAGAGTCGACTAGAATTCAGTATTTACTCGCAGCAACCCAGCAGCGTTGAAATTGAGCAAAGTTTGAACAGAGTGCGTTACCAATTAATCGATGGAGCACTCACACGCGAGAGTATCGGCACTGATTATCCTAGCCCTAATCAAGAGTGGCGCAGTGACATCTTGCTCTATGAAGTCACAGAGCTTAACTTTTCATACTTCTATGACCGCTGGGAGAACTCCCTTTTAAATGATAAAAAATACCCAGCGGCGGTACGTATTAGTTTAAATACCAAGCGCTGGCAGGCATTCGATTTGATCGGCAAGATGAGCGGAGTTGATCAGTGAAAGCATCTACTCCTAAAGTTACTCACAACTCAACAGGCGCTGCATTGATTTTAGTGCTGGGGGTACTTTCAATCATCAGTATATTGAGTATGCAGATAATAGAAGCCGCCAATAATTTGAGCAGTGCACAATTTAATCAACAGCAAGTACAACAAAGTTATTGGTATGCAAAGGCTGGGGAAGAATACGCAAGATTGATCACTAAAGAATATTTGTTTAAAAAAATATTGCTTGATAAGCATAAAACACTGCATTTCCCTATTACCGATGGTGCAATAAACATCACACTCAAACCGCTACAAAACTGTTTTAATATTAATAGTTTTTCACAGCGTAGTGCTATTAATGTCATCAACAGGGTACTCTTCGATAAAGTCGATAACCCTGAAATTAGTGGCGACACTCCGCAAAAAAAGGCCGAGCAAGCGCTCGATGAAAATATTCTTGGTATTCCCTTGAAACGCAGTCAACTCCAAGCGCTGTTTTCGCTGCACGACATAGAGCGTAATCGCGCTGACTTTTTTAGTGATCGTATTATTGACTGGCTCGATGAAGACAATATCCCCAGTGGCAACCACGGGGCTGAAAACTCTTATTATGCCTCTGCAGAACTACCCAGAGAAACTCCGAACCAACACCTCTTGATCAAAGAGGAGATGCAGCACTTCCTAGCGAACGACCAGCAAGATTTTACTTCAGTATTGCCACTGCTCTGCTCCAGACCTGGTGACAACAAACTGCAAGTTAATATTAATCAGTTAGATAACGACAGCGCCATCTTGTTAAGCGCCATCTTACTAGAAAAAATTGATACTAAAACCGCGCAAAGTATCATTGAAAATCGTCCTGAAGAAGGCTTTCAAAGTCTCTCTGAATTTTGGGATCTCCCTGAGTTCAAGGATATGAAAATTAGCCTTATGCAGAAAAAGGCCTTAGTGATTGAAAATAGATACTTTCAAGTTGAGAGCGATGTCAGTTATAAAGAAACCAAGTTTAAACTAGTTTCATTAATTAGAATCAACACCAATAAAAAAGTACATGTCATTTCAAGAAAATACGGAGTCAACTCTTGAGCATCTTTGTTTTTATTCAAATGCCGCGCACTGACACAGTCACAGAGGCAACTGAAGTTCAGTGGCAGTACTGGGACAGTAAATTAAATTGTGCTTTAAAAGGTGCCACATCAAGTGTCGAAGAACTGCGTTTAGCCGTAGAGCGGCAGCCCGCTAGCAGTACTATATTGATTGTGCCCGGCGAGCAAGTTCGCTCTATTAGCGTGTCGGTACCCAATTCATCAAAGGCCGCGCTGCGTACAGTGCCTTTTCAGCTGGAAGAACACTTAAGCAGTAAGCTGGAGGAACTGCATATTGTCAGCGCTAAAGCGGTTGATAATAATATCCGCTCACTGGTGTGTGAGCACAGTGACATGCAGCGTTGGCAGCAATTCGGTACGCAATGTGGTCTAAGTTTTAACTACTTAGTGGCGGATTTTTCGCTTTTACCAATAACGGCTGGCATTGGCAGTATTTGGAGCGATGGCCAACGTATTTTGAGCAATTCAAGCCAACACCAAGGCGCGATGACTGCTCTTATTTTTCAGCGTTATAAAGAACAACTATGGCCAAATTTTCAAGAGCAACTCAATTTTTATAGCGAGAGTGAGTATCTAACACTTTTCCCAATAGCTGCCACTAGAGCGAACAGCGATTTATTGCCACTGTTGGCTGCCAGCTTTAATAGCTCGCCTAAAAGTGCCATTAACTTACTACAGGGCCAACATCAGAGCGCTGGCGTAGCCACTTTCAATATTAACCGTTTTAAGGCCCCGATAATCGCCACTGCGCTGCTTGGCATTACTTTGCTTATTTTAGCAGTGCTAGACAACCATCAATTACAACAGCAACAGCAGCAACTAAAAAGCCAGATGGTGTCTCTCTACAAACAGCTCTTTCCCAATGATCGTAGGATCAATGATCCCTATGCGCAAATGCGCGGTAAGTTAAAAAGCGGCGTATCTGGAAATGGTCAACACTTCTTAAGTTGGTTGGCACAAGTATCGCCCATTTTGCAGAGTCAGCAGATCTCCCTGGTTAATTTAAAGTATGACACCAAGCCACTAGTGCTGAGGTTGCAAGTGCAAGCACGTGATTACAACGCCTTAGAAACTCTAGCTCTGCAAATCAATCAACAACCGCAGACTAAACTGCAGGCGAGCTTAGGCACATTGCAAAAATCATCATTAAATAACAGCGTCACCTCGCTGCTAACATTGAGGGAGAAATGACATGTTAATGGATAAATACCATGAGCTTTCGCACCGCGAGCAATGGATCTTAAAAATCGCCGCACCCACCGTTATGGTGATGCTGATATGGTTGATAATAATAAAACCCATCATCGACACTGATGCAAAGCTGCACCAAAGCATTGCCAGCAAACAGCAACAATTGCAGTGGATGCAAAAAAATGCCGGCAAGATCTCCGCCACTACGCAATCGACACGCAGTGGCCCCAGTAACAAAAGCCAGCTGCGACAGCAAATGAATCAGCTGATAAAAAAACATCGACTATCTGTGGAGCGCATTGGCAATATCAACCAAACAGATATCAGCTATCGATTAGATAACAGCTTATTCAATAGCGTATTGGCACTCCTGCAAGATTTACAGCAGCAAAATATTAAAGTGGTACAAGTACAAATTGCCAAAAGTAAAAATCTAGGCAAGGTCAATACCCGTTTATTGGTAGCCACAGGAAATTAAACAATGCTCAGAGTCAGTCTCTTTTTTATTATTATTTTCAGCGCCTCTTTGATTGGCACTATCCCGATGCCCTGGTTATATCAGCAGTTCAAAACAGACGAGGATCCGGTGTCGTTCAGTAACGTACAAGGCACACTTTGGTCAGGTAGCGCCTCTGTTTCTACCCTAACCCTAAAACCTGCTTACGCGGCAGATAACTGGCAGTGGGATTTTAAACCAATGGCGCTCCTTAGCGGTCAGCTAAGCTGGCAACTGCTGCAAGATGAGCAAAATATTGATGCGCAAATAGCCACTTCCCTGTTTGGTATCGGCAGTGATTTTGATTTCAGCCTAAACAGCAATTTGAATTCTTTAGCGGCAATTAATCCGATGTTTAATATCGTTTCAGGTAACATCAGCGCGCAATTGAGAGATTTCGACAGCCCAGACTGTATTGATAATAGTGGTGATATTCAGTTATTAGATTTTCAGCTGCTCGGCTTCAACCTGCAACAATTAGATATCCAACTTAGCTGTAGTAATGCGGGGGCTTATTTATTAAGTTATGTCAGCAATGATCCTAAAACTCAGTTAAAAGGCAAGTTAGAGATCGATGCACTGGGAAATTTTAACGCCAAAACTACCGCAAGTTCAAAAGATGCAGCGATTGCAGAGCAATTGGCAGCGACCGCTAGCAAGAGGCTGAGCAAAGGCAGTTATCTGTTTATTGGCAGCGGTAATATTAATCAGCTGTAACAGCTTAGTCATTGCGAGCTTTCTGGCTGGCTTCGCAATCTAAATGGCTTCGCTGTTTAAAATGGCTTCACCACGACCAAAATCAAAATGGGAATAAACAGCAGTAATGGTAATTCGTTATAGAGACGATAGTAGCGGCTGCTTTTGCCGAGTTCCCCCACTTGCATCTGTTTCACCATCGCACCAGATTTAAAGTGATAAGCCACCAATAGCCCCACAAATAACATTTTAGCATGCAGCCAGCCACCGCTAAAACCGTATCCCAGCCATAACCACAGACCTAATCCTAAAGTAAATAACATCATGATGCTGCTAAATTTATAGAGCTTTGCGCCCATAATTTTCAGGCGACTGACATCTTGATCAGCGTTATTGCCCTCGACAAAATGTACAAAGATTCTTGGCAGATATAAAACCCCTGCCATCCAGCTGGTCATCGCCAGTATGTGAAATACTTTTACCCAGAGCATTATCTGTTTACTCGCTATTTTTAAGATTTAACATATTAACCTAGGAGCCTGACCGAGAACAGACTGATCTACTGCGACCAAATCTATTTGGTTGAAATTAACGCTGAATTTCGTTAAATAGCACGCTATTCGCCTCAAATCACTGTAAATTTCACCTCAAATAGCCTTGCTCTCGTGACGATCGCTATTCTCGGTCAAGCTCCGAGACATTTTTACAGGTCTTTGATATAGCATGATTTACCCTTGATCATTGACGTGAAAGCAAGCACACTTGCTTAAAAAACTCACACAAGAGAATCCCAATGAGCATATTTTCATCTCTAAAAGCTATGTTTAGTAGCGATAGCACACCTTCTGCACCGACGACTATGGCGAGCGAAGAATACAAAGGTTTTACTATTACGCCAGCACCTATGGCTGATGGCAGCCAATTCAGAGTCAATGGCACTATCGTCAAAGGCGAGCAAACACATGCATTCATCCGCGCTGATGTACTTGGCAGTAAAGATGATTGCGCAGCAGAAATGATGCGTAAATCTAAGTTGATGATAGATCAGCTTGGGGAAGGGATCTTTTAAAAAAACACAAAACTACTGCTGTGAACATTCACAGCAGTAGTTAGGGAAGTAGCGAACAAGTCCCAAGCGCCCCTGGCGTACAGGATTGTTTGTGATTGAGGCAATGGTTACAGGCGGGCTGGTTGCCCGGCGAAAGCCATTAACGAAGAACACGAACTATCCTGTACGCCCCGTAGGGTGCTTACGTTTCAAAAGAAAGCTAAGCGGTCAACAGAGATGAAATTTTGTTTCATCTGCGTTTACTTTGTCAGAACGCTTGTAAGGGACTAGCCATTCACTTCGCATTCTTCCGCGGATTTAATCGCTTAGACTTACGTTATAAAAAAATCACAGGGAACATTTGGGGACTTATTCGCTACTTCCTTAGGCATAATCAGCTTATGCGCGAGATTCCAACATAACCACTGCTGGTAATGCTTTACCTTCAACAAACTCTAAGAAAGCGCCACCACCGGTTGAGATATAAGACACTTGCTGTTCTATGTCATATTTATCAACGGCTGCTAAAGTATCTCCACCACCTGCGATAGAGAATCCTTGATTGCTGGCAATCGCCAGTGCAATAGCCTTGGTACCACCGGCGAACTGTTCAATTTCAAACACGCCGACCGGACCATTCCAAATAATCGTTTGAGCATCTTCTAACAATGCCGCTAACGCTTTAGCAGTATCTGGTCCTATATCCAAAATCATCTCATCTTCCGCCACATCAGCAACGGCTTTAACCGTGGCAACGGCTGATTCAGAAAATTCTGTAGCGACGACCACATCAGTCGGTAATGGAATGTGAGTTTTAGCCATCAGCTCTTTCGCCAGTGGTATAAGGTCGTGCTCACACAGCGATTTACCGACGGGAAAACCTGCAGCGGCTAAGAAAGTGTTGGCGATACCACCACCAACGATCAGGCGATCTACTTTATTACTCAATGCCGTTAATACTTCTAGTTTAGTGGATACTTTAGAGCCACCGACAATCGCCACCATCGGTGATGCTGGCTTATCTAACGCTTTACCTAAGGCGCTAAGCTCTCCTGCTAATAGGGGACCTGCACAAGCCACAGCGGCAAATTTAGCCACACCGTGAGTAGAAGCTTGGGCGCGATGTGCAGTACCAAAAGCGTCCATGACATACACGTCACATAACGCAGCCATCTGTTTAGATAACGCTTCATCATCCGCTTTCTCGCCGGGATTAAAGCGCACATTCTCCAGCAGCACTACTTCGCCTGCTGCCACTGAAAAATCACCACTGAGCCAATCTTTAATCAAAGGCACTTCACGTTTTAACAATGTGCTTAAGTGTTCAGCCACTGGTGCCAAGGAATACTGTTGATCGTATTCGCCTTCAGTAGGTCGCCCTAAATGAGACATCAGCATCACTTTTGCACCACTTTTCAAAGCTAATTCAATCGTCGGCAAACAAGCTCTAATACGTGCATCTGAAGTAACTTTACCCGCTTTAATTGGTACGTTTAAATCTTCTCTGATCAATACTTTTTTGCCCGCAAGATCGAGTGCTGACATTTCCAAAACGCTCATAGATACATCCTAAAAGTTAACGATTAATTTGAATTCAATTTTTTTGATTCAGCCAATACTGGCTGACATCTATCATTCTATTGGCGAAGCCCCACTCGTTATCAAACCAACAAACCAGTTTGAGCAAATGCCCGCGGCTCACTCGTGTCTGCGTACCGTCGACCACTGCTGAATGTTGATCGTGATTAAAATCGACCGAGGCGTGCGGCTCATTGGTAAATCCCAGCACTCCTTCATAACGATCACTAGCCGCACTTTTTAACAGTGCATTGACTTGCTCGACACTGACTTTTTTCGACAGCGTCAAAGACATATCCATCATCGAGACATTGATAGTGGGTACTCTGATATGTAAACACTGAAATAAATCGGCAAGCTCAGGCATGATGCGATCTATACCTTTGGCTAGGCCTGTATCCACAGGGACAATAGAGCTCATAGCACCACGTGTTAAGCGTAAATCACTTTGATGATAGCTATCGATAATGGGTTGGTCATTCATCGCCGAGTGAATGGTAGTAGTGACTCCTGCGACAATTTCAAATTCTTTATGCAGTAGTTCTAAAATAGGGATAATGCAGTTGGTAGTGCAAGAGGCGGCTGATGCAATACTCATGTTGGCGTTAAGCAGCTGATGGTTGTAGCCAAAAACGGTAGTCGCATCCACATCAGAGAGTGCAGGATGGGAGAACAGTAGCTTTTTCGCACCGGCATCTAGATGCTGCTGCGCAATACTGCGTTGATTAAATGATCCGGTACATTCGATTACTAAATCAATATCCAACTCACCCCATGGTAACTTCGTAGGGTC
The DNA here is from genome assembly GCA_013215375.1 of Oceanospirillaceae bacterium. Classification (GTDB taxonomy): domain Bacteria; phylum Pseudomonadota; class Gammaproteobacteria; order Pseudomonadales; family Balneatricaceae; genus Rs1. The sequence goes on along the minus strand of JABSRB010000043.1, from coordinate 10,904 downwards.
AGCTTCATTGAGCACTTTAATGGTATCGCCATTGATAATTAACGCGCCATCGCACTGTTCAACAGGCAGAGGAAAGCGCCCGTGAATTGTATCGTAACGGGTCAAATAGGTGACGGTCTCTAAATCAGATAATTCATTGATAGCGACTATTTGTAAGCTGTCTTTATCGGTGTTTATTTGTGCTCTTTCATAAATAGCACGCAACACACATTGGCCAATTCGACCATAACCATTGATTGCGACACGAAAATTCATGAATTTTCTCTCGGGAGGGAATTAATGGCAATACTCCCCCTGCAAAATGCACAGGGGGATTTTTATGTTGTAGAACTCGTTACAGCAGCGCAGACGCCTTAGCAACAATGTTATCAACGGTGAAACCAAAGTGTTCAAACAGTTGCTCAGCAGGTGCTGACTCACCAAAAGTAGTCATACCAACGATTGCGCCATTAAGGCCAACATACTTGTACCAGTAATCGGCAATTAATGCTTCAACAGCAACACGCGCTGATACTGCAGCAGGTAATACAGACTCACGGTACGCAGCATCTTGTGCGTCGAATAAATCAGTACAAGGCATAGAAACAACGCGTACGTTTTTACCCGTTTCGCGTATTTGGGTAGCAGCTTGCATCGCTAACTCAACTTCAGAACCTGTCGCTATGAAGATAAGATCAGGTGTGCCTGCACTGTCAGACAATACGTAGCCACCTTTAGCAACATCAGCTAGTTGCGCTGTTGTACGTGTTTGGTGTACCAAGTTTTGACGAGAGAAGATCATCGCAGTCGGGCCGTCTTTACGCTCGATGGCCATTTTCCAAGCCACTGCAGATTCGACCGTATCACAGGGACGCCAAGTACTCATGTTGGGTGTATGACGCAAGTTAGCCACTTGTTCAATTGGCTGGTGAGTTGGGCCATCTTCGCCCAAACCGATTGAATCGTGAGTGTAGACATGAATCGCCTGAATTTTCATCAGTGCTGCCATGCGCAGTGCATTTCTCGCGTATTCCATGAACACTAGGAAAGTCGCACCGTAAGGAATAAAGCCACCGTGCAGCGCCAAGCCATTCATGATGCCCGACATACCAAATTCACGCACGCCGTAATTGAGGTAATTTCCTGAGAAATCAGCGCCATCTATAACTTTAGCACCCGACCATTTAGTGAGGTTAGAACCGGCTAGATCGGCAGAACCACCTAAGAACTCAGGTAACATAGGACCGAAGTTGTTCAGTGCATTTTGCGAAGCTTTACGCGAGGCAATAGTCTCGCCCTTGGCAGAGAGTTCTGCTATCCAAGCATCGGCATTGGCCGAGAAGTCAGCTGGCAAATCACCTGCTAAACGACGTAACAATTCTGCCGCTAGCTCAGGGTAAACTTCGCTGTAGTCAGCCAGATGTTGATTCCAATCGTTTTCAGCAACAGATCCTGCGGCCTGTGCATTCCAATCGGCATAAATATCTTCAGGTATTTCAAAAGGAGGGTGTGACCAACCCAGCTTTTCGCGGGTCAATGCAATTTCGTCATCGCCAAGTGCAGCGCCATGACAACCCGCTGTTCCCTCTTTATTAGGAGAGCCAAAACCAATGATAGTCTTGCAGCAAATGAGTGTAGGTTGAGTAGTATTGGCCTGCGCCGCTTCAATGGCTGCACGGATCTCATCTGGATTGTGGCCATCAACACCGCCAATTACCTGCCAGCCGTAAGCTTCAAAACGCTTCACGGTATCATCGGTAAACCAACCTTCCACCTCACCGTCGATCGAGATGCCATTGTCATCCCAAAAAGCAATTAGCTTGCCTAAACCTAAAGTACCAGCGAGTGAGCATACTTCATGGGAGATACCTTCCATCAAGCAGCCGTCACCCATAAAGGTATAAGTGTAGTGATTAACAATATCAAAACCTTCACGGTTAAACTGCGCCGCTAACGTTTTCTCGGCTACAGCAAAACCTACTGCGTTAGAAAGTCCCTGGCCTAATGGCCCAGTGGTGGTTTCAACACCTGGGCAATAAGTATATTCAGGATGACCCGCTGTTTTAGCGCCCATTTGACGGAAGTTTTTAATATCATCAATTGATAGGTCATAGCCAGATAAATGTAACAAGCTATAAATCAGCATTGAACCATGGCCGTTGGATAGCACGAAGCGATCTCTATCGTACCAAGATGGGTTACTTGGATTGTGCTTTAAAAAATCATTCCAAAGTACTTCGGCAATATCTGCCATACCCATAGGTGCGCCAGGGTGACCTGATTTTGCTTTTTGTACTGCATCCATGCTTAGTGCGCGAATTGCATTAGCCAGTTCTCTGCGAGCAGACATTTATTAACTCCTGAGGGGGTGCCCCATTTTGATTTGATGGTGCGTAAAAAACACCAGCACAACTACTATGCTCGACGATCCAGCGTTAAAAACAGCCCCGAAATCCTCATTTATAATTATAAACTCCGGTTTCTCGGCCGTTTTAGCCTTGTCTCATCATCGCTCGCTACGTCGTGCTGATGTTTCAAAAATTTTGAAGGGCAATTTTCGCGCAGTTTGCCCCAAGCTTCAATCGTAAAACGCAAATAAAACGCAAAGTGAGTAATATTCACTTTTTACTACAGAAAATTTCATCTAAAAGTATCAGTTTTCTCTGCAATAAATCTTCGATAGTTATAAAATACGTTTTTTTATTACCTAGACTTCGAATTGCACAGATAAAATAGCTTACAAATTCGACTATTCTTGTGTCAATCAATGTCATTATAAAGGCCCCAGCATGAGCGAATATAACTTATTTACCTCAGAGTCAGTCTCTGAAGGCCACCCGGATAAAATTGCCGATCAGATTTCTGATGCTGTGCTAGATGCCATTATTGCCAAAGATAAATACGCGCGTGTCGCCTGTGAAACCATGGTTAAAACCGGTGTTGCTATTGTCTCTGGTGAAATTACCACCAATGCTTGGGTCGATTTAGAAGATTTAGTACGCGGTGTGATCAATGATATTGGTTACACTTCATCTGACGTCGGCTTTGATGGCAACACCTGCGGCATTATCAATATTATCGGCAAGCAGTCCGTTGAAATTGCCCAAGGTGTCGATCGCGCCGCCTCAGAGGATCAGGGCGCTGGAGACCAGGGCCTAATGTTTGGTTACGCATCCAACGAAACTGACGTGCTGATGCCCGCACCTATTACCTACGCTCATCGCTTGATGGAGCGCCAAGCAGAGGCACGCAAATCTGGATTATTACCTTGGTTGCGCCCCGATGCAAAATCACAAGTGACTTTCCGCTATGAAAACGGTAAGCCTTGTGCTGTTGATGCGGTGGTATTATCCACCCAACACGATCCAGACATCTCGCACAGCGATTTACAAGAAGCGGTGATGGAACTGATCATCAAACATGTAATACCTGCGCAATGGCTGACCAAAGATACCAAATACCACATTAACCCAACCGGAAAATTTGTCATTGGCGGACCTGTCGGCGACTGTGGTTTAACCGGGCGTAAAATCATTGTTGATACTTACGGTGGTATGGCACGTCACGGCGGTGGTGCATTTTCAGGTAAGGATCCATCAAAAGTTGACCGTTCAGCCGCTTACGCTGGTCGTTATGTGGCTAAGAACATCGTCGCTGCAGGCCTTGCTGATCGCTGTGAGATCCAAATTTCTTACGCCATTGGTGTCGCAGAGCCTACTTCTATGTCGATCAATACCTTTGGCACTGGCAAAATTAGCGATGATAAAATCATCAAGCTGGTTAAAGCACATTTTGATTTGCGCCCTAGTGCCATTACCCGCATGTTGGATCTGTTACATCCAATGTATCTTGCCACTGCCGCCTACGGACACTTTGGTCGTAAGAGCGCAGAAATGACCGTCGGTGATGATACCTTCACTTCGTTCACTTGGGAGCGTACCGATAAAGTGGCTGCTCTACGAGCTGACGCTGGTCTTTAATAGATACAAATGACTCCCACTTTTTATGTACAGGATGTACGGTCAGGTTATTTGTTCCAGACATAACCTAAGTACCTACATCCATATAGGCAATAGCCCGGTGCCATGGATGGCAAAGAGGGCATTGCTAAGTTACAGAACAATTTACGAACATATCCATGTTCCAGCCCTTTGCCTTTGATAGGACTAGTTAGCAGCTAACGCCACATAGGCACTCTTTCGAAGGAGCCTCCCATGCGAATTCCCCGCTTTTATCAAGACACTAAGCTAACCGTTGGCGCGACCATCAGTTTAGACGACAGTGCTGTGCAACATGTGGCCCGTGTTTTACGCATGAAAACCGGCGAGTCCATCTGCCTTTTTAATGGCGATGGACATGAATACCAAGGCCGCTTAAACAGTGTCGAAAAACGCAGTGTCACTGTCGATATTATATCCATTAGCAGCCCCGCTAGATCAAGTTCGCTGAAAATTGAAATCGGTCAGTCTATTTCCAAAGGCGATCGCATGGACTATGCGATACAGAAATCCACGGAACTAGGCATGAATAGTTTCACGCCTTTATTGAGTGAACGCGGTGAAGTGCGCTTAAAAGCTGACCGTTTACTGAAAAAACAACAGCAGTGGCAACAGTTAGCCATAAGCGGTTGCGAGCAATCACTGCGCACTGACATCCCCAATATTAATGACCCGCGTCCACTTAACGAATGGGTGCAACACTGTGATGCTGAGCTAAAACTCGTATTACATCATCACAGCGCCACGCCATTATCGGAACTAACACCGCCGCGTTCGGTCGCATTATTAATCGGCCCAGAAGGCGGTTTGAGTGAAGCGGAAGTGGAGCTGGCGATGAATGCTGGTTTTAAAGCCGTCGCCTTTGGCCCCAGAGTATTACGCACCGAAACCGCACCGGTGGTCGCACAATCGATTCTGCAATACTTATGGGGCGATTTAAACTGATTTGCAACAACTGCTTGTATCAATAAGTATCACCCCCATTAATAACAGCACACGCCTAAACACTGCATAGAGGAGAAGATATGACGCTTAAAATTGGTATAGTCATGGACCCAATTCAAGATATTAGCTACAAAAAAGACAGCTCGTTAGCCATGCTGTGGGCCGCCCAAGATAAAGGTTGGGACATCTGGTATATGGAGCAGCAGCACTTGTATATCGAGAACGGGGTAGCGATGGCCAAGATGGCACCATTAACGGTTGCACGTGATCCAAAGGATTGGTACCAGTTAAGCGCTGCACAAAATTTGGAACTCGCCAGCTTAGACATCATTCTGATGCGTAAAGATCCGCCGTTCGATAACGAGTTCATGTACAGCACGCATATTTTAGAAATGGCAGAGCGCTTAGGCACCTTAGTCGTCAACCCGCCACAACTGTTGCGCGACTGCAATGAAAAACTGTTTGCTACCCAGTTCCCTCAGTGCTGTCCTGAAGTACTAGTGAGCCGTGACAGCGCGCAACTAAAAGCGTTTCACGCCAAACACAAAGACGTTATTTTCAAGCCATTAGATGGCATGGGTGGTACTTCCATTTTTAGAGTGCAGGAAGATGGAGTCAATTTAGGCGTTATTTTAGAGACAGTCACAAAATACAATAGCGAAATGATCATGGCGCAGAAATTTATCCCAGAAATTGCCAATGGCGATAAGCGCATTTTAATGATTGATGGCGAGCCCGTCGCCTATGCACTAGCACGTATCCCCACTAACGGTGAAACCCGTGGTAACTTAGCCGTAGGTGGTCGCGCAGAGGGGCGGGAGTTGAGCGATAGAGATCGCTGGATCTGCGCGCAAATTGGCCCTAAATTAAAAGAGCTGGGGCTACTGTTTGTTGGCCTTGATGTGATAGGGGATTATTTGACAGAGATAAACGTCACTAGCCCCACTTGCATACGTGAACTCAATGATCAGTACGGCTTAGATATCGCCGGCGATTTGATGAATGCCGTAGAAAAAAAATGGCACTCTCAGCAGTAATCAATTGATAAAAAGATACCCATAAATGCCAACACTACCGCTAAACAACAGGTTGCATTACGCGTTTGTTATCGCGATTGTACTACATGGCGTTGGCATTTTGGGTATTGGCTATTCCACGCCTAAAAATCACCCAGCACCGAGCATGGAAGTCACGCTTGCCAGGTTTGAAACTGAGCAAGCGGACTCACAAGCAGATTTTTATGCGCAAATTAATCAGCATGGCGGAGGCACTGAACTGAGCAAAAAACTGCTGTCAGATACTGAACTTTCAGTGTTGCAAAATACGCCCAATTCCCCCTCTGAACAAATAAAATCTACTAATAACAACGAAACAGCCACAAACGAACAAGTGTTTGAAACAAAAAACGAAACTATTACGGTAATCATTAGCAATAACTCTAATCATGACCTTTTCTTAAAAGAGCTCTCAAAACCAGACTATAACGTCACTGAAAGCGTACAAAAAAACAATATAAACGAGCAAATTGTCGCTCTTAAATCTCAGATAGCGATGCGCAGGCAGACCTTGGCAAAAGCCCTTAAGAAGCGCACCATTACTACCTTGTCAACAAAGTCACACCAAGACGCTGCCTACTTAGAAAAATGGCGAAAACGTATTGTATCTATTGGAAATATTCATTACCCTAAGGCCGCTAGTGAGCAAAAAATGTACGGCCGGGTCAGGCTGCTAATTGCAATGCAAGCCAATGGTAATGTTAAATCCATCGAGATATTACAATCTTCTGGAAAAAAAATTCTTGACCAGGGGGCTGTTAAAATCATTCGTCTCGCTGCACCTTTTGCACCTTTTCCACCTCAAATGCGCAAAAATACTGATGTATTAGAAATTATTCGCACTATCGAGTTTGAGAAAAGCACATTAATATACTAAACCTAAAGGTATAGGTTGATAGTTTTGGTTAGGGAATGAATATTTAGCATGCTCACTTTTTAGCAGGACCGAATGAATACGCCAAGCAGTAGCTTAAAAAACAATTTTTTGATATCAATGCCAGTCCATGGGGAAAGCAAATACCAAGACTCGCTAATATATATTTGCCACCAAGGCGAATACGGCTCTATGGGTATAGTTATTAACCAAGAGTACCACATGGATTTAAAAACCATGCTGGAACATCTTAAAATTGACACCAATGCCGATATTTTATCTCAACCTGTGTATCGCGGTGGAGATGTGCAAAATGATCGTGGTTTTATCCTACACCCTCACAACAATACTGATAAATGGCTTTCAAGCTACCAGCTAAACGACGAACTAAGCTTAACCTCCTCTGTTGATATTCTAGAGGCAATGGCCATCGGTCAAGGCCCTACTTCCTCACATGTAGCACTAGGTTACATAGGTTGGGGTCCTGGCGAGTTAGAGACTGAGCTTATTGACAATCTCTGGTTAAATTGCCCGGCTAATTTAGATATAATATTCAATGTCGCCGCCGCTGATAAAATGCAGGCCGCAGCTTCTTTAATAGGCGTTAGACTAGATTCATTGACGAGTCACAGCGGTAAAGCTTAATTTATATCCCACTGGCTCGTCTAACCTCCACAGTGGGTAAATACCTCATTCATGACAACACAATCACAGCAAGTGCTAGGTTTCGATTTTGGCACTAAGCGTATCGGGGTAGCTAGCGGTCAAAGCCTTACCTTTTCTACCACCGAACTCCCTCCTGTCAAAGCCACTGATGGCACACCTAATTGGCAGCAACTGGATGCTTTACTCAAAGAGTGGCAGCCGGACACCTTAGTGGTGGGCATCCCGCTTAATATGGATGACAGCATAAGTGAGATGTCGCGCCGAGCTCGTCGCTTTGCCAATCGCATTCAAGATAGATACCAATTACCTTGTTTTATTATTGACGAGCGCCTCTCGACAATCGAGGCCAAAGAGATTCACTACGCCCGCGGGGGCAGCAATAATTTTCGTGAGGAATCCGTAGACGGTATTGCCGCACAACTTATTCTACAGAGCTGGTTTAATTCAGATATACGCATCCCCAGCCACAGCCGTTTGGAAGATCACTATGTCACCAACCCATCATAACGTCGATTTTTTATTGGTGCAGATGACCGAGTCACTGCGTAAACTAATTCATGACAAAAACATTGAAAAGCCGTTGTTCATCGGGATACGCTCCGGCGGCATCTGGATCGCCGAGCAACTGCACAAAAACCTCAACATTAGTGAGCCAATGGGCACCCTCGACATCAGCTTTTATCGAGACGACTTTACCCGTGTAGGCTTAGACCCTAAAGTGCAGCCCTCTAACTTGCCTAGTTCCACACAGGACCGACACATTATCTTAATCGACGATGTGATTAAGTCTGGTCGTACCATTCGCGCCGCCCTCAATGAATTGTTCGATTATGGACGTCCAGCCTCTGTCAGCTTAGTGGCCCTAATTGACATAGGCTGCAGGGAGCTTCCTATCAGCGCCGACATCATTGGTAGCCACTTAAGTTTGGCTTCAGAACAGCACATTAAACTAATCGGCCCAGAGCCACTCTCGCTTGAAATAAGCCAGCGCTAAGGCTCGGAGATCGCATGATAGAATCCATAGATCACAATAGCTCACAGTTAAACGATGCAGGTCAGTTAAAACATTTTCTAACCACTCAAGAACTACCCGCGAGTATACTTAACGAAATTTTAGACACCGCCAACTCCTTTCTCGACATGAGTTCACAACAGGTAAAAAAGGTGCCACTGCTGCGCGGAAAAACCGTGGTCAATTTATTTTTTGAACCTAGCACTCGTACCTCCAGCACCTTTGAGCTAGCGGCCAAGAGGCTCTCTGCTGACGTGCTGAATCTGAATATCAGCACCTCGTCAGCCTCTAAGGGCGAGTCATTAAAAGATACACTGATGACACTCGAGGCAATGCACGCCGACATGTTTGTAGTACGCCACCCCGACAGTGGTGCCGCCCATTTCATCGCCAACCAAGTCACCCCCAACATTGCAGTGATCAATGCAGGAGACGGCCGCCACGCGCATCCCACTCAAGCAATGCTCGATATGCTGACCATTAAACGCTGTAAGGGTCAGTTTGAAGGCTTGGTAGTCGCTATCGTCGGCGATATTTTGCACTCGCGCGTTGCCCGCTCTCAAATCCACGCACTGCGTACTCTAGGCGTAGCCGAGATACGCGTGATTGCACCTAAAACTTTACTACCCAAAGACATAGAAATGATGGGCGTCAAAGTTTATACAAACTTTGATCAAGGTATAAAAGACTGTGACGTGGTGGGCATGTTACGCCTGCAAACAGAGCGCATGAACAGTGCTTTGCTACCGAGTGAATCGGAATTTTTCAAACTCTACGGATTAAATACTGAACGCTTAAAATTAGCCAAACCCGATGCTATTGTGATGCATCCAGGACCTATCAACCGCGGCGTAGAGATAGAATCAGCAGTGGCAGACGGGCCACAATCGACCATATTACAGCAGGTCACTAACGGCATTGCTGTGCGTATGGCGGTCATGTCGATGGCGATTACCGGTCAATTAACGGCACGCAATTCACGCAACAACAGCATCTAGGGCTATTCATGATTAAAATTAAAAACGGACACTTAATAGACCCTGCTAACCAAATAGATACCGTCACTGACCTCTATATAGAGCATGGTAAAGTGGTCGCTATCGGCCACATGCCGGCGCAGGCAGCGATTACCCAGACCATAGATGCGAGCAATCAGATCGTCTGCCCAGGTATTGTTGATTTAAGTGCACACATTAGAGAGCCGGGGTTCACCCACAAAGCTACTATCGCCAGCGAGACCGCAGCTGCTGCAGCTGCAGGTATCACCACCTTAATTTGCCCGCCTACCACTAAACCGGTCATCGATAGCACTGCAGTCGCAGAACTTATCCAAGATCGTGCCAAGGCGGCAGCGAAGGCAAAAGTCCTGCCAGTAGGCGCTTTGACCCTTGAGCTAAAAGGTCAAAAATTAGCACCGATGGCCGCACTGCATCAATCGGGCTGCATCGCCTTTTCTAACAGCCGCGCGACCATCAGCGATTCACAGGCATTACTACGCTGCTTAGAATATGCAGCCACCCACGACTTTTTAGTCATATTCAATCCACAGGATAACTCCCTAGTGGCCAACGGCGTGATGCACGAAGGCGCGACGTCTTCTGATATGGGCCTTGTGGGTATTCCTGAATCGGCAGAAACCGTTGAAGTCGCCCGTGCATTAATACTTATCGAACAAGCGGGAGTGCGGGCTCACTTTGGCCAGTTAAGCTGCGAGCGTTCAATCAGTTTAATTACCATAGCGCGTAACAACGGCTTAAAAGTCACTGCCGATGTCGCCATGCATCACCTGTTCTTCACCGACGAAAATACCCGCGGTTTTAACAGCATGTTCCACGTGCAGCCACCACTGCGCAGTCAGTTAGACCGCGCCGGTCTACTCAACGCACTAGTGACCGATGGTATCCAGGCGATCTGCTCAGACCACCAGCCTCACGAAGCTGTTGCCAAACAAGCGCCTTTTGCCGCCACAGAAGCGGGCATTTCTGGACTTGAAACTTTGTTACCACTGGGATTACAACTGGTCGAGCAGGGCCTGATCGATTTGCCACAGCTGATAGAAAAGCTAACATCTGCCCCGGCTAAGATTCTAAATATTGCCGCTGGATCACTGTCAGTTGGCGATCGCGCAGACATCACTATCTTCGATCAGCACTGCAGCTGGCTGGTCGACCATAACAGCTTGGTGTCCGCGGGAAAGAATACTCCGCTGATCGGCTCTGAGCTAAAAGGGCGGGTAACCCACACGCTACTGGATGGCAATTTGGTTTACTGCTTATAATTTTTCCAGCACACACATAAAAAAGCCCGGTCTGTGCCGGGCTTTTTCTGCAAAGTCGTTTGTTATCGATTTCTGGGGGCGTAAGCCAGTACGTCAG
>JABSRB010000042.1 GCA_013215375.1 Oceanospirillaceae bacterium | reverse complement strand
TGAGCTGTGAGCTGTGAGCTGTGAGCTGTGAGCTGTGAGCTGTGAGCTGTGAGCTGTGAGCTGTGAGCTGTGAGCAACAAATTCTGCTGCTAGCTTCTAACAGGGTCAATACATTTATTTTAGCTTTCTAACTAAACTCTTAATCATCAAACGTCTCGTAACTACCATGCGCCAGATTCTCAAATTTAGAATACTGTCCGATGAAGGCAAGTTTAATACTGCCGATCGGGCCGTTACGCTGCTTACCTAATATCACTTCGGCGATACCCTTATCTGGGGAATCCTCGTTGTACACTTCATCGCGATACAAAAACATAATCACATCGGCATCTTGCTCTATGGAGCCTGATTCACGTAAATCGGAGTTTACTGGACGTTTATTAGGGCGTTGCTCCAAAGCTCGGTTTAGCTGAGAGAGCGCGACAACAGGACAGTTTAATTCTTTGGCTAGCGATTTAAGTGCACCTGAAATTTCGGATATTTCCTCAGCACGACTGGCATTGGCACGGCGACTTTTTATCTGCATTAACTGTAGATAATCTATCATAATCAACGATACTTCACCGTGCTCCCGCACGATACGACGTGCTCTAGTACGCATTTCAGTAGGACTAATACCAGAGGTATCATCAATAAACAGCGGTTTATCGCGCAGCATATTAACGGCAGTGGTCAACTTAGGCCAGTCATCTTCCTCTAACTGTCCGGTACGTAAGCGGGTCTGATTAATCTTACCTAAAGAAGCCAACATTCTCGTAATCAATTGATCGGCAGGCATTTCTAAGGAAAAAACGATGACCGGTTTATTTTTTGCCATTAAGGCATTTTCCACCAAGTTCATCGCAAAAGTAGTTTTACCCATTGATGGGCGCGCCGCGACAATAATCAGATCCGAGGGCTGCAGGCCTGCAGTCTTCTCATCTAAATCATCAAAACCTGTTGTTACACCAGTCAGCTGATCTGAGTTGTTAAAAAGAAAATCTATTTTATCAACGGCGCCTTTGAGCAAATCGTTGATAGGGATAAAGCCACCTTCACTAGGCCTGCTCTCCGCAATTTCAAAAATGCGCTGTTCAGCTTCATTGAGCACTTCTTGGGCATCGCGTCCCTCTGGTGAAAAGGCACTATCCGCTATTTCTTGAGAGACTGAAATCATCTGCCTGAGTAGCGCTCGATCTCGCACGATCACTGAATATGCACGCAAGTTGGAGGTACTTGGAGTATTACGCGCCAATTCAATCAGATAATCTAAGCCACCGGCAGCTTCTAGATCACCGGTGCGATCAAGTTCTTCTGATAACGTCACCACATCAACTGGCTGGTGATTATTGATCAGCTTAGTCATCATACGGAATATCAAACGATGGTCGTGGCGATAAAACAGCTCTTCAGTGAGCACTTCACTGACCACATCCCAAGTATTGTTATCAATCATCAAGCCACCGAGCACCGACTGTTCTGCTTCTATCGATTGTGGTGGCTTTTTAATTTTTTCAACTTCTGCATCATAGTCAGAATTATTTGAAAACTCGGGGTAGTCCATTTGTACATCCGGTGGTGATTAAATTGGAGGGCTTTGGGGCCTTACTTTAACATATAAAAGCGTAGGTTAACTGACAAATAAACAGCCTACGCAATCATTTTAAGTGTTATACATTGCGCTGTTAAATAGTGATTTTTGCCTTAGCTTGCTCAGTTAATTTAATACTGGCATCACAGGCGTGCGCTAACTCTTGGCCTTTTTTGACAAAGTGTTTTGCGTAGTAGCTGGTGTGTTCGTCATGCTCGTGAAAATGGTGCGGCGTTAGTACGGCTGTCAACACTGGAACCTCAGTCTCAAGCTGCACTTGCATCAACGCATTACAGACCGTTTGAGCAACAAAGTCATGCCGATAAATACCGCCATCAACCACTAATGCACTACCGGCAATGGCAGCATACTGTCCTGACTTAGCCAGCAGTTTTGCCTGCAGTGGAATTTCGTAGGCACCAGGCACAGCAATAACATCTATTTTAGCGTTATCGTAGCCGCGTTTAATAAGTTCAGCTCTAAAGCCATCCAGCGCATTTAAGACGATATCTTGATGCCAACTGGCATGAATAAAAGCGATGCGTTTATTTGAAGGGTTGTACTGATCTTGATTCGTTGTGCTCTGATTCATTTTAAATCCAAAAATTAACAAGATAGAATCAGGGCGAACGGACAGGCAGGCGCACCACTAAAAGTAGGCGGCACGAAAAAACAGCAATAAGAATATCACTGTGTTAATGACTGACACGCTCTCTATCATCCGGACTATAACCGTCGGCTCTGGAGTCACACCAGATCTGCTGACCTTCAAATTATTAATCTAATAAAAAGAAGCGCTCGCGGGCTTAGATTAAAATCCTTACCGCCGGTGGGGAATCACACCCCGCCCCGAGAACGAAATAGCATTACCTATAGGTAATACTGCATGCAATATACTGTCTTTACCGCGTCTTTGTCAAAGACTGATTTAGTTTTATAAACAGAGGCCTCTGCATAACGCAACGAATGCAGATAAGACAAGGCAAGAACAGGTGAAATAGCGGAATCAGTGCGCCCCTCTTGTTGGGTATTACGGGTGTAAATGAGCATATGAGATGAGTTAAACTGCGCCTAATTCATCTTTATTGAACCTGTTTTTAGCGTAGTATCATCAATTGCAGTAGTTATGCTGAGGTCACAAACGTATCTTGCAGACACAAAAAAGCACCGAAAAACCTAAGTTTAAACGGTGCTTTTATAACTGTTACATTAGTGAGTGCTTATTAAGCAGTTTCACCAGTGATGTTAACAGTGATTACAGCATTAACTTCGCTGTGCAAGTGAAGAGTGATAGCGAACTCGCCAGTGTGACGCAATGCGCCCTCTGGAAGACGTACTTCACTCTTGTCTACCGCTTGACCAGCAGCAGCTAGTGCTTCAGCGATATCACGTGTACCGATAGAACCGAACAGCTTACCTTCTTCACCAGCTTTTGAGCTGATTTCTAAAGTGAACTCTTCAAGTGCAGTAGCACGTGCTTGAGCGGCAACTAGCTTCTCGCCAGCTACTTTTTCAAGTTCAGCACGACGCTCTTCAAACTTAACAACGTTTGCTTTAGTAGCAGACACTGCCTTGCCTTGAGGAACTAAATAGTTACGACCAAAACCTGACTTAACAGTAACTTTGTCGCCTAGAGCGCCAAGCTTACCAATTTTCTCGAGTAGAATAACTTCCATCTCGTAAACCTCTTTTGTTCTGCGACTTAAACAAGTGCAGTACTTATTGACTGGCTGGAATCTTGTTGCGAATATCTACAAAAGTATCTATTGCAGCCAAGATGACCAACATCGTAATCACGTAAGGCCCTAGCAAAAAAGCAGACACATAAAGCGCCACTAACCAAGACCTACCTAAACTTCGTTTCGCTACACTGCCATGGGCCAGTGCTAGTCCTGAGATAACCAGTGGAGCAACCATAATAGGCACCCATCTGATAAATTCCCCACCGCTACTAGTAGCGATTATGATTAACGCTATAAGCGCTAATGCAAACAGGGGAGAAAACCGTAATTGATGAAACTCCTGCTGTAAACCACCAGGGTTATACAACACGGACTGCCACCGGCGCGCTAATAGCACACTCGATAACATCATCGCAAAATGTAGTGTGTCAAAGACACCTAATGTTGCCTGTAGCAGCCATTGCGACTCACTCGACAAGTATTCACTTGTACCGGGTGTTTTTTGCATCAACAATTTTTGTACGCCTTGAACAACTTGTGCCAGTGCATCGCCGTTGAACTGCTGCTGCATAAAACCTGCAGCAAGCGTCAATACTAGCGCGACTTGTATCACTCTCTGCCAAGACACGGTACTTCTCAAAACTAATGCCAGAATATAACTACCTACAATAACAATCATAGGTGAGTAATCTCCTTGACGAGACCACATTATTGCCGGGATTAACGCCCAGACAAGAATATAACTTCCTTCAGTAGCTCCCTTGCGAAGAGCAACTAAACTCACTGCTGCTGCACTTATCCAGAACAGCAGAGGTAGCAAGGCGGCTAACACCGCCACAACTATCGCCTGTGTACGACCCTTTAAAACAAATTGCGCAAGGGCGTCCATAAGCTTAGTCCTTATTTACTGGTGATTGTCAGTATAAGGCAATAGCGCGATGAAACGAGCGCGCTTAATCGCTGTAGCCAGCTGACGCTGGTAACGAGCTTTTGTGCCTGTAATACGACTTGGTACAATCTTACCAGTCTCTGTTACGTAGCCTTTCAACGTATCCAGATCTTTGTAATCTATCTCAGTAACACCTTCAGCGGTGAAACGGCAAAACTTACGACGACGAAAAAAACGAGCCATCTTATATCTCCTAGTGAACTTGGGTTCAATTACTCAGCAGTTGTCGCTTCTTTAGCTTCAACGGCAGCAGGTGCTTCAGAAGGCTTAGCTTCAGTAGTTTCTGCTGGCTTAGGACGAGTATCTTCACGGCGTGGGCGACGTTCTTCACGTGCTTCAGCGGCTTTGATTGGAGATACATCTGTGATCGCTTCTTTGCGACGGATTACCATGTTGCGTAAAACCGCATCATTGTAACGGAACATATTGTCTAGCTCGTCCAGAGTTTCCTGGCCGCATTCGATGTTCATTAAGATGTAATGTGCTTTGTGTGCATTGTTGATTGGGTATGCCAATTGACGGCGACCCCAGTCTTCCATGCGGTGAACAGTACCTTCAGCTGCAGTAATAACGTTAGTGTAACGCTCGACCATACCTGATACTTGTTCGCTTTGGTTCGGATGAACCATAAAAACGATTTCGTAATGACGCATTGTAGCTCCCTACGGGTTAAAAAGCCTTTAAATAACAAGATTCAAAAGCAAGGAGGTTAATTTTTAATTCTCTTTATAGTTTTAATTTATCTAAAAAGAGCGCGACATTATACTTCTCCGACTAAGAATATACAAGCATCTACTTAATACCTGTTAATTGGCACCGACAAATCTTAATTATACCGTTGATTTACTTGCCACTATTTTGAAAATTATTTTCGATTGTGACAACTCATTACACTAACTTCTAGGTATGTATACTAATATGTACTATGATGCCCACTCACCGCTTATGAGTATTAATTAAAGGGCTGCAGCACAGGCCTGGTTTGGATGCAATTGATTGACACGATGACAAAGACTATTCGAACTGATCAAATAGGGATTAAAATAACCGAAAAAGATCGCCAGCTATTAGAGCTGTTAAAAATTAATGCACGTGAATCAAACGCATCCCTGGCTAGAAAAATTGGTGTATCACGAACTACAGTCCAAGAGCGCATTCAGCGCTTAGAAAAAGCTGAAATAATCCAGGGCTACAGCGTCAAGATCAATCCGCAGAAAATGCATCGCAATATTGAAGCGATTGTCATGGTTCTTGCAGAAAACAAAGCATTAAAAGCAACGTTTATAGCGCTAGAAAAAATGCCTTACATTCAAGCTATTCATTCACTGAGCGGAGAGTGGGATTGGTCACTATTTATATCGGCACCCTCCCTGGATGAATTTCATCAGTGCATCACTCAGATAAACGAACAGCCCGGCATAAAGTCGACAGTATCCCATATCATCATGAAGACCCGCCTAGATCGTAACCGAGATATCAGAGCTAGCTTTTAAGCTGTTTATTTCAGTCGCTTACCACTAACTATAAAATCGTAAGCGACAGTCATTACTAAATTTAACAAGCCACCATCGAGCAACAACCTTTTCAAAACAACCTTGCGAAAACAGCGTGATGTAGGTATAGATACCTCTTGTTTGTTCTATTTAGCAGGGTAAATCATGCACAGTTTTGAACGCATTACCGTCATTGGCGCCGGCACTATCGGCATGAGCTGGGCTGCACTTTTTTTGGCCAGCGGCCGCTATGTCACACTTTGCGATCCGGATAAAAACATTGAGAGCAAAACTCTCACCTTTATTCAAAACGCTAGCAGCGCACTGCAAACACTGGGCTGGCCTAAAGCCGGTAACACCGAGCGGTTAACCTTTGATGCCGACCCCGTTAGCGCAGTAAAAAATACCAGCTTTATTCAAGAGAGCATCCCAGAGCGCATCACCCTAAAACACCAACTCTATCGTGATATCGAAGCGCATTTAACTACAGATGCCATCGTTGCCACTTCTACCTCAGGTCTTGGGTTATCACAGCTACAACAAGGTTTTACCAACCCATCACGTTTAATACTTGCGCACCCTTTTAATCCTCCACATTTAATCCCCCTCGTTGAGTTAATGGGCAATCAGCTGACTAACATGACCGCTCTCGCCACAGCAGAGCATTTTTATCAAAGCCTGGGTAAACAAACCATCAGGCTAAACAAAGAAATCCCCGGTCATATCGCCAACCGCTTACAGGCCGCGCTGTGGCGCGAGTGCATTCATCTACTCAAAGAAGGTGTCGCTAGTTTAGAGGATATCGATAAAGCGGTAGCCCATGGCCCTGGACTTCGCTGGGCAGCGCTCGGACCTAGCTCCCTATTCCATCTAGGCGGTGGCGAGCAAGGCATCGAAGGCTTCTGTAAACATATCGGCCCACCGATGCAAACATGGTGGGATGATCTCGGTGATGCTAAATTTGACTCGCAAACCATTGAATCGCTTAGACAGGGGATGACTGCTATTAATGAAAAAATGAGTGATGAGCAATTGCGCCATAAGCGCGATACATTAATTGTAGATTTTCTAAAGAGCATCAATTCGCTAAAGGGCGTCTAAGAATCGCAATTGACACTACGCATTGAAAGTAATTTATCGTAAAATCAGCTCCTTATTTCAAACAACTGACAAAAGACTTATCTATGACCCAAGCCTCTAAAAGCCAACACACTCCGATGATGCAGCAATATTTCAAAATTAAAGCAGAGCATCCCGATGATATTGTGTTCTACCGTATGGGTGATTTCTATGAGATGTTTTTTGACGACGCTAAGCGTGCCTCGCAGCTTCTAGGCATATCGTTAACAGCGCGTGGCAAGGCAAACGGCGAGCCCATTCCCATGGCTGGTTTCCCCTACCACAGTGCGGAAACTTATATCGGCAAGATAGTCCGCGCTGGTGAATCGGTGGTTATTTGCGAACAGGTCGGCGACCCAGCGACCAGCAAAGGCCCTGTGGCACGTGAAGTTGTACGCATAATCACTCCTGGCACTTTAAGCGATGAAGCTTTTTTAGATGAGCATAGTGACAACTTATTAATCGCCATCAATGCACAACAGCAGCACTATGGTATTGCTGTTATCGATATCAGCACCGGCTATTTCTCGCTGCAGGAAGTGGAAGGTAGCGACGCTTTACTCGGAGAGTTAGAAAGACTCAAGCCGAAAGAAGTACTCTTTAATGAAGACACGGCACTGGCTGGACTATTACAGCACTGTCAAGGGCTGCGCGCCCAAGCCCCTTGGCACTTCGAAGAAGAAACTGCTAAACGCATGCTCTGCCAACAGTTCAACACACAAGATTTACAAGGTTTTGGCTGTGAAAAAATGCTGCTGGCGATCAGTGCCGGCGGCTGCCTATTACAATATGCTAAAGATACTCAACGCTCTGCCCTGCCCCACGTCAAACACATTAAAGTTGAGCAGCGCAGCGATACCGTGATCATTGATGCCGCCACCCGTAAAAATTTGGAACTGGATCAAAATTTAGCGGGCGGGCGCGATAATACTTTGGTCAGTGTTATCGATAACACTAGCACTGCGATGGGCTCGAGAATGCTGCGCCGCTGGATCAACCAGCCACTGCGCAATTTAATCACTCTTAACGCACGTCAAGAGGCAACTCACTGGCTATTAAATGATTACCGTTTTGAAGGGATCGCCAGCAATCTTAAGCAAATTGGCGACGTTGAGCGTATTTTATCGCGGGTCGCATTGCGCTCGGCAAGGCCTAGAGATTTAGAGCGATTACGTGACAGCCTCAGTATACTGCCCGCATTACAACAGCAACTGGCCAGCGATCCCACCAGTAGAATTGCACACTTGGCTGCTGCCATTACTGAATATCCAGTGATGTGTACACTGCTGCAAAAAGCGATTATCGACAATCCGCCGGTAGTGGTCCGCGATGGCGGCGTGATCGCTACGGGCTTTGACGCAGAGCTGGATGAACTGCGCGGCATTAGTGAAAATGCCGGCGACTATTTATTAAAGCTGGAGCAAAAAGAGCGCCAGCGCACCGGCATCCCCACTTTAAAAGTCGGTTACAACCGTGTACACGGTTACTTTATTGAAGTGAGCAAAGCTCAGGCACAAGCCACTGAAATGCCTACCGAATATGTACGTCGTCAAACCTTAAAAAATGCTGAACGCTTTATCACAGAAGAACTAAAAGCTTTCGAAGACAAAGCGCTATCAGCCAAAAGCCGCGCACTGGCCCGTGAAAAAGCGCTCTACGACCAACTATTAGAAGACATCGCCGCACAGCTAAATCAACTGCAGGATACAGCCACCTCCCTTGCTGAGCTTGATACACTGGCAAACTTCGCCGAGCGTGCTGAGACATTATCTTTTTGTGCACCGACACTGAGTAACACCCCAGGCATTTCAATTCAGGCAGGACGCCACCCGGTGGTTGAGAAAGTCTCTGATGCACCTTTTGTTCCCAACAATTTAGAGATGGATAATGAGCGGCGCATGTTGATCATTACTGGTCCTAACATGGGCGGTAAATCTACCTTTATGCGCCAGGCGGCACTGATCACTTTACTGGCTCACATCGGCTCTTTTGTACCGGCACAAAGCGCGACCATCGGCATTGTCGATCGCATTTTTACCCGCATGGGCTCCTCTGATGACTTGGCAGGTGGCCGCTCTACTTTCATGGTAGAGATGACTGAAACAGCCAACATTCTTAATAACGCGACAGACAAGAGCTTAGTATTAATGGATGAAATTGGCCGCGGCACCAGCACCTTTGACGGACTGTCATTAGCTTGGGCCTGCGCCGAACAAATTGCCAATAAAGTCAACGCTTTCACCCTGTTCGCCACTCACTACTTTGAACTTACGGTATTACCGGAACAGATTAGTAAAGTACACAATGTGCATCTAACCGCACTTGAGCATCAAGACAGCATTGTCTTTATGCACGAGGTTAAAGAGGGAGCCGCGAGCCAAAGCTATGGCTTACAAGTGGCTAAATTAGCCGGTATTCCAATACAGGTTATAAGCGAAGCGCGCACTAAGCTACAACAGCTTGAGCAGGAGAGCTCGCAAGTGAATTTAACCGAGGCAATGAGTAGCAACAATCCACACCAGAGCGACATGTTTGCACAAGCGGTGAGCAAACCTAACCCGGCGATTGCTGCACTAGAGCAAATCAACCCAGACAACATGACTCCTAGAGAGGCATTAGATGCGTTATACGCATTAAAGGATACCGCTAAAAGCTAAACATCTGTACTCGCTCTGCTAATCTATTAATGATTGGCAGAGCACAAAGCCACACTAACTAATTTTCTCATTAACGTGTTCCGCAAAGCCCCTTCCCGCCTCTAAATAGAAATTATAGGTACTGCCCACCCCTAACTCTTGTAGCTCTTTTTGCTGGTCTGGGTAATTGGCAATAGCCGAGACAGACCCCTTAAAGCCTGAGGCTTTTAACTGCTCTAGCGCCAAGACATTTTGAATATGTTTAGGCATCGCCAACATGACCATCTGCACTTTGGAATGATTAATACGCTGCCAAAAATCAGGATCTGTGGCATCTGCCAAAATAACTGTGCGGCCGCGTTTACAATGCCTATCTATACTTTCCTGACTGACATCAACACCGGTGACCTCGCCTGGAAAATGCTGCTCCAAAGTTTCATAGGCTCCGGCTCCCACACGCCCCATGCCAAAGATTAATATCTTAGCTCCCTGCAAAGGCACCTGTTGCTCTAAAGACAGTCGCTGTTTAGTTTCAAACTTCTCTAACCAGCCCTCAAATCTGACATAGATTTGATTGGAGTGAGCATTGAGGGGCGAGGCGATGATAAAAGTAATCGACACTGCAATGCCCATCACTGCCAGCCACTGGCTTGATAACCAGCCATTTGTGGCAGCCAGCGCACAGACAATCAAACCAAACTCACTGTAATTGGCCAAGGTAAAAGCATTCAATAGCGAAGTACGAGCACGCAATCTAAAACTAGCGGTAAAAAAGTAATACAACAACATCTTCAAAGGCAATAATGCCACTAATAACATCGCGGTAAATACCACTTCGGTGGATAATTCTGCATTGAGGCCTATGGTGAGGAAAAAACCTACCAACATGATATCTTTAAAACTCAACAGCGATTTCGCCAGCTCTCCCGCTTTTTTGTGGGGGGCAAACAACATGCCAATGATTAACGCGCCTAGATCTCCCTTTAAACCAGCAAACTCGAACAACTGGTAACCCGCCAATAACGCAAAGAAAAAACCAAACAGCGGCAGTAATTCTCCGTGTTTTGACCTATCGAGTATTTTAAACAGTAATGGACGAATCAGAGGCAATACAATTAACAGCGCAAACGCCCATATATTGGGTGTTTTTCCGGTGCTGACAGCCAGAAAAATGACCGCGAAAATATCCTGCATGACCAATATGCCAATAGATAATTTGGCGTGAAAACTAGCCATTTCACCGCGCTGCTCTAGTACTTTCACAGCAAACACCGTACTAGAGAAGCTAAAGGAGAACCCAATCAACATCGAAGTTTCTAAACTAAGATCAGTAAACAAAGGTAGCGAGAAACGCCCTAACAGCAGCATTAACGCAGAAAAAATCACAGTACAGAGCATAATGTGCAGGGAGGCAGGCGCCCAGACATACAATTTAGTTAAACTCTTAAGCTGCAGTTTTAAACCAATTGAAAACAGCAGCAAAGTAACACCTAGTGCAGATGCATGCTCTAAAGCCGCTGTCGATTGATAACCTAAACTATGTAAAATAAACCCCGCCGCCAAAAAGCCAATGAGAGGCGGCAAGCGAAATTGCGAAACGACAAGACCACAGCAAAAAGCACAGCCAAAAAAAACCAACTCAAGCATGATTGATAGTTTATCCTAAACGTTGTTATTACACCCATTAAGCACTCAACACTGCCACTTAAGCGAACCCCAACGAAGCTTAGTTTAAAGCCATGCTTTAAATCAATTACAAAATGAACAAATAGAGATTTTACTGTTTTACATCAAAGCTCCAAGACTCTGTGGTCGCTTAAAGTCTCGGGCAAACAACATCGACCTTGGAATATTTAGCTATGATGTCTGTGCTTTGAAACCTATTCTAAAACCACCCCAATGCTTGCCATTAACCATAATAGGTGCTGAGACATCATGCATGACCTCACCAGTATCGCGTTTATAAGTTTGTAACAAAAATGGCTGAGTATGTTTACCACAGCGAATCCCGGTTGGATCATCAAAAATTCGCTTGGTGCGATTATGATTCACATCATGTACGTATTCCCCCGTCAGAGGCTGGCTAAATATTTTGTTGTGCGTCGGGAAATAACCATTAATATCAACGGCACCGGCGTATATCATCGCCGAGTACTTTTCCAGTAAAGGCTCTTGAATACCGGGCAGGACAGAGTCAGTGAACTTGTCAAAAGAAGTGCTAAATTTAGGCGGGTTGGTATCAGCTATTTCACTATAATTATAATCAAACAACGCCCTGGAACTGATGTTACCCGCTTTTATTTCCTGCTCAAACAGCTTACCTATTTGCTCCGCAGTGCTCTGCGCTTGTTCGCTCATCGTATCAATGGCAGATTGTGTATCAAAATCCTTTAGAGAGACAAAGATTGATTCGGCACCCGCGCTTAAACCCAATGCCTGATTGGAGATACTTTTAGTGGTGTCTATTTCCGTACGCAAAAACTCACTAATGTTGTTGATCGATGAAGATATTTCAGAGGTTGTTTTATCTTGCTCAGTTAATGCGACACTAATTTGCGATGCAGCGACAGTTGATTCTGATATTAATCGATTAATATTTTGAAAAGAAGATGACAAAGAGGCGACTGACTCAACCACTTGCTCAGACTGACTGCTAATCACTGACATCAAACTAGTGGCATTCTGACTCTCTTCATTTATGACTTTAAGCATGCCATCAATTTGACTGGTAGCATCGCTAGTTCTTGCAGCAAGCGCTCGTACTTCATCGGCAACGACTGCAAATCCGCGTCCCTGATCTCCTGCCCTTGCCGCTTCTATAGCAGCATTCAATGCTAGCAAATTGGTCTGCTGAGCGATTGAATTGATCACATCTGTGATATTTTGAATCTCGGCGGCCTTGTCAGATAGCAGCTGAATTCGCTCAGCTCCCTCCTTAACACCTTTATCCAGCTTTTCGACTATAGGGTGACATAGGGCTATTTCAGCACTGCCCTCATTACTGGCCTTCATAGCCTCATTACTCTGTTCAGAGGCAACTGTAGCGCTTTTATTTACCTCTTCGGTGGTTGCTGACATGTCCCGTGCTGCTATCGCTATTTTGTCAGCATCTTGGCTGGACTCTTGGATCGACTCGTATAACTCTTGTAAAAAGTAGGCTACTTCTGCAGCATTAATAGCTAGATGACTAGCACAATTATTTATCTCTCCGCCGGCTAGATTAAACCCTGATAGCTTATCCCTGACTTTATCGACTAACGCATAGTCATGCTCTTCTTCATTGCCCATTTGGCTCACTTTAGCAGTCAGTGAACGCTCTATTAATGAATATTGCTGCACAAAGGGTGATAGCAAAATTAAAGCGATGCTAGCCATACTGATAAAAGTAGTAATTACCAACACGACGGCACTCAATAATGGCGATATTGCAAAAAAATCAAGTAAGAAATAAACCATGTACACTAATATAGTGGCTAGCAGCGAGTAGGCCACTATCTTTCTTCGATAAAATATAGTCATCGTATCCTCCTAGTATGCACCGCAAAAAAATTCATTAAAACGTCCAATCTTGAACACTACAAAGTCAGAAAATCTATTTAACAGATTGCCGACTCACAGATAACTGAGCTCTTAAAGAGCATTCTTACAAGAAAAAAGGCTTAAATTTCTTATACTTCGCGGAACATAATTGTTTTTATTATCCTTCAATACTACCTAGTATAAAAAATCACAGGGATTAGACATTGGTCTTAGATGAAGCGAGACCACGAAACAGCTATCTGAGGAATTTTCAGGTTTGCGTCACTGTTACAACAGCACCTTTGAGCATGGTTTAAGTTAACAAATATATCTAGTTGAGTGCCTTATATGTCGCTACTACGATCCCGATTAGTGGCTTGCCCTTATTAACAGCCTTTTCAATCAGTGTCCCTTTTGGTCAGAGTAGCCACTGCCTAAAGAACTTAAGACTATAGACTTCATCCAATAAAGGCCTTAGACGCATGCATCCCTAAGCGTGAAACTAATACAACTGTGATATTCATGGTGAATGGAGAATTATAGACAAAGCGGCGAAACAAAATTGTTTGAAGTATATTTAACTCACCGATAGACTAATTTAAATTGAGGAATGAAAAGCCTATATAAAAAGCATGCAGTCCGCTTTATTGATAAACACATTCGCCCAAAGAAATAACTCGATGTTGTTATTAGCAAACTCTTGCAGAGTTTAGAATTGCTTTAAAATTAGTGACCACAATGCCTGATAACTTAAGTGCTATAATTAAGGCTTATAAAACAAATAAAAATATACCGATCATCTTCACATGCATTCGCAGAGGCTGGAATAATTATGACAACAACAAAGCTCATTATCTTCTTAGCATGTTTATCAAGCGCACAGCTCAATAGCGCACCCAAACCTCAATCCCATGATTATTTAAATAACATCATTAAAAGTTGGCCCGATGCGCCTAAAAAAATGAGCTTAATAGACACAGCCTTAAAAGAAGCAAAGATTACTCACCTACATATAGAACTTTCTATATCACAAGATCAGGACCTAGCTTGGATTAAATCGCATATTAGCAGAGCAAAACACGCCTTGAATGGCTCCGAATTTGGCGACGGAGGTTTAGGCTATGGCGTGGTTAAATCTAGCCAGTTAATTGCGGCGCAAATGAAATTAGCGGCATCGTCCAACCAAGCTTCAATCAATATTAAGTTGCACAGCGAAAAGGTAATAACCAGTGCATTGAATACCGTCAAGGTTGCACAGCAAATGCTGGGGATTTGCGATCTTGTGGCAAGATCTATTTCAACCACCCAAGCCCTTGCTTACGTGGCGCAATTGCAGTTTTTAGCTGATGCTCTGCTCTCTGGAATTGATACTAATAAAGATGGCAGTATTAACATCTTCCATGATGAGGGCGGCCTCACCTTCACCGCTGAGCAATTACATTTCACCGCTCGTGCTGAAGGATTAGTAGAAGATAACTAAAGCTGTTAGCCTGAATTTGAAGCAAAAAAAAGCCCTCACTAGGAGGGCTTTTTTAATGTTGATTACTCGCTGTCAATATTAATCTTCAGCAAGATCTTTCATAGATAACTTGATACGACCACGAACGTCGACATCAAGCACCTTAACTTTAATCATCTGATCCATTTTGATGTAATCAGTCACTTTCTCAACACGCTTGCTGTCGATCTGTGAGATATGCACTAGACCATCTTTTCCTGGCAAGATGTTAACAAAAGCACCAAACTCTTCGATACGTACTACTTTGCCTTCGTAGATTTTACCAATTTCAGCTTCTGCGGTAATGCCTAAAATGATATCAGTGGCTTTTTGTGCAGCGGCTTTATCAGCGGCAAAGATCTTCACAGTACCGTCATCTTCTAAATCGATCATCGCGCCGGTCTGCTCAGTGATAGAGCGAATAGTTGCACCGCCCTTACCAATAACGTCACGAATTTTTTCAGGATTGATCTTGATCATCGTCATCGCTGGTGCATTGTCCGGTAACTCAGGACGTGCATAACCAATAACTTTAGCCATTTCCTTAAGGATATGAGTACGCGCTTGTAGCGCCTGCTCAAGAGCGAGGTCCATGATCTCTTCAGTGATACCAGTGATCTTGATATCCATCTGTAGAGCAGTAATGCCCTGCTCAGTACCTGCTACTTTAAAGTCCATGTCGCCCAAGTGATCTTCATCACCTAAGATATCAGTTAGGATAGCGAATTTTTCGCCTTCTTTAACAAGACCCATCGCGATACCAGCAACTGGCGCCTTAAGCGGAACACCTGCAGACATCATCGCCATGGATGCACCACAAACAGAAGCCATAGAGCTTGAACCGTTAGATTCAGTGATCTCCGATACGATACGGATGGTGTATGGGAAGTCTTCCTGTGATGGTAGCATTGCCGCTACAGAGCGACGAGCTAGACGACCGTGACCAATTTCGCGACGACTAGTAGAGCCTATGCGTCCAGCTTCGCCTACCGAGTAAGGAGGGAAGTTGTAGTGCAACATGAACGGGTCTTTACGCTCGCCTTCAAGGGCATCGATAAGCTGCTGATCACGTGAAGTACCTAAAGTACAAGTAACAATCGCTTGAGTCTCGCCACGAGTGAAAAGCGCAGAACCGTGTGTACCTGAAAGCACATCAATTTCAACGTCAATACCGCGAACTGTTTTAGTATCACGACCGTCGATACGCGACTGACCATTAACAATACGCTGACGTACTGTCGATTTTTCAATGCTGCTAACCACACCAGAGACTTCTTTAGCACTCGCCTGTCCCTCTTCACCAGAAAGAGCGGCAACTGCTTGATCGCGAAGCGCGCTAAGCATGTCTTGACGTTGCATTTTGTCTGCAGTTTGGTAAGCCGTGGCAATGCCTGCACCCACTAACTCTGTTACTTGTGTTACAAGCACTTCGTTAACAGCGGGAGGAGTCCAATCCCACATAGGCTTACCAACTTCTGCTTTAAGCTCAGCAATCGCATCGATAGCGCCTTGGAATTCTGTGTGTGCAAACAATACCGCACCTAACATCTCGTCTTCGCTAAGCTCGTCAGCTTCAGATTCAACCATTAGCACCGCATCTTTAGTACCGGCAACCACCATGTCTAACTCAGAAGCTGCAAGCTGCTCGTAAGTTGGGTTTAAGATGTAGCCGTCTGCTTCGGTTAAACCGACACGTGCACAACCAATAGGTCCCTGGAAAGGGATACCAGAGATAGCTAATGCCGCTGAAACACCTAACATAGCGGCAATATCTGGATCATTGATTTTATCTGCAGACATGACCGTACAGATAACTTGTACTTCGTTCATGTATCCCTTAGGGAAAAGTGGACGAATAGGACGGTCAATTAGGCGTGAAGTCAGTGTCTCTTTTTCAGAGGGACGCGCTTCGCGTTTGAAGAATCCACCGGGGATCTTACCAACAGCGTAGGTCTTCTCTTGGTAGTGAACAGATAGCGGGAAAAAATCTTGTCCCTCTTTAGCGGTTTTTTTGCCAACTACAGTACAAAGTACCTGTACGCCTTCGATAGTAACTAATACAGCACCGGTTGCCTGGCGTGCAATACGACCAGTCTCTAGAGTAACTTCTTGGTTACCTAGCTTAAATTTCTTAATAATCGCTTCCACGATGTATCCTCTTTTTAAAATAATTAAATGTCAAAGAAGACACCCGGTAACTTAAAAGTGCCGGTACTCGTTTATTCTCTGACTAAAAGACTTAGACAAAAGATAAATGAGTACAGGCGGTCAGTTTACACAAGTGCTTTTTGACGATTTCTAATACTATTTTTGACAGTATTTTAGTGCCCTAAAACAAAGAGGGCCGTGCAAGCACGGCCCAGAACTTATGTCTTAACGACGTAGTCCTAAACGCTTAAGTAGATCAAGGTAGCTATCTACCTTAGTCTTCTTCAAGTAATCCAGTAATTTACGACGCGCGTTTACCATACGGATTAGACCGCGACGTGAATGGTGATCATGGATGTGAGACTTAAAGTGACTTTGCAAAGCTTGGATGTTTGCAGTTAGTAGTGCAACTTGAACTTCAGAAGAACCAGTATCACCTTCACCGCGACCGAAGTCTGCAACGATTTGCGCTTTCTCAACAGCTGATAATGCCATTTTTTAATACTCCAAATTAATATGCAGATAATCTCAGTTTAATAGAAATTAACTTATTTAATGACACGGATTACCAAGCATATTATTAGTAACCCGCCAAATACCGGCCGTATATTACCACTGCCGCTAGGCTAAAGCCATTTTTATAACAAATTGCTTAAGCCATTCTGTACCGCTTTAACTACGCCGTTGAAAGCAAGCGTTTAGAGCGCAGCAGCGCCTCGCTATTAATCACGCCCATACCGAGAAAATAATCATCCTCAAAAAAGTGCAATCTAACCAAACCTTCTGCGACAGCCTCAAGTTGCACCGGCTTACCTTGAAAAAGCGCCAACTTTTGCTCTGTATCTAAAATAATCTTCGGAAAATGCTCAATGGGAGAATAACTGGGAAGCAGTAAGGGATCGATGCGCGCGTATTTTTGCTCATCACTCTCATCTTCTTTAGTTTGCGCTAAGGCACAGATATCATCCATGCTGATCATCATATCCGCTGTGTAGGGCCCAGATTCTAGACGCCTCAAGACGGTTACATGGGCGCCACAGCCTAACATCAAGCCTAGATCTTCCACGATTGAGCGAATATAAGTGCCTTTAGTACAACGTACGTCCAGATCAAATTCACCGAGCTCAGGGCGATAATCCAATAGCTTAATTTCAAGGATGGTGACACGACGTGATTTCACTTCAACTTTTTCGCCTTTACGCGCAAGCTTGTAAAGCGGCTGACCTTTGTACTTAAGGGCAGAGAACATAGAGGGAACTTGCTCTATCTCGCCGGTAAATTTATCAACAAGAAATTGTTTGATAAGCTCTGCGTTAACATGCTCGCCAATTTCACACTCTTCAATCACCTTGCCATCAGCATCGGAGGAGTCAGTGCGAATACCCAATTTAGCCGTGGTTAGATAACGTTTATCCGCATCCAGCAAAAATTGCGAGAACTTAGTAGCCTCACCAAAAGTGAGTGGTAACATACCTGTCGCCAAAGGATCTAAAGCACCTGTATGGCCGCCTTTAGCCGCACCAAACAAACGTTTAACGTGTTGCAATACACCATTGGAGCTGAGTCCCGGTGGTTTATCTAATAAAAAAACGCCGTCTAATTGACGGCCTTTATGTCTTCTTCCCATGATTCAAACTCAATATTACTCGCCGTTTTCATCGTCATTGCGCTTAGCTTTTGCCTTGCTCTCTCGCACTGTCTGCTCGATCAATGAATGCAGTCGACGACCGCGATCAATCGTTGCATCGTAGTGAAAACGCAATTTTGGTACAGTACGCAACTGCATGTTTCTTGCAAGCTCAGTACGCAAGAAACCAGCGGCATCTTTTAATACATCACTCGCAGCACTCACTGCGTCATCTTCAGTATCTTCTCCGAAAGGCATCACAGTGAAGTACACTTCTGCATAACCTAAATCACGGGCGACTTTTACAAAACTAATAGTGACCATGCCAATACGCGGATCTTTAATCTCACGCTGAATTAACTTAGCGAGATCTCTCTGCATCTGCTCAGCTATTCGCTGGGTGCGGCTATATTCTTTTGCCATTAGAAATTTGTTACCTATATTACGAAGCCGCAGCTCGAGTATTGCCTAAATATGGCATCTCCAGTGCGGCCTCTTATTATGCTATTTATCGATATTTTTTAGGTACTTAATAGCACTTAATCGATAGTTCTAGCAATTTCGACGGTATCGAATACTTCGATCTGATCGCCGACTTTAACATCGTTGTAGTTCTTAACGCCGATACCACATTCCATGCCTTGACGCACTTCTGCAACCACATCTTTGAAGCGGCGTAGAGACTCTAGCTCACCTTCATAGACAACGACATTATCACGTAGTACGCGGATTTTCTTGTTACGGAAAACAGAACCTTCAGTGACCATACAACCGGCGACTAAACCAATCTTAGGTGAACGGAATACATCGCGAACTTGTGCAATACCAACAATCTCTTCACGCAATTCAGGAGAGAGTAGACCACTCATCGCCTGCTTCACATCATCGATTATGTTGTAGATAATGCTGTAGTAACGTAATTGGATACCTTCGCGATCAACAATAGCTTTAGCTTGTGAATCGGCACGAACGTTAAAACCAACCATCAACGCAGAAGAGGCCAACGCTAAGTTAGCATCTGTTTCAGCGATACCGCCAACACCAGAGGAGACGATAACCACTTTAACTTCATCAGTAGAAAGGTCTTCTAACGCTGATGTCAGTGCTTCTAATGATCCGCGAACATCGGTTTTCAATACGATATTCAAGGTTTCAACATCACCGGCTTCCATATTGGCAAACAAGTTTTCAAGCTTGGAAGCTTGCTGGCGAGCCAACTTAACTTCACGGTATTTGCCTTGACGGAACAACGCAACTTCACGCGCTTTCTTATCGTTACTCACCACGGTGAATTCAGCACCGGCAGCAGGAGTACCATCTAGACCAATGATTTCGACTGGTTCAGAAGGACCTGCAGTAAAGGAAGGCTGACCATCTTCATCCATCATCGCACGAACACGACCATAGTGAAGACCGGCTAATACGATATCGCCTTTGTTCAAGGTACCTGATTGCACGAGTACTGTCGCAACCGGACCACGGCCTTTTTCAAGTCGCGATTCAATTACCACACCTTGCGCTTGACCAGAAGGCACTGAGGTTAGCTCAAGTAGCTCAGCTTGAAGCGAGATCGCTTCTAATAGCTGCTCAATACCCTCGCCAGTTTTAGCGGATACTTTAACGAACTGTACATCACCGCCCCACTCTTCAGGGATAACATCAAGGGCTGCAAGCTCGTTCATCACGCGCTCAGGATCAGCCTGTTCTTTATCGATTTTGTTAACGGCAATAACCAAAGGTACGCCAGCTGCCTTAGCATGCTGAACTGCCTCTTTAGTTTGTGGCATAACACCATCATCGGCAGCGACTGCCAATACAACGATATCAGTCAATTGCGCGCCACGAGCACGCATTTGAGTAAATGCCGCGTGACCTGGAGTATCTAAGAAAGTGATAAGACCTTTTGATGTCTCAACACGATAGGCTCCAATGTGCTGGGTAATACCGCCAGATTCGCCAGAGGCAACTCTCGCTTTACGGATGTTATCAAGTAATGATGTCTTACCGTGGTCAACGTGACCCATAACAGTCACTACTGGTGCGCGAGCTACAGATTCGCCTTCAGTAACCACTGAGTCCAACAACGCTTCTTCAATGGCATTGTCAGCCATTGGCTTAGCAACATGACCCATCTCTTCAACCACTAAAATAGCAGTATCTTGATCGATTACTTGGTTGATAGTCGCCATAGCGCCCATCTTGAACATGACTTTGATAACTTCAGCCGCTTTCACCGACATTTTCTTCGCCAGTTCTGCAACAATAATACTTTCTGGTACTCCTACTTCATGAACACGCGCCGCTTGTGGCTCAGTGAATCCATGCTGGTTAGGACTACCAGAGCTAAGTACCGCAGGCTTAGATCTCGCGTTGCGAGAAATCTTACCACGACGATTACGCTTATCGCCTTTACCAGATCCGCCAGCTTTACCTTTGGCGCCTTTAGCAGGCTTACGCTCTTCGCGGGCTGGTTTTTTGTGTACTGGAGCTTGCTTTGGCGTCGCCTGTTCGATGACCGCAGCTTTACGCTGCTCTTCTTCATCTTCTTTAGCGATACGCGCAGCATCTTCCTTGGCTTTTTTCTGTGCCGATGCTTCAGCTGCTAAACGCTCGCTTTCATGGGCAACATGCTCTTTAGCCGCTGCATCAGCTGCTGTTTGAGCTTCTTTCTCTGCCGCTGAACGCTCTTGCTCTCTACGCAAATCGTCTGCTTTATCAGCATCGCTTTTAGCTTCTTCAACCACTGCTACTTTTGGTGCAGCTGTTGGTATGCTTGGCGTCTTAATTGCCTTAGGGCTTGAATCTACTGCTTTTTCAGCACTAGCTTCTACAACAGGTGCCGCTGGCGCAACTTCTGGTGTAGGCTCTACCGCCGCAACAGTTTCCTCTTCAACTTCCGTACGCTTAACATAGGTGCGCGTCTTGCGAACTTCTACGTTAACAGTCTTACGGCTTGATCCGCCAGTCTTTAGCTGCGTAGTAGATTTACGCTTTAAGCTAATTTTCTTTGGCTGACCATCTTCTTCATCAGATTCACCATGGGCACGTTTAAGGTGCGCAAGTAGTGACTGACGCTCTTCATCAGTGACACTTGAATCTTTCTTTTTGCCTTTTACACCAGCCTCTGCCATCTGCTCGATCAATCGCTCAGGGGAGACACCGATTACTTCGGCTAATTCTGTTACTATTACTTCTGACATTTTATTACTCCTACCTCGGCTTACGCTTCATCCGCGAACCAAGGAGCGCGGGCTGTCATTATATATTGAGCAGCTAATTCTTCAGTCATACCTTCAACGTCAAGTATCTCTTCAACAGATTGCTCTGCAAGATCTTCCATCGTGATGATGCCTTGTGCCGCTAACAGATAAGCAAAGTGTTTATCCATGCCCTCCATGGTTAGCAAGTCTTCAGCCGGTTCTGCTTTTTCTAATACTTCTTCACTGGCAAGTGCCTGATTTAACAATGCATCTTTAGCACGTGTGCGCAGCTCTTCAACGATATCTTCATCGAAGCCGTCAATTTGCAACATTTCATCAACAGGGACATAAGCGACTTCTTCAAGCGTACTAAAACCTTCAGCTACCAGTACTGCTGCAACATCTTCATCGACATCAAGTGCTTTGATAAAGCTTTCGACAATGCCATCTACTTCAGACTCTTGCTTCTTAGCAGCATCTTCTTCGGTCATGACATTTAGTTCCCAGCCGGTAAGCTCAGATGCTAAACGTACATTTTGACCACTGCGACCGATCGCCATTGCCAGTGCTTCTTGAGCGACAGCTACATCCATCGAATGCTTGTCTTCTTCAACAACAATAGAGACAACTTCTGCAGGAGACATCGCATTGATGACCAACTGAGCTGGGTTATCATCCCATGTGATGATATCAACACGCTCGCCACCAAGTTCATTTGATACAGCTTGTACACGTGCACCACGCATACCGACACAAGCGCCAACAGGATCAATACGTCCGTCGTTGGTTTTGACCGCAATTTTAGCGCGCGATCCAGGATCACGGGCAGCGGCACGTATCTCAATAACTTGCTCAGAGACTTCAGGCACTTCAATGCTAAACAACTCAATTAACATTTTAGGGCTAGTACGTGAAAGCACTAACTGTGGGCCACGCCCTTCAGTACGAATCTCGTGCAGTACAGCACGTACTCTATCACCGATGCGGAAAACTTCTCTTGGCAAGATATTTTCACGTGGTAGCAATGCTTCAGCATTATTACCTAAATCAATGATGATGTTATCGCGTGTTACTTTTTTAACGGTGGCAGAGATAAGCTCTCCAACACGATCACGGTAAAGCTCAACCACTTTAGCGCGCTCGGCTTCACGTACTTTTTGCACAATAACTTGTTTCGCTGTTTGCGCCGCGATGCGACCAAACTTAACCGACTCAATTTGCTCTGTGTGTACATCACCGATTTTTAATTCAGTATCGACTTCAGCAGCCTCTTCTGAGGTCCACTCGGTACCTAGAATAGCAACTCCCTCATCACCGACTACTGTCCAGCGACGATAGGTATCGTAATCGCCAGTTGTTCTATCAATGACAACGTAAATATCAGACTCTTCATCTTCAAAACGTCTCTTTGTCGCTGTTGCCAACGCCAATTCGATCGCCTCAAAAATAACTTCTTTAGATACGTCCTTCTCGTTCGAAACTGCTTCTGCTACCAGCAAGATTTCTTTGCTCATATCACTGCCTCGCTATTTTCCCTGCTGGTGCCAACTAAATGGTACCAATTAGTTAATTTTAATTCTTTATGAATACTGCGGTTCTACTTGTGCTTTATCGATATAATCGATAGGCAGTAAATACTCTTCATTATCTACTTCAAGAACGATTTCATCATCTTCAACACCCTTTAACAGGCCTTTGAAGTTTCTGCGTCCATCAAATGGCATACGCAATTTTATTTTTAAAACATGACCCACATAAGCTTGATAGTGCTCTAATTTAAACAGCAACCTATCCAACCCAGGAGATGATACTTCCAAGCTATACATTCCAGATATAGTTTCTTCTACATCTAATATACCGCTGGCTTGATGACTGAGCTTTGCGCAATCATCTACTGATACGCCTTTCTCTGCATCAATATAAATTCTTAATACACTATCTTTACCCTGAGACAAATATTCTAATCCCCAGAGCTCAAATCCCATAGACTCAGCTATCGGCTCTAGCATTTCTTGTAAACGTTTTAACTTCGCAGACACTGCGCACCTCTAAAAAAGCGAAGTGCTGAATTATTCAGTACTTCAATAACAAAAATGGGCCATAAAGGCCCATTTCTTAATTAGACAGGTAAACACCTTGCGGTATTTATTTCTCTCTAATCACGAAAAAGCCCCTAAAAAGGGGCCTAAGAACGGGCGAATATACAGAGAATAAAATCCTCTATAAACCCCTTTATTCTTTATACAGAGATATAATTATCTGTATGCTAGCCACATCAAACAATTAGCTAGTCTTAGCTGGCAAAAAACTTCTTACCAGTGACATGAAGAGCAGAGCCCGACAAAATCATTTTTAGTATAGGCAGTGGATACAGGTTTAAACCTACAATCTTCGCCAGTGTTTATAAAGAGCTGAGCCCGATATATTCACTTTTTAGTATTGGCTTTAGATGCAGGTTTTGAAGCTACGATCTTCGCCAGTGTTTATGAAGAGCTGAGCCCGACATAATCAATACCATTTAGTAATGGTAGCGGGGGCAGGATTTGAACCTACGACCTTCGGGTTATGAGCCCGACGAGCTACCAAGCTGCTCCACCCCGCATCAAAACTTTCGGCTTTTACAAAGCCTTATTCGGTGCGCATTATAATGTTACTAATCGATAATAACAAGACAATTATCTACACTGAATACACATGGTGCCCAGAGCCGGACTCGAACCGGCACGACTATACAGTCACTACCCCCTCAAGGTAGCGTGTCTACCAATTTCACCACCTGGGCTTAACCTTTTTAACTAGATCTCTCTAGTTCGAACTTGGAATATCTGAATCAGTTGCTGCAGGTAATAGCTCACCTAAATCAGGTAACGCACTCTGCTCTTCCTGCTGAATCATTTCAGCACTTGGAATACCAATTTCTGAAACAAAACCTGCCTGCTCTTTTGCAAAGTATGCCAGAGCAAAACTTGTCGCAAAAAGTCCAGCAGCCATTAAAGCAGTCGCACGAGACAGAAAACTTCCCGCTCCCTGACTACCAAATACTGTTTGTGACGCGCCCGCACCAAAAGATGCTCCAGCTTCTGCGCCCTTGCCTTGCTGCAACATCACTAATGCAATAATTGCTGCAGCCAATACGACATGTACAGCGAGTATAATTGTTTCCACTTGCTTTCCGCCTAATTATAGATCTGCAGCAGCGCTGCAAATAGTTTTAAAATCTGCTATTTTTAATGATGCGCCACCGACTAGGCCACCATCTATGTCTTGCTGCGAAAACAACTCTGCCGCTGTCGCTGCACTAACACTACCACCGTACAAAATACGGGTTTTTTCAGCCACTTGAGCCGAAATCTCTGCCGCTAATACGCTGCGTATGTAAGCATGTATTTCCTGAGCTTGCTCAGGGGTTGCCGTCTCACCTGTACCTATTGCCCATATTGGCTCATAGGCAACTACAACCTCACCACCTTTTAGAGTGACTGCTTGCAAAGCACTTAACAGCTGTTTTTTAACAACCTCAAAGGCCTCACCATTGCGGCGCTGCTCTAGGGACTCGCCAATGCACAAAATAGGCACTAACGATCTTGCAATAACTGCAGCAACCTTATTTGCGACTACAGCATCTGTATCAGCAAACATTTCACGGCGCTCAGAATGCCCTACTAGAACATATTCAACACCTAAATCTTTGAGCATAGCCACAGATGTTTCACCTGTGTATGCGCCCGCTTCTTCGAAGTGGACATTTTGCGCTGCACTGGCGTAACTTATCGCATCGTTTTGTACTTGCGCCAGATACAGTGTAGGCGGACAAACAACCACATCCACCGAGCCAATGCTAGCCGCATGTTGATTCAACTGCGTTGACATTAGCGAGGCAAACTCACTTGCCCCGTTCATTTTCCAGTTTCCAGCTACCATAGGTTTACGCATAACAGATCCTCAAAAACGAGGCGCAAATACTAACGAATTTGAATTTAACAAACAAGTAGTTCCAGCGCAGTTTCTACATTTTTTGCAAGTTCTTTACAAATTTCTAGTACTTGCTCTGGATTTTCACCTTCCACCATTACTCTCACCAACGGCTCTGTCCCTGACGGGCGCAACAGCACTCTCCCAGAATCGCCCAAAATCTGCTCAGCTTCTTGCACAAGCTTTTGAACTGCTTCGCTTTTATTTAGATCAACTTTTTTTGTCATTTTGATGTTAATCATTTTTTGCGGCATTTTTGTCATTACTTTTTTAATCTGGGCAAGCGATACCCTTGCTTCAGACATAGCGACTAATACCTGCAAAGCCGCAATAGTGCCATCACCTGTGGTTGTTAAATGTTTACAAATAACATGACCAGACCCCTCTCCACCTATATACCAGTCACGATCCGACAGCTGTTCCATCACATACCTGTCGCCAACATTAGCGCGTACAAAGGGGATATTTAGACGCTTACACGCTTGCTCCATACCAAAATTGGACATCAAAGTACCGACCACCCCCCCTGGCAGCTCGCCTTTTTCTTTGAGGTGATTGGCGATAATCATCAACAACTCATCCCCATCAACCTGCTCTCCTAAGTGATCAACCATGATCACACGATCACCATCCCCATCTAAGGCAATACCTAGATCTGCTTGCTCAGCAACAACCACTGTCTGCAATCTAGCGGTGTCAGTCGCACCACATTTCTCATTAATGTTGACACCGTTTGGCGAAGAGGCAATTTCTATCACTTCAGCACCCAGCTCCATAAAAACAGCAGGAGAAACGTGATAAGTAGCACCATTGGCACAATCCAAAACTATTTTCATACCCCGCAAACTAAATCCTGTGGGTACTGAGGCCTTACAAAACTCAATATAACGCCCTGGTGCATCGTCAATGCGCTTAGCCTTACCCAGAGCCGAAGAATCGACCGTGGTCATCGCCATATCCATTTGCGCTTCAATAGCATGCTCTACTTCGTCAGGCAGCTTGGTACCTTGCGCACTAAAAAACTTAATACCGTTATCACCAAATGCGTTGTGTGACGCTGAAATCACAATCCCCGCATCCGCCTGAAACGTCCTCGCCAAATAGGCGATAGCCGGGGTCGGCATCGGCCCCGTTAACAATACATCTACGCCAGCAGCACTTAGTCCCGCTTCAAGAGCAGACTCGAACATATAACCCGATATACGTGTATCTTTACCAATTAATATTTTGCTGCTACCTTCGCGGGCAAACACTTTCCCCGCCGCCCAGCCAAGCTTCAACATAAAGTCAGGAGTAATAGGGTATTGACCTACCTTGCCGCGAATTCCATCTGTACCAAAATATTTCTTACTCATAATTCCCCTGCTCCTTTAACGCCGTAATAACCTTCGCTACATCCACACATTCTTTAACATCATGCACTCTCACAATTGCAGCCCCGTGCATTACTGCATAAGCCACACTAGCCAAAGTGCCCGCCAATCTATCATTTACTTCACGCCCTAACAACTGACCAAACATACTTTTTCGTGACGTACCTATCAACACGGGGTAACCACTGGCCACAAACTGCGCCGTCTCTTTTAATAGCTGCAAGTTTTGCTGCAACGTTTTTCCAAAACCAAAACCTGGATCTAGAATTATTTTATCTTTTTCAACACCCTGCTTTTCACAAATGGCAGCACGGCCCAGCAAATACTCAATTACTTCGCTACACACATCTTGGTACACAGGCGCAAGCTGCATATTTTTAGGTGCCCCTTGCATATGCATCAGACAAACCGGCAAACCCGTCTCAGCTACCGCCTCAACAGCCCCATCCCGCTCCAGCGCCCGCACATCGTTGATCATCCCAGCACCCAAACTTGCAGCCTGCAACATTAGAGCGGCATTACTAGTATCCACCGACAACACTACATCTAAGCGCGCAGCCAACAACTCTATAGCGGGCAACACTCGATCCATCTCCTGCTGCTGGGATACCGCCTCAGCATTCGGCCGTGTAGACTCACCGCCTATGTCCAATATGACAGCGCCATCAGTCACCATCCTTTCTGCCCGGCACAGCAACTGATCAGTTGATAACCGCTGATTCGCAAACAAAGACCCGCCATCTGAAAAAGAATCTGGCGTAACATTCAAAATACCCATTACCAAGGTACCCTCTAGCGCTAAGCTTTTATCTGCGCACTTTAGCTGCCTAATCACTCGCTACCCTCTGTTTTATATTCAGCCAATCAATACTTTTACAGCGACTTCATTTATATATTTTAAAAGCAAAAAAAACCAGCGAGAGCAAATCATCACTGGTTTTTCAAGATTCTTTAGCGACTAGCTAGTGCTTTTCGGCGTATCCTCTGGATCCGTCTCATCACCATCTTTGTCATCAGACGCCTTATCGGCATCCACATTTTTATCATCGACAGAAGATACATCAATATCTTCTGCTACGTCATCAACGCTATCGACATCGCCTTCAGCATCTTTGTTTTTATTGATAGAGGTAACATTAGACGTCTCTTTGGACGTATCTTCGGACGTATCTTTACCCCAATCCACTGGATCACTTACCGGCTTACGCTCCATCAACTCATCAATTTGCTCTGCACTAATTGTCTCGTACTTCATCAGCGCCGCAGTCATGCTGTCTAAGATATCGCGATTATCTTCCAAGACCTTGAAAGCTCTCTGGTAAGATTCATCGATAATACGACGCACTTCATCATCAATTTTTTGCAAAGTGACAGGAGACATAGGCTTGGCACTTTGACCGTAACCACCACCAAAAGGACCCGCTTCGTCATCATCATAAAGAATTGGCCCCATTGCATCTGAAAGACCCCAGCGACTGACCATATTACGCGCCATACTAGTAGCACGCTGAATATCGTTAGATGCGCCTGTTGTGACACCATCTTTACCTAAGGTCATTTCCTCGGCAATACGACCACCGTACAACGAGCAGATATTAGATAAAATCATTTGCTTAGAATGAGAATATTTATCTTCTGTCGGCAGAAACATGGTGACACCCAAAGCGCGACCACGGGGAATAATTGACACTTTATAGACAGGATCATGCCCAGGCATCATTCTTCCTACAATAGCGTGACCCGACTCATGATAGGCGGTATTTAATCGCTCAGCCTCACTCATCACCATAGATTTTCGCTCAGCACCCATCATGATTTTATCTTTTGCTTTCTCTAGGTGCTCCATACCAACAGTGCGTGAATTAGAACGCGCCGCGAACAATGCCGCCTCATTGACTAAGTTAGCCAAATCCGCCCCGGAAAAACCAGGCGTTCCACGAGCAATCAAGTCAGCTTTCACATCATCGCCAATCGGTACTTTACGCATATGCACGTTTAATATCTTTTCACGACCGCGAATATCAGGCAGACCTACGTGCACTTGACGGTCAAAACGACCGGGACGCAACAACGCAGGATCCAATACATCTGGACGGTTAGTGGCAGCAATAACAATAACGCCATCGGTACCTTCAAAACCATCCATCTCAACCAATAGTGCGTTCAATGTTTGCTCACGCTCATCGTTACCACCACCCATACCAACACCACGATGACGACCAACCGCATCTATTTCATCGATAAAGATAATGCAGGGGGCGTGCTTCTTCGCCTGTTCAAACATATCGCGAACACGCGAGGCACCAACACCGACAAACATTTCTACAAAATCTGAACCAGAGATAGTAAAGAAAGGCACTTTAGCCTCACCCGCTATGGCCTTAGCCAATAACGTTTTACCGGTTCCCGGATCACCAGACATCAATATACCGCGCGGAATACGTCCGCCAAGCTTTTGAAATCTACCTGGATCACGAAGGTACTCCACCAGCTCAGACACTTCTTCTTTCGCTTCATCAACACCCGCCACATCGGCAAATGTAGTTTTAATCTGATCTTCACTCACCATGCGCGCTTTAGACTTACCAAAAGACATTGGACCGCCCTTGCCGCCCCCGCCCTGCATTTGGCGCATAAAGAACATAAATATAGCAACGATAATTAATATCGGAAAGGCCGCCACTAACAGCTGCGTCCAAACACTTTGCTGTTCAGGTCGCTTACCTTCGATTATCACTTTATTAGCCATTAAATCATCGACAAGCTTAGGATCTTGCAGTGCAGGGCGTACCGTTTCAAAGCGCTCCCCATTTCTGCGAATCCCCTCAATGGTATAACCATCAATGACCACTTTAGCCACTCGACCGTCTTGCACTTCTGTAACAAACTCAGAATAATTTAAACCTTTGGATTCCGACTCAGTGTTAAAGTTATTAAACACCGTGAGTAAAACGGCGGCAATAACTAACCAAAGAACCAAATTCTTTGCCATATCGTTCAAGAGATAACCCTCTATACTTTCATAACTATTAATAATTTAGAATACTTGAGCATTCTAACCACACCGGCAATTAATGCCAGAATATTTACCCTTTAAAACCACGACCATAGATATAAACTTCTCTGGAACGCGCTCTTGAGGATGCAGGCTTACGTGTAACCACCTTATCGAAACTTGTTCTCACATCCTTTACGTAATCATCAAAACCTTCGCCCTGAAACACTTTGGCAACAAAAGCTCCTTTTGGTTTCAAAACTTGTCTCGCCATATCGAGCGCCAACTCAACTAAATACATTGAGGCTGGCTGATCAACGCCACCATTACCACTCATGTTGGGGGCCATATCTGAAATTACAAGGTCTGCCTCAGCACCGCCCATCACATTTAGTATCTCATTCAGCACTGCTTCTTCGGTGAAATCTCCCTGTACAAATTCGACACCCGCCAATCCATCCATTGGCAATATATCCGAGGAAACCACTCTGCCATTATCACCTACCAGCTGCGCAGCGACTTGCGACCAGCCACCAGGGGCTGCACCTAAATCAACCACCGTCATCCCCGAGCGAATCAATTTATCTTTTTCTTGCAACTCAAGCAATTTAAAACTCGCCCTGGAGCGATACCCTTGCTCTTTTGCCATTTTCACATAGGGATCGCTAAGATGCTCTTGTAACCAGCGGCCACTACTTTTAGATTTTGCCAAAATTATTTCTCTATTTATATTACTTGCAATACCAGCACTTACTCTGCCAAAAAAAAATGCTAGAATAGGCGTATATTCATTTCGGTTACACAGTATAGACAATTATATTGACTGACCAGCAATCCAAGGTATTTTTACACAATGAGCATCACCGCAGAACAAAAGAAACACTTTCGCACTTTAGGACACAAATTAAACCCTTTAGTGACCGTTGCAGCCAAGGGCCTAACTGAAAATCTACAACTGGAAGTTGATAGAGCCCTTGAAGATCACGAGCTAATCAAAGTAAAATTTATGATTGCTGATCGCGAGCTTAAAAAGCAGCTTATCCAAGAGCTATGCAATGTAGTTGAAGCGCAGATCATTCAAGAAGTAGGTCATATAGCCCTAATCTACCGTCCTGCACTTGAACCTAACCCAAAACTATCTAACATTTTGCGTGCCGCTGGCCCGCAATAGTTATGTACAGCTCTGCCTTTGGCAGAGCTGACTTCACCCTTTATATATG
The DNA here is from genome assembly GCA_013215375.1 of Oceanospirillaceae bacterium. Classification (GTDB taxonomy): domain Bacteria; phylum Pseudomonadota; class Gammaproteobacteria; order Pseudomonadales; family Balneatricaceae; genus Rs1. The sequence continues at coordinate 18,326 of JABSRB010000042.1, read as the reverse complement.
CTCAACTTTCTCTATTTCAAACTCAACAATTCCGTTGGGTGTTTGAATACTGGCCACATCACCTTCTAACTTACCAATTAGCCCTTTTGCTATCGGCGAGTTAATCGATATTTTAAGCTTCTTTATATCCGCCTCGTCATCACCGACTATTTTATAGGTGACTGCTTCATCGGTATCACAATTAATCAACTGCACCGTTGTTCCGAAAATTACTTTTTCAGTATACGGAATTTCTGTCACATCAATTACTTGCGCATTAGACAACTTACTTTCAAGCTCTTGAATACGTCCTTCAGCGAAACTTTGCTCTTCACGTGCTGCATGATATTCAGCATTTTCTTTGAGATCCCCATGCTCTCGAGCAGTGGCGATATCTTTGATTATCCGCGGACGTTTTTCCGACTTCAAATAATCTAATTCTTCACGAAGTGCCTTTTCACCGGCAACAGTCATAGGTACACGACTCATATTACAACTCCCTTAATAAAAAACGGCGAGCTCTCGCTCACCGTTGTAAATATTTGCGAGCTACTTATTTGATACCTCGGCACAACTTAGTCGTTATACCGAGACCTCTTTATAGTAGCCTATATTAATTTAATCAGTGCATATCTTGCAGGCGACGAACCACTTTTTCTTCACCGTAATCCAGCGCCATCACAATGGCTTCCGCCCCGGCAATTGTCGTAGTATATGGCACTTTGTGCTGTAGCGAGCTACGACGAATTTCAGCGGAATCGTTAGTAGACTGACGACCTTCTGTAGTATTGACCACATAGCTTATTTCATCGTTCTTGATCATGTCAACAATATTCGGTCGACCTTCAAGTACTTTGTTAACACGCTCCACCTCTAAACCGGCATCTGCTAACGCCAAGGCAGTCCCCTCCGTTGCACACAGAGCAAAACCCATCTCTACAAGTGATTTGGCGACATTGATTGCGCCAGCCTTATCCATATTACGCACGGAGATAAACGCCTTGCCAACAACCGGCATAGAATCACCTGCGCCAATCGTCGCTTTCATAAATGCTTCGCCGAAAGTTTCACCCGTACCCATCACTTCACCGGTAGACTTCATCTCTGGAGAGAGTACAGGGTCGACACCTTGGAACTTATTAAACGGGAATACCGCTTCTTTAACGTTCATCAAGGTAGGCACGATCTCTTTGGTGAAGCCAATTTCAGTTAAGCTCTGACCTATCATCACACGTGTCGCGATACTCGCTAACGAATGACCAATACACTTAGAGACAAAAGGCACAGTACGTGAAGCGCGCGGATTAACTTCAATGACATAAATTTCGCCATCTTGGTAAGCCAGCTGCGTGTTCATCAAACCAACCACACCCAATTCAAGCGCCATCTTCTTGACTTGCTCACGCATCTCATCTTGCACATCAGCAGGCAAGTTATACGGCGGAAAAGCACAGGCAGAATCACCAGAGTGCACACCCGCTTGCTCTATGTGCTGCATGATAGCGCCAATCACCACAATCTCACCATCGCACACTGCATCGATATCAACTTCGATAGCGTTATTCAGAAAGTAGTCAAGTAGCACTGGCGCGTCATTAGAAACCTGGACGGCCTCCTTCATATAACGTTTAAGCTCTTCTTCTTTATAAACGATTTCCATCGCACGACCGCCTAATACATAGGAGGGACGCACTACCAATGGATAACCAATCTTAGCAGCCTCAATCACAGCCGCTTGGGTTGAGCGCACGGTCGCATTTTCTGGCTGCTTCAAACCAAGACGCGCAATCATCTGTGAGAACTGCTCACGATCTTCCGCTCTGTCGATAGCATCAGGCTGCGTTCCTATGATTGGCACACCAGCACGCTCTAACTCTACAGCCAGCTTAAGCGGTGTTTGACCACCGTATTGAACAATGACGCCAAAAGGCTTTTCAACAGCGACGATTTCAAGCACATCTTCCAAAGTAACCGGCTCAAAAAACAGTCGATCTGAAGTATCGTAATCGGTAGACACGGTCTCAGGGTTACAGTTAACCATGATGGTTTCAAAACCTTGCTCACGCGCCGTTAACGCCGCATGCACACAGCAGTAATCAAATTCAATCCCCTGACCAATACGATTGGGACCACCACCTAAAATCATGATTTTTTTACGCGTTGACGGCCTAGCTTCACACTCCTCTTCATAAGTGGAATACATGTAAGCGGTATCCGTAGCAAACTCTGCCGCACAAGTATCAACCCGCTTATATACAGGGCGCACATCCATGCGTTGACGCTGCTTGCGGAAGGTTTTTTCAGGCACCGCTAGCAAGTGCGCTAAACGTGCATCTGAGAAGCCTTTACGCTTCAGGCGATAAATCTTTTCTGCCGTTAAATCGTGCAAGGTCACTTTGCCTAACGCTTGCTCATCCTTAATTAAATCTTCGATCTGCACTAAGAACCAAGGATCAACACCCGATAGAGCGTACAGCTCATCGACAGACATCCCCATACGTATTGCATCACCTATGTACCATAGACGATCGGCACCTGGTTGCTTCAACTCGCGGATAATTTTAGCGCGTGCATCTTCATGCTCAATATCGATAAAGCTATCAAAACCACACACACCCACTTCCAAGCCACGCATTGCTTTGTGTAGAGATTCTTGAAAAGTACGACCAATCGCCATCACTTCACCAACCGACTTCATCTGTGTGGTTAAGCGATCATTTGCCTGTGGGAATTTTTCAAAAGTAAAACGCGGAATTTTAGTAACAACGTAATCAATAGATGGCTCAAATGATGCGGGTGTTCGCCCGCCAGTAATATCATTTTGCAATTCATCTAAAGTGTAACCAACGGCTAACTTTGCCGCGATTCTAGCAATAGGAAAACCTGTCGCCTTTGAAGCCAACGCAGAAGAGCGAGAAACACGTGGGTTCATTTCAATAACGACCATGCGCCCATCTTTAGGGTTAATACCAAACTGTACGTTTGACCCACCCGTTTCAACACCTATCTCACGCAGCACCGCAAGGGATGCATCACGCATGATCTGATATTCTTTATCGGATAGCGTTTGAGCGGGAGCCACGGTGATAGAATCGCCCGTATGCACGCCCATCGCATCGAAATTTTCGATGGCGCAGATAATGATACAGTTATCATTTTTGTCGCGAACGACTTCCATCTCGTACTCTTTCCAACCGATTAAAGACTCATCGATGAGTATTTCAGTGGTTGGCGACAGATCTAAGCCACGGGTACAGATTTCAATGAATTCTTCGCGGTTATAAGCAATACCGCCGCCAGTGCCACCCATCGTAAACGAGGGACGGATAATAGCGGGAAACCCCACCATTTCCTGAACAACAAAAGCTTCTTCCATAGTGTGCGCCACATCGGCACGCGGACACGCAAGACCAATTTTTTTCATCGCCTTATCAAAACGGCTACGGTCTTCAGCTTTATCGATAGAATCGGCATTGGCGCCAATCATCTCAACATTATACTTTTCAAGCACGCCTTCGCGCTCTAGATCCAATGCACAGTTTAGCGCTGTCTGCCCACCCATGGTTGGCAAAATAGCATCTGGACGTTCTTTTTCGATGATTTTTTCAACGGTTTCCCACTTCACAGGTTCTATGTAAGTGGCATCAGCCATACCCGGATCGGTCATAATAGTCGCGGGATTGGAGTTTACTAGAATAACGCGGTAACCCTCTTCACGCAGCGCTTTACACGCCTGAGCACCAGAGTAATCGAATTCACAAGCTTGACCGATAATGATCGGGCCTGCGCCTAGTATGAGTATGCTTTTAATGTCGGTACGTTTTGCCATAGTAATAACCACTAAATCTGTTGTCTATAAAGACCTGCTGACAACCAGCAAGCCTAGAGGCGAGTGCAATCTTTAAGCTTTATGTTTTTCAATTTCGCGAATAAAGCGATCAAACAAAGGCGCTACATCCTTGGGACCTGGACTTGCCTCTGGATGCCCTTGAAAACTAAACGCCGAAGTATCGGTGCGCTCAATCCCCTGAAGGGATTGATCAAACAGCGATCTATGGGTGGCGCGAAGATTTTCAGGGAGCGTCTCTTCATCAACGGAAAAACCGTGATTTTGACTGGTAATCATTACTCGGCCCGTCGCTATATCTTGTACAGGATGGTTGGCTCCGTGATGACCAAACTTCATTTTAACGGTGCTGGCGCCACTAGCGAGTGCCAGCAACTGATGCCCCAAGCAAATTCCGAACACTGGCGTTTTTGTCGCCAAAATTTCTTTAATCGCCGCAATAGCGTAATCACAAGGCTCTGGATCACCAGGACCATTTGACAAAAACACCCCATCAGGCTGCATCGCTAACACTTCGCTAGCGGGTGTTTTAGCGGGCACCACAGTCAATTTACAACCGCGCTCCACCAACATACGTAAAATATTGTGCTTGGCACCAAAATCGTAAGCAACCACATGATGGATAAGCTCATCCGCTTTAGCTTCAGCGTGCCCTTCACCTAGCTTCCAAGTCGAAGATGTCCACTGATACGTCTCAGCAGTGGTCACTTCTTTGGCAAGATCCAAACCTTTAAGACCTGCAAAGCTCTGCGCTTGCTCCAGTGCAGCGCTTTGATCAATCTGATCGATATCATCAGCGGCGATAATGCAACCACTTAGAGAGCCTTTCTCGCGCAGTATACGGGTCAATCTACGTGTATCTATGTCAGCAATCGCCACCACATTATTATCTTTCAGATAAACATCTAGATTTTTTTGGTTGCGAAAGTTACTGGCTACTAATGGTAAATCACGAATAACAAGGCCGGCAGCCCAAGTACTATTTGATTCACAATCTTCGTCATTAGTACCGTAGTTACCGATATGAGGATAGGTCAAAGTCACTATCTGACGTGCATATGAAGGATCCGTGAGTATTTCTTGATACCCAGTCATCGAAGTGTTAAATACCACTTCGCCCGTAGTAATTCCATTCGCACCTATAGCGATCCCTTTGAAAATACTCCCGTCTTCAAGTGCCAATATGGCTGGTCTAGTCAAAGTAACCCCCCGCGTGATATGCGATAATAAATCTAATTTATGATGGCTTATTTACAAAAAAAGCGTGAAAGTTAATAGATAACTTTCCCGCTTCTTTCGCTGAATTTTGTGTTGCTGCCAGTGCTAAGGCAAACGGCGGCATTTTATAGCAACGACGGCGTTTTGTCCATTATTTATGACCCTAATACAAGGTGCGATAGCAAATAAATAACAGCGCAAACAACTGACCAAACGGTCAAATTATTAGTTATAAATCAAAATTTTACTCCTCCAATTAGCGAGCTCTTAACAGACTCTTAGATAACCGTCATAAACACGCTAATATCGACCTTATTTTAGACAAAAAAAAGCAGCTTCACCGAATAGGAGAAGCCGCTATTTAACAACAAGCTATCTTATGCCATTGCTTAATTTAGCCCTTTGGGCGCATCGCAGGGAACAAGATAACGTCGCGAATTGAATCGCAATCGGCAAAGAACATTACCAATCTATCGATGCCGATGCCCTGACCTGCCGTTGGCGGCAAGCCATATTCAAGTGCAGTGATATAATCTTCATCGTAATGCATTGCCTCATCATCACCCGCTTCCATTTCAGCTACTTGATCTTTAAAGCGCTGCGCCTGATCTTCTGAATCATTGAGCTCAGAGAAACCGTTAGCCACTTCACGACCACCAACGAAGAACTCGAAGCGGTCGGTAATGAATGGGTTATCATCGTTACGACGCGCCAGCGGTGATACTTCTGCAGGGTACTCGGTGATAAAGGTTGGGCTATCCAACTTACTTTCAACCGTTTTCTCGAAGATTTCGATCTGTACCTTGCCCAAACCATAACCGTCTTTTAGCGGAATATGCAGCTCTTTCGCCACCGCTTTCGCCGACTCGATATTATCAATATCAGCGAGACTCAAGGTAGGATTGTAAAACAAGATAGAATCAACCACGCTAATACGCGTAAACGGCTGTGATAAGTCGTATTCGCTACCTTGATAGGTAATCGTAGTACTACCTAATACATCTGTGGCCAGCTTGCGCATTAGCTCTTCAGTCAAATCCATCAAGTCATTGTAATCAGCATAGGCCTGATAAAACTCTAACATGGTGAACTCTGGATTGTGACGCGTCGATAAACCTTCATTGCGATAACTACGGTTAATTTCGAACACACGCTCGATACCACCAACCACCAAGCGCTTAAGATAAAGCTCAGGGGCAATACGCAAAAACATGTCGCGACCCAATGCATTGTGATGGGTAATAAAAGGTCGTGCCGTAGCCCCACCTGGAATCACTTGTAACATCGGCGTTTCTACTTCAACGAAACGACGCTCCACCAAAAAGTCACGAATCCCCGCGACCATTTTAGAGCGGATAGAAAACACTCTGCGTGACTCTTCATTAGTAATCAGATCAACATAGCGCTGACGGTAACGCATTTCAGTGTCTTGCAAGCCTTTATGCTTGTCAGGCAGCGGACGTAAGCTCTTAGTCAGCAACTGGTATTCACCTAAGTCCACGTAAAGGTCACCTTTACCTGATTTGTGCAAAATACCAGTAACACCAATAATATCACCCAAATCTAGCGCCTTAGCAAAGGGACGCGCCGCTTTATTAACATAGAACTGGATGCGTCCAGTCATGTCTTGGATAACACCAAAAGCACCACGATTAAGCATCACACGACCGGCAATACTGACCGTAATCTCCAGCTCTGCCAGCTCTTCTTTGGTTTTCTCACCGTATTGCTCAAACAGATCTTGCGCATAGGTATCGCGTCTAAATTTGTTTGGGTAAGCATTGCCTGCCGCTTTTAGGATATCTAATTTAGCGCGGCGCTCTGCAATTAAGCGGTTTTCATCTTGCTGTTCATTTATATCTGACATTTTTAAGCCTGTTAGTTTTTTCTAAAGCGCAGCATAATCTAGCGACGATGCAACGTTTTGTGTTTATAAACCCGCTTTTAAGCTGGCTACGATAAATTGATCTAAATCACCATCCAACACTCTGTCGCAATTGGAGGTTTGTGTATTGGTACGTAAATCTTTGATGCGCTGATCATCAAGTACATAGGAGCGAATCTGACTCCCCCAACCGATATCAGCTTTGTTATCTTCAACTGTCTGGGCAGCTTCTGAACGCTTCAGCATTTCCATTTCATAGAGCTTAGCGCGCAACTGTTTCATACAAGTATCACGGTTTTGGTGTTGCGAGCGCTGCGCTTGTGACTGCACTACAATACCAGAGGGGCCGTGGGTGATACGTACCGCAGATTCAGTGGTGTTAACGTGCTGTCCACCAGCACCTGAAGCGCGATACACATCGGTACGCAAATCCGCAGGGTTAATATCGATTTCAATGTTGTCATCAATTTCTGGGGAGACAAACACCGAACAAAAAGAGGTATGCCTGCGACCCGTTGAATCAAAAGGCGACTTACGCACCAGGCGATGCACACCTGTCTCTGTGCGTAACCAGCCAAAAGCGTATTCACCTTCAAAGCTGATCGAGGCACTTTTAATACCCGCCACATCACCGGCTGACACTTCCAGCAATTCAACTTTAAAACCTTTGCTTTCACCCCAACGCAGGAACATGCGCAGTACCATTTCCGCCCAGTCTTGAGCTTCGGTACCACCTGAACCCGACTGAATATCGAGGAAAGCGTTGTTAGCATCGGCGCTACCTGAGAACATACGCTGGAATTCTATTTTATCAAGACGCTCTATCAATTCAGCCACTTCAGCAATGATATCTTCAACAGCCGCTTCATCATCCTCTTCAACCGCCATTTCTAGTAAGTCGCGATTGTCTACCACGCCTTCCAACAACTCTTCTAATGTAGTGACGGTATTTTCTAAAGAAGAGCGTTCTTTACCGAGCTTCTGGGCGTTTTCTGGATCATTCCAAACCTCTGCAGATTCTAATTCACGCGTGACTTCTTCTAGGCGATCTTTTTTTTCTGCATAATCTAGATACCGGTACAATAATTTTGTACGCGCCTCGATATCTTTAAGATTTTGAACAATCGGATTAACTTCCATTATCTTCTCTTGCTAAACTCGTTTAAAAAGTGGCGTATTTTACCCTAAGCAACGTTGGGTTTAAATCATTCCTTGTCATTGTCTAAAAAAATTACTTAGAAAGCTCTCAATTTGAGCGGATTTCACATTATTTCGCCCCACTGCCTAATAAAAAAATTCTCCGCTATTTTTGAGCCGCGTTGATGGGTTAATATCCTTATTCTTTTGGCACTAACAATCAACCGCCTAATCACTAAGAGAGTATCTAATGAAAGCACTCATACAGAGAGTAAGCACTGCCCAAGTCACTGTCGAGGAGCAAACTATCGGCGCTATCGATCAAGGTATAGTATTACTGCTGGGCGTTGAAAAAGATGACAGCAACGCCACCATTGAGCGCTGTTTGAAAAAGATCTTAAACTATCGAATATTTAGCGACAAAAACGGAAAAATGAATTTAAGCTTGAAAGACATAGATGCAGGGCTGTTAATTATTTCTCAGTTTACATTAGTGGCACAAACCAATAAAGGCACTAGACCTGGATTTTCACAGGGCGCCTCCCCGGCTCACGGGGAAAAGATCTATGATGCTTTTGTCACTAGCGCTAAGACATCTCACAACAAAGTTGCCAGCGGTGAATTTGGCGCCGATATGCAAGTGTCACTTACTAACGACGGGCCGGTAACCTTCATGTTTGAATTTAAAGATTAAGTATATTAGAGGTTTTGTCACTGTAGCGTATATTGCTGCTGGGCATCATCACTGGCAAACAGGTCTGCCTCTACTCCCCACTCCAACTCTAAAGCGCCACTGTGAATAAATGATAACACTTGGTGGAACTGCCCTGAATCCAAATAACTAATCGCCACTGCCTCCTCTGTATCCACTACAAAAAAGCTCACTTTATAACGCTGATCTTTGCAGCTAATGTCCATACGGTGCAATATATTAGCATTGATTGGCTGCACATTTGAGCCACTTAGAGGCGCTGTTTTTTCGACGTTGCTACTGCCTTTTTGCTGAGCGCATTGATGCTCAAATTGCGCCATGGCTAATTTATGCTCTTGGGGGGTATTGGTGATTTTTGGGGATGTTTTCTGCACTAACTCTACGGCTGCCGTCAGCAGGCGCAACACCAACCGCCTGGTCAACCAAAAACTTATTTCTGCCTTATCGTTATACAGGTTTCCACCTAGACAAATCCGATCTTGTAACTGATTGTACTCAAATGTAAAAGCTTCTATTTTAATAGCAGGCACTAATTTTTATTCCCTTTAGCCAAGACAGGATTAACCTCCTGTCATACTCATGAACCGCACAACTTGTACTTCACCATCCACACCAAAATGATGCTCTTTAGGTTTATTGTTCATTGCCAGTATGATGTGATGTTTTAAGATATCCATATCACCATTATTGTCACGTACAATCTGCTTCAAATCCACTGCATTCTCATTACCCAAACAGAGCAACAACTTACCTTCTACCGTTACTCTCACTCTATTGCAGTCGCCGCAAAAATTATGACTGTGCGGTGAAATCAAACCAATTTTACTGCTGCTATTAGGCATACTCCAATAAGCAGAGGGCCCACCAGTATTTAAAGTGGAGCGCTCTAGGGGATATACTTGCTTAATCGCTGTTAGGATATCATCGCTGGAAAAATAGGTTTCAGCCCGATTATGAGAGCTTATAGCACCGAGCGGCATCTCCTCGATAAAAGAAATATCGATGCCTCTATCGCGTGCAAACTCAACCAGAGCCAACACTTCTTGATCGTTTCGCCCTTTCAAAATCACTGCGTTTAGCTTTATGTGCTCAATCCCCGCTGTAATAGCAGCATCAACACCTTCAATTACTTTATCGAGGTGGCCAATGCGCGTCAGCGAGTGGAACAACAGTGGGTTCAAACTATCCAAACTGATATTAATTCTGTTGATACCCGATTGCTTTAATTGCTCAGCGTATTTAACAAGTTGCGAGCCATTAGTGGTGAGGCAAAAATTCTTTAGGCCAGGCAACGCCCCTATGCTCTGAAAAAGAGACATGACATCACGTCGCACTAACGGCTCACCCCCTGTCAGGCGAATTTTATCGACACCAAGCTCGACAAACGCTTGCGCTATCAACTGAATTTCTTCAAGGGATAACACTTGGTCACGTGGCAAAAATGTCATTTTCTCGTCCATACAATAGACACAGCGAAAATCGCACCTATCCGTAACCGACATTCGCACGTATGTAACTTTGCGACCATACTGATCAATCAATTGTGTCTTAGACATCTACCTTCACCGTTTGCTGCCCGCCATTAGCCTCCTTGAAAACCAGAGAGCCCAGCGCCTTTATTCACTCTATCTTACTTTTTAGCTTGTGACCACCTACTCAAATACTGATCGAGCTTATTGGCAAAAGCCTGTCGGTCAGCCTGCGACATTTTAGCGGGACCACCCGATTGAATACCACTACTGCGCAGCGTCTCTAAAAAATCGCGCATATTTAATCGGGACTTTATATTTTGCGCATCTAATACTTCCCCGCGCGAGGTCAATACTTGAGCACCCTTATCGATGACTTCATCCGCCAGTGGAATATCGCTAGTGATCACCAGATCGCCAACAACACAGCGCTTTACTATTTCATCATCCGCCACATCAAAACCAGAGGCAACTCGAATAGATTTAATATTCGCTGCGTTGGGTACTTGAATGTACTGATTGGCCACAAAGCTCAATGATATTTTGGTGCGCTGTGCCGCGCGCAGTAAAATCTCTTTCGTTACCGCAGGACATGCATCTGCATCCACCCAAATCGCCATTATCTCTCCAAAACAGTTATTTAACTCAGACTATTCTAGCACTAGGAGGCTGTCTGAAAATAGCGATCGCAGCGAGGGCGAGACTGTTTCTGGAAAATACAGGGATGATTTGAGGCGAATAGCACGTTATTTAACGATAATCAGCGTTGAATTTAACTAAACAGACTAGTCCGCAGCAGATTAGCCTGCTTCTCGGACTGCTTCCTAGGAGCCTGCCCGAGGACTGCGATCGTAGCGAGAGCAAAACTATTTGAGGCGAATAGCGCGTTATTTAACGATAATGAGCGTTAAATTTGGCCAAATAGACTTGTTCGCAGTAGGTCAGCCAGTTCTCGGACAGGCTCCTGAATAGGTCTTCAGATGAATAAACATCCGCACCAAAGCAGCTATTCACTTTAATTGTGGACTAGCTCTGGCTTATAATAACTCACAACCTCCACTGACAAATCGAGACATTTGTGACCGAAACTATTGATCAGATGCAAAAAATGCTCTCTGGGCAAGATTACGACCCTCTCTGCCCACAGTTAAGCAACCAGCGCAAAAGAGCCAAAGCTTTATGCTTTGAATATAACCACTGCCACCCCGACCAAAAAGGCAAGCGCCAGCAAATATTGAGCAAGCTATTTAACAGCAGCAAAAAAGCAATCATCGAGCCAAATTTTTACTGTGATTACGGTTACAACATTGACTTGGGCAGTAACTTTTATGCCAATCATAACTGCACTATTTTAGATTCGGCTAAAGTCTCTATTGGCGATAATGTTATGCTGGGGCCCGGAGTAACACTTGCCACAGCGAGCCACCCTCTACAGCCCGAAGAGCGCTTGTTAGATTTGGGAAAAGCACTACCTATCACCATTGAAAACAATGTTTGGATAGGCATGGGTGCGCAAATATTACCGGGGGTAACTATAGGCAAGGATTCTGTGGTAGCAGCGGGCGCTGTTGTCGCTAAAGATGTACCACCAGCCACGCTGGTCGCTGGTGTGCCCGCCAAAGTGATTAGAGCACTTAACTGAAAGCAAGTGTGATCTACTATTCCGTTGGATTGCGAATCTCTGCCACAAAATCGTAGCTGTCTCCGGGAAAGTAGGAGCGGGTAAATTCCATAGGCGTACCATCTTTGAGCAGACCTAAGCGTTCGATATAAAGCACTGCGCCACCTGGCTCAATGTTTAACAGTTTCGCTCTTGGTTCATCGATAGATATCGCGCGAATTTTCTGCAGCGCTTTCACTGGGCGACAACCTTTGTCTGCAAGAGTCTCATACAGCGAAGTAGAGACTTCAAACGGATTATCTATAAATTTTCTAGGTAAGGACGCCAACTCCAGCGCCATTGGTTTTCCATCAGAGGTACGCAATCGGTATAAACGCACTATCTCATCTTCTGCACCGACCTTTAATTCCTGCTGTTCCTCCAGGGTCGCTAGCCCCAGAGATCGATCCAACCAAGTAGACCCTGCCTGCTGACCTCGCTCGGCCATCACTTCACTAAAGCTTTTCAGGTAATTTAGCGGCTGCTGCACACGATCCGTAACAAAGGTGCCCGCCCCCTGACGCTGAGTAAGCAAACCTTCTTGCACTAAATCATTAATGGCTCGACGCACAGTCACCCTTGATAGCTCCAACGCCGCCGCTATTTCACGCTCCGCAGGAATAACATCTCCAGATTTAAGCACACCTTCATTGACCGATTCTCGAAGGCGTTTTTGCAATTGCTTATATAGGGGACGCGAGTCTCTGGCTATCGCCTGAGGACCTCCGAAAATTTCATAAATTAGCCTAGGTATCGAACTCATCTGTTAACCATTACCCTCTGTTGTGTTATTAATTGCTCAACTGCGCCTTAATCTGCGCCAGTTCTGCCACTGATTTTGTATTGCCAGCACGCAGTCTAGTTAATGCACCTCCATCTGCGTCAAAAACATGACCGCTTTCTGGATTAAAACCAACCTCAACTTGCTCACCGATGATGGTGGTACTCTCGCCAGAAGTGCGCATTACCATCTCAGTACCATCGGCGAGTGTCAGATACAAATAACTGGCCTCACCTAACTGCTCCACTAAAGTAACTGTGGCTAGCAGCGACACATCCGCTGATGAATCTTCTGTTAAATGCTCAGGTCTAATACCAAAAGTGACAACATCATCTAAATTACAACCGCTGCTGTCAACATAAGCCTTAGTTATTGTGCCATCACTGAGGGTTAACACTAAGCAGTCTTCACTAATATGCTTCACTATGCCCTCAATAAAATTCATTTTTGGCGAGCCTATAAACCCTGCCACAAACAATGTCTGTGGATGCTGATACAACTGTAATGGCGTACCACACTGTTCTATCCTACCTGCGTTCATCACCACAATTTTATCGCCTAAGGTCATCGCTTCGACTTGATCATGGGTAACGTAGACAATCGTCGCGCCTAGCTCTTTATGTAACTTTCCTATTTCGACACGGGTCTGCACACGTAGCGCGGCATCTAAATTCGACAATGGCTCATCAAACAAAAACACTTTAGGGTCACGCACTATTGCGCGTCCAATCGCCACTCGCTGACGCTGGCCTCCAGAAAGTTCTCTTGGCAACCGTTTCAATAAGTGATCAATACCCAAAGTTTTAGCAGCCTGCTCAACTTTTTTCTGGATCGATGCTTTGTCACTGCCGGTCACTTTCAAGCCAAACGCCATGTTCTTGAACACACTCATATGCGGATAGAGCGCATAGGACTGGAACACCATCGCGATGCCACGCTTAGCCGGCGCTATACCATTAACTTCTTCGCCGCCTATTTCCATGCTGCCACTGGTTATTTCATCCAAGCCAGCAATGAGACGTAACAAGGTTGATTTACCACAACCGGAAGCCCCTACTAACACAACAAATTCGCCGTGTTTAATATCCAAATCTATGCCATGCAACACAGCGACATTACCAAAACTTTTTTTAACATCCGTCAGTTTTAAATCGGCCATCAAACTACCTTCACTTGCCTTCTTAAGGCATCTTTCTTATTAGGAGTGCAGCAATAGTAGTGCTATTGCTGCAAGATTCTCATCATTGCTATTAGCGCAACTTGCTACGCTTTGAATTGTGCTTATTTCACGGCTCCCGAGGTCAAACCGCGAATTAACTGGCGGGAAAAGATCAAGTACAGCACTAAAATAGGCAAAATTGCTAAGGTCAACGCCGCCAACACTGAATTCCAATCGGTGACAAACTGGCCGATAAACTGTTGCACTCCCAAGGTAATGGTCTGATTACCTTCTGAGGGCGCGAGGATTAACGGAAACCAAAGATCATTCCAGATAGGGATCATAGTAAACACTGCCACCGTCGCCATCGCAGGCTTTATCAGCGGCACTATAATGGCAAAAAATATCTTAATTTCACCGACACCATCACAGCGTGCAGCCTCCTTCAAGTCTTTGGGGATCTGCCTAATAAACTCAGAGAGTATATACACTGCCAGCGGCAAGCCTTGGGCGATATAAACCAACACTAACGCGGTTAAAGTATTTACTAAGTTCAGATCACTCATCAATTGCAAGATACTGACGGTGCCCAAACGAATCGGGATCATAATACCCATGGCCACCAGCACCGCGATCAATAAGTTTCCCTTAAATTTATACTCAGTTAGCGCCCAGGCGATCATGGCGCCAAACAGCAGCACAAAAAAGATTGAGGTTAGCGTCACTATCATGCTGTTACTGAAAAACACATCAAACTCAGAGCGCAGTAACACCTCCTCAAAACCCACGATGCTAAAGGTATCAGCCGTTGGCAGCGCCAGCGGATCGTTAAAAATAGCCTTTCTGCTTTTAAAAGCGTTAATGATCACTACCCATATTGGGAACAGTGCTATCAGCGTATAAGTGAGCAAAACCGCGTGTACCATTAGCGCTTTTGCTCTGTCATGCCTAATTTTCATTTTGCTACTGCCTTATAATTGGAAACGCTTAATACGTCGTTGGAAGAAAAACAGGTAGAGCGCAACCCCTAGCAATATCACTAAGAACATCAAAGTCGCGACCGCTGCACCCATGGTGAGACTGCCCTCTTGCAACTGAAAACCAAAGAAGGTGCGATAGAACAAGGTACCCATAATATCGGTTGAATAGTTAGGTCCCGCCAGCGCCCCTTTAATGGTGTAAACCAGCTCAAAAGCGTTAAAGTTAGCGACAAAGGTCAGAATTGAAACCATGCCAATAGTCGGTAAAATAAGCGGTAACTTGATATAGAAAAACGCCTGCCATGGATTGGCACCGTCCACCACACTGGCATCGCTCAACTCATCGGGGATACTCAGCAATGCGGCATAAATCAACATCATAGGAATTCCGACAAACTGCCACACAGAGATAAAAGCCAAAGTGACTAGCGCAGAGCTCTCCTTACCCAACCAGGCATCAAAGTAGTCCTCTAGACCTAAGTTCCACATGAAATTTTCGGTAATTCCCCACAGCGGACTTAACAGCAGCTGCCAGACAAATCCGATGATAACCACAGACAACATAGTCGGCATAAAAATAAGGGTACGATAAGTGCCACTCAAACGTAGTTTTGGCGAACTGAGCAATACTGCCAGTAGCAAACCTATCGGGTTTTGCACTAACATATGAATAAAGAAAAACACTAGATTATTCCAAGTCGCATTCCAAAAGGGCTCAGACCATACGACGTCGAACAGCAACTTGGTGAAATTAGCTAAGCCTGCAAACGCGAGTGATCCGTCGCTAGACTCATGAAAAAAGCTCAATCTGAGTGTATCCAATAGCGGATAGACACTAACACTGAAATAGATCAGTAGCCCTGGGCCTAAAAAGAATAGGATGTGCCAGGGAAAAGGCTTCCCCGCGGAAGTTTTTGTCATAGGATTACCAAAGGTTTTACTATTTTTATAATAGCGAGGCCAGTAATTTCACAGCCCCGCTTTTGATCTTTACACTGTTAAACAACACCAGCAGAAAATGGCTGGCAGGGTTTATTTACTGCTGAGGTTTATACCAGTTAACCAAGCTTGCTTGAGTTTTATCAGCGGCCTCTTTAGGCGTCATAGTACCGTTTAAGACACCAACACTGGTATTCCACAATACATTTTCCAAATTTGGCTCACCGCGAGACAATATTTGGTAAGAGTTGCGAATCGTTTGCTTACACTGCCCGCGCCAGCTTAAAAACTCTTGAGCAACAGGGTCTTTCAAATCAATGGCATGCTTGGAGAGCGAGAAGAACCCAGGCAACTGATTTGAGTACAGCTCGGCAAACTCACTAGATGCCATCCAATTCAAGAAAACCTTAGCCGACTTTTTATTTTTACTATTGGCATTGAGACCCATAGCAATATCGGTGTGGTCAGAGATATAACAAGTATCTTGCCCCTCTGGTACTGGCGGATAAAAAGCGCCAAATTCAAAGTCCGCTTGCGCGTTAAAACCATTGATTTCCCATGAACCCGCAGGATAAATAGCACCACGCCCTAAAGTAAACAAATTTTGTGAATCAGAGTACTTCTGTGACTGGTAGCTACGCCCCATATACGGCGCCCACTTGGCCAAGTGTTCAAAGGTTTTCACATACTGTGAGTCAGATAATTTTTCCTGACCACTAATGACATTTTTGCGTCCCTGTTCGCCTTTCCAATAGTTGGGCCCAAAATTCTGATAACCCATGGTAGCCGCTTCCCACTGATCTGCGGTACCCATTACCAAAGGCGTATAACGACTTTCGCTCTTAATGGTCGCCAGTACTTTAAAGAAATCACTCTCCGTTTTAGGCACTTCAAGCTTCAATTCTTTGAAGATTTCTTTGTTATAGATATAACCGTGAATAACAGAGGCCATCGGTAGACAGAAAGTGTTTTTGCCATCATCGGTAATCCAGGCGCTTCTCGCCACATCGGAAAAACTTGCCAAACCAGGCAAGTCATTCAAAGAGGTTAAGTTACCTTTGTTGTACAAACTAAGGGATACATCAAACGGGCGACAGGTAATTAAATCCCCTGCCGTTCCCGCTTTTAGCTTAGCGTTTAAAGCCGAGTCATAGCTACTAGTAGGCACCGGAGCAAACACCACTTCGATGTCTGGGTTACTCTTATTAAAAGCGGGAATGATGATGTCTGACCATATTTTTGTATCTTCTGCCCGCCAGCTTTCTATCACTAGTTTGTCGGCAGAAAAAGCGGAAAAGCTGGTAGAAGCCAGCGCAAAACCTGCCGCGAGCGTCGCGATGGTCTTGGTTGCTTTTTGCATCTGCGTATTTTTCATTATTTTTATTCTCCATTTTATTTTTTATAAATTGGTTTTCATTTTACATTTACAACTGCCCAGTACATTAATACCAATTAACCACCAATGCAATACCAATATTAAATATATAGGTTAGACTATGGACCAAAAGCATAACCATTCGACCTTAAACAGTGGAAAACACACTACATCTTCCCCTTCTAATAAAAAACCAACCAATAAAAATTTAAATTAGACATATTGGTATTGCAAAGGTATGCTAAAAACACTTTTTTATACAAGCATCGATAAACAATATTTGGAGCCAACCACCATGCAGGTCATCATCGCCAGCTGCGCAGCAGAAGTCGCCACTTTAGGAGCTCGCTATTGCCTAGACCTAATTAACAGTAAACAATCCCCGGTACTCGGTTTAGCAACTGGCAGCACGCCTGTGGCTCTGTATAAAGAACTAATAGAGATGTATGAAAATAACCAACTCTCTTTTAAGCAGACCCACACTTTCAATTTAGATGAATATTTAGGCTTAGCCACCAGCCACCCGCAGAGTTATCGCTATTTTATGAATTCACAACTTTTTCAGCACATCGATATCGATCTGAATAATACTTATGTGCCCAACGGTATGAGCGAGCCTAAGACGGCTGCCAGTGAATATGAAGCGCAGATAAAACACTGTGGAGGCATCGACTTACAAATATTAGGCGTAGGTAGAAACGGCCATATAGGTTTCAATGAACCTAGTTCTAGCTTAGTATCACGCACCCGGGTTAAAACCTTAGCGAAACAGACTTTGGATGATAATAAGAGATTCTTTAACCCAGGTGAATTTCAACCAAGTCTAGCGATCACTATGGGTATTGGCACTATTTTAGAAGCCGATAAAATTCTACTGTTGGCAACGGGATCAGCCAAGGCTAATGCGATAAAAGAACTAGTGGAAGGACCACTGTCGGCCAGCTGCCCTGCATCGGCATTACAAATGCACCGGGATACCATCGTCATTATTGATACACAGGCGGCAGCAGCATTAGAACATCAAACTTACTACCAACAAGTAACAACGCAGACAGAGCAATTGGACTACAACAATGACTGATAACCCACACTGGTTACTAGGTGTCGATGGGGGCGGGACTTCCTGCCGGGTTCGACTGTGCGACGCCGCTGGCACCACATTAGGCTGGGGAGAATCGGGGAGCG
>JABSRB010000041.1 GCA_013215375.1 Oceanospirillaceae bacterium | reverse complement strand
GACTAAAGACTAAAGACTAAAGACTAAAGACTAAAGACTAAAGACTAAAGACTAAAGACTAAAGACTAAAGACTTAATCACTTTTCCTATTAGTCTCAGTTAGCATTTTAATCACATAGACGCCGCCAAGCAGGCCTAAAAAACCTATGCTATAAGTGGCTGCAGCTAATCCAGAGAATTTGACCACCAGGCCTATAATGATTGGGCCTGAGGTTGAACCCACATCTGATAACAAACGCCAAATTCCGATAAAGCCACCGCGATTAACGTTTGGTGCTAAGTCTGCCCCCACTGTCATTATCACGCCCGCTGAAATACCGTTGGCTAAACCCAATAAGCTGGCAATGACCACTAAACTGTAAAAACCTTCGGCCAGCGGTAATAGCATCAGGCCTGCGCCTAATAAGATTAAGCTAGTGACCAGAATAGGCTTGCGGCCGACTCTATCCATCAAGCTGCCCGCGGGATAAAACAGCAAAGTATCGATAATGGCGCCTGCAGAAATTGCCATGCCGATACTGCTCTCATCCAATAATAGTGCAGCGCCGGTTAAGGGTAATAATAAGGCCCTTGAAGAGCGCACCAGCATCAGCGCAATAGAGGCGACACCTGCCGTATAAAATACTTTTCGGTTGTCGATTAAAGCACTTTTAAGCGCGCTTACTTTATGAGAATCATGTTTTCTTGGCGGCATAAACGGCACCCACAGCACAACAAACAGCAGCACCAAGGCAGAAATCATGGCAAAGACGGCAAGGGTGACTTGATAGCCGGCAGTGGCAATTAACACACCGGCCATAGCAGGTCCAATCACGTTACCTAAACGAATGGTGCCCGCGGACAGCGACATCACTCTGCCGCGCTCATTAACCGCAGTGACTTCTGTGACAAAGGAGATGCGTGCTACTAGCCAAGTTGCATGGGCGAGGCCGAGCAGTAGTGCAGCAGCGCTGACCATGGCGAGGGTGGGAAATAATGCCAGGATCAGTATGGCGCAGACAGAGACAAAAGCCGCGCAGAGCATCACTTTTTTGTCGCCAAAGCGCGCAATCAGTAAACTCGCCGGCAGATCTGCAAGCATCATGCCCATTCCTTTGATACCGATGATCATCGCCGATTCAGTCCAACTGCCGCCTATGGCTAACACATACAGTGGCAGTACCACTAACAGTGATTGTTGGGTAATAGATACCAGCGCTGAGGGGAAAATAATGGGTAGGAAAAACTTGCGTAGAATGCGTGACACTTAAAGGCCTGCTGTATATTGCTCTGTTATTGAGGGATGTTAATTAAGCACGGCTCGCAGTGCCGTCAACTGTTGCTCTAGAGTATTTTGGGGATCGAGTGTTAATAAATGCACCTTTAGCTTTGCTAAATTTCCAACGGTGGGTGGATCTGGCTCCCAGCCTAAGCCGGTGAATTTTATCACAACTTGTACTGGGTGTTTTTTGCTAAGCGCTAGTATTTCGTTGGGGTAGTGTAACTTAGCGCCCTGCATCTTAGTGAGGTGGCTCCAAGGCTCTTCGTCGATAAACGCGATAGGTTGGGCTATTTTCTGCTGGGTGAGGGCTTCACAGAGCTGATAGCAATCATAGCCGATGTCGATAAAGATCACCGCGGGGAGAGTGGTATCGCCTGATAGTTTGTTGCGCAGCCAAGTAAGCACTGTTTTTCCGATGGTTTATGAATGAGTTAGGTACATATAAACGAATACCCCCTGTAAAAACAAGGGGTAGTAGATAAAGCTGATATTTAGGTTTATCTAGTCAGTAGCATCTGTCATCAATAACACACCGGCACCGGTGTTTGAGATCGGTGCGTGGTAGTGCTTGTGCAGTAAGTTAACGTTCGGTGCAATCGCGCCGCGCATGACCATCCACATGATCACTTCAATGCCTTCAGTACCGCCTCTCTCCATGATGTTGGTGTTGGTTAACGCCGTCATCTTATCGGGGTCATTGACGATGTTGTGCATGCACTCTAAATCGAACTCAACGTCGATTATACCTGCACGCTCACCTTGTAGCTGGTGTGACATGCCGCCGGTACCAAAGATCGCTACTTTGGTATCTTCTGGATATGATTCAATCGCGACACGCAGTGCTTTGCCTAAGTCGTAACAACGTTTGGCGCTAGGCATAGGATGCTGCACGGTGTTAACCGCCAGTGGAATGATTTTACAAGGCCATTCTGGCAAGTGTCTGAACATCAAGTTCATGGGTACCACACAGCCGTGATCGACCTTCATTTCCTGACACATGGTCATATCAAAGCCCTGTTCGATCAGCGACTCAGACAAGTGCCAAGACAGTTGCGCATCACCTTTAAACGATGCCGTCGTGGGGATGCCCCAACCCTCGTCATCATTGGCATAAGAATCGGCACAACCAATGGCGAAAGTCGGTACTGTATCGAGAAAGAAATTTAGACCGTGATCGTTGTAAACCACGATAACGACATCAGGCTTTTCTTTTTCTAACCAAGAAATAACCGGCTTGTAGCCATCAAAAAAACGTTTCCAGTACGGGTCTTGCTCTAGCTTGTTAGCCATTGCATTACCCACAGCTGGGATGTGAGATGTTGTTAAACCGCCTATAACCTTACCCATTCCAGTAACCTCCACGCTTCTCTAAATGTTGTTGAAAGCCTGCTGCGTTGTCTGCTAGCTTTTGCTTGAATTGCTCAGTGGTGATGTTTTGAAAAGCTGCACCGGCATCTTGCATGGTCATGCCGTGGAATACAGCAATCTTAGCCAGGTAATAAATGTTGCCACCAAGGCGTAGCAGCGCGGGGAAATCGCCGTCTAATACCGCGACACGCTGATCATCCGTTAGCTCGAACTTACGACAATACGCATCCATATCATCAGCAAATTCTGCGCGGTTTTCTGGGCTGTTAAACGAAAAAGCCATTTTGTTTAAATTGTAAGAGGTGTGTGTACATTCACCATCAAACACCACAGTGCCTGGGAGATTGTCATAATCATGTTTTTTCCAAACCATGTTAATTGCCCTTTGTTGAAAAATGAAAGACTTTAGTGACGGGTTACGAGCTAAAAGCTTGTTTGTTTATGTAACTGTATTTTTAATGAATTTATAGGGATAATAAAGCCACAAATGGGTGTGGTTATGGTACTTTTCGAATATTTTTCATTTAAGGAGGCTCTGTGGCGCAATCAAATATCCCGACAATACAGTTTTACGGTGAAGGAGAGTCAACTGCGATGCTTGATTTACTGCACTGTGAACCGTTAATCACGCGTACCAGAGCACATAAATTTACCATCCGGCCACATCGGCACAGCGCTTTGTCGCAAATTTTCTATTTGCAAGCAGGCAGTGGCGAGGCCAATTTAGATGGTGCTACTACGAGAGTGGAGGGGCCGTGCATTATGGTTATCTCGCCGATGTGCGTGCATGATTTTATCTGGTCAGAGGATGTGTCTGGCACGGTGATATCCATATCAAATGTGTTGTTGGATGAGCTTAAGCTCAGTGCCAGTATTGATAAACCGGTGATACAATCGACGTTTATCATGCCGGTTAATAATGGCTGTGCACAACTTGAAGCGATGCTGCAGTTAATACAGTTCGAGTACAATCAATCGCTGGCAGAAGGTCGTGCTCAGGCCTTGGTATCTCTAGTGACATTATTAGCGATATGGCTGGAGCGTCATGCAATACAACACTCTTACTCAAAAGGGCATCAAGATCGAAAGAGTGAATATTTAAGTCGTTTTAGTGCGATGATTAATCGAGACTATCTAGAACAGCGCAAAGTGGAAAGTTACGCGAAAGAGCTGGGAATTACCGCCCCTTATCTCAACAGCTTATGTCAGCGATTGGTTGATAGTAGTGCACTGCAGTTGATTCATCAGCGGCTGTTACTGGAGGCGAAACGTCACTTAATTTATACGGTGATGAGCGTGAGTGAAATCGCCTATGCGCTGGGTTTTAATGACCCCGCTTATTTTAATCGTTTCTTTAAAAGACTTTGTGGGCAGACACCCAAGCAGTTTCGTACTCAGGCGATCAGGGAAGATAAAACTTAGCCAAGTTTATGTGCCAGACCATGAATGCCTAAGACATAACCGTATACACCCATGCCTACAACGATGCCAGCAGCAGCGGGTGAAATATAAGAGTGATGACGAAACGCTTCGCGGTTATGGACATTAGAGATATGTACTTCAATCACCGGTACGTTAGTGCCTTTGATGGCGTCATGGAGTGCGATAGAGGTGTGAGTGTAAGCGCCTGGATTGAATACAATCCCCGCTAGCTCACCGCGTTTGAGAAGTTGTCCGGCCTCGTGGATCCAATCAACCAGCACACCCTCGTGGTTGGATTGTCTAAAATCAACCTCATAATCGTAAGCGACAGCAGCTTCACGGCACATGCTTTCGACATCAGCCAAGGTTTCGTGACCGTATTGGTCGGGCTCGCGAGTACCGAGTAAATTTAAGTTAGGGCCGTTCAAAATCATTAATTTCAACATCAGGGTCTTCTCGTGGTGTGATTTTTCACTAAATTAAGGTGTTTAAGCTTAAGTGCGTTAAGAGTTTGTCTTGTCCGACAAACCCCGCGTTTCACTTTGCTCAGGATCGTATTCCAGAAAAGCTAGTACGGTGTTTTGTATCGAGCGACATAATTGTTGCTGGCCGTCATGGCTAAATAAATCATCGCCAAAAGCGGCTGAAAAAGTAGCTTTGTTGGAGACGTTGAAAAAGCACATTGCACTAATTTGCCAGTGTATTTGCGCCGGTGAAAGACCGGTGCGAAATACTTGCTGGGTAACGCCTGCGTTATAAATTTCGTTGACGCGTGCTATGGCGAGTGCGTTAATTTCGGCAAATTTTTCTTTGGAAGCTAAATGTTTAGCGCGATGAATATTCTCTATCATCACCAGACGAATGAAGTCCTGCTGCTCTGCATGGTGCTCAAAGGTGAATTTGATCAATTTACGCATGGCTGCTACGGGGTCAGATACATCCAAATTTAACTTGGCCTCACCCTCGCGCATGTCTTGGTAAGCTTTATCTATCACTTTACGATATAGCCCTTCTTTATCGCCAAAGTAGTAGTAAATCATGCGCTTAGAGGTCGCGGTTTTGTCGGCAATAACATTGATACTGCCGCTGGCAAAGCCGCGTTGAGAAAACTCTTCCAGTGCTGCGTTTAAGATGTTTTCTTGAACAGCTTCCGGGTTCTGTTTCCATCCTTGGCGCTTCGGTTTTTTAGTCTGATCAAGCATAGTTTGGGTGTCGTTTAATCCTGATGCATAGTGAATGCAGATACTGTAAAGCTCTGAGTTCAAGAATCAAGCCTTTTAACCAGCTGGTACAAAATACTTGACTAAATGTACCAGCTAGTATAATTTCCAAAAACCAGTAATTAACCAGGTGGTACAATCACTTTTTTCTTTTGCTTGGTACAACTTTAAAATAATGAAAATATTCGGAGTTCCTAATGATCAAGAAAGCATTACATATTGGACTTGTTTCGGCCGTTTTTTCCGTCTCAGCATTTGCTGCACCTACAATTATTAGACTTGGGCACGTGGATGGAGCGCAGTGGCAAACCTCAAAGAAAGGGGCAGCTGGTGTCATATTCAAAAATATTGTTGAAGGGGAGACTGAGATCGAAGTACAGCTCTTTCCTTCGAAATCTCTGGGAAATGAAGGTGAGTTGATTCAACAAACTCAGGAGGGAACGACGCAGATGTCGATCGTCTCCGGGGGAATGGTTACCATTTGTAAAGCAGCAGGGGTACTAAACATACCTTATACTTTTTCATCTGCTACTGCGGCATGGGATGTATTAGATGGTGAATTTGGTAAGGCGCTGGGCGAGCATTGTTTAGAAGAGACAGGGTTGCGTACCCTTGCTTACGGCGAAACAGGCTTTCGTAATTTCACCAACAACGAGCGTGAAATTAAAACACCTGCTGATATGAAAGGTTTAAAATTTCGTGTCCAGCCAATTCCATTGTACATAGAAATGGTAAAAGGCTTAGGTGCTGAACCGACGCCAATTGCCTGGTCTGAATTACCTAACGCTCTAACCACTGGCGTAGTAGATGGACAGGAAAATCCAGTCGGGACTATCTATAACAACAATCTGCATAAATTACAGAAGTATATGATATTAGATGGACATATTTACGCGGCTGATTTTATCGTAATTAATGATGAGTTTTTCGCATCACTTTCTAATGCAGAGCAAGCCGTTGTTGCTAAAGCTGCACGTATTGCCGGTGTTATGGGGCGTGCCATCCAACAATTTAATACGGCAGATGGCGTGACGAAAGTAGTGGCTGATGGTATGCAAGTATATTCTCCGACAGCGGCTGATTTAGCCCTATTTAAGGACAAGGCGCAGCCAGCAGTTAAAAAGTGGTTAGCGGCTGAACTTGGCGATGATGCCAAGTGGATTGAAAAGCTGGAGGTAGCGGTTGCCGCTGCAGAATCCAAGTAAACCTCGTACAACCTCTGCGCTGTGATTGAGCAAACCAGCTGTTTTTAACAGTGGGGGTTTGCAGAACATTCATTGATGTTTTGTCAGCCTTCACTTAAGCCCTCGTTAGCAACAGATTAAGCGCAGCTATTTCAGTGTTTGAAAGTTATTGTCTTTTCCGGCTTTCCCCTAGGGTAAGTCGGGTTTTTTATCTCTAAAATTCCTCGGTTTAAAATTATGGTTAGTTTTCTTCGTCCTCTCACTAAAGGGGTAGCTACTCTTTATGCAGCAGGTGCTGCGCTGTGCATGGGGCTAGTGTTTACAATAATATTTGTCAACTCAATACAGCGATACACTTTAGGTACGTCTTTTGAATGGGGTGAAGAGTTACCTGTGTATCTCGCCATTTACGGCATCATGTTTGGTATGTCATGGGCCTATATGCTGGATCGGCACGTCGCTTTTGACTTGCTGGCGAACATGTTACCTAAAAAGATCTATAAATTAGTTAACGCTTTTGTTGATTTAGGGGTGGTCGCTATCGGCTCATTACTGGCTTATTCGGGTTACTTGTTCATGATGAAAAGAGGCAAGGTGGATGCTTCAAGCTTGCTATCATCGGCCCGCTCACTGAGTGAATTTACCGGGATAGACAGCCTCGTTGTGTTAGGGCAAATGTATCCATATTACTTTGCCATGGTATTAGGCGGCTCGATGTTAGCGGTAGCGGCCTTGATTCGTTTTCTCAACCGTATTAACGGTGAAAGTACCCAAAGTGCAGAGGGAGCGCTCTAATGACTTATGCCATTTTATTGATCGCCATTTTTATTGGTTTGCCCATCGCCTTTGCCATTATTGCCTCGCTGCTTTATTTCATGGCTGTGGGTGATTTTCCCTACAATATCCGTATTGTCGCCACCCAGATGTTTGGTGGTCTCAGCTCTTATCCACTGTTAGCGATTCCACTGTTTATCCTCGCCGGTGAACTGATGAACGAATCGGGCATCACCAGTCGTATTATCGCCTTTGCCAATGTTTTGGTTGGCCGTATGCGCGCAGGCCTGGCCTTTGTCAATATTTGGGCATCGGTTATTTTTGCCGGTTTATCGGGTTCTGCTGTTGCTGATACGTCGGCGATTGGTCGTGTATTTATTCCAGAGATGGAGAAAAAGGGTTACCCGCGAGAATTCGCCGCCGCTTTAACCGCTGCTTCCTCCGTCATCGGTCCCATTATACCGCCAAGCATTCCGGTGATTATCTATGCATTAACGGTCACGGGAGTGTCAGTACCTGCGCTATTTATGGCCGGTGTTGTACCGGGCGTATTACTGGCCATATTTCTCTCTGTGTACGTGTACTTTTTCGCAGGGCACTACGAAGAAGCTGCTCGAGCGAAAAGCACTGAGGTTCAGCCGAGTCGTAGAAAAGCGTTACTGGAAGGCATTATCCCGTTAATGATGCCGGTCTTTGTGGTCGGTAGTATTTTGCTGGGGATAGTGACGCCCACAGAAGCGGCGAGTTTTGCCGTTGCCTATGCCATGTTTGTCGGCATCTTTATCTTTCGCCAGTTAAAACCGAGTCGCCTAGTGGGTTTATTTGCCCGCGCGATGCGTGATAGTGCGGTGATCATGATTGTGATTGGTGCAGTAGCTGCGGCTAACTGGTTACTGAATTACAATCGTGTGCCGAATATGATCACCGATTTTGCGGTGCAGTATATGTCGGTTAAGTGGATGTTCCTGGTCTCAGTGATTTTGTTATTCCTCTTTGTCGGTCTATTTCTTGAAGGCATCGCGGCAATGTTGGTGTTAGTACCGATCATTCATCCTATTGCGATTAACTTGGGCGTTGATCCAACTCACCTTGGTATCGTGGTTATCTTTAACTTGATGATCGGCTTGATAACACCGCCCATGGGACTCTGTTTGTTTGTCGCAGACTCTATTGCCAAAGTGGGTATCGGGCGAATTAGTCGCGCAATTATGCCGTTCTTTCTCGTCGAATTAGCGGTCTTAATTCTCATCACCTTTGTACCAGAATTGGTTATTGGCCTGCCTACGCTGTTGGGCTTGATGTAATTACCATCCTAGATTCGGCCACTCAATCGCCGAATCTAGGGTCACCGGGTCAGCTGCTTTACTGATCCAGTCTTTTATCTAAATGAGAGTGGCTGAAACCCGCTCTCTTGTTCACCGATTTTATATATTTTTTGAGGTTTATCTTATGGAACTTAAGCTGGGGTTGATCGGCATGTCTATTGGGGCATCTCGCGCCCCTTCACTGCACTGTATGTTAGGTAATATTTACGGCGCGCAGGTCAGCTATGATCTTAATGATCCGGGTAAAAACAGTCCTATTATGTTTGGTGTCACGTTACAGCGCCTACGCGAGGAAGGGTATACCGGTTGTAATGTGACTTACCCCTTTAAACAGATAGCGATGCAGTTTGTCGACCATGCAGATGAAGCTGCGACAACAGTAGGTGCGACAAATACGCTGTATTTTAAAGACAAAAAAGTGGTGGCTACTAATACCGATTACAGTGGCTTTATTCACGGTTATCGCCATCGTCGTGGTGACTCTCCAGCAGGGGATACATTATTAATCGGCGCCGGTGGTGTCGGTAGAGCAGTGGCTTTTGGACTGGCTAAAGTGGGCGGAACCAAAGTCTATATCTACGATTTAAATGTCGCGGATGCGCAATCTCTAAGTGATGCGCTAAATAATGCGGGCATATGCGCCGAAGTGATCGCAGAGGTGCAACTAGCGGACACCGCAAAAAAGGTCGATGGCCTAGTGAACTGTACCCCAGTCGGTCACCTTAAAACCCCAGGAAACCCATTGGATGCAACACTGTTTGGTGGACAGGAGTGGGCTTTTGATGCGGTGTATACACCGATTGATACGGAGTTTTTAAAGGCGGCACATCAAGCAGGACTGGCGTTAGTCAGTGGCTTTGATTTGTTTTACTACCAGGGCATTGATGCCTACCAGTTCTTTTCCCAGAGCCAAATAGAACCACTCGCCGCGCTAGTACCTTTTAAAGCTAAGTTCGATATTCACAGTGAGCTGATTGACTAAAGCGCATTACAATAACTGTATTAGGTAGAGCACAGTGCTGATGCTGAAAAAGGCCAGCACTGTAGTGACTAATAATGCGGCAGAGCAAAATGCTTGTAAGCCGTATTGACCGCCGATGATCGGGTAAGTACTGAACATAGGTATTGCAGCGAACAAGATAACGGCTTGTTTGAGCTGCAAGTCCATGTCGGGGACTGCTAGTACCACCACCAGTGCGGTGAGTAGAGGCGCCACTATGAGCTTGCAGATAGCGACCAGTGCTATGTCAGAAAAATTAGCACGAATAGAGACACCCACTAGCGATCCGCCAATGATGATAAGTGCCAAAGGGGTGGCGCCAGCACCTAATAATGTGAGCGCATGTCCGGCAAAATCTGGTATTTCTAAATTCAACACTGAAAATAATACACTGAGAATTACCGCTTGAATAATGGGGTTCTTTAGGATTTTAGTGGCCACAGGTCGCAGTATTGCCAGAGAAAATCCCTGAGAGGAACGCTGGTTTGCCATCTCAATCATGGCCAGCCCCAGAGGAAATATAAGAATATTCTCAACCAATAACACCATGGCGAAAGTTTGTGTGATCGGGTTGGTAAAAAATTGCAACATGACAGGTAGGCCGATAAAGGCGCTGTTTGGCTGAGCGCTGCCCAAGCTTTTAACACAGCTCAATAGTGCGGGAGTCTTGGTGAAGTAGTGGCTGATCAGTAGAGCGCAAAAGAATGCCCCCAAACAACCGGCAGCATAGGCACCCATGTATTGAAGATTAATGATGGCGGAAATAGGTACCACTGATAATTTTGAAAATATCAGTGCTGGTAGCGATAAATAGAGGACAAATTTACTCATTCCCGCTAGCGCGCTTGGTGTAATAAGCCCAGTGCGGGTGGCGATGTAGCCGATAAATATCAGTAGAAATATGGGAGCGGTAATACTCAATATTAGGTGCATAACGAACTCAGGAAGAAGAATGGATCAATAATTATGCGCATGATAATGACAGATCTGCTCAATAAACCAATAAAAAAAACGTGCGATGTATTAGATTTTGAGATTGGCAACTATCTGTATGCGCAATTAAAATATAATAAAAAATCATTATTATCAATATGTTAACGATGTTTGTTTGAAGAAAATTCAGTTTTTTATCGCTGCAGTTTACTGATATAAAGAAGATAATATTTAATTACTTATGTAGTATTTAAATAGTTACATACTACATAATCATATAAATAGGATTTTATTTTTTGATAAAATCTACAGAGGTTAAGCAATGAATTTAGGACTAATTGGATTATCGATCAAAAAATCCAGCTCACCGCAAATGCACCATTTATTGGGTGAGTTAAATAAACTGTCCTTGATCTATCGTTTGCATGAGCCAAAAGAAAACAGCAATGCGGCATTTTCAACAACGTTAAAAGCATTGCGTGAGCGAAACTATCAGGGCGTTAACATTACTTATCCCTTCAAGCAGATAGCGCTTGAATACTGCGATTGCGTCGATGAAGCGGTACATTTGGTCGGGGCGACCAATACTTTGAAAATATCCGAGCAAAGTATTCAGGGCTTCAATACTGACTACAGCGGATTTATCCGCGCTTACCAGCATCGTTTGGGCTCGCTAGCAGCAGGTAAGGTGCTATTAATCGGAGCGGGTGGCGTGGGCCGTGCAATTGCCTTTGCGCTGTTTAAATTAGGCGCTACCCAAGTCGTTATTTACGATTTAAACCAACAGGCTGCAGATTCGTTAGCGCTGGCGCTTAATGAGGCGGGTTTTGTGGCAAATACTCTGGATGCCGCCTCGTTAACGAAAGAGGCCCAAGGCTGTAATGGCTTAATAAATTGTACACCTGTAGGGCATTACACAATGTTAGGGCTACCTATTGAGGTAGCAGCTATCGGTAACCAGCAATGGGCATTTGATGCCGTCTACACACCCTTAGATACCCAATTTTTACAAGAGTGCGCGCAAGAGGGATTGCGCATTGTCACCGGCTTTGATCTGTTTTATTACCAAGCTTTAAATGCCTTTGAAATATTTACCGGCATTGAAGTGGATGCCGTTGAGGTCATGGAAGAATATTCACGCCGCTTTTTGATTAACAGTCAGTTGGTCTGACCCTTTACCCAGTTTGGAAATTATTATGAAAACATCGATAGCCACAGTCTCACTCTCTGGAACCTTGCCGGAAAAGATGCAAGCAGCTGCCGCTGCGGGCTTTCAAGGTATTGAAATATTTGAAAATGACTTAGTACAGTTCGAGGGCAGCGCTGCAGATATTTGTCAGCTTGCAGCTGATCTGCAATTGGAAATAATCGCACTGCAGCCTTTTCGTGATTTTGAAGCAATGCCTGAACCATATCGCACACAAAATTTTTATCGCGCGCAACAGAAATTTGAGCTGATGCACCAACTAGGTACTAAGAAACTGCTGATCTGCTCAAACGTATCCCCACATTTGATTAATGATAAAGCGCGCGCCGCAGCCGATTTGCACGAATTGGCTGAACTGGCGCAACAAGAAGGCTTTAGCATTGGTTATGAAGCATTAGCATGGGGTAGATACACCGCAGATTATGGGGATGCTTGGGATATAGTAAAACAGGCAGATCACGATAGCCTCGGTATCATACTGGATAATTTCCATATGTATGCTCGCGGCAATACTTTAGATATCCTCAGGGATGAAATTCCCGTGGATAAAATTGCCTTAGTGCAAGTGGCGGATGCACCTGCGCTGCAGATGGAATCGCTTTATTACAGCCGGCACTTTCGCTGTTTCCCGGGGCAGGGGGATATGAAGGTCAAAGAGTTTGTACAATGTTTGCAAGATAAAGGTTATACGGATTATCTCTCCCATGAAATCTTCAATGACGAGTTTAGATCCTCACCGGCGCCGCAAAAAGCGGTCGATGGCATGCGCTCTCTTATCTGGCTGGCAGAACAGACCACAGCGCCAGATACCGATAAACAAGAGGCATCTGAGCAACAAGATAACGAGCAGATACAAGATGTGGAATTTATCGAATTTGCCTTGCCTGAGGGCGTAGATAATCCACTCTTTCAGTTGCTTGAGGCACTTGGCTTTCGCGAAACCCATCATCATCGTTCAAAAAAGGTAACGTTGATGCAGCAGGGGGGGATCAATTTAGTGCTCAACCGTGAGCCTTCCAGCCAAGCGCACGAGCATTATAAAACCCACGGTAGCTCAGTGTGTGCACTGGCCCTTTCGACCGGTAATTTACAGCGTAGCTTTGATCGCGCTGCGCAGTACCACTGTGCTAGTTTTATGAATCAAGCGGGGCCTGGGGAGCTTAATATCCCCGCGATACGCGCTATCGGTGACAGCTTAATCTACTTTGTTGATGATCAGTGTAAAGTGAATTTTTATGACGTAGACTTTGCGCCAATCGCGGGGATAGAAAAAGCGGGGATTGGCTTAGAGCGCATTGATCATATTGGGCAGACAGTAGCACACACCGATTTTTTATCAGCCGCGTTCTTTTACAAGTCACTGTTAGAATTTGATATTACCCCCAGTCAAGATTTACCCGATATCTATGGTTTGATTGTTAGTCGATTGGCGGTGAGCCAAAACAAAAAGGTACGTATTGCATTAAATATGACTTCGACTTCAAAGGCCTCATCACAGCGTTTCTTGGATAAAACCAAAGGCTCTGGGGTGCAGCAAATCGCCTTTTCCTGCAGTGATATATTTGCCACTGCCTCGGCCATTCCCGCTGCGTTATTGCTCGAAATTCCCAATAACTACTATTTGGATTTGGCGGCGCGATTTGGCTTAGATAAAGCGTTATTAACCAGGCTTCGCTCTCATAATTTAATGTACGATCGCAGTGAGGAGGGCGAGTTTTTCCACTGCTATAGCAAAGAGGTAAACGGCGTGTTTTTTGAGATAGTGCAGCGCGTCGATAATTATCAAAACTACGGTGAGGGCAATGCTCATGTGAGACTTGCAGCGCAATCGCGACAATATAAAGCGCAGTTGAATGAGTGAGAAAAGGTGTTTTACGTTTGTTTGGCAATAAATCATAGGCATTGGCGGGTGGAACAATGATGACAAAAGGTCTTATTAAAGGGATTGAGTTTGTGGAGATTGCCACTGCAGATCTAGCTACGCTGGATAAACTGCTGCGACGACTTCACTTTGTAAAAGTGGGTGCTCATCGTAGCAAAGCGGTGCATCTATATCGTCAGGGCTCACTGAATATTATTGTAAACCAAGAGACTGATGCCAAATTGTGCCTGAGGAACCAAGCCTCAGGTAGCCAGATAAAAGCATTTGCTGTGCGAGTGGATAATGCGCCAACTATCTATGCTGAACTGTTAAGTAAAGGAGCATGGAGCTGTCAGTCTTCTTTGGGAGCGATGGAATTAAATATTCCCGGGATAGAAATTAATGGCGGCTGCGTCCTTTATCTAGTGGAAAACAACCATGCCCATTTTAGTATTTACGATATTGATTTTACCAATGTTGAGCCTGTAGGTGTACCCACAGAGATCTTTAGTAAAATAGCGAGTCTCTCACTGAATATAGCCACTTCGCATACTCGGCAATGGCAAGATTTTTTCACTGGGCTGCTACACTTCACCCAACAGGGAGATTATTTGCTGAGTCCTGATCACTCATTTAGATTGAAACTGATCACTAAGCAAGGCGATGATATTGCAGATGAGGGGATTGCTACTATGACATTTATGCAAGCGTCGCATAGCAATAGCGCTGATAACCAGTGCACTAGTCAATCATCCCATTATGTGAAAAACATCCCCGCGGCGATTGGCTTCCAGATTGAAGTGCTCAACAAATGACTCGGCAGCGGATAATTTTGAACGTCGCATTCTTGCCTGGAAATCTGGAAGCTAAGCTCAAACAGGCGGCAGCGCTTGAATTTTCGGCGATAGAGATAGGCAATACCGACTTGACCTCGACCGACCAAACCTTACAGAGCAATGCCTGTCTGTTGAGGGCGAGCGAATTAAAGGTGGCTGCCTTTCATGAGCTGCGAGATTTTTTGGGCCATCCGTCACATTTGATGGAATATAAAATGAATTTGGCCAAGTCAAATTTACGTTTAATGGCTGAGATAAATGCAGATTTATTACTGGTAACACCGGCGCTTAA
Organism: Oceanospirillaceae bacterium; assembly: GCA_013215375.1. Taxonomy (GTDB): domain Bacteria; phylum Pseudomonadota; class Gammaproteobacteria; order Pseudomonadales; family Balneatricaceae; genus Rs1. Next base: position 34,891 of record JABSRB010000041.1, on the reverse strand, counting down.
AAATAATAGTAAAACAGGCCTCGAGGCGATGGTAGAGCCATTAAAAGCTCTGGCAATGCTGGGAACTGTTAGGGGGGTGCGCATAGGGCTAAAACCCTTGCCAAGCTCAAAGAGCCTTAGTAATTATGCCCAGGTAATAAGCTTACTCAATAAAACTGATCATGCAAATTTGTGTTTGGTGATAGACAACATATCATTACAAAACAGCAGCGCTGCCAGCGTCGAAAAAATGCTGCAAGCGGTGCCTATTGAATTAATTGGTCTAGTGCAATTATCGGCTGTTGAAGGAGGCAGCGGAGAGCTTACTGAAAATATTTCCACACGGCTGCCTACTGCAGGCTCTTTTGCGCCCTACGTTGAAAGAATAATTACTATTCTAGAAAAACGTGGCTACGCAGGTTTCTACTCTCTAAATGCAGACGTATTTTCCTATCCGACTTTTTCTGGAACGATGATTCACTCGGCAGTGATCGATAGTTTGCACTATCTACAGAAGCTTATTGGTCAAACAGATTCTCAATAACTTGGGATGTCGAGCGCTCAATGTGCTGATAAAGTAACTCACAAGCTCCGCTGGTATCGCGCGCAAAGGCAGCGTCCATGATGAGCTGATGATCGTCGACTCTTGGTTCCTGTGGGTTTTGATGAGTATTTAATAGTGATAGTCGGCGAAAGCGCTCTGATTGATCATAAAGTGTTGAAATAAAACGCAATTGCCAAAAAGAAGGGCAAGCACTGATCAAAGCCAAGTGAAAGCGCCTGTTTTCTTTGATTAAAGTGGTGACTATATCGCCTTGCATAGCACCCTCAAACGCCTGCTTGCGAATGGTGACTTCTCGGTGACGGGCACCCGCAATTTGCGCTTCCCACTCAAGATCACCTTTTTCGATGGATTGTTTGAAGGCGTCAACCTCCAGCATCAAACGCAACCTAGAAACTTCTTTAAACTCATCTAAAGAGATCGGAGCTGCCCAGTAACCGCGCTGTCCCTTACGTATTACCAACCCCTCAGCGGATAGTCGTGACAGCGCCTCTCTTACGGGAGCAGCGCTGGATTTGTAGACACCCGTTAATTGGCTGATCGATAATTTACTTGATGGTTCAATGCTGCCATCTAAAATGTCTGTTCTTAATCTTAGATAAGCTGAGCTGCTATCATGTTCCTGCATTTCCCCTCCGAGTATATACTGTAAAAGTGGCTTAGCTTACCTGATTATTTAAGAATGACAATATATGATAAACCAATGATGGAAAGCATAAAACTAATATGATTTTAAATAAATAGAATGTAATAATGTTAATACTACCTAGTCGATTAAGTAGTATATAAAAATAATACCAATTAATATAAAAGGTGTCGTTATGAAAAAAAGTATTCTAGGTGCGTTGGTCGCACTATCAATCGTTGCCACTCCGGCATTTGCTGATTTTCCTCAAAAAGATATTCAAGGTGTGATCCAGTGGGGAGCCGGCGGTTCTACTGATACTGTGATGCGCTCTGTCACGCCACATGCTGAAAAAGAGCTGGGCGTTGATATTATCATGACTAACCGTACTGGTGGTGTTGGTGCTATCGCGACTAAGTATGTATACGCAAAAAAAGCAGACGGCTATACGTTGTTAATGGGTGCTGAAAATCCACAAATGTATAAAACGCTTGGCCTTGCGAAAATTGATTACAGTGATTTTACGCCAATTAACATCCTTGCGCGCGGTGTGCCAATATTTGTAGCGAATAACGATGCGCCTTACAACAACATGAAAGAGTTCACTGATTACGCTAAAGCGAACCCGGGTAAAGTAAAAACCGGTTCAACCGGTAAAGGAGGCTTGTCTTCAATCGTTTTGGCGATGCTTGATTCACAGATTAAACTCGATTTAATCAAAGTCCCTTACAATGGTGACGGTCCAGCACTGACTGCACTACAGGCGGGAACCGTTGATATAATGCCTGCTGTATTAGGTGCATCTATTGAGCACATTAAAGCGGGCCGGATGAAAGTGATTGGTTTGGTGGACAATAAAGTCAACAAATTACTACCAAACACAGCGCCGATCACAGAGACTTTCCCTGGATTGTCTACCTATCTACCATGGGGCCCTTTCTTCGGTGTGTTTGTTAAGAAAGATACTGATCAAGCCATTGTCGATAAGCTAGCAAGTGCTTACTCTAAAGCATCTCACAATCCTGAGTTTGTTGCTTTAATGGACAAACGTGGCTTCTCTATCATGGGTATCGGTGGCGCTGAAGCGGTTAAGTTCCTAGAGAGCTACCGTTCTGTCTCTTCATGGATTGTCCATGACGCTGGTTTCTCTAAGCATTCTCCAGAAGAGTTCAACATCCCTCGTCCATAGTAGTCACATACTCTCTGCACAGAGGTCATTTTATTGACCTTTGTGCCTTGTATATCCTCCACATTTTACTTTTGTTGGTTAGCTGCGACTGTGCTTGAGTGGAACTAACATCATCCAGAATAAAGAGTAAGATACGTCTGAATGTTCTGTTTTAGACATTTGTGGAATCATATTTATAAGGGATAAAAATTTTATGTCTGCCCCCTTGCCTAGAAAAGTCGGAGAGTTGTTCTTCGGTTTTATTGTATTGGCTTTTAGTGTGTTCTTGTTTTGGCAAGCTTATGAAATTTCAGGTTTTAGTGAATTAAGCTCCCCAGGCTCAGTGCCGATGGCCGCCGCTGCTCTGATGGTGCTAGCTGCCTGCATTAATTTGCTAAAAGACCTAGCGCGGCCAACCTCAATAGATACTGCCCGCAGTTTCTTTCGCGTGGTATTACCGCCAATAGTGGCAATTATGATCGCGATTATTTTCCTCTTTGGGATTGTGCTTGAAACCTTAGGTTTTATTATTTCAGCCTTTATATTCTTGCTGGTCAGTATTCAGTTCTTACATAAAAAGGGTTTTATTCGCTCCTTCTTACTGTCATTGCTAGCGCTGAGCGTGATTTACATTATTTTCCGATTAGTATTCAGCGTTATTTTGCCAGAAGGGCTTATCCCTGAGCGCGACATAATGGCTTGGATCGGTTCACAGTTTAGCTCTGGAGCATAAATATTATGATGGAAGCACTAAGCTTTTTCTCTACTTCTTGGATGTCACCACAGCTGTTAGGCCTGACGGCGCTGGGTACTTTTTTAGGGGTTTATATCGGCGCGATACCGGGTTTGTCGGTAACGATGGCGGTCTCTATACTGATCTCTTTTACTTTTTCATGGGATGTAAACAACGCACTCTGCCTGATGACGGGGATTTTTATGGGGGGTGTTTACGGTGGTTCGCGAACTGCGATCTTGCTTAATATTCCCGGTGCACCTTCTGCCATAGCGACGGCGCTAGATGGCTATCCGATGGCGCTTAAAGGCGAGGCAGGCGAGGCGATTGGCCTGTCGACTGTAATGTCAGTGATCGGTGGTTTTGTCGGTATTGTGGTATTGGCAATAGCTGCTCCGGTGGTCAGTGATTTTGCGCTGCTGTTCCAGCCCAGAGATTATTTAATGTTGGGGGTTCTCGGTATCATGCTGGTGGGGTCACTCTCAGGTAATAATTTATTAAAGGGGGTCTTTGCCGGTTCTTTTGGGGTGTTAATTGGCACCGTTGGCCTCGACCCGTTAACCGCAGAAGAGCGTTTTACTTTTGGCGTGGTAGAGCTGTGGAACGGTATTAGTCCTATCGCGGTGATGATCGGTTTATTTGGAGTCTCTGAAGCGCTGACCCAATTGCACTTTATGGATAAGACTGCTATTAAGCAAAAAATCGATCGTATTATCCCGCGCTGGAGCGATGTTAAAAAATATTTACCACTGAGCTTACAGACCTCGACTATTGGTGTAGTGGTCGGCGCATTGCCAGGTACTGGCGGTGACATTGCCGCACTGATGGCCTATGACCACGCTAAACGTGTCACTAAAAATCCAGAAGTACCTTTTGGTGAAGGTGCCAAAGAGGGTTTGATCGCACCGGAAGCGGCTAACAATGCGGCTGTTGGCGGTGCTTTTATTCCAATGCTGACCCTAGGTATTCCAGGCGATGCGGTAACGGCGGTATTTCTTGGCGCGCTGTTTATACATGGCTTAAATCCCGGGCCATTGATGCTGACTGAAAACCCTCAGATGTTTTGGTTTACGGTAGGTAACTTAACGCTGGCGAATATCTTTGTACTGATCTTTGGTCTCACGGGTATCAAACTATTCGCTAAAATCGTGGAGTGCCCGAAAGGCGTATTGCTCCCGCTCATTTTACTATTATCAGTTGTGGGTGCTTATGCGATTAATAACTCGATCGCCGATGTGTGGTGGATGTTAGGCTTTGGTGTGATCGGTTACTTCATGAAGCAATATGATTATCCCGTGGGGCCTGTGATCTTAGGTGTTATCTTGAGCCGTTTGATGGATGAGAGCTGGCGTAGATCGATTATTTTGGAGCGTGAGAGCGTGCCTGATTTCTTTATCAATTTGCTGATGAGCCCACTGTCACTAGTGCTATTTATTTCGATTATGTTGATTGTTGTCTCAAAAACCACTTTGTGGAAACAAGCTAAAGGTAGAATTTTTAAGTCTGCTAGTTAAAGCTATTTAAAGCGGCTATTGAGCCGCTTTTTTAATTACTTTAGATGTCATTGTTAAAACAAGGCTGGAAGTTATGATTCCCCCGCTAAAGTCACTGCATTTCGGGTGCTATTCTTGCCTTTATATAAAGCCTCATCAGCGACTTGGATCAATAACATAGGAGAGTTGGTATCGTTGGGTACAAAACAGGAGATACCTTGACTGACTGTTACTATCTTGGCCACCGAGGATTTATCGTGGGGGATCTCTAGTGCCATAATGGCTTTGCGCAGCTCGTTGGCTACTTTTTTAGCCCCCGCTGAATTAGTTTCAGGCATCAAAATCGCAAACTCTTCACCGCCATAACGGCACACTGCATCGTAAGGTCTGCTCATGGTGCTCTGCAGTGCTTCGGATATTTTCCTAAGTGCAGAGTCGCCGGCTAAATGGCCGTATCTGTCGTTAAAGGGCTTGAAAAAGTCGACATCTAACATGATTAGCGCTAAAGATTGGTTGGTGCGAGAGCTGCGACGCCACTCTTGTTCGAGAAGCTTTTCAAATTCACGGCGGTTGTTGATGCCGGTCAAACCGTCGATGCGCGCTGAACGCTCTAGGAAATCACGGGATTTTTTCAGCTCTAACATCATGCCGATGCGCGCTTTGAGTATGCCCGATGAGCGCCCTTTAGTGATGTAATCGGCAGCTCCTGCTGAATAGGCTGATAGCTCTAAAGTGTCGTTGTCTTCTGCGCCGATGATGGCGATGGGGGTGTAGCTAATTTTCATGCGTTCGATAAAACTTTGGTAACCATGTAATAAGTCGTTCCAATGTTCATCGGCGTGTAGCAGTACTAAATCTGGGGAGTGATCTTCAGAGTCGAATAGTTGCTTTAACTCTTCCATGGAGGCGGGTAACAGTAGGTTGTATTCACCGCGAATAGATTCAATCGGCGCCCACATGCTGGCGATATCACCAGTGCAAAGAATAGCGATCGAGCGCAAGCTGGAAGAGCGCTGTAATTTTGAAGAGTCGTGTTGTAAATTTTGCTCCTTACCTGAGAAAAAGGCTTGGATATCAACAATGCTAGGCAGTCCCAGTAGTTTGCGATCATCCGGTGCAATCATTGCAGGTATTCTAGAGCCCACTTTAGAGCGATCCCACTGGGCTTGCCATTGCTCGAGTTGCTCTTCTGAGTCTTCATCGACTTCTAATTCTAGGGGTAAGCCTGCCTGCTCTATGCATTTAAAAATAACACTGGGGCAGGAAATGTCTTTGCCATCGACCCACAGCGCCGTATAAAAAAGTTCACGCAATACGTTGGCTTTCGCCACATCGACCATTTGCGCCGCGATAATGCACAAAATTGCGAAGCGGCTATCGGGGCGCTCTGGAGGGAGAGACAATGGCACGTCTTCAGCGAGGGAGCGCACGGCGAATACATCGCTGGCCAATTCGGTCAAAATCTCTGGACGGTTGCCATAAAGACCTAGGTCAGGAGCGTGCTCTACTAAGCGGTATTCGACCTGATCTAAATGGTCAAGGGACTTTAACTTTTCATGTAGAGCATAGCTATAAGGGCAGTTTAAATCGCCATAGACTATGTGCTTGACCATAAATAGTGCTCCTTATAAACCTAAAAAACGATGGATTCAGACGTGCTGAAACGCCAATCATAGATGTTTTTTGACTTAATTGAAAATAAACAACATAGCACTGCAGTGAAATAGTTAAAAAGTTGACTAAAAAGTCAGTAACGTCACGTTTTAAAGACATATTTTGATGATAAGGGAGAGAGGATATCAAACATAGATAGGTTAAGTAGTTGGCAAAACAAGTTGCGTCTCCAGCAGTGACGCAACGGTGATGTTTTAGATAGACTTGTCGACGGTGGCTTTCATATCGGTGATGCTTTGATGGCGCACATTTTGACCGCTGACCAAGTAGATGATGTGCTCGGCCATATTGCGTGAGTGATCACCGATACGCTCTAGCGAGCGCAGCACCCAAATAACGTTGAGGCAACTGGAGATCGAGCGAGGGTCTTCCATCATCAAACTGACTAAAGTACGCATCGCAGAGCGGTACTCTTGATCGACAGCGCGGTCGCTTTTAGCCACTTTAAAGGCCTGTTCAATATCGCCACGGGCGAAGGCAGTCAGTACTTCTTTAACCATTGATCGCACTAGATTGGCAATATGACGCACTTCTTGGAAGCCGTGTTGTGAGCTTCCTTGGTTACCTAACTCAATAGTTTGGCGACAAATTCTGCTGGCCTCATCGCCCATGCGCTCTAAATCAACCACCGCTTTTGAGATCGAGACAATCAATCGTAAGTCAGAGGCGGCGGGCTGGCGTCTAGCGATAATACTAGTGCAGCGCTCGTCTATTTTTAGCTCCATAGCGTTGGTCTGCAAATCGATAGTCAGGGCATCTTCGGCTAATTGTACGTCTCCGGTGAGTAGTGCCTCTACGGATTGATGCACTTGGCGCTCAACAATACCGCCCATCGCCAGCAGTTCGGTGCGAATATGCTCTAGCTCTTCGTTAAATTGCTTGGAGATATGGCTAGTGAAACCTTCTGTATTTGATTCGTTAGTAGTCATTCTTTGCTCCTTATTAACCAAATCTGCCGGTGATGTAGTCTTCGGTCTGCTTTTTTTCAGGGTTGGTGAACAGTGTATCCGTCACCCCGAACTCGATTAAATCACCCATGTACATAAAGGCGGTGTAATCTGAGACTCGCGCCGCCTGCTGCATATTGTGTGTCACAATAATAATGGTGAAGTCTTTTTTAAGCTCGTGAATCAGCTCTTCAATTTTCAGTGTGGAGATAGGGTCCAAAGCGGATGCGGGCTCATCCAGTAACAGCACTTCAGGTTTGACCGCAATAGTGCGGGCAATCACTAAACGTTGCTGTTGACCACCGGAGAGGCCCAGAGCGCTCTCGTGCAAACGATCTTTTACTTCATCCCACAGTGCCGCTGATTTAAGTGCCCACTCGACGACCTCATCGATCAGTCGCTTCTTTTTAACCCCTTGAATACGTAATCCATAAGCGACGTTTTCATAGATGCTTTTGGGAAAGGGGTTGGGTTTTTGGAACACCATGCCGACACGGCGGCGCAGCTCTGCTACCTCGACATTTTTCTCGTAGATGTTTTGATTATCTAAGATAATCTGTCCGGTGATGCTGCAGCTATCCACCAGATCATTCATGCGGTTGAAGCAGCGCAGCAAGGTAGATTTTCCGCAGCCAGAGGGGCCGATAAACGCTGTCACTCGGTTCCTTGGGATATCCATAGTGACGCCGTGTAGGGCCTCCTTTTCACCATAGAACACTTTTAAATCTTGAGTGTGCAACATGATTTGCTCATCGGCAAACTTTAAGTTCTGCTGGTTTTTAATGATAGAACTTAAATCTACATTGGCTTTTTTAACTTGTGACATATTTATCTGTCCTGTTGTACTGCTATTGTTCGATGTGAAAAATTAAACTTCCAGAGCTTTGTATTTTTCACGTAATCTGTTGCGTATCGCCACTGCAGATAAGTTGAGCAGGGCTATTACTAATATCAATAAGAAGGCGGTGGCATATACTAATGGTCTCGCCGCCTCTACGTTGGGGCTTTGAAAGCCCACATCGAAAATATGAAAGCCTAAGTGCATGATCTTTTGATCTAAATGCAGGTAGGGATAGTTCATATTTAGCGGTAATGTCGGTGCTAATTTAACCACGCCGACTAACATCAGCGGTGCCACCTCACCGGCGGCACGGGCTATTGCTAAAATAACACCGGTCATCATTGCGGGGCTGGTCATGGGTAAAATGATCTTAAATAAAGTTTCTGCCTTAGTGGCACCTAGGGCTAATGAGCCTTCTTTAAGCGATTTTGGCACCCGACTGAGGCCTTCCTCCGTAGCAACGATGACGACGGGTACTGTTAATAGTGCGAGAGTGATAGATGCCCAAAGTAGACCGCCGGTACCAAAGGTAGGCGAGGGTAGTGCCTCCGGATAAAATAGCTGGTCTATGGAGCCGCCGAGCACATAGACGAAGAATCCTAGGCCAAATACGCCGTAAACGATAGAGGGAACGCCTGCTAAATTGTTGACGGCAATACGGATAAATCGAGTGGTAAATCCCTGCTTGGCATATTCGCTTAAGTATACGGCAGCGACTACGCCAAAGGGGGTGACCATAATAGACATTAAGATGACCATCATCACTGTGCCGAAGATGGCGGGGAATATACCGCCTTCAGTATTGGCCTCACGTGGATCTTGCGAGACAAATTCCCAAATTTTCTCTAGGTAGTGCAGTGATTTTTGCCATACACCCATACTGTTCGCGCGAAAAATACGCACTAAGTTGGCCACGGGCACTGAGATAATGTCGCCAGTCGATACTTCGACATCAATACTGTCGCGGTTTATCTCTGCGTATAAACTAATCAGTTGTTCTTCAAGTACTTGGTATTGCTCAGACAGTTCTATTTTACGCCGCGCCATTGCCGCGAGAGTCTGGCTGTCGGTGTCACCGTCTATCTCCATACGGCGCTGTTTTAGTCTAAGCCTTTCTAACTCGTAGTTAATACTGCCAATGTCGTGTTTTTCAATGTCTAGAATGTGGGCTTTTAAGTTACTGGCACGAGTCAGACTTTGATTGAGCAGTTTCCAGAGCTTAGTGTACGCATCGCTGGGCTCATAGCCCTTGTATTCCAACGCTATTTTATCAGCCTGTTTGACCGAGCGAAGGTAACCATAGAGGTTACCCCACTCGTAGCGCTCCGCGGTAAAGAGCATTTGAGGAGTACTGACGTCACTGAGGTCTCTGTCGAGTACCCAGCTAAAATCGATGCCGCCGATATCGCGGTTACCCGTTTTGACCAGCTTACGCTCTAAGCTATCAATGTCAGTGGCAACTTCTATACCGGCATCTCTGAGTTGGATGGCGCTAACTTGTTCTATCTGTACTATTTCGCCAATGACAGTGCGAGAATTTCCCCGCTCAGTATAAGTGGCTTGCATGACGTCGGCGGGCCAAAAATGCGCCAGCCCACGTGCACCGATTAAGCCTATTAAACTGACCACCATAATGACACAGATAGCCACGGCTCCAGCGTTGAGCCATATCCAGGGGGAACCTGATTTTACCCAGCTTGAAACGGATGTTTTCATGTTATTAAATCCTTACAATGCTTACAGCGAACCGTATTTATTGCGCAATCTATGCCTGATGAGCTCGGCACAAGTGTTCACGACAAAAGTGAATAAAAATAGCGAAAATGCCGCTAAGAAAAGTATTCGATAATGGGTACTGGCGACTTCGGCCTCAGGCATTTCCACCGCGATGTTAGCGGCGAGAGTCCGCATGCCCTCGAAGATGTTGACGTCCATGATGGGCGTGTTACCTGTGGCCATTAACACGATCATGGTCTCTCCCACTGCGCGGCCCATTCCCACCATCAGCGCTGAGAATATTCCGGGGCTAGCGGTGGGCATTACCACTCTGACTAACGTTTGCCAAGGAGTCGCACCTAGTGCAAGGGAGCCGTAACTCAAGTGCTTAGGTACTGAAAATATGGCATCTTCTGAAATAGTGAAAATCGTCGGAATAACTGCAAATCCCATGGCGATACCGACCACTAATGCGTTGCGTTGATCAAAGGGAATTCCCGCTTCCTCGGTGATCCAATGGCGCAGGTCACCGGCGAACAACAGTCCTTCAACATCGTGGGCGAAGTAGATACTCAATAAGGTTGCCAAGATCACCACGGGGATCAGTAGTAGGGCATCCCAGCCATGGGGTACCAGGTTGCGAATTGATTTAGGCAAGTTAGCCCAGCCAAAGCCAAAGCCCAATATGGCTAGGGGGATACCGAGCAAGGTGAGAAAAATTCCCGCTAAGTTGTTTTCAATAAAAGGCGCTAGCCAAAGACCTGCTAGAAATCCTAAAATTACCGTAGGCAGGGCTTCCATTAATTCGATTAATGGTTTTACCTTGCGCCGCATGGCTGGAGCCATAAAGTAAGCGGTGTAAATTGCGCCGCAAATAGCCAGCGGAGTGGCCAGTAACATGGCGTAAAATGCTGCTTTCAAGGTGCCAAATGCCAGTGGCATTAAGCTGTATTTAGGTTCAAAATCATTATTTGAGGCAGAGGACTGCCAGATGTACTCAGGTTTTTCATAACCTTCATACCAGACTTTTTCCCACAGTGCTGTCCATGAAATATCAGGATGCTCATTATCCACTGTCCAGAGAGTCATTTTCCTCTGTTGCTCTATTAATAGCGCATTGGAGCGCGGCGCATAAGCGATGGCTGTGATCTGCTGTGGTGCTATTTTACTACTGAGAACTTTGCGATTGGCGGTAGTGTTGTAGAGAGAGAGTTCGCCATTGGCATCAACGGCTGCAAAGCCTTTACGTCGATGCTCCATGGTGATCACGCCAATGCTCTTAGCAGCTGTCTCAAAGTCGCGGACCTTTTGCAATGACCACTGGTTTTGTTTATCTCTGACTAAAAACCATTGGCTCAGTAAACCTTGACTGTCGCCAATGATCAGTGAGTTATTACCTAGTAACAGCGCAAAGCTAGTGATAGTGCCCTGCGTTGCCTGTACTTCTTGCGCGCGCATTTTTTCAGGGGCGGCCTCTAAATCAAACAGCGTGACTTTGCCCTCTTTAGTCGCTGCCAATAGCCAGCGCTTGCCCGGTAATAACAACAATTTCTCTGCGGTAATATCAAGGGTAGGTATGGACAGTGTGTGGGTGGTGATGTCTATCTCCTCACTGAGTAGGTTCACTTCAGCGCTGATATTCGTTTGAAAAATCTCACCGTTGCTGCTGGCGACAATACTCCAGTTCTCGTCATCGTTAGAAATCGCCAGTAAGTCGATGTTGCCTTGCGCGACTTGGATGGGCTCATCAGTGAGAGGATAGCTAATTGATGGGGTTATTAGACGTTTTCCGGCGGGGTAGGTACTAGTGTATTTATGCTGGAATACCATGACCTCACCGTTATCATAACCTACTGCAAATATCCCCGATGATTCAGAGACGATGGCAAAACTACTCGCTTTGGTATTGGCGGGGGCTTTAAGCTGCTGCTCTGAGATTATCTCGCCATTGCTAGCTTTGAAAAATATTGCCTGTTGAGTATCGGTAATGCGTAGACCAATTTGTGCCTGTTCTTCAATGGCCAAGTATAAGGTGCTGCCTTTGCCTGGAACGGCGTACCCCACTTGTGCTGTGTTGTCTGGCCAGTGTTCAATGCTTGCCTCTTTAAACAGGGGCATTATTTCCCAGAGTAAATAAAAGAAAATAAGCAGGATAGCCACGATAATACTCATACCACCGGCGGCGATAGAATGCGTCGTTAAGCGATTTTTAAAAGCGCGAAACTTTCGAGTCCGCAGCATCGATGGAGTATTGAAATCGAGATCGGGCTTCTTTGACTCAGATAGAGTACTCATACAAATGATTCCAGTTATGTTATCTAAGGCGAAATATATTATGTTTATGTGACAGAAATGTTACAGAGCCAACGGGGCGCCAAAATAGTTTTAACTTGATTACCGCCTATCAGTTTTATGCCTTAAAAATATTACTGAAAAAATGGTCTATGCTTAACGATAGAGTAAATATATTTGGGGGCATTAATGACTTGTTCGTTGCTTCCCGCTGAGGGTTGTATGAAAAAAATTATTTGCGTTTTACTGTTTTTTATCTCGGTTAGTGCGCCGCTTACCGCTGAGGAAACCCTTGTTTTTAATACCACCACTAGCGGTTTTCCGCCTTTTTTTATTAAGGGAGAGAATGATGAAAGCGGTATTATGTATGATGTCATGTCCTATATTTGCAATAAACATGGGGTGAAGTTAGAAACGGTAGGCCTACCCAAAAAACGCATCGAAATGCAATTAGATGCGGGGAAGCTTGGGGCGAACGCCTCTGCTATAGAATGGGTTAAAGATCCTGATAAATATATTTTTTCAGACGTGATAATCAATGTGCGGGATGTGCTTTTTTCGTTGAAAACACATCCTATAAAATTTGAAAATGTTAGAGATTTATTTGGTAAAACAATCGGCATTCATTACGGCTATCGCTATCCATTGTTTGATCAATACTTCAATGATGGGCGAATTAAAACCGTGATTGAAAGCAATGAAATGATGATGCTTAAAAGTACCATCTTTAGGCGCATAGATGCAGCAGTAGTCAACGAAACTACGGCTAATTGGATAGTTAACAATAACGGCTTGTTAAAAAAATTATTTGTTATATCAAACAATGAAGTAGACAGTTATGAATACCGAGTAATGTTTTCTAAAAAGTGGCAAAATTTTGCGGGTGTGTTTAATCAAGAATTAGCCTTAATGAAACAAAATGGTGAGCTAAACAAAATATTTGAAAAATACGGTCAATTAAAAAACTAAAAATGTAAATAGAGTTCAGTGTTAACTTTGCGGGTAAATAATGGCAAAGGCCTGTAAGCAAAAGACTGGCATTCCAGTGCTTGCCAAATATTATCCCTTTCTCCAGTATCCAGCGGGTATCGTGTCTCAGTAACTATTTTTGGAAGCATGGTCTACGCTTATTAGGCAGAGCGATTAATAATTATTCGACCTAAAACTTTAATGTGTTGAGGATTATATGAAAAATCATATCTGGATATGGGTGTCTTTATTGATGGTTATATCTCCATTACAAGCTAAAGAGAATCTCATTCTAAATACCACATTAGGGGGCTACCCTCCTTTTTTTATTCATCAGGGCGCGGATAACAGCGGCATTATATTTGATGTAATGAATTACATTAGCCAAAGGCATAATTTAACTCTGAGGACGGTTGAGTTGCCTAAAAAACGCGTGACAAAACATATGGATGCAGGGTTTACCGATGTGACAGCTACCGCCAAAGAGTGGAGTAAAAATCCTGATAAATATATTTTTTCTGACCCAATACTGGAAATGAAAGAAGTACTCTTTTATACCAAAAAGCAATCGATGAATTTTGGCAATACCGGTGACTTAATCGGTAAGACGCTAGCGATACATTTAGGCTATAAATATCCGATGTACACTGAGCAGTTCAACAGCGGACAAATAAAAACGATCGTGGAGACCTCTGAGCTGAAAATGCTAAAAAGCACTTTGTATAAACGCGCGGATGCCGCTGTTATCAATGAAACAGTGGCTAATTGGATCATCAAAAATGAACCTTCGTTACAAAATATATTTTCTTCGAAGACACAAAAAGTGGGTAGTTTTGATTATCGAATGATGTTTACTAAGAAGTGGGTAACATTTGTGGGGGTATTCAACCAAGAGTTGGCATTGATGAAGAAAAATGGTGAGTTGCAAAAAATATTTGATAAGTATAAAGAGTAGGATAAAGGAAGAACGCTCCCTTTATCCCTAATCTAGACCCGATAATCGAGTTTAGATTGAAAGTCTATTAAAGCCCAAGCGCCTTCATTTGCTTGGCAACTACTTTAGCAGGTAGTGGAATGTAACCATCCTTAACCACTACTTCCTGACCTGACTTAGACATTACCATCTTGAAGAACTCGCGTTCCATTGGCGGTAGGGCCTGTCCTGGCTTCTTGTTGACATAAACGTACAAGAAACGTGCTAGAGGATAAGTTCCCGATACTGCGTTATCAGGCGTAGCTGCGATAAACGCACCGCCTTCTTTTTTCGCTAACGGTAATGCACGTACAGAAGAAGTCTTATAACCTATCCCAGAGTAACCGATACCATTAAGTGAAGTGGATACCGACTGTACCACTGAGGCAGAACCTGGCTGCTCGTTGACAGTGTTGCGGTAATCGCCCTTACACAACGCTTTCTTTTTGAAGTAACCATAAGTACCAGAAACTGAGTTACGACCAAAAATCTGAATGTTCTTAGTGCCTATGTCGCCACTTAAACCAACGTCGCTCCATTTAGTAATATCTTTTTCGCCGCCACACTTACGAGTTGAGGAGAAAATAGCATCAAGCTGTGGAATGCTCATGCCTTTAACTGGGTTGTCTTTGTGTACAAAAACTGCCAGTGCGTCGATTGCGACTGCCACTGCTGTTGGCTTGTAACCGTATTTCTTTTCAAAAGCAGCCACTTCTTTATCTTTCATCTTGCGGCTCATAGGGCCCATGTTGGATGTGCCTTCCGTAAGCGCTGGTGGCGCAGTTGAAGAACCCGCTGCTTGAATTTGGATGTTAATGTTTGGATAGTGACGCTTGAACGACTCAGTCCACAAAGTCATCAAGTTGGCCAGTGTGTCAGAACCAACACTAGATAGATTGCCAGATACTCCAGCAGCCTTAGTGTATAACGGCAAATCTTTGTCTAATAGGTCTGCAGCATTTAGCGCTAGTGGTGAAGTGCAAAGTGCGGCCACGGCCATCATTTTCATCATTGGTTTCATGCTAAGCTCCTGAAAGCTATTGTTAGAAAAATTGATTGAGTTTGTCTGTTTGATGGCGCTTACTTTAAAAGTTATATGTGACAGAGATATGACAGCACTTTAAAAAATTACATTTGTGTGACTTTTTTGTTTTTTTTGTCGAGACAGCAGTACGATGTAAACTAAATACGTGACTTTTGTACCTATAAAGTGTTTTAGTGCTCAAGAAATTTGGCAGTGGCTAAGATGCTAAATAATTTTTCCCGATGGTCAGCATGAGATAAATGCATATATAATGGCTCAAATTTTTGTATCTCGTTCGCTTAACCCTTTGTTCAGACGCTTAAGTTACACTCGGGATCGGATTAAATAATCCTAGATTCGTGATTCGAATTTAGGATGGTAATAACAATAAGACATTGGTATTAATGATGGATAGTTCTGATCAACCTTTAGCGCCTACGGGCGAGTTGAGTTTAATGTTGCCGGCAGATAGTCAGGCGATGAATATGTTTGGTGATGTGTTTAGTGGCTGGGTAGCAGCTAAGGCAGTATTGGCTTCGGAAATTCGTTCCGGTGAAGTTTCTAAAGGTCGAGTGGCTACCATTTCGGTGGGGGCGATGGAGTTTATGTCGCCGGTGCTTGAGGGCACAGTACTGAGCTATTACACGCAAGTTGTTGAGCGCGGTAACAGCTCGTTGACGATTAAAGTGGAAGTTTGGGGTAAATGCCCAGATGGCACCGATATTCGAAAAATATCTGAGACTCAATGTGTGCAAGTAGCTATTGATGGCCACGGTCATATTCGCAGTCTGAGCTTTGGCCAGTAACTAAAGTTCAGTCGCTGTTAATAACGCTGTCTATACCGCGTTATTTCTCTTTTCAGCAAGCGCTTCATTACACATTTCCACTCGGGCGTTGTGTTGCACAACGCTAGAGTTAAATGCATCACGAGTAAACACTTCCATCATTAGCGGCTTAAAAAAGTCCAAGCTCAAGCTAGCATAATGCGGATCAAAACTGCTCTGATCCCAGTGCTCGCAAAAATACACTGCATCTTCGTAATAGGGGTTACCTAGAAACTGCTCGCGCGCGTTTGGATCGGTACCTGTGTGTTCGCCATAATACTTGCGTTGAAATATACCGTGTTTCTCTACTACCCAACGACATTGCTCGCGAACATAAGGGGCTAACACTATAGCGGCGTATTGATCGTGATTATAAGGGGCGTACATATCGCCAATGTCATGCACTAACACACTCACGATCCAATCGGTGTCTGCGCCATCTCGATAGGCGCGTGTAGCACATTGCAGGCTATGTTCTAAGCGGGTGACTTGATAGCCAGATAAGCTATCATCCAATGCTTGAAGCGCCTGAAAAAGCCGTGCACCTACGTCGTTCGCATACTCCTTCTCCAAGTGTTCTAAAAATTGGTAATCTTCTTTATCACCGTCAATCATGCGGGTGAACTTTGCGACTGTGATCATTAAATGGCGCTCCTTATTGGCTGACGATTGGCAACGCGGTAAATGCTTTTTGGTCCATCTCTATCAATGTAACATCCCTGTAAGTGTCGCACTCCCTGCTGTGGATTGAATGCCGTGCGCCCGTGCAGAATTCGGTTATTATCAAACATCATCAGCTCACCGGATGCGAGTTTAAACTTTTTCTCATAACTTGGATCTTCCAACAGCTCGCACAATAGTTTGCGCGCCTGTTGAAAGGCTGCGGTTTTTGTGGGTGACAGCAGTGGTAAATCATCTAGCCTAGGGCTGTAGTGAATTCCGAGAATATTACCTAAGTTATCTCTTTCAATCAGCGGATGGAATGATACTAGCTCGCTATTAACGTCAAAAAAACGAAATCGTACCACCACTTCTGTCAGTAATTTATAAGCATTAGGGTGTTGGTTTTGTAATGTTTGCGCAACACTGAGGCTATCGACTAGTGTCGAGTAGCCCCCATGAGTTTGGTTATTTAAACAATGCAGTAGTTGTATGCCGGGCACCGGATCACGATAGGGGTTGTCGGTATGAGGCCCAATAGCGTGCGGCGTATAAGCTAAGTCATTGGCTTGGGGCTTTGAATACACTTCAAAATAGCGACCAAAATTTGTCTCGCGCAGGTAACCATAGTGTGTGGCTATGTCTAGTAAACTGTCTTTGTGGGTGTCTGTGCCGCTCAAGATGATGTAACCGTAACGCAGAAACTCACTGACCGAGCGCTGAAATAAATTCTCATCTATAAGAAGCTTTTGCCAATCAAAATGCACGGGTAGTTGATCGGTGGCAATCCAGGGGGTTGGTGCAGGTAAACCGCTGTTGAAATGAGTAATTTGTTGTGTTAAAAAATCCTTAGGGTATTGGCTGTGGTGTCCATCGCTAAAGGTTAGGGTCAGTTGGGTGGCGTCTATTTGTGCGGCACAAATCGATAAATCAACTGCGCTTAAGTGTGGGTTGTACAATCGTTGCTGGGTTTGCTTATCCACTTGATCGGGTTCTTGGGAGCGCTCTCTCAGCCAGAGCGCCGGTAGTTCAATCTCAGAGTCATCCGTGTCAAAATATACGTGAAAATAATTATTTTGTTTTTTAATATTGAATCTCATTGTGCTACCTTACTTTGAAACCGTCGTGGTAAAGATCAATTTGACCACGGCGTTGCACTCTTGACTATTGGCTAAGTTCTAATGAAAACTATAAGAAAAACTTATGCATAGATTGCTCTCTAAATTACCTCCGCTCAAAGCGCTGATCGCCTTTGAAGCGGTGATGCGCCTAGGCACCGTGACTGCGGCTGCGAAGGAGCTGACCAGTACTCAGCCCGCCGTTTCACAACAGCTAAAAAGCTTGGAGGGAAATCTAAGTACGCTGTTGTTTATTCGCCGCGGACGCAATTTGCAACCCACTGCTGCCGCCCTTGAATTTTATGCGCAAGTGACGCCACTGCTGGAAAAAATGGCGGGGTATGCAGAGCAGTTACGCGCTGATCAGCAAGAGGGAAGAAGAGTTAATATTGTGGCAAATTGTGGTTTGGCGCATTTTTGGTTACTGCCGATGTTAGAGCGTATTAAGCAGGATCTGCCGCAATTGGTGATCAATGTGACACTCTCTGACGGTGTTGATAGTGAATTTGAAAATGCGTTGTTACTCGGCTTTGGTCAATTGCAGCACCCTCTGAAGCGCACCCTTTTTGTCGAGCGAGTTTGTGCTATTTGCAGTGTTGAGTTTTCCCAGCTGCATGGGCTAAGTCGTAACAGCGCAGTACAAGAAATTGTTAACCAACCGCTTATTCATATGGATACAAGTGACAGTCGCTGGTTGAATTGGCAGCATTGGTTTGCCAACAATGATTTACCTTATCCCGAGCAGAAAAATGTAGTGTTACTAGGTAACTATCACTCGGTAATTAGTAATTTACAGCAGTCTAAAGGTCTTGCTTTGGGTTGGTTATGTCTAATGCAGGATTTGTTACAAGATAAGCAGCTAGTGCAGGTAAGTGGGAGTATTGTCAGCCGTGAAGAGTATGGTTATTTTATTAAAAGTAGCAATGCACCGAGCAGCGGTGAGGCATTGGTGTATCAATACCTAGTGGATGCAGCGGCGCAGAAGGTAGAATACGCCTAAACGCTTTGCCAGATTAATAACTGGTTGTTGGCGGGCATCTTGATGTCATCGATTAAACGCAGCCCATTTTTATCACCCAACTGTTGCAGCGCTTCAAAATCGCGCACACCACTTAGCGGGTCTCTGCCTTTCAGCCATAGCTCAAATTGAGCGTTAGAGGCGCTGGTAAATTCACCTTGATATTTGAAAGGGCCGTAGCAACAAAATAGGCCGTCTTTGCTTAAGTGGCCTTTAAGTTGCGCAAATAAATTCAACACGCTATCCCAGCTCATAATGTGCAGTGAGTTGGCGGTATAGATCATGTCAAAACGCTGCGCTGGCCATTGTTGATTAACATCCAATAACAGCGGTTCGGCGAAGCTGCTGGTATCACTTTGGCTAAGGTTACGTTTGAGTGCTTCCAAGTAGGCCGTTGTATCAGAACACTGCCAAATCAAGTGCGGCAGCTGCGCGCTAAAGTGCAACGCGTGTTGCCCAGAGCCGCTACCTAATTCCAGCACGCTTTCTATTCCCGCTAATTTATCGGCTAAGGCCGCATAGATGGGCTGCTGATTACGTGCACAAGCTTCGCTATAATTAAACATCTACAGCGCTCTTTTTAGGGAGACATACACTGTGCCAACAGAAGAGCCGCCAGTGACCGGGTTGTCAAACTCAACTAAGTGCGCTTTAGCATTGCTGAATACTTTATTGAGCTGATCGACAAAACTATCCACAGGATGTCCATCTGACCAAAGTGCGAACACTCCAGCGGGTTTTAAGTGGCTGGCTAGCTCGCTTAGTCCTTGCTCTGTGTATAAGTGCAAGTTATTTGGGTTTAAAACATGGGTTGGGGTATGGTCGATATCCAGCAAAATGGCGTGGTACTTTTTATCGGGCTTGTCTACCTCGTAACTATTATTGGTATCTTTACTGAGTGCAAAAAAATCGCCGTGTACAAACTGGCATCTAGGATCAGCTGTTAAGCGCTCACTCATAGGCACTAAGTGGCGTTCGTGCCAATCGATCACGCCCTGCAAATAATCGACTACGACTAGTGAACCAACCTTGTCGTGATCAAGCGCCGCTGCGGCGGTGTAGCCTAAACCTAAGCCGCCGACGACTACGTCTAAATTATCACCTGCTAAATCGGCGAGGCCAATGATCGAGAGCTGATCTTCAGATTCGTGAAAGAGACTGGTCATCAAAAAATTATCACCGAGGATAATTTCAAAAATATCTAAATCGCCAAATTGCGCCATGCGGCGACGGCGCAAGCGCAAATCACCAATGGGCGTGGTGCGATAGTCTAGCTCTTCAAACATTAATCCCATGGGAATTCCTTAAGTGTCATAAAAATATTAGTTAGTTATACGGCTTCTAAAGTAGTGAACCCTAGCACTAGCCACTTGATGCCAGCATCGTCGAAATTGACTTGCACCCGGGTCTTGGCTCCGGTGCCTTCTGCACTGAGCACTATGCCCTCGCCAAAGCTGTCGTGAAAGACGCGTTGACCTATGTGTAATCCTGAATGCTGCTGAGCCTCCTCGGCGAACATACTAGAACGTGGCCGCGCTGTTAACGGTCGTGAGACACTGGCGTTTAAGCGTACTTCTTCAATAAGCTCGAGTGGGATTTCATTGATAAAACGCGAGGGTCTATTGTAGTTTTCCTGACCGTACATGCGTCTAGATTCAGCGTAGGTGATATATAACTGCTGCATGGCACGGGTAATGCCCACATAACAAAGGCGGCGCTCCTCTTCCATGCGGCCCTCTTCTTCTGCGGATTTAGTGCCAGGGAATAATCCCTCTTCCACGCCCACCATAAACACCAGCGGGAATTCTAAGCCTTTAGCCGAGTGCAAGGTCATTAGCTGCACGCTGTCTTGGTGCTCATCGGCTTGAGCTTCGCCGGCATCAAGTGCCGCTTGATCTAAGAAAGCGGCCAGGGGTGTACTCGGCTGGTTTTCCTCGCCTTCATCTTCAGTGTGCATCCATTGCTGGTTGAATTGCTTGGCGGCGTTAACTAGCTCTTCCAAGTTTTCTATGCGCGACTGGGCTTTCTCGCCTTTTTCTTTGAGGTGGTGAGGAATTAGACCCGACAACTGGATACAGTGATCGGTGAGCTCTTCCAGCTTAGTGCCTGCTGAATCGGTATCAAGCTGGTTGACTAAGTCCAAAAATCCCTGCAGTGCTTCACTCGCTCTAGCGGGGATTTTTTTGTATTCCACCACTTCATTGGCGGCGCGCCACATGGAAATGTCTTCTTCACGGGCCTGGGTGCGAATCGCCTCGATAGTGCGGGTGCCGATGCGTCTGCTGGGCACGTTGATTACGCGCTCCATGGCGGTATCATCATCGCGACTGGAGACTAAGCGCATATAAGCTAGCGCATTTTTGATTTCTAAACGGTCGTAGAAGCGGTGGCCGCCGTAGATTTTGTAGGGAACACCGGCGCGGATTAAGCTCTCCTCCATCACCCGTGACTGCGCGTTAGAGCGGTATAAAATGGCGGATTCGGCACGTAAATTACCCCCTTCCTGCCATTTCTGTATTTGTCCCACTACAAAGCGCGCTTCATCTTGCTCATTGAACGCGGCGTATAGTGAGATTTTGTCGCCCTCGACCCCATCTGTCCACAGCTGCTTACCTAGTCGACCGCTATTGTTGGCGATCACCGCATTGGCGGCTTCTAAGATGGTTTTTGTAGAACGGTAATTTTGTTCCAGTTTTACCGTTTTGGCACCGGGGAAATGATCGGAAAAGTTCTGAATGTTTTCAATTTTAGCACCGCGCCAGCCATAGATAGACTGGTCGTCATCGCCAACCGCCATCAGTTTGCGCTCGTGACCGGTCAGTAAACGCAGCCATGCATATTGAATAGCGTTGGTGTCTTGAAACTCGTCTACTAAGATGTAGCGAAAACGCTCTTGGTAGTGCATCAGTAAGCTAGGTTTCATGTCACGCAGGAGTTCGAGGCAGCGCAATAGCAATTCGCCAAAGTCGATCATGCCACCGCGATCACAGCTCTGCTCATAAGCTTGATACACTTTAATAAACATTTGTTGCTGCGGATCGTTAGTGCGCTCAATATGTTTACTGCGCAAGCCCTCATCTTTCTGCGCGTTGATAAACCACTGGAACTGTTTAGGCGGCCACTGCTTGTCATCTAGCGCCATGTCTTTACAGATGCGCTTGAGTAGGCGGTGCTGGTCTTCACTGTCCATGATCTGGAAATTTTCCAGCAAGTGAGCATCACGCCAGTGAGTCCGTAAGATACGATGGGCTAAACCGTGGAAAGTACCGACCCACATACCCTGTGGATTAACTCCAAGCAAGCTTTCGATACGCCCGCGCATCTCTTTGGCAGCCTTGTTGGTGAAAGTCACCGCGAGGATAGAGTAAGGCGATATGCCCTCTGTTTTAACCAACCAGGCAATACGGTGAATAAGCACTCGGGTTTTACCAGAGCCTGCGCCTGCCAGTACCAACATATTTTCTACAGGAGCGGTAACGGCCTCGCGCTGGGCGTCGTTTAAACCGTCAATTATTGTTGTAACGTCCATAAATAACCTTTTAAATTAAGCGGGTAGCGCAGAGGGATGTGCGCGACGGTAGAGTAAGATTGCACGCAGTTCATCGGGATCTTTGATCACCATTGCACTGCTGTCTCGGCCGGCTTGTTCAACGCCAAAAGCGGGAATTAAACGTGATAGCCAAAAGCGCATGGCGGCGGTTTGGGTCATCTGCGGCCAGGCGGCACGTTCGTCATCGGTAAAGCTGCGTGTGCTGTGATAAGCATTTAGCAGTGCTTGCTCTTTGGCGTTATCTATCTGGTTGTCGCTGTCGCGGCACCAGTCATTGGCGACAATCGCCAAATCAAACAACATGTAGGCCGTTGCCGAGTTGTATAGGTCGATAATGGCATCGATACCGCTGTCGTTAAACAATACGTTGTCGTGGAATAAATCACCGTGAATAACACTTTTTGGCAAGCTGCTACCGTACTGGGCGAATAACTGATCAAAGCGCTGTACTTCATCTTGTAACAGGACGGCATCTTCAGTGGATAAGTGCTTTTCAATGTTCAGACTTTCGCGACGCCACCAATACAAACCGCGGTGGGCGTTCCGCTTGAGGAAAAAGTCGCTGCCAGCAAGGTGGAACTCGGCCAGTTTAGTGCCAATTTGTGCACAGTGCTCAGGGGTTAATTCGCTCTGCTCTAAATGGTGACCACTAAAGCGATTTTGCAGCATCGCGGGTTTGTTTTTAATTTGTTTGAGCGCAATGCCGTTTTTGTCTTTAGCGGGATGGGGAACGGGGATGCCTCTGTCGGCTAGCCAAGTGGCTAATTCGACGAAATAGGGCATGTCTTCCATACTAAATTCTTCAAAGAGGGTAAGTACATACTCACTCTTAACCCCTTTGTTACTGAGCGTGACGAAGTAATTAGTATTTTCAATGCCGCCTTCAATGCCACGAAATGTCACCAGTTCGCCCAAATCATATTCTGCTATTAATGCTGTAAAATCTGCTGTATCAAGATGTGTATATACTGCCACGCAATCACCGTTCATGCTGTTAAATCTAAAAAGCCTACCTGTGTAAATATACAGCTTTTTGTTTGAGGTCGTCAATAGGCCAAATAATACGGGGATTGGGTGTTAAGTACTACACTCTTTTGGGGAATTAATGGTAGATCGGGGCAATTATCCCTAGTTGGCTATGCGACTATTGTTGTAAAGGATATACTGCTGCTTTTGAATTTATTGGAATCATCTTATGGCTACCCCTTCCCTGATCCTCGTCGACGGCTCTTCTTATTTATACCGTGCCTTTTTTGCATCGCAACAGGCGGATCTTAGAACCAGTGAAGGCTTCCCCAGTGGTGCGGTGCGTATTGTGACTTCGATGATGCGCTCTTTAGTTAGGCAGTATCCAGAGAGCCGTATTACTGTGGTATTTGATGCTAAAGGCAAAACCTTTCGCGATGATTATTACCCAGAATATAAAGCTAATCGCCCTTCAATGCCCGATGATTTACGCTCCCAGATTGAACCTATCCACAACATCATCCGGGCTATGGGATTCCCGTTGGTTATGATTGAAGGGGTGGAGGCCGATGATGTTATCGGTACTTACGCAGCGCAAGCGACACGTGAGAAAACTTCGCTGTTAATTTCCACCGGCGATAAAGACATGGCGCAGTTGGTTAACGAGCATGTGACACTGATTAATACCATGAGCGATACCATCATGGATGTTAAAGGTGTTAACGAGAAATTTGGCATTCCCCCTGAGCTGATTATCGATTATTTAGCCTTGATGGGTGATAAGGTCGATAACATTCCAGGTGTGCCTGGCGTTGGTGAAAAAACCGCGTTGGCACTGTTACAAGGTATAGGCAACATCGAAAGCTTGTACCAAAATTTAGATAAGATAGCCGACTTGGGTTTTCGCGGCTCAAAAAATATGGCGAAGAAGCTGGAAGATAATAAAGAGTTTGCCGAGCTTTCGTATTTCTTAGCCACCATTAAGCTCGACGTCGAAATGGAGTTATCCATAAGCGAATTGCAAAACCAGCCTGTGGATAAAGAGTCGTTAATGGCGCTGTTCACTACTTATGAGTTTAAAAGTTGGATAAACGAGCTTAAAACAGGGGTGGTTGGGAGTGCAAACGCTAAAGAAGCGGCTGTCAGTGACGATCTTGAAGAGAGTTTTCCGAAGGCTCCTGAAAAACTCGATTATCAAATTATCTATACTAAGCGCGAATTTAATACTTGGCTGGAAAAACTTAAAAGCTCTTCGTTGTTTGCCTTTGATACTGAAACAGACCGACTAGATTATATGGAGGCAGAGCTGATTGGCTTGTCCTTTTCGGTGACTCCAGGTGAGGCGGCTTATGTACCTGTTGCGCATGACTATATGGGTGCCCCTGAGCAACTTGATAGAACTTGGGTATTAGAGCAGTTAAAACCTTTGTTGGAAGACCCTACACTGAAAAAAGTGGGTCAGCACATGAAGTTTGATATGAATGTGCTGGCAAGGTACGACATTGCATTGCAGGGGGTTGAGTTTGATACCATGCTCGAATCCTACATTTTGAACTCTGTCGCAACCCGCCACGACATGGATAGCTTAGCCAAAAAATATTTAGGGGTGAAAACTACTAAGTTTGAAGAGTTGGCTGGGAAAGGCAAAAAACAACTGACCTTTAACCAAATCGATATTGAATTGGCCGGGCCTTATGCCGCTGAAGATGCGGACATTACGCTGCGCTTGCATCACGCTATTGGCGATAAGTTAAAGGCTATCGAGTCATTAAATAAAGTATTCCACGAGATAGAAAAACCATTGATTCCAGTGCTGGCAAAAATAGAGCAAAACGGTGCCTATGTGGATGCTACGATGCTGGCACAGCAGAGTTTGGATATACAAACACGTTTACTGGAGCTGGAGAGCGCTGCTCATGAAGCGGCGGGACAAGTATTTAACCTAAGCTCTCCCAAGCAACTACAAGAAATTTTGTTTGAGAAGCTGGGCTTGCCAGTGAAGAAAAAAACGCCTAAGGGCGTGCCATCAACCGCTGAAGAAGTGCTGGTGGATTTGGCGCAGAGCTATGAGCTGCCAAAGCTATTATTAGAGTACCGAGGTCTGGCCAAACTAAAATCGACCTATACCGATAAGTTACCGTTGATGATTAATGCGCGTACCAAACGCATTCATACCTCCTACCATCAGGCTGTCGCAGCAACGGGCAGATTGTCTTCGACTGATCCTAACTTGCAAAATATTCCTATTCGTTCGGAGCAGGGACGTAAAATCCGTCAGGCGTTTGTAACCCCAGCGGGCTACAAAATGGTCGCGGCGGATTACTCGCAGATAGAACTGCGTATTATGGCGCACTTATCCGGAGATAAAGGGTTGTTAAACGCCTTTACCAAAGGGGAAGACGTACACAAAGTAACCGCCTCTGAAGTGTTTAAAGTGGCGGTTGATGAAGTAACGATTGATCAGCGTCGTAGCGCTAAAGCGATAAACTTTGGTTTGATTTATGGTATGTCTGCCTTTGGATTAGCCAAGCAGCTAGGGATAGGCCGCGTAGAGGCGAAAGAATATATCGAGCACTATTTTGCCACTTATCCGGGTGTGCAAAATTATATGGAAGAAATTCGTGAGAAAGCGCGAGATGACGGCTATGTTGAAACGGTCTATGGACGCCGTCTGTATTTACCAGGTATCAAGGCAAGCAACGCAATTATGCGCGCTGCTGCAGAACGAACGGCTATTAATGCACCTATGCAAGGCACTGCGGCTGATATCATTAAGAAGGCGATGTTGGCAGTTGATAAATGGTTGGCAACGGATGAGTTCGATGCAAAAATGATTATGCAGGTTCACGATGAATTGGTTTTTGAAGTTGCGGAATCCCAAGTCGAGACTTTTAGTGCCAAAGTCATTGATATTATGCAGTGCGCTGCAACGCTTGATGTGCCGTTAATTGTTGAGGCAGGTAGCGGTAATAACTGGGATGAAGCGCATTAATTAAGCGGGTACTAACGATAGATCTGGGGCTAAAAGAAAATTACAGTCCCAGATATGGTGGTCTGATCGCTGTTTAAGCCCATATGTTGTGTCTGTTGAGTGATTATTGAGTTGGTTTTATAGGTAAGTTTTTGAAAAATAAGGGGTATGAAAATATTTAAGATTTTTTGAACAATAATCTGAACTAAAAAAATAAGTACTGGTCATAATTATACAGCTTAGGCAACTTCCCCTTACTTAAGCTGTATGCGTTATATATTTGCTTAATAGCCTCAGTACAGATTATATTTATGAGTTATCCAAACACTGTGCTGGGGCCCATTTTTTTTATCCTTCAAAAACCTCTGAATCTGCTTCTAGCCATACATCTAATTGATCTCTCAATAAGTCTACGCCATCGAATTTAAGTGAAGAGAACGTCTGTATCGTCACTTTATCGCCAAGCACTTGTGTTAGCTCTTTGCGTAAACCTAATAAAGTAGCTTGTGCAGGACCACGCTTGAGCTTGTCTGACTTTGTGAGGATGACATGCAGGGGAACTTGGGTGGACTCGCACCAATCAACCATCATGTGATCAAACTCTTTCATTGGGTGGCGTATATCCATTACCAATACTACACCGCGCAAGCTCTCACGCTGCTGTAAATACTGATCTAAGTGTTTCTGCCAGTGCTCTTTCATGGCGATAGGTACTTTCGCATAGCCATATCCAGGTAGGTCGACTATCCTTCTGTTATCAATATTTAAGGAAAAGAAATTGATCAGCTGGGTGCGCCCAGGTGTTTTAGAGGTGCGAGCTAACTTCTTGTTGTTGGTTAATGCGTTTATAGCACTGGATTTACCGGCGTTTGAGCGGCCGGCAAAAGCAACTTCAGCACCAGAGTCATCTGGGCACTGGCTGAGTTTACTTGCGCTAATTTGAAATTTAGCGGTATTGTAAAAAATTTTGTTTTCACGATCTGACATTAAATATCTTTCCCAAAATAGGCCTAAACGAAATTATTCGTTCCAGCTTGCAGAAATATTGTTGTATACTGCAGAAATAATAACCTTGCAGTAGATAGGTTTACTGCAGATAAATAATAATTTGGCTCCAATTGTACTATTTTGTGCGATTAAGAGTACAAATAATCGTGTATTTTATGATGAGAGTGTCTGTTAATTATGAATAAGCTTATTATTGGTTTGGCTTTAAGCCTTACAATATCTACTTATGCCTATGCAGCAGGTGATGCTGCGGCCGGCAAAGAAAAATCGGTAGCTTGTGGCGCCTGTCACGGTGCGGATGGAAACAGCGAGGTCGGCACCTTTCCAAAATTAGCCGGGCAGAATGAAAAATATCTTATAAAACAAATGCTTGCTATACAATCTGATGAGCGCTCTGTTCCTGAAATGGCCGGTCAGCTCGATGGTAAAAATGAGCAAGATATAGAAGATATCGCCGCCTATTACACCAGTAAAAAAATACTAGGTGGTAAAACAGCTGCGGATCAGCTTGAATTGGGGCAAAGTATTTATCGCTCTGGAATTGCCAGTAAACAAGTTGCAGCATGTACTGCTTGTCATGGCGCTAAAGGGCAAGGCCTGCCAACTGCTGGTTATCCTGCATTGAGCGGGCAGCACGCAGCTTACACTGAAAAGCAGCTAAAGAGTTTTAGGACGGTGTCTAGAACCAATGACCCAAACAGTATGATGCGTGACATCGCAGCACGTTTGAGTGACGTTGAGATTAAAGCAGTCGCTAGTTACATTCAGGGCTTATATTAAAGGCCTGATTAACGCTTAAAAAAGGCAGCTTAGAGCTGCCTTTTTTTATGCATAGGATGTCGGTATAACAGGGTTGCTTGCCATGAGTGCTGGATATTTGATTAACCATTGCAGTATTGTGCATATACTCGGGTTTTATAAGAACTTTTATTTTATTATTCAGTCGTATCTGAGTGATATAAATAAATATAAGGATTTCAAATGATGTATCAAAAATTATTAGTTACTGCGCTTTCAATTGCATTTTCTGGCTTAGTCGTTGCGGCTGACTTTAAAGCGGGTGATGATTATGTATTAACAGGCGCGGCAACCTCTAATAGCAGTGATAAAGTGCAAGTCACTGAGTATTTTGGCTATTGGTGTCCTCATTGTAACAACTTTGAACCTAAGCTGGAAAAATGGCTTGAGGAGAAAAAAGAGGATGTTGCGTTTGACAGAGTGCCTGTTGCTTTTAGTACCCGTGGGAAAAATCAGACCTTAGCGCAAATGGCATACTATGTGGGCAAACAAGTAGATATGCAAAAATCTGTCGATGAGACTATGTTTGGTTTTTATCACAAATATGGACGTATAGCCCCATCATTAAAAGATTTGGACAAGCTCAAGAATGACCCGTTAGCTTGTAATGTTGAAATAAACAAGTTGGTTGATCGGGCGGAAGAGCAAAGCATCAAAGCGAACCGCGCTTTTGATGTGGCTGCAACGACTAAGTACTTAAATAAGGTTGTATGTGAGGCAGATGAGAAAGGTTGGGCGCTGTTAAACGTGGCTAAGTCTGCGCGTGGCGGCATTAGAGATAACGACACCTTAAAAGAAATACTCTCAGCTGCGGGTGTTGAGACTAAGAATTTTAATAAACGTCTCGAATCTTTTTCTATGACTTCTGCGTTAAAGAAAGCGAAGAAAAAAGCAGATGATATGGGTATCAATAGTGTGCCTACGATAGTCGTTAACGATAAGTATAGGGTAACCGCCTCTAAGGGCTTTGATCACATGCTTGAAGTCGTAGAGTTTTTAATTGCGAAGGAGAATCAGGCAAAAAATTAATTCTAACAATAGGGCAAGTGCGCTATTATTAAGCGCGTTTTGCCCTTTTTGTTATGCGATACAGACATTAAACCTATATTCTTTATGTAACTGTTGAATCTAGGTTATAGAACATTCTCTTTAAAAAGATCGTTCAGTGGAAATAAGAGTTCTATTTATTTTGACATGATGGCTTCGTAGCAAGGAAGAACTCAGTTTGATTGACTCTATCCAGCTTGTTTTTGATATAGGTAGAGTACACAATATTTTTTGTTATTTTATATTCAGAGAAGAGAAGTCATTATGATTGAAGGGATAGGAGAGTCTCTATTTAATTTACTGCGTGTTGTTTGTCGTGGTTTAGAAGGGCAAAGTGCAGCCTTAGATCAAAGCCTTAGCCAGCTACGCACGCATATGATGAACTCTGAAGATGTTGTGCCAGAAGAGATCGTAAAAAAAATCGAGCAGGGCATACATGTTCTGCATTTAGAGCGTCATGAGAACGCCCAAGATTTTCTGACTATCAGTTCTACCTGGTTACGTGAGCTCAAACACGGCGACTTCGCCGACCCGCAACAAAAACAACTCAAAATTGTGACAGAAGCTTTTAAAGATAAAGATAAGTCACTGTATGGGTTGCCTGCTAAATTTAAATTGCTTCTTGATATCCAGCTAACCACTAACAAACTGAGCGTCCAGTCTTTATCAGAAGATGGTAATGCTGACTCACTGAAGAAAGTGACGGCAGAGTTTATCCAGTTACTTGGACTCATATCTCCTTCAAAAACTAACTTGGTTAGATACAAAGTACTAATTACAGAGCTTGAACAAGGGCTTGAATTAGATAAAATCCCAGAAGTGATTAATAAAATAACTAGCTTTTTAGAAACTGAAAAGGCGACTAAAGGCGAAGATTTTAGTAATTATTTACAGAGTTTAAATAAGCAATTAAGTGAAGTTCAAGGGTTTATTTCTAAGACACAAATTGTCGATAGTAATAGCGCTAAAATTCGCAGCGTGGCTGATGGCGCTATACGCGATAGCGTAATAAATATACGTGAAAGCGTAGCGCAAGCAACGCAGATCGAAGTGTTGAAAGAAGAGCTCTCTGTCCAGCTCTCTCATATTGTTGGGGCAGTCGACTCTATAAAAGCTGAAGAAGTAAAGCGAGAAGATTCGTTGTTGGCGAGTTATAACGCGCTAAAACTGCGTGTCAATATAATGGAAAAAGAGGCGGAAAAAGTACAAGACTTTATCGTGGAAGAGCGTAAACAAGCGCGATTAGATGCATTGACGGGCTTACCAAATAGAACCGCTTATAATGAAATTATGGCGCACCAGATAGAACAGTTTGGGCGCTACCAAAAACAACTGACGTTAGTGATTTGTGACTTGGATCATTTTAAACGCGTCAATGACAGTTATGGGCACTTAGCTGGTGATAAAGTGTTGAGTTTGGTGGCTAAGATACTCGATAAAGGTACACGTAATGCGGATTTTGTCACACGTTATGGTGGGGAAGAATTTGCGGTGATATTACCTTCAACTAACGCAACTCAAGCAGCTGAAGCGATGAACAAAATTCGTCGTCTATTGTGTAAAAGCCCGTTTAACTTTCGCGGTGAGCCTATTAGCATCTCAATGTCTTTTGGTGTTAGCGAAGCCGTTGTAGGAGACGGTATTGAAAGTTTGTTTTTGCGCGCTGATGCGGCTTTATATAAAGCCAAAGAAAACGGCCGCAATAATGTTTGCATTGGTTGATCATTATTAATAGATTTTGCGCGTTTGCTCTGTATAGTTAAGCAATTTTAATAAGCAGTAACCATTAAGGTGTCTTAGTAGTGCAACGTCTCTTTAGAAGTCTTAAAATTGGCTTTATTTTCATACGCTATCGTCTAGATACTTTTTTTGACGCGCTACCCCTTCCCTGGTACTTAAAAGTACTCATTTGTTTGATGCCGTGGCGCTATTTAGTGCCGGCAAGGCTGCCGCGTGGTGAACGATTGCGCTTAGCACTAGAAAGCTTAGGGCCCGTATTTATAAAATTTGGCCAAGTGCTGTCTACCCGGCGGGATCTGCTGCCTCTTGATGTTGCAGATGAGCTTAAGTATTTACAAGATAGAGTACCTGCGTTTTCAAGTGACCAAGCGGTCGCAATTATCGAGAAAGCGTTAGGCAAGCCTGTATCGGAATTGTTTGCAGAATTCGACGCCCAACCCTTGGCTTCAGCCTCGGTTGCTCAAGTACACACTACGGTGCTTTTCTCCGGTGAAAAAGCGGTGGTAAAAGTAATCCGCCCGGGTATAGATAAAATCATCAAAAAAGATGTGGCGCTGTTGTTTACTATGGCCCGTTTCATTGAATCGGTTTGGTCTGAAGGGAAGCGCCTACATTTAGTTGAAGTAGTGGGTGAATACGAATTAAGTCTCGCCGATGAGCTAGATTTACGTAAAGAAGCGGCTAATGCATCCCAGCTTAGGCGTAATTTTGATCAGTCTGAGATGTTGTATATTCCTGAGATATACTGGGATTATACTCGCCAAAATGTACTGGTAATGGAACAGATTGTCGGTATACCTGTCGCCGATATCGAGCAGCTAGAAAAACACAATGTGAATATGAAATTACTCGCCGAGAGAGGCGTTGAGATTTTTTTCACGCAAGTATTTCGCGACAGTTTTTTTCATGCAGATATGCATCCTGGTAACATTTTTGTCTCCCCAGAAAACGGTGCTGACCCAAAATATATCGCGGTAGACTTTGGTATTGTGGGCTCGTTAACGCTGGAAGATCAAAGTTATTTGGCGCGTAATTTACTGGCATTTTTCACTAGAGACTATCGCCAAGTAGCACAATTGCATATCGATTCTGGCTGGGTGCCGCCTCATACCAATGTGACGGCGTTTGAAACGGCCATACGCAGTGTTTGTGAGCCTATATTTGAAAAGCCATTAAAAGATATCTCATTCGGCCAAGTGTTGTTGGGTCTGTTTCAAACCGCTAGGCGCTTTAATATGGAAGTGCAGCCGCAATTGGTGCTGTTACAAAAAACTTTATTAAACATTGAGGGACTGGGCCGTCAGTTATATCCAGAATTGGATCTCTGGCAAACCGGAAAACCCTACCTTGAACGCTGGATGAAAGAGCGCGTTGGCCCCAAAGCGGTCTTAAAGACGATGCTGCAACAGGCGCCGGATTGGATAGAGAAACTCCCTCAGTTACCACAACTTGCCTATGATGTGTTACAGCAAAGTAAGCAGCAGCAAGTATTTACCCAGCAGATGATAGTGCAACAAGAATTAAAGCGTCAACTTGATGCAAAAGCACTGCGGAAAAAAGTGTTTTTATCTGGAGCGGCAATATTGGCGGCTCTTTGGTTTGGCTATGAGCCTGCCAAAATAGTCATGCAGCAACTGGAGTGGCAGGGGTGGGCTCTGGCTGCTCTAGCCGTATTCATAATAAGTCGTTAATACAGGTTTTAAGATAAGCCTCAAAATTTTAAATAGAAGATAGCAAAGATGAAGACAGCAACAGATCAGTGGCTAGATGGTTTAAAGTGGGATGAGAAAGGGCTGATACCCGCCATCGCACAAGATTATAAAACAGGCAAAGTGCTAATGGTTGCCTGGATGAACAGAGAGGCGCTACAGCTTACCGTTTCTCTGCAGCGCGCTGTATACTGGTCTAGGTCGCGTGCTAAGTTATGGAAAAAAGGTGAAGAGTCGGGACATGTGCAAAAGTTGCATGAGTTGCGCATTGATTGTGACCAAGATGTGCTGTTGCTTAGTGTCGAACAGATCGGAGAGATAGCCTGTCATACCGGTCGTGAAAGTTGCTTTTATTCAGTATTAAAAGATGGGGTTTGGAAAATTGATGCCCCGGTCATTAAAGATCCAAGCACTATCTATCAAAAGTAGGTTAATGATGAGTGATGTATTAACACAGTTAGGAAATATCCTAGAAGAGCGCAAGCACGCAGATAGCGAGACTTCATATGTTGCAAGCTTACATGAGAAAGGTCTTAATAAGATATTAGAGAAAGTGGGTGAAGAGGGCGTCGAGGTAATAATTGCAGCAAAAGATGCTCAAGTTAGCGGCAACAACAAAGATTTGATTTATGAAACTGCTGATCTTTGGTTTCACTCTTTAGTCATGCTTTCCCATTTAGGAGAGCGTCCTGAAAGCGTGATTGAAGAGCTGGCGCGTCGCTTTGATTTGTCTGGCTTAGCAGAAAAAGCTTCTAGAACAGAAAAATAGCTGTTATACAGGGTCTCTAAAATAAAAAATAAGATTGCATTATAGGTGAATAGAGCTATCTAGTCATTGGTGCAACATTAATCAAGAGGTAGTGAAAATGGGATTTGGTGGCGTTAGTCTTTGGCAGTTAGCGATAGTGCTGGGTATTGTTGTATTACTGTTCGGGACAAAGAAGTTGCGCAACATTGGTGGTGATTTAGGGAGCGCGGTAAAAGGCTTCAAAAAAGCGATGAGCGAAGGCGTTCTTTCTGATGATAAGAAGAAAGAGACAAGTGCTGTTGAGTCCAAGCAAGAAACTGAGGCGCTTGAATCTAAAAAAGACGCTGAATTTGTTGAGTCCAGTGCAGAGTCTTCTAAGGTAGAAGAGACAGCAGAAACAGACAAAAACGATAAAAAGTCTTAATTCATGCTTGATATTGGTTTTACAGAGCTGCTTTTAATTGCGGTGGTGGCGTTAGTTGTCCTCGGTCCTGAAAAATTGCCTATGGCGGTTAGAACATTAGGGCTCTGGGTGGGAAAAGCTAAAAGAACCATCAGTGGAATACAATCTGAAATATCAGAAGAGTTAAGGCTGGATGAGTTGAAGCGCACTGCGAGCGTCGCTAAAGAGCAACTAGACAGTGAACTTGATGAAATGAAAAAGCCTTTCATGGACGATTTAAAAGAGGCGTCTCCAGCACCCTCTGTTCAAGCTAAGGAAGTAGACCCAGAAACATCTGATCCCCTCACAACTGACCTGAGTAAGAATCCTCCCCAATGAGTGAAGAGCTAGGTAATAACGAAGAAGCACAGCAAACTTTAACATCGCATCTAGTAGAGCTAAGGCAGCGTTTAATAAGGGCGTTGTTAACGATTTTAGCAATTTTCCTTTGTTTGTTCTATTTTGCCAATGACCTATATACGTTGTTGTCTGAACCTTTGACGGATCTGCTGCCCGCAGGTACAACAATGATCGCTACCGACGTTACTTCCCCGTTCTTTGCTCCCTTTAAATTAACCATAGTGCTTGCATTATTTTTGTCGATGCCGTTTTTGCTGCACCAATGCTGGAGTTTTATCTCTCCTGGTCTATATAAACATGAGAGATCCTTTGCAATACCATTATTGATCTCCAGTATTTTGCTGTTTTATACTGGTTTGGCGTTTGCATATTTTGTGGTGTTCCCGCTACTGTTTGGGTTTTTTACCACAGTAGGTCCTGAAAACGTGGCCATCATGACTGATATAGGGAGTTATCTGGATTTTGTGCTCAAGCTGTTTTTTGCTTTCGGCATCGTCTTTGAAATACCTATCGCGACTATGCTGGTTATTTGGAGTGGCATTACTACTGCAAAAGCATTAAAAAGTAAGCGTCCTTATATTGTCGTAGGCTGCTTTGTCGTGGGAATGTTATTGACGCCGCCCGATATGATTTCACAAAGCCTATTGGCGGTGCCTATGTGGTTACTGTTTGAATCCGGAATTTTCATGTCAAGATTCATCGGGAAAAAATCAGATAGTGAAAGTGATGAAGATGAAGAATCAGTGGATGTTGATACTGTTAAGTAATCAATCCATCAGGTTATACCCTATATTGTGATTAAGCAGCTGTAATAGGCTGTTTAATGAACACAAAACGTCAATTTCACATTAAATGAAACTAACAGTTGACGCCCTCGCTGATCTGTATATAATTCGCCTCCTCGCAACGGGGTGACCCGAAAAACACCGCGAGAGA
>JABSRB010000040.1:6734-50071 GCA_013215375.1 Oceanospirillaceae bacterium | reverse complement strand
CAGCTCACAGCTCACAGCTCACAGCTCACAGCTCACAGCTCACAGCTCACAGCTCACAGCTCACAGCTCACAGCTCATATCCTCTTAAGCTATAAAATAATTAAAGCTATACCCACCGATAACCGCCATGCTAAAAATAACAATTAAAAACGCGATTAATAATGGCCAATAAAACAACCTCTTCAATAAAATAAGCTCAGGCAAGCTTGCCCCGCCACTACCGATGATTAGGGCGATAACCGCACCGATACTCACTCCTTTTGCAACAAATGCGCTAATCAGCGGCAATAGTGCTGTCACACGGATATATAACGGAATACCTATCAGCGCCGCACTAGGTACAGCTAAAGGATTATCGGCACTGGCTACTGAGGCAAAAAACTCTGTGGGGACAAAACCATGTACAAAAGCACCAATGCACATGGCGATTAACATATAGGGGAACATTGACCTAAACAGTGTCCAGCTCTCATGCCAAGCGGTATGCCAAATATTGATAACAGCTGGCGGATTAGTTGTACACCCCTGTTTCTTTACCGCCAACATCTCCTGTTTAATAAACCGCTCAAAGCCTAAACTAGATAGCACAATGCCGGCAATAATAGCGACACTCAGCGCTAGCAGCGCATAAGCTATGGTGACTTTAATACCCAATACAGGAATAAACAGCGCTATTACGATTGGATTGAGTAAAGGTGAAGTAAACAAAAATGTCATGGTTGGGCCAAAGCCTGCCCGGGCTTTTAATAAGCCTATTAACATGGGAATGGTCGAGCAGCTACAAAAGGGCGTTATGGCACCCAGAGCCGCCGCGGTTAAGTACCCTCTGCCATTTTTTCCGCCGAGTAAACGCTGAATTTTCTTTGCAGGTAGTCGCTGATTAATTAAAGCGACCAGAAAGCTAATAGCTAAAAAAAGTACGCTTAACTCAACAAATAATGTGACAAACATATCAGCGCTATTAGCTAGCATATCCCGGGTAGATTGGCGTGTTAAATACTGTATCAGTGCATCAAGCATATTAGCCTCTGTTTTATATTTCTAGAATAATAGAAATATAATTACAGTTTTATTTTTGACTGTCAATATATTTCGAGTATGATGGAATTATTGATTAAATAGAGGTGTATGATGCACATAGAAATAGCCGCCGCTAAGCTTGCAGAGTTAGGGCATAAAAGCCGCTTGGAGATATTTCGTTTATTAGTAAAAGGTGGGCACGGTGGTGTACCTGTCGGAGAAATTCAACAGGCCTTGGATATCCCAGGATCGACATTGTCTCACCACATAACCCGTTTGATATCTGTCGGATTGGTAATCCAGCGCAGAGAGGGGCGAACCCTCTACTGTATCCCGCAGTATGCAGAGCTAGATGCGCTGATTAGCTTCTTACAATTAGAATGCTGTGTTGATGAGGGGAGTTAGAAGAGAGAAGTCTTGTGTCATTGGTCTTTAGTCGTAAGTAAAAGACTAAAGACCAGATATTTATCACCACAGAGAGCACAGAGTCGCTGCGCTACACAGAGAAAACCAAACAGCTTTCAAGTGCTTGCTTGTAGGTAAATAGAAAAGAGTCGATAAAATTAATACTTCATAAACAGTTTGTATAATCGATTAGCTTAGCTTGAACTGACTAACGACTAACGACTAACGACTAACGACTAACGACTAACGACTAACGACTAACGACTAACGACTAACGACTCTATTGACCCCTTACCTCATCCAAAGCCTTTTGTAAGCGTTCAATGATTTTTGTATCCGTCTTGATACCGAAGGCAAAATATAGCTCAGCTTCACTTAAGGTATAAACCGATTCATAGTTAGCTTGATTTAAATTATTGCGTTTAAAAAAATATTTAGCGGTATTTTCTTCGTAGGCCCAAAGATCAATGCGGTTCAATTCAAGCATGCGCGCGAGAGATTTTGCGTGAGGGGTGGTGAGTATATTGGCATCAAAGCCTATTAAATCTCTGACCAATTGCACGCCAATATCATCGAGGATGCCACCTATTACAAATTGTTTAAGGTCTTCTGCTGATAATATACTGATATTACGATCTTTTTTGGCAATAAGGGTTATTTTTGTTTTGCTGATGGGGCCTACCCATTTGAATAATTTTTCACGCGAAGCAGTGCGAGTCATGGAGAATAACATGTGCTTGTCACTGACTTGCAGTTTACGGTAGGCCCTTGGCCAAGGCTGCATTTTAACTTCATTAATGTTCAGCGTGATGCCCGCTTTTTTATAGGCGGCAATTAATCGGTCGACAGCAATACCTGTGACCACACCATCATCCCCACGGTAGTTATAGGGCGGATACTCCTCGGTCATTATTTGAATGTCTTCTAGGGAGGCAGCCATTATTGAGCATGAGAATATTGGCAGCAGGACAAGAATAAGGCTCACAGCGGCGGTCTTTAATTTAACCATTATTGATACCTGTTGTCGGCGACAAGTTGACGCATAAAAGTATCATTAGCTTAGCAGAAAATATATTTATGTGTATTAATGGCTTAAATTCCAGTCAATTTAACCGAGATGAATTAGGCGGGGCCTAAATCACCAAGGGGTTTAATTCCCTGCCCCTGAGGGCGTGAACTTGTAAGAGCCAAGAGTCACTAGGAAAACCCCGCTTCAGGCTGTGAAGGCTAGCGAAGCGTACCGAGGACCTATATTGCTTCCTATCGATTGGATGGCCAAAAAAAGCAAACATGGCTCTGATTAATGCAACATGCTAGAGTGAAAACTATATTTAATCATACAGTTAATTAGCAGATGAGCTTTTGAAATTATGTATTTAGGAAAGTGTTTGTGTGGTGTAGTAACACTGCAAATAACAGGTGAGATAACAGATATTATTCACTGTCACTGCTCTCTATGCAGGAAAAATAGCGGTACTGCTTTTGCCACCAACGGTTTTATTAACGCCAGTGATTTTAATATCACATCCGGCACAGATAATCTGAGTACATTCTCCTTTAAGCCCGGTAGAAATCGCCATTTTTGCAGCAGTTGTGGCTCACCGGTATATAGCTCTAACGAGCAAGATCCCAGCCGCTATAGAATTAGGTTAGGGATCCTTGAATCTGAAATAGCAGAGCGACCTATCTCGCATAACTTTGTTTCTTCTAAAGCCAACTGGGAAGATTTAGATGCGAAGTTACCCAGATATGACGCTTTTGAACCCAGTCGTAAATAGCCTTGCGCTAAATAGAGTGAAATACAACAAATGAGTTACCAAGTCGTTGCCGTGAGTGTCAGTGCGAAGCACGGTTTTTGCAAAGATAATGCAGTGAGCATTAAACTTATTGAAAACTTTGGGGTTGAGGGTGATGCTCATGCTGGAGAAAAAATAAAACATATCTATCTGGCAAAAAAAGATCCATCGCGGCCCAACATTCGCCAGATACATCTGATACCTATGGAGTTACTGGCCGAGGTGGCCAAGAAAGGTTTTTTGGTTAACCCAGGCCAGCTTGGCGAGAATATTACCACGCGGGGCATTGATCTCATTAAGCTGCCTGTGGCTACTAAATTGCACATAGGCGAACAGGCAGTGGTGCAAGTCACAGCGTTACGCAACCCCTGCCCACAGATTAATCACTTTCAAAAAGGCCTACTCAAAGAAATGGCCACAAAAGATCCAGAGGGCAAGGTTGTTCGCAAAGCCGGAGTGATGGGGATTGTATTGGTCGGCGGCACTGTGAAACCGACAGATAAAATTAGAATAGAGTTGCCTGTCTCTGGACATAAGCCCTTGGAATATATTTGGTAATAGCGTCATTAACGCCCACAGATCAATACCAAATTGTATTTATTTAAAAGAGAAGTAAATAATGATTACCTGCTATTTGAAATACGTGATTGATCCCTTTAAAGCACCAGAATTTGAGCATTACGCAAAACTTTGGATACCACTGGTGAACAAATTTGGTGGGCAGCATCACGGTTATTTTTTACCCTCAGAAGGCGCTAATAATATCGCCTTGGCGCTTTTTACCTTTCCAAGTTTGGCTCTGTACGAGCAGTACCGCACAGATTCTTTAAAAGATGCTGATTGTATTGCCGCCTTTGAGTATGCTCAGCAGACGCGTTGTATTCTTAGCTATGAGCGCAGTTTCTTTAACCCACTATTCAAGTAATTCTCACTTTTCATATCGTTAGCCATCACCTCCTGATATATGGTCTAAGTAATTTTGTGAAATGCAAAGTCAATGGAACCACCGGCATACTATGGCTGTGTGATTAATAAAAAAAGAGGGTAGAGAATTATATGAAATATGCAGATATTTCGTAAACTGTTTGAGTTTTACAATGACACTAACTGCTATATATTGAATTCTCTATAGATCAGAAGCGCTTTGGATTGGTTCGCTAAGAGCGACACACTGGCTGTTAGCTATAGTGGTGGCGGTCAATTCTCCTCATTATTGTTATTACAAGGTATTCCTAACACTATGAAGATAACCATTATTCAATCTGATGTAATACATAAAAACAGGTCAGCTAACTTTGATAAATTGTCTGAAACACTATCAGAAGTGGAGGAAGTGGGCGATATAGTGTTGTTGCCTGAGCTGTTTGCTACGGGTTATATTTTTGATACAGCTGATGAAATACACGCTTTGAGTGAAAATTATAATCGCAGCCCTAGCATTGATAAACTCTCTTTATTAGCACAGCAGTACAATACTGTCATGGTTGCCGGTATAGCTGAGCAAGATGGTAACGAGTTTTTTAATACAGTTGCTGTCGTCAGTGGCAGTGGTCTTATCTGTAAATATCGTAAAATTAGTCAAACGAACGTCGATAGACAATATTTTAGTCGCGGCAACTATCCTATCACCTTCGAACATAAAGGTTTTACTTTCGCAGTGGCGATTTGTTTTGATATTTGGTTTCCTGAAATTATCCGTCATTACATAAATGATGGTGTGGATGTATTGCTTCATCCTGCCAATTTTGGTGGCGAGCAAAGTTTACAAATATCCACTGCCTGTGCCATTGAAAACAATATTTACATTGCCACTTGCAATAGAGTAGGACAGGAAGTGGGTAAAGATTTCGTTGCAACCTATTGCGGTAGTAGTCAAGTTTGTAATCCCAACGGCGAGCATATATTAAAGCTAAATTCAGTTGAAAATGTCCAAACTATTAATATTTCTAAACTATCTGGCGTAAAGAAAGTGATAGGTGTGAATTTAAATGACGAAATTAAAAATATAAAAAAACAACTGATCAATATTGTTTAAATAGTAACAGGGAAAAACAGTGCAAATAATTGTTAGTAAGTTACGTAGTAACAGCCACCTACAAGGGGTTGTCTATATGTTAGTGGCTATTTTTGCACTGGCAACCATGGATGCAGTGGCTAAATATTTAGTGGATGGCCGCTATGATCCTGTGCAGATACTGGCGATGCGCGGCTGGATCATTATGATGTTGATGTTGGTCTATTATAGTAGCCGCAAGCGACTTTATAAGCTAAAACCTACTAAACCTATCCCACAGTTGGCGCGTGGTGTCGTAGGTTTTTTGGCGCCCTATTTCTTTTTTAAGTCGCTGCAAACATTGCCGCTGGCTGATGCTACTGTGATCTTTTTTAGCTCAACATTTATGATCACTGCACTTTCAGCTCTAGTGCTCAAAGAAAAGGTCGGCTTGCATAGGTGGTCTGCGGTAGTGGTAGGGTTTATCGGTGTTTTAATCGCCATGAGCCCAGAGGGAGGAGGGGACTCAATGAGCTATATATACTGTTTGCTCGGTAGTTTATCCTACTCGATACTGTTTATCTCCGGGCGCTGGTTATCGCGTACTGAGTCAGTTGACTCATTAGTATTTGGTTTTAATCTCTGTCTCACCGTTGTGGCCACTGCATTTACCCCCTGGGTGTATCAGAGTATTCCCTTTGCCGATTTTTGGCCAATTATTGCGTTTTCAGCGCTGGCGCTAGTCGGACACTTCTTCATTACGCACGCCTTTAGCTTGTCCGATGCTGCTGTCATTGCGCCGTTGGAATACACCGCATTAATATGGGCGGTGCTGTGGGGTTATTTGATTTGGGCCGATGTGCCCAACCAACATGTGATTTTAGGTGCGGGAATTATTATTGGCTGCGCACTGTTTGTGGTGTATCGCGAGACACGGGCGGCACGGGCGAATAAATCTTAACGAAGTGACTGTTTAGGACTACAAAGCATATTAGCGGGAATAGTTGTAATTTTGAGCGCGGGAAGACATTTTTTGATTTATGATGCAGGCTCGCTTTTTAAAATCCCTTTCTAGGTCAAGCTTCTAGGTAATAAATACAATGGAAATAACAATTTTAGAAGCCCTACTGCTGCTGGTAGCAGGCTTACTCGGTGGCATTATCAATACTTTAGCTGGTGGAGGTTCTAACCTCACCATGCCCGCGTTAATGGTAATGGGCCTGCCAGCAGATGTGGCCAACGCGACTAACAGGCTGGGAGTCTTTTTACAGGCACTGACGGGAACCGTTAAATTCAATCAAAAGGACCTATTACCCAAAGATGATTTGAAAGCGATTTTAATTCCCAGCTTGATCGGTGGTTTAATCGGAGCCATTGCCGCCTCATGGGCACCGCTGTGGTTACTCAAACCAATGTTGTTAGGTACGATGCTCTGTGTGGCTGGTGGCATGTTGATTTGGCCAAATATGATCCCCGATGACAACTCGGGAGCGCTTAAAGTCAGTAAAAGTCGCTGGGGATTTTGGGGACTATTAGTGGCTGGCATTTACGGTGGCTTTGTCCAAGCTGGTGTAGGTTTTGTCTTATTAGCAGTGTTGGCTGGTGGTTTGCGTTACGATTTAGTGCGCGCCAATGCCCTCAAGTTACTTTGTACCATAGGTTTCACGCTGGTGGCGCTATTGGTATTTATTGCCCATGACTTAGTGAATTGGTACTACGGCATTATATTATCAGTAGGTTTTATTGGCGGTGCGCTGATTGGCGTTAAGTTGGCGATTAAAGCGTCGGCAAAAACCATGCGCCGCGCTATGTTTGGACTTACCCTTGTCGCCTGTGTCGCTGTCTATATATAGTTAGTTCCCATCCAGAAACAGAAGTCTACTGCGAACGTCTCACTAGCTCAATCTGCGCACCACTAGATATAGTTATTTAGAATAACTAAACGCCCATATCTAGCAGCACACATCTTGAACCACTGAGTCGCCCTCGCTACGACCCTGTTTCTGGACGAGAACTAGTTAATATGAGTTAGTTGTTGAGGCCTCTTGTTATCTATTCATCTCAACTAAATCAGCAGTGCTAATGAGAGGCTTGCGCTCGCGTACAAGCTCCGCCAGTTGGATCTTCGTTAAAGTCCTCGCGATAAAATAGCCCTGTAAAATGTTACAACCGTTATTAATCAGCTGCTTGTGTTGTTGTAAGGTTTCTACGCCTTGGCCTACGACAACACAGGCCATGTCTTGGGCAATACTAATTACATTGTCCAGCAAATCGTTTAATGGATGATCGGCAGAGGTTTGCTGGACAATATTCTTGTTTAATTTTATTTCATCTATCGACAGCTCTCTTAGCGCTGAAAGGGATGCGTAACTAATATCAAAATTGTCTAGAGATATTTTTATACCGTAACTTTTGAGCTCTTTAATGTTTTGTTGCAAACCTGACATATCAGTTTTAAAAATATTTTCAGTGATCTCTAACGTCAGTAAACTCGGTGTGTAGCTAAATTTATCTAGCAGAGATGTAATATCCTGGTAAAAATTGGGGTGAGACATTTGCTTTAAGGATATATTCACCGCTAAACGCAGTGGCTGTTGAAACTTATCCTGAAGCTTCTTAAGGTCCTCTATGCTTTGGCTCAATACAAATTGTCCTATTTCATACATATAACCAGTTTGCTCGGCAATCTGAATAAAATTCAGTGGAGCAATATTCCCCAGTTTCGCGTTGTGCCAGCGTGCCAGGGCTTCTACCCCCGATATTTTGCCGGTGTTATCGGATTGCGGTTGATAAACAACGCTGATTTCATGGAATTGAAGCGCAGTTTTTAACGCTTGGCGGATCTGAAAATCGCGCTGTTGAATGCTCATTGCGTCGGCGCAAAAAAGTCGATAGCTATTAC
Source organism: Oceanospirillaceae bacterium (assembly GCA_013215375.1). Taxonomy (GTDB): domain Bacteria; phylum Pseudomonadota; class Gammaproteobacteria; order Pseudomonadales; family Balneatricaceae; genus Rs1. The sequence goes on along the minus strand of JABSRB010000040.1, from coordinate 41,955 downwards.
GGTTTTCCTTTGCACTACTGAGTGCAAATCTGGCGCAACTTCGCAAATTATGTAAGTTCTTGGCGTCTTTCGGGTATTGGGCAATACCTATGTTTAAGTCCAATATAAGATGCTGGTTCTGGATTTTATAAGTTTTGCATAACCAATCGATAAGATTTTTTGTGTAGCTCTGGATGTCGGTGTTGTCCGAAAGACGACAGATAATGATAAATTCGCTGCCGCTGTAATGAATGATGACATCGTCTTCATTGAGGCAGAGAAACTGCAGCCTATTGGCTATTTCTATTAAGGTATCATCGCCTATTTTGTAGCTGTAACTTTCATTGATCGCTTTGAAATTGGCAAAGTCTAATAAAAGATAATGCAAGTTGTCACCCGGATGGCTTAAAATCCGCTCTTCATTTTCAATCAAGTAGTATTTGTTATGTAACTTAGTGAGTGGGTCTGAGTTGATGGTATCTCTAAATTTTTTTTGATTTCTATTATCTATATTGATAATGCATCGATACAGAGCGAATACTCCCGCCACAAAAAATAAATACAGCGCTAATAACCCAATAAAGCTGAATGCAAATTTATCTAAGGCTACTTGGAAAAGGGTTTGAGTGACAAGCCATAAATTATAGCGCGGTAAATATTGGATAGAAGCGATGACTTTTTTATTATCTAAATATCTGATGTTTATATAGTTATAGACTTGGTCACCGCGGGTCAATTGCTCAAAGTTTTGTGCGTACTTTTTCTCCAAAATGGACTGTATTTCATCAATATTACTCTTTGGGACTTTACGTTGGTACAGCTTTGCATCTTTAGTGGCGGACAGCGGTATTAATTGAGCATAGCTGTCTGATGGGCGAAACAGCCATACCAACATAGAATCATCTGTCGCACTTAACTCATGGATAAAGCTGAAGCCTACGTTCTCTTTAATTAATGCATTAATAATAAAGATGGGCTCGCCAGATCGGTTGCGAATATAAGTGCTAAAAGGGATGACCAACTGTTTTAGATGCAAGTCAAAATATACCCTGCCTAATAAAAGAGCCGTTTTCTCATGAGACAAGCCATTGATACTTTGCGTGGGTATTTGAAATTTCTCACAGCTTTTGCATAAATCAAAATTACTGCTGGAAATAATTTCTAGGCCACTGAGTTTGTGTAGGCTGATCGCTGCGATACTAGGATTTAAGGCTAAAGCTTGATCCATGTTTTCGCGGATATGCTGGGTATTTAAGTGACTGTGTTCGGTGACAAAGTGTGTGCCTAAAGTATTGAGCACTGACTCGTACTTATGGATGACCATATCGGCGGAGTTAGCTGAAAGCTTTGACATTATTCTTTGTTTTTCAACAATCGCGCTATTTATCTGCAGCCAGGAGAGGTAGCTTAGCGATAGGAGGATGATGAGTCCGGCAATGCTTAGTGAATAGCCAAGTAATCGGGCTTTTTTTTTGTTTTTATTGATATCAATCATTGCTTAATAACCCTCCTTACTAGCGAAGTCTTTGTTTTAAAAAGAAAACCTATTAGATCACAAATTAGGCACTAAAAAACATCATTTCTTGTGAATTATTAATATAAGCATCTGTTTACTAGTGGTTTTTGAGGGGATTCGACATTTTGTATCGGCTATTTATGCCTCGAGGGATTAAAGCAAACCCCACAAAGTATTGAAAATGATTTGCTGCGCCGCTGCGACTTCCTTGGCTTCAATGACCACCGCTGTGGGATAGTTGTTGGAAGCGAGTGAGATGATGGCCACTTTGGGCGGGTAGATCGCAATATAGGCAGCGTCTACCTTGCCCTCAGTTTTAAGCCACTTTCGCTGGGATAGCTCAGCATCTTCTCCACCGTCCCCAATGGCGATTACTCGAACTTCTATGCCCTTTTTAATGCGCAAGTTAGTGTAGTTAGGAAAAGGGCGGTAGAGGTGGGAGCGAATAGGTTTGGAGGAAAATACCGCATAATCTTTTTGCTCAGAGGATTGTACAGTGCTTAAAATATCGCGCAATACAAACTCAATGCCCTCATCTCCTTCATAAAATTGCACTTGGCTGGCAGCGAAGTCTGGTTTTAAGTGCTGCAAGTCGGGGATGACAGTGGTTTTTAGCTGGGCGATGGCGCTATCAAGATCGTTTTGTTGTTTTTCAGCGAGTTGTAATAATACTTCGGGATCTCTTGGGGCAAATAGCTTTCTCTTGCCTCGTGGCAAGTAGTTGACTACCCCTTTGAGTAACAAGCTTTTCAGGCACTCGTGGGTAGTGCCTCGGTTAATTTCTGATTTTTCCGCAATGGTGCGAATAGGACTTGGACCTAATGACAGTAAAGATTGATAAATAATCGCCTCTTTAGTGCTCAGGCCTAATTTCTCTAGGGTTTTATTATGCATATTGTCAATTTATTCCTGACAAGTGGTATTGTTAAATTTTATTATTGCTTTAAATTAGCTAACAATCAACTACCCTGTAGTAAGCTGCGGGGAATAAAATTTTTGATGATTTAGGCTGTGCCTAATTCATCTCTATACAAAGTGTTTTTAATTGTGATTGGAAAATTTATTTAAGGATAGAGAGTTAAATGAATACAGATATTATTATTTTGGCAGCGGGACAGGGCTCTAGAATGCGCTCTAAACTGCCAAAAGTATTGCACAAGATTGGCGGCAAAAGCATGCTGCAACATGTCATTGATAATGCCAGCGCAATCGCCGCGGCCAATCAAATAAATACGCATGTGATTGTGGGCCACAAGTCAGAGTTGGTACAGGAAGTTTTGGCGGGGCAAATCATTGCGTTCGCTCTGCAGAGCGAGCAATTGGGTACTGGGCACGCAGTGGCGCAAGTGTTGAATAATCTCAGTGATACGGGCGTCAGTTTGATTTTATACGGCGATGTTCCCCTAACACAGAGCAGCACCATGCAAGAACTGGTGGATATTGCCAAGCTTGACCAATTGGGTTTGTTGACGGTGACTCTAGCTAACCCCATGGGATACGGGCGCATTGTGCGTGATGAACACCAGCAAGTTGCGGCGATTGTCGAGCAAAAAGATGCCAGCGCAGAACAGCTAAAAATTGCTGAAATAAACACCGGCATCATGGCGGTTCCCAACAAGTTTTTACGCAAATGGATTTCACAGTTAGGTAATAACAACGCTCAGGGCGAATATTACTTAACCGATATTATTGCCATGGCCGCTGCAGATAACGTCGCTATCATCACCAGATCTCCTGGTGCAGAGCAAGAAGTACAAGGGGTTAACGACAAAGTACAGCTTGCCCAGTTAGAGCGTTTTTATCAGCAACAACAGGCGCGCCAACTTATGTTAAAGGGTGCCACTCTTGCTGATCCAGCGCGCATTGATGTACGCGGTAAAGTAACGCTTGAGGGTGAAGTTTTTATTGATGTTAACGTGATCTTTGAAGGCGATGTGGTGTTAGGTGAAGGCGTGAGTATTGCCGCTAACTGCGTGATCAAAGATGCACGCATTGGTGCCAATGCGATTATTAAAGCCAATACTATGATAGAGCACAGTAGTGTCGGTGAGTTGTGTGAAGTGGGGCCCTATGCGCGCCTGCGACCAGGTACTCAGTTAGCGACTAAAGCCAAAATTGGCAACTTTGTCGAAACCAAAAAAGCGCTGATAGGCGAGGGCTCTAAAGTCAGCCATTTAACCTACTTAGGCGATGCGCAAATAGGCCGCGAGGTTAACATTGGTGCGGGCACCATCACTTGTAATTACGATGGCGTTAACAAATTTACCACGCAGATTGGTGACGGCGCGTTTATTGGCTCAAACTCCTCGCTAGTAGCCCCAGTTAATATCGGCGCGGGCGCAACAATCGGCGCAGGTTCCACTATTAGTAAAGACGTAGCAGACAAACAGCTCAGTGTTGCACGCGGTAAGCAAGTAAATATCAAAAATTGGCAGCGACCAGTTAAAAAATAATCATAAGGACAGCCTATGATGGCTGTCGCTGTAAAAAAGGAAACATTATGTGTGGAATCGTAGGGGCGACAACGCAGCGCTCAGTAGCACAGATATTAATCGAGGGATTGCGCCGTTTAGAATACCGTGGTTATGACTCAGCGGGCATGGCGATTTGGGACGGCAAGCAGCTGCAGCGCTTGCGTCGTGAAGGTAAAGTACAAATGCTCGCCGATGCGCAGCAACAGACACCACTAACGGGCAGTTGTGGTATCGCTCATACTCGTTGGGCAACGCATGGCGTCCCGGCAGAGCATAATGCGCACCCGCATATGTCAAACCAACGCATAGCCGTGGTGCACAACGGTATCATCGAAAATTTTGAGGCGCTGCGTAAAGATTTGCGCTCAGATGGTTATGTTTTTGAGTCTGAAACAGATACTGAAGTAATTGCTCACTTATTAGACAGGTCAGTACAGGCGGGCAATAGCTTATTAAATGCGGTGCAAGAATGTACGGTATTGTTAAAGGGCGCTTTTGCCTTAGGCATCATGCATAAAGATAACCCTTCGCAAATTATTGCCGCCCGTAAAGGTAGCCCGCTAGTGATTGGTGTCGGTCTTGGCGAGAATTTTATCGCCTCAGATCAGCTGGCATTATTACCAGTGACCGACCGCTTCATGTTTTTAGAAGAGGGCGATATCGCTCTGATTGATCGTGACAGCATTAGCATCGTGGATGCCGCCGGGGAGATTGTAGAGCGCGAAATTAGCACCTACGAGCACAGTGTTAATGCCGCCGATAAAGGGGGCTACAAGCACTATATGCTCAAAGAAATTCACGAGCAGCCCACTGTGACTAAGGCGGCTTTTAATGGCCGAATTAGCGAGGGCCTGGTTGATGAAAACTGTTTCGGCACTGCGGCCGCAGCTATTTTTGATCAAGTGAAACAAGTACAGATCATCGCCTGTGGTACCAGCTTTCATGCAGGTTTAGTTGCCAAATACTGGATGGAATCAATCGCGGGTATCCCAACCCAGGTAGAAGTGGCCAGCGAGTATCGCTATCGCAAAGCAGTGATCAGTGAAGGCACCTTGTTTATCTCCATTTCACAATCCGGTGAAACCGCCGATACACTAGCGGCACTGCGCGATGTAAAAGATCAAATACTGGCCAGCTTAACCATTTGCAACGTACCAGGTAGCTCATTAATACGCGAATCTGATTTACATCTCATGACCAACGCGGGCCCTGAAATTGGCGTAGCTTCTACTAAGGCATTTACCACCCAGCTAGTATCGCTGTTATTAACCACGCTAGTAATAGGGCGCAGGTTTACCTTGCAGCAAGATACAGAGCGTCAATTAGTGGCTGATTTACAGCAACTTCCCGAAATAGTCGCTAAAGCGTTGTTAATGGACAGTGACATTGAAGCGATGTCAGCCAGTTTTGCCGAAAAAAATCACGCACTGTTTCTGGGCCGCGGCGAGCTCTATCCTATCGCGATGGAAGGCGCGCTCAAACTCAAAGAAATCTCCTACATACACGCAGAAGCATACCCGGCAGGGGAACTAAAGCACGGCCCGTTGGCGTTAGTTGATAAAGACATGCCAGTCGTCACCGTTGCTCCCGACAACGACATGTTAGAGAAACTAAAAGCTAATCTACAGGAAGTACGCGCCCGCGGTGGCGAGTTGTTTATCTTCTGCGGTTCTGATGCGATAGCCTCAGACAACGGCTATCACGTATTACGTATGCCAGAGATGCCTGAGATATTAGAGGCGATTGTGTACACCATTCCGATGCAGTTGTTCTCTTACCATGTGGCAGTGCTGAAGGGGACGGATGTGGATCAGCCGAGGAACTTGGCGAAATCGGTGACAGTGGAATAGCGGATCTATACTTTCTGAATATACATGTAGTTGAGTAATAAAGTATCATACCTAGTAATAAAGTATCATACTAAGTAATAAAGTTGCATACTAAAACCGTTAACGTTATTCTCAAGTAATGAGTTAACGACTAACGGTTTTTTTATGCCTAAAAAAAGATACAGTTCAACTGAAGATCAATTCAATCGTTGGATAAAAGAAGGGCGAGGATCAGGAAGGCTGGCTGATTATACGCCTTGGATTACTGTTCGAGACGTGCCCTCTGAAGGGCGATCACACAGGGTGTTTGGTCATAAGTGTCAAAGAACACATCACATGCTCTCGGATATTGAACTTGCTGTTTTTTTACTTATGGAGTGGCATTGGGATGTGGTTGAAATTAGGGAGCAATTTCCTTTAGAGCGTGAAGCCACTCTTAGAATAGCAAAAGAAGCGGGTATCGCACATCCTGCCGTCTCTGGTGTGATGCAATACATGTCATCAGATTTTTTAGTTGATACTAAAGATATCAATCAGCCTAAATTTGCCTTACAAGTGAAGCCCTCTGGCAAGTTACAAGACAAGCGAGTTATTGAGAAACTGGAGCTAGAGCGCCGTTATTGGCTTGAAAAGGGTATTCCTTGGTATGTAGTAACAGAGAAAGAAATTCCAGTTAACGTCATACAAAATATATCTTGGATATACCCTATGCAAAGGGATGAAATAGCATTGTCTGAATTGATCGAAAAGACTAATTACTTCTCCTATCATTTCTCAGAAGCTCCAAATCGCGGCGTCATTGATATTTGTAAAGATCTTGATATGGCTTATACCTTGCCAATTGGTCAGTCAATAAAGGAGCTTCGCCAGTTACTGGCACACAGGTGTTTCAAATTCAATTGTTGCATTGAAATTCATAAACTACAGGCAAATCAGTTCAAAAAAGCAGATGTTGGATTATTAACGGAGGCACTTTATGTTTCAAATCAATGAAGTGCTGTTATTTAAGGGTGAGAGTTATCGTATTTTAGCTTTACTACCGCCGCATGTGGTTTGGATTGCAGTAGAGGATGCAAAAGCATTCCCCTCACTGATCTTAATTGATGACTTAAAAGAAGAAATAGCTCAAGAAAGCATCAGCCGTGTTTTAGACCCTTATGCGCATCTGGCGTTAGAAATGCCTGAAGAAGGCTCTGTAGCTAAAGAAAAGCGAGATAAAAATTATCAATTAATTAAACCATTACTTGAATCAGATGAGTATTATTTGCCGAAAGTAAGATCCGCAATCATAAATTATATTATTTCGGAGCAAGGCTCAACAAAGCAAACACTGTACGGTCTTGCCAGGAGATATTGGCAAAGGGGACAAATAGTTAATGCATTGCTGCCTGATTATAAAAATTCTGGTGCTAAAGGAAAAGTTCGTACGGCTAAAGAAAAAAAGCTAGGTAGGCCTAGGAAGTATATGCCTGGTACCGGCGTTAATGTTGATGAGTCTATAAAAAGGCTGTTTAGAATAGCTATCGACAAATATCTTCTCACAGATAAGGGTTACAGTTTCCCTTATGCCCACAGAAGGTTTAAAGATATTTACGAGACTTACTTCCCTGACACATCAGAAGAAGAAATGCCGACACATTGGCAAATGCATCACTTCTATAAACGAGAATACTCTCAAGCAGAAAGGGTTAGTAAACGAGTTAATAAAATTGAGTTTAATAAAGATGTTAAGCCCTTACAAAGTACAGCAAACACACAGGTATTAGGGCCAGGTTCACGCTTTGAAATAGATGCTACGATTGCTGATGTCTACCTTGTTTCTGATGCTGATCGCAACCGTATTGTCGGGCGACCTGTTGTCTACTTTGTCAAAGACGTATTTAGTCGAATGATAGCGGGTTTTTATGTGGGCTTTGAAAACCCCTCTTATGTCGCTGCTCTACAAGCTTTAGTTATGTCTATGACTGATAAAGTAGAGTTTTGTAAACAGTTAGAGTATTCAATTGAAGAGGAGCAATGGCCTGTAATTGGCTTATGTGATGCTTTACTAGCTGATAGAGGTGAGCTTTTAGGCTATCAAATAGAAAGTTTAGAAAATAGTTTTTCTGTAAGAATAGAAAATACACCGCCCTATAGAGGCGATGCAAAAGGTATTATCGAAAGAACCTTCAGAACAGTCCAAGCAGATTTCTCACCTTTCGCTCCAGGCTTTGTCACAGGGACTAAAGTAAAAAAACGTGGTGGGAATGATTACAGATTAGATGCAAAGTTGAATGTCACTGAGTTTAAGAAAATTGTTTTGGGATCAGTTCTCTACCATAACCAATTCTCTGTATTACACAAATATGATAGGTATGAAGATATGCCTTCAGACCTTGCTTGTGTACCTCTGCAACTGTGGAATTGGGGGATTAAAAATAGAACAGGCCGGTTAAGAAGTGTTAATGCAGATGTTTTAAAAGTGTGTTTATTGCCAAGAGCTAAGGCTACTATTTCAGATTTAGGTATTAAACTTTTCGGAGTATATTTTACCTCGACTGAAATACTCAAATTAGGTTGGCTGCACCGCTCCAGTGAAACGAGCAGGCCCAAGTTTTTAGAAGCTGCATACGATCCTGCAGTTGCAGACCATATCTATCTCTTTCCCAATAAAAACAGCACCGAATATTGGGTATGTAAGCTAGCAGATAGATCCAGAGAGTTCGTGCATTGTTCATTCTGGGATGTTTGGAAAATTAAGGGAGAGCAAAAAGATACGATGTCGAAAGCAGAACAAACTAGCCAAGAGCAGAAGAGAAGCCTTGAGAGATTCATTAAACAAACAATCCAAGAAGCAGTGAAATCAGACACAGCAAATAATGGTTTGAGCAACGCAGAAAAAATTAACCAAATCACACAAAATAAACAGGCGGAAAAAGATCTAGAGCGCAAAGATAGTGGTTATTATCCTCCAAAGGATAAAAAGAAAACTTCTGCCGAAATTGTTAAATTATTTGACGTGAAGAAAGAGGATTTTAGCTATCCAGACCTAATTGAAGAGTTGTTTGATGAGGATGATGATTAATGGCATTACCTGAATATTTTGTGAGAGCTGTATATCAGGATCCAGGTACTGATGAATACAGAGATAACCCGTTTATCGAGGCACTCCCTCCGGTATTAGGAATACAGCAGATAAAAAAAGGTTTGCAGGGCAAGGTCAGTTTTTCTTACCAGGATGTTTATACAGAAGGGCGGCTACGGGCGCACCTTGTCGCAGGGCTGCTGGATGATTTTTTTCAGCCAATTTCTAACCATATCCAGTTAGAAGCGAAAATATCAATAATGATTCGCCAAGGTTACGTCGGACGAAGTTTAAGCGATGGCTCTTTAAATTATCATATGCAAAATGGCTATGAAAGGTTAATGAGTGGTGATTTAGAAAGCTTCAGATTTAAGCAGACAAGATCTACAGCAAGAAGCTTAGCGCTTATCGGTTGTTCTGGCAGCGGTAAAACATCAACAGTAAATCGAATTTTAGCATGCTACCCTCAAGTAGTTTTTCATGAAGAACGTAATTTCATTCAGCTGACTTACCTCAAAATAGAATGCCCCCATAATGGCTCCCTAAAGAGTTTGTGTATCAATTTTTTTAGAGAAGTTGATCGAGTTTTAAATACTGAATATGAGCGACAATACAGCCGCAAGAGGCATGGCGAGCCGACGTTGTTAGCGTTAATGAGCCAAGTTGCAACACATCGGGCTATCGGTATTCTCGTTATTGATGAAATTCAGCGCTTAAGTAGGAAGCATTCCGGCGGGCAAGAAAACATGCTGGAATTCTTTGTCGAATTAGTAAATACGGTGGGTGTGCCTGTCATACTGGTTGGTACACCTAAAGCTAGACCTATTTTTGAACTGGAATTGCAATCGGCTAGACGCAGTGTAGGATTTGGATCGATGTTTTGGGAGCCAATGAGGGAGCTGCCGGATACGCAAAAATCAAGAAATGAGTGGATAGCATTCACTGATAAGCTCTGGAAATATCAATGGCTTAAAAATAGAGATGAAGATATCAGTGAAGAAATCAGAAGTTGTTGGTTTGAGTTATCGCAAGGGGTGCTAGATATTGTTGTTAAGCTGTTTGTTTTAGCACAATTGCGAGCCATAGCTAGTGGCGTGGAAAGGCTTTCTGCCAGCTTATTGAGGCAAGTATATAAAGATGAACTTAAGCCAGTGCACCCTATGCTAGAAGCTTTAAGGTCTAATGATGTGGAGCTCATCGCTAAATATTCTGATTTGCACATACCTGATATCGACAAGCGATTATTAGATCTCAAACGGTCCATAATAGAAGAGCATCTTCACCAAGAGTCAGAATTAGATAAATTTGGTGGTAATGCTCAAGCTAAAAAAATGTATAACTTGTTGGTTGGCATGGGATATCAGTCTGAGCTGTTAGTGCCTATCATTGAAAAAATATTTAGAGAAATGCCCAACCTAAGTATGCCTCAAATGAATAAAGTGATTATTGAATGGTATGAAGAAAGTGGGTGTCATCCGATTAAGATTAAAGCACCTAAGCAGGTAAAAATAAAACAAGAAAATTGGCACACACTTGCATCGGATGATTTAAGGTTTGTATTTTCTCAGTCTAAAGACGAATCTATCCACAAAGATTTAGCAGAACGCGAAGCACTGTTTGATTTGCATGATTGGGTACAAAATTTCTAATGCTGGGTTTTCCTTTGCCCTACGAAGAAGAATTGGTTTATAGCACTATTGCGAGAGCGAGAGTTCATTTTTGTATTCAGTCGCCAAAAGAGCTATTAGATGAGGTCTATAATGATAGAAAAGTGGTGGCAACGATTGACTTCCCTAGCCACTTACAAAAAATAGCACAGCACTACATTGCCAGGAATATCTCAGTAGAGAAACTGATTTATCGTCACACTCTTTTCCCTCTCTATGCGCCGTTTATACCCGAAAAACGGCGACAACAATGTATGGAATGGTTAAGAAGCAGCTCTAAGGGATCTGTTTATTTATCCCTTGGCGCAGCGGCTTCCAAGCTTCCGCAATTTGATACATTGAGATATTGCCCTCAATGTGTGCAGCTTCAATTGGATAAGCTCGGCGAGTGCTATTGGCAGAGGTCATGGCAAGTCTTTGGGGTTGAGTGTTGCTTGCTTCACGGACAAGCCATTTCAACGCAAATACCAAGACATTCGTTTCATCGACATGAATATCTGCCAGCAACACCCAAGATATGTGCTCTAGTTCATCAAAAAACACCAACCTTAAACACCTTGTTAATTGCGCATCAAGTAATAGAACTCTTGTCTCGTAGGGCACAAGTTTCCCCCACACTCAATCAATGGACGCAATATTATAAGACGCTGATACGCCAATGTGGTTTTAATAATGGTGAAAATATTTGCTATCCGGCAATAAAAGAGCAGGTATTGTCTACATGGGGCAAAATTTGGCTAGATACGCATGGATTTAGAGTACATGACGAGCAGTCTTGCTGGCTACGGGCTATATGCCGAAAACATAGAAAATCATTCTGTTACCTAGAGCACATTGTTTTACTTAATAGTCTGTTGGATAACAATTGGTCAATAAATCAGGTGCTTGAACAAGTAGCTCACTATCCTAAAGAGAGGAACGTTTTCGTAAATAGGGAAAAAAAGTCAGAAAATAATGCAAGCTCAGCCCAGCGAAATCTTTGGTTCCAAAGTGTCCGAAAAATAGGTCCAAAGCAAGCGCGACAGAGACAAAAAGCACTATATGCTTGGCTTTATAGGCATGATCATGATTGGTTGTTAGCCATTAACAATAAATATAAAAGAGATAGAAGGATTATTAATAAAAGAGTGGATTGGCCGAAGCGTGACCGAGTGATAGCCAAGGCCATGTTAGGAATTAAAAATGAGATTTGCGAAAATTTGAGTGCTCCTAGATTAACCAAGAACTGGTACCTATCTCAAATCAGCAACCCTGCTAGTGTTGAAAAAAATATGCATAAGCTGCCACTATGTAATCAGTTTTTCAACAAGTACTCAGAAGGTGTTAGTGAATATCAAACAAGAAGATTGACTAGAACGATTATAAGACTCACACGTTTATCAGAGCCGATAGTAAAGTGGAAAGTACTTCGCCAATCAGGTTTAAGTGAAGAGCGTTTAAGGCCAGTAACTAATAGTGTTTTTAACTATGTGATGGAAAAATATGGATAATTTTAGATTTTCTCACTTGCCTGACAATTTAAAGATACAAGGTATTAAGTCACTATATCGGCGAATAGATGGCAGTGCCTGGTCAATAAATTTAGTCTTTGCTCCTAAGCAAGACAAAAGCTCTCTGCGCTTATCTAATGCTCCGATCTTGGCAAGACAACGAATTATTAAACCAACAGAGAACTATGAGCGAGCAGGCTTACAACAAGCGTTTAGAATTGGTAATACCAAAAATTGGGCAGTGGAAAAAATAGCTAACTTCCCTGGATACCAAGATAAAAAACATGTGAGTGACAAAGAGCAGTTTTGCTTCTGTTTTACGATTGATAATGGATGGAAAATATATTTACCTCAGTTTGAATTAGCGAGGGCATTGTTTTTTCACGATGCTTATCTCTCAAGGGCATCGTTGGTTAACGGCTGCTTGGCAGAAGAATTTGACGTCCAATGGATAGATGGCCAAATACAGATTAATGTACTAGCTTCAGGTAATTATCATTTATCGTATTTTAACGAGAGCGCAAGTCGCAGATTCTTAAGTTGGGTACTGCTAGATGAAGCGGCTCGGCGATCTTTTGAAAGCATAAGCCAAAGAGAGCTATTAGAAGGGTATGAGCCAAAAGGGAGTAACTACAGGTTCTGGGATTTTTCATTTAATCCTCCACCCCTTCAAAATACTCGCTTGGTTGTTAATGGTTGGAAAGATACTGAAACGAAATCAATGTTTGTATATGAAATCCATGCCATCACGGATATACCGGCAGATATTCCCTCTGAAATTAGTTTCTATCATCCTAAGTTCAAACAGTCTGTTAGTGGAAGCGGGTCAGGAGGCTCTATAGCAGGTGCTGAACGTCCAAATGAACATAACTTACATAATGATGAAGCAACAGATTTTGAGAAGCCTGGAGTGGCAATAGAAGCAATAGCGGTAGAAGTTGGTTTTGCTAATGCTTTTAAAACAAATCGAGTAACAGAAAAGCAGCAGTTGGTTAGTGCTGGCGTAGCTGATGAGAGTGTTGAAGGTGAAGCCTCAATCGATGTGAGTGCTGATGAGTCAGACATTTCCGGAGTTCTACCAAGTGCACAGTGGGATACCTTGGATGATCAGACAGATGATGTGCATTTATATCTTAATAAGTTTGACAGCTTTTTTGAGATGCTAAACGCGCTGCATGAACGGCATGGTTGTCGTGTTGAGAGATACCCTTTGCGAAAACTACCTAAAATTAGTAAATGCAAAAAGCACGTATTGTCGACGGATGGTAATCCTAGGTGCTTGGCAGTCGTGAAGCTAATGATAGATAGTAATATTTATCATCTTTTGGAGGTAGACACTTCCGATGCAGAGAAGCCTCTATCAACAAAGTTAATCAAGCTTAAACAGGATGAGGCGCTTGATTTTTCACTAGAAAATATTGAAGAACAATTACTTCGAGGCTCGTTACGCTGGCCCAATAAAATCTTTGATAGATTGTGTGGTACTGAAAATCATCAGAATATACCTCACCCTCAATCAAAAACGCGAGGTGTGATTGACCCTGCTGATATCAATGGATGGTCTGATCGTCTTTTGAGGCGGTTGGAAATTTTGAATTTTTAATATTTATTTGGTAAGTTTGCACCCAATATATGAAATTTCCATTCTTTTTTTAGTAGCAGGTAAAGGGAATTCAAAATGGAGTCTGAAAGATCTGTGACTTATCTTTCCATGCCAAGAGCAAAAAATATTTTGATTATGCGAGTCAGAAAAAGTTAATTGTTTTTTAAATGTTCTTTTATTAGAGACTGACTCATCAGTGAATAGAGGCCTATCGCCAGCGAAGTGCTTTTCAAAAATGGCATGAGTTGCTGGGGTATACTCGCCATTCTCATTTCTACTACCGATTAACTGGTTCAATATCGAGAGCAATACGGAAACTCTTCGAGATATAATAGGAGAAAATGGCTGGGAAAGTAGGCTTTTTAATATCGTATCACTAATAATTAAATGTGAATATTGTTCTGCTACTTGTTCTATAAGTTGTGGCCAATTTACGGCCTCAATGTTTAAAGTGTCTGAATGTTCAATTAGTTGGCTGAGTTTCCAGTGATTTGTTATGTCATGAGGTACTTGGCTAAGATCATCTAGAATTTGCATTATTTTTAATGGGGTATGAGAACAACAAGGAGAAGCGTTCTCTAAGCTGAATAGGGAAGCATTTTTTCCTAATATGGTTTGTCTTGCGGCTTCAGCCGCTCCTTGATCTGTAATGACAGTATCAAACAGCTCAAAGTCATCATCTGATATAGTTTGCCGGTCATCATCCCAAAAAGGGCCTTTTTTATTTAGCCATTCGAGAAGTTGACCTTTAATTAATTTGTTTTTGGACGCGTTAACAACATCACGTAGTGTATTGTTTCGAACAACTTTAAGCTGTGGAAGAATTCTTGAGCAATATAAATTTGATTTGATCACAGCATTGTCGTTTCTAAGTTTTAATAACTTCTGTAAAAAATCAATGAACTCATCATTAGTTGAATATTGCCCACTGAAGGAAAGATCGTTAATAAACCAGTTCATATTTACATTACCATCCTGATAGCAAAGATAAATCTTTTTCTGTTTGGTCGAAAAAACCATCAGGCCAATCACTTATATTGCCTTGGTGGTCAATTGAGGGGGATGTGATTTGTGCAACGTCTTGTTCACTACGCGGGATTTTATTGAAAAAATGGATAGTGATATCTTTAGGCTTTATCGTTTCTTTCATGGCCGCTAGCCTAACCCCATTCAAGATATGATCACTGTGTGTTTCAATTATTAATTGAACACCTGACGCAGCTATCATAGAGAGAAACTGTGCCATTTTTGATTGCCCTTCTGGGTGAATATGTGCCTCGGGGCTATCTAAAATAATTATTTGATCTTTTTCTGCTAACAGGCAGGCAACTAAAATAGGAAAAATATAAGATAATCCATATCCTATATTGGATGGTCGTCTCCATTCACCTGTACTAGAATTACGGAGTTCTAGTTTTACTAGAGGAGTACCATCCACATGGTATGAATTTGCTTCTGAACCTGGAAATATATAATCAAACCAAGCGATCAACTGCTTTCTGAGAGTTGGAGCACTTTCGTCTTTATGGTGTCTCGAGATAGGGATGTCTTGATCGCCGAATTCACTAAAGTGCCATGGAGCATATTGTCCTTTTGTTCCGACATCTGCATTGACTAGATCAAGTTCATTTGGCGATGGGTATAGTTCTTCATAATCGAAACGAGAAATTCCTAAATAAATAATATTTTTCAATTTTCTGATCAGAGAAGAAGCGGATTTTTCTTCCACGGAGAGCAATTCATTTACATTATTTAATTTAAGAAGGGAGTTGGTTTCAACATCTAAAAAATTAATACTGTCAATGTCACAAGATCTATTTGGGTTACGTTTTTCTAAGTTTAACTCAAAAGAAATCTCAGCTTCCGCTGTTTTTACTCCTAATATAATAGATTTAGATTTAGAGTTTTCATATAAAACCTCTCCAGGTGTACCTAGTTTTATTAAATTACCGTTTAGTGATAATTTATTTATTGAACCCGTACTTTTTATACTTTGAGCTAATAAAAGTAATGGTTGTATAGAAGATGTTTTACCTGTGGCATTAAAACCAGATAGTAATGTTAAAGCAGTAATTGGTAATTCTAAATTTTCAAAGCATTTAAAATTACTGACTTTTAAAATTTGTAACATTATCATACTCACTGAGTGATTTTATTAATTTTGAAAATCTATAGTTAACTTTCTTGGTACTGTTCGTACCTATCGTAATAGCATCATAAAATTCTGGATCGTTGTAGAGTTCTCGAATTAATTCTTTTATCTCTAATTTAGTCTCGGGCGAGTCATTCAATGTTATATCAGAAAAGACTATGGAAAACACGTCAAATAATGCAACATTAATCACTGATCTTTGTATATTGTTTCCTTTAGAAAATAGTGATTTTCTAAAGGCGTGAGGGCCAAAAATTTTAAAGTTATTAGATATAGTGTTCTCAAAAATATTTTCCAATGATTCTACTTCTTGACTAGTCATCTTATTTATTACTTTAAGAGATCTAGCTAAAAATTCATCCATATCACCTTTATAACTTTGGTAACTGAGTAAGTAGAATGCGAAGAACCTATTAATTACTTCTCTATCCCTCATAGATTTTGTATCAAGACTTTTACCTGTACATCGTAAAAATATATTCTTTTTCGACATATCTTTAAGCAGTTTAGTACCTGCACCGCTGTAAAGAGAATTCCGCATTTGCTGTCGTGTTAGGGGTGTCCCGCCGTTTACCCTATCAAATATATCTAACTTTGCCCTCTCTGGCGCCTTCTCGTCTAATATATATAAGATTAGCTGAGTATCTTCGATTCTTTCTTGTAATTTCAATGGTAAATCTTTAAATTTCAAGCCGCTTAAATTTGATTCGCCTATTCCTTTTAAAGCAAATTCGCCATTCAGATATCGTACAAAGGTGGTAAGTCGCTGTAAGCCGTCAACAACAACAATCTTACCTTCTTGATCTTCTGCTACATAAAAAACAGGTAGAGGGATTCTCATCAAACACGATTCTATCAATTTAGATTGTTTAGTAATATTCCAGACAAAATCTCTTTGAAAATCAGGCGTTAATTTAAATCTTTGTCGCATTATTCTATCTACAACATTGTTTACAGTTCTTTGCTCTGTACGAATCAAAACAGTATTTAGCGGATACTCACTACCCCATCCGAATAGTTCACCAAGTTCTTCACTTTCTGTCTCATAGCCTTCAAGTTCAATATCCTCGTTATCTAACAGAGGAATTAATTGAGGAATAAATCTAGATACGTCAAACCTAAATGTTGGGGTAATGATAGAGATCGCATTAATTAGACTTTTAGTATCTTGCCTCTCTGATTCATTTACTTTTTGGATCGCATTATTTCTTGAACTTTGCAAACCAATAACAGGATAATTGCTAAAACCTTTATATAATTCTGATGTGTTTTCTAAAAATGTTATTGAGCTGTAACTAGAAGGAAAAATGCTTAGTACGTTAATTGAGATGACACACGTTGATTGAAATGAAAATCTTCCAGTAATTTTTTGAATTACACCAAGGGCTCTTAAGCCTTTTTTCCAGACCGTTGGTATACCTTTATTATTATCGGAACCAAGATAAATAAATGCGAATACATCCTCTACCTCTAAATCAGTAACAATGCTTTCTTCTACTTGTTTGCAAGTAAAATCGAAGAGGTAAGGGTTTTCTAACCCATGCCTGTAGGAGTCAATTTTCACAATATCTGGAACGCTATCTTTTCCCAACCGGATGACAACAAATTTCATTTTAATTACCTAGTTGCTATGTGACGTTGTCTGTTGTCGATGATAATTGAACTAACGCATCGTGCATCGGAGCAAATAGTTTCCTATTTTGGCTGTATACACGACGAAGAATACCCTTAGCAGCATTTGAACTTAAATAATATTTACTATCTACTTTCTCTGGGTAAATAACATCAATTAACTTTTTAGAGACCACTTTCATCGGAGCGTCAGATGCTTTGAAATCTATACAGATTCCGTTATGTATAAAGCCACCATTAAGCCATTTTAGTTTGTTTGCTTTATCAGTAACATCAAAGTGAAGCTCATCTAAATTTTGTACCCTGGGTGAATTGGCTGCATCTCCAAAATTGTTTATTATATAGTTTGTAAAGTCACTAGGTAAAGGTTCAATATCACTGGCATTAGTAAAATGCTTTTTTAGCCTCTTCGCTATCCATTGGGTAACTGGAACTGAAACTGCATTTCCCAATGCATGGTATCTGTCACTGTCTATATCTGAAGTGGTATTTGGGTCAAGATCAGTCCAATGTTTAGGAAATCCTTGTATTCCTTCGCATTCTAGAGGGATCAGTCTTCTGACTTTTGATTGATAAGATACGTAAGTTCTACTCCAGTCTGTACCAGTGTGCCGACCAGAAGTAGCTGCCAAGCAGTATGCTATCTGTGCCACCTTAGCCCCCGATTTACTACATTCACTTACGTCAAGAAATGCTTTGCGTAGATTTTTTAATTTAGGCCCACCTTCAGTTTCAAATAAAGTTTTCATCGCCAAAAGAGGTTGATTTTTACTCGCACAAATAAAAACTCTTGTCCTAGACTGAGGAGCACCAAAGAAACGACTATTCATTACTCTCCAAGCTACTGAGTAACCTTGATTGTTAAAAGATTCTAAGATTGTCCTGAAGTCTTGTCCATTATGAGAACTCAACAGCCCCATTACATTTTCAAGTAATACAATTTCCGGCTGGTGTTCTGTTATCAGCTGAAAAAAGGGGAAAAATAATCCAGAATTTTTCCCCTTTAATCCTTGTCTACCTTTAGATCCTCTTGCTACAGATACATCCTGGCATGGAAACCCGCCACACCAAATATTTGCTAGAGGTATTTCATTAGGCTTTATTGTAGTTATGTCATCAAATAATTGTACTTTAGGCCAGTGCTTTTTAAGCACATCTTGACAAAAAGGATTTATTTCACATTGAAGCAATGGAGTTAAACCTGAATTTTCAAACCCTAAATCAAACCCTCCTATACCTGCAAAAAACGAATTAAACGTAATTTTATTTGTTCCCATTTAAAGATGCTCGCCACTATCTGTACAGTATTAGTTAATTATCAATATATTGTATATTTAAACACATTTTTATTCTATAAAGCCCTGTAACACGTACGAAAAGGCTACTTTTTTGGTTTAGTTCGGATCGTCTATTTCAAGAGTCCTAGAATTCTATCTAGGATGCCCAATGAATGATGCTCACCATTTTTGATATATCTGATGTTTTTACTTCCGCTAATTCAGCAAGTTGAGTCTTTTTGATGTGTCTATATTATCGTCAGAGCTTAATAGGGTTCGCGCCATAAATAAGAACACTAGCTAGCTCGTGAGGAGCCCTGTCTCCACATTTTAAAGCTTTAGAAGAATCTTAATGTCATACAGCTTTTCATTGACTGCTTTTTTTAACTAATCATGATGATCTTGATTGAGAATTATCGATTTTAGTATGATACTTTATTACTTAAAAGTATGCGGATTTAGTCATTGTAATATTATAGTATGATACTTTATTAATTTATAGGCTGTTTTTGAAACGATAGCATGGGCGTTGCAGACTCATTTAGTATGATACTTTATTACTCGACTACAATACAAGGATGCTGATGGCATCCTTTTTTGTCGTATATTAAAAGATGAGATTTAACTAATTTTTCTTTTATTTAGGGTCTAGGTTTGATACTAGAATGACATTGTTCAGGAGTAAACCTATAGCGTTTTATACGAGTAGTTTCGTCTTTGACGAGTGACTTTCTTTGGACGTGAAAAGAAAGTAACCAAAGTGGCTCATTGCCATCCATGGCACCGCCAAATACCGTACATCCTGTACATAAAACACGCCCAATATTGTCGAAAGACTCCTCCGTAATCTTCTAAATTGACGGCCGCTCAGATGGGCCGTCCATGGCCCAACTTCCCTCTTCGCGACATCCTGTCGCTACGCTTCGCCAATTTAGAAGATTACTCCGGCGACAATACCAAGGGGTTTGATGTCTCCGTAGGTACACCCTAGTAATGTGCTGTTTTTTTTACTTAGAAAGTAGGATTGTCTTAAGAAAGCAACTAGTAGGTTGCAGGTTTACTAGTCTGAAAATCAGGCTTTAGTTATGAGGAACATTCAGGGCTGTATCATTAAATATATTTTGTTAGCGTAGGCTAGTAACAATGCATTGAATAAGGTCCACGGCTTACTATATACTGATAAAACTCTTTAGCTTAGGACGAATTCGTCTAGTCGGGTGTTTAGCCAGACTCTAATTTATTGAACGGCTTTATGGTTGCGATAAGATCGCAACCTGATCTCGTACCTCAATCAGGTTGCGATCTTATCGCTTCCTCTTAGTAAAGGGTTCAGCCCGAGAGCAGTGTTCTTGGGCTTTTTTATGGGGATAGGGAATGAGTTTAGTTAAGCAATTATCATTAGGACTTAACCGGAGTGAAGAGGAGGTATCTCGTTTTCTGCTTAATGCCCCCAAAAAATATAAAGTTTATACTATACCTAAGCGCACATCTGGACATAGAGTCATTGCCCAGCCTTCTAAAGAGCTGAAAAGATATCAGCGTCAATATCTAGAAATACAAAAGCTACCTATTCATCACTCTGCAATGGCATATCGTCAAGGCATTAGTATTAAAGAAAATGCAGCTGCTCACCAAAAAAGCAGGTATTTATTGAAATTGGATTTTGAAAATTTTTTCAATTCGATTTCTAGTCATGTTTTTTGGAAAGTATGGGAATCGATACATCCACTACCTTCTGAACTGGACAGGCAAACTCTAGAAAAGTTACTCTTTTGGTGCCCGAGCAAAAAATCAGGAGGCCCCCTTGTTTTAAGCATTGGCGCGCCGAGCTCTCCTCTGGTCTCCAACTTTTTCATGTATCATTTTGATTGCCATCTTAGCCAAATATGCCTAGAAAAAGAGATCGTATATACAAGATATGCTGACGATTTAACCTTTTCAACGAATCATAAAGATATTCTCTTCGACCTACCATTACTAGTCAAAGAGCAGCTAGTTACTTTATTTGGCGGCACCATAAGAATCAACAGAAAAAAAACAAGATTCTCATCCAAGGCACATAATAGGCATGTAACAGGTATCACTATAAATAATAATGGTAAGCTATCGCTGGGACGAGAACGAAAAAGGTATATCAAGCACTTAGTTCACCAAGTTAAACTTAAGAAGTCCGATAAAGAAGATAGACTTCATCTTAGAGGTTTATTAGCTTTTGCTAAACATATTGAGCCACTATTTATGCAATCACTGATAAAAAAGTATTCAGCTGAGTTAATACTTAAAATAGTAGAGGAGCCAAATGACTAAGTCATCTCAAAATCATACTAAAAAAATTAAGCCATTAATTCAAAATGCCGAAAAAGGTATATTACGCTCCCAGCTTCAATTACATGAGTATTATGCTGAAGGAAAGTATGTTGATAAAAATGAAGAGCTGTCTCAAAAGTATTACCAGCAGCTTGAAAAAAATCTTATTGGCAAAAAAATTCGACTGAAGTCTTTTGAACTCACTGAGTTTAGGCGTTTTAAAAAGCTTAATATTGATTTCTCAGATAGTATCACTGTCATTATAGGCGATAATGGTGCAGGAAAAACGAGTATTGCAGAGGCAATAGCCAAAGTTTTTTCATGGTTTAATCATAACCTTGTAAGGGCTGACGTAAATGGTAATTTTTTAACACTTACTGATATCAACGTTAATTCAGATGACTATGCTGAAATAACAGGTAAGTTCCAGCTTGATAAAGCAAACCGATTTGAGGCCTCACTTGCGCAAGCTGTTGAGGGCTATGAAGGTAGTCAGTCTGGTGAGGTTAAAGCCATCAAGCAATTTGCGTCTATGTACCGGCTAACAGCTAAGAATTCGTCAATGGTAATACCTTTACTAGCCTTTTACCCAGCTGAGCGGTCTAATATTAAGTTACCTACTGCTGTTCCGGAAAAGGCTTCAGATGACTCGACTGGTAACCGTTTTGCTACTTTAAAGGGAGCTGTAAAAGGTAACTCTACTCTTGATGACTTTTCAGAGCTTCACATACAGTTGGTGAATCGGGCTGAAGGTGAAAATACGAAAGAAGTAAGGGGGCTTAAAGAGCAAATATCTATTGCACAGCAAATGATTGAAGATGTGTATGAAGGTAAAGAACTGCCTGAAAATGATCCGTTTACAGCTAAATTAAATGTAAAAAAAGAAGAATTGGCTAGCTTAATAAAGACAATGTCCTCGACGAAGTACCAACGCCATCTTAGCTTTGTGAAAAGTGCGATTGAAGCAGTAGTACCTAATATAAAAAATTTAGAAGTTGATCGTAGTTCAGGGAACCCCCGGTTACTAGTGGAAAATTTTGGCAACAAAGTAAATATATCTCAGCTATCACTAGGTCAAAAGACGTTAGTCGCTTTGACGGGAGATTTAGCTAGAGGGTTAGTTACTTTAAATCCTGATGCTGATAATCCTTTGCATGGACATGGGATAATTATTATTGATGAGATAGAGTTACACCTCCATCCCAAATGGCAACAAGGAATTCTAATAAGGCTACAAACTACGTTCCCTAACCTTCAATTCATCGTTACAACTCATAGCCCTCAAGTATTATCTACCGTTGATAAAGAGTGTATTCGAATTCTCCGGTTTGATGATAGTGGACTTGTTTCTATTGATGTACCCCAGCATCAAACCAAAGGAGTAAGTAGTTCTGACGTTTTAGAGCAAATCATGGGTACATTTTCTGTTCCCTTGGTTGATGAGGCAGGTTGGCTTGCAGATTACTCAGTCTTAGTAGCTGAAAACAAATGGAATACCAGAGGAGGAGTATCACTGTTTGATAAGCTTATTCAGCACTTCGGCGAAGGCCATCCCGAAATCATCAAGATCCGTGGTGATATTAGAGTTCAGGAATTCAAACAAAAGGTAAGAAGGCTCAGAGGTTCATAATTCACATGCGGAAGTTACTTAGAGGTAATGCCCCTGCGTGTTTGACTCGCTTTAAGCATGGGCAAGATAATTGGTCTGTAATTGCTATAAATAATCTAACAAATGATATTTGGGTAAAATTAAATGATATGCAACGCGGTTATTGTGCATATTGCGAGTGTGTAATACCTGAAGATAACAAAAAAAGACATATTGAGCATTTTATTCAAAGGTCAAAAGACCCTACGCTGACATTTACTTGGGCTAATATTTTTGGCTCCTGTAATAACCCTAATCGTTGCGGGAACCATAAGGATGATTCACTAGCAGCTAAAAAAATAGATTTGAATAAAGTGTGTAAACCTGATGTACAGAACTCGGGAGATTTTTTAATATTTCTTAATTCAGGAAAAGTTAGGGCGATAACAAAGTTAACGGTACAAGATAGTGAAATCGCAAATAATACGATAACGATCTTTAATTTAGACGGCGATAGTACGTTGGAGAACTCTCGAAGAACTGCTATTGCTGGAGAGAAGCGATTCGCCGATGAGTATTGGGAATTGTTAGCTGATGAAGACGCGAATGAAATAGCCGAACTTTTAGAAACGACACTATCCGATGCACTAATTAGAATAAAAGACTTGGCACACTCAACCGCATTAGAGCATTTATGGAAATATAACGAATATTTTTAATCGATCAATCAAATAGAAATATAAAAATTTAGTAGGTTGTTTTTTATACTTTATTCTAGAGAGTCATATCTAGTATGATCTACTATCACAGGTCTTTATTGTGAATACCCCAGATCAAGAACTGATAGCGATCCAGGAACAACTGCATGCCCTTGCGCAAAAAAAGAGCGAACTATTAGCGCGTAAACAATTACTGCTCGATACTAGAAATATCGTCGTGCATTCTGTTAGCTACACATCGGTGCCATTATCCCCTCGGCAAAAAATTGAGTTATTTTCCAGTCTTTTTAAAGGGCGAGAAGATGTTTTCGCTTTACGTTGGGAAAACCAGCAGGGGCGCAGTGGATATACTGTGGCTTGCGCCAATGAATGGCAGGCAGGTATCTGTAATAAACCTCGTATCAAATGTGGCGATTGCGCACATCGTTCTTTACGAGCACTCAACGAAGGCATATTTTTTGATCATCTCGCTGGTAAGCACACAGTGGGTCTTTATCCTTTGTTACCAAACGACAAATGTTGGTTGCTTGCTGTAGATTTTGACAAATCTGACTGGAAATTATCGGTGATTGCTCTGCGTAAAGTCTGTAGAGATTACTCAATTCCCTGTGCAGTGGAAATTTCACGCTCTGGTAATGGTGCACATCTTTGGATCTTTTTTAACGAGTTAATTCTCGCTCGCGATGCTAGGAAGCTAGGTTTTGCGTTGCTCGATAAAACGATGGAGCAACATGCTTATCTTTCGTTTGATTCTTATGACCGGCTGTTTCCCAATCAAGATACGATGCCTGAAGGTGGCTTTGGTAATTTAATAGCACTTCCTCTTCAGCATGGTCCAAGACAAGCGGGCCATTCAGTGTTCGTCGATGAGGAATTTAGACCTTTCTCTAATCAGTGGGAGGCGCTTTCTTTGATGACTAAGCTAGACAGTAAGCAGCTATATGATTTTCTAGAGAAACAGGAAGATAAAAATATAGACGATTCAGAGCTAAAGCCATGGGAAAAGAGTCTTCCAGCCAAGACAGATTTGTTAAGCGGTTGTCCAGCACAATTGAGCTTAGTATTAGCAAATAAAATATACCTGCCGGTAGCTGAATTACCACAAGTGCTAATCGCTAGGTTAAAGCGGTTAGCAAGTTTTTCTAATCCAGTGTTTTTTAAAACCCAAGCACTACGTTTCTCAACCAATGGCATTCCCCGTTTTATTTGTTTGGCCAATATTGAAAAAGGCTATCTGTCACTCCCCAGAGGTTGTGTCGATGAGGTGATGGCATTATTAGAGCGGCAATCTATTAAAGTCGTTCTTGACGATAAACGTAGACTTGGTAAACCACTTAAAAATTTGGTTTTTAAGGGTGAGTTGAGGAAGGACCAAAAATTAGCGGTAAAAGCACTCAACAAACACGATGTGGGTGTGCTTCATGCCCCGACTGCTTTTGGTAAAACCGTTGCGGCGATTGGTTTAATCTATAAACGTAAAGTGAATACTTTGGTGTTAGTACATACTCGCCAATTGTTGGATCAATGGAAAGAGCGCTTAAGCATGTTTTTAGACGGCGCTGATATTGGTGTGATAGGAGGAGGTAAGAAAAAAATAAGTGGGCAGATAGATATTGCGACTTATCAAAGTCTGATTAACCGCAAGGATAATACCGTAGATCCAATAGTGTTTGAATATGGACAAATTATTATTGATGAATGCCACCATGTTTCTGCGCCAAATTATGAGCGGCTTCTGAACGAAGTTCATGCGCGCTATATGCTGGGTGTTACAGCGACCCCTTATAGGCAAGATGGGCATCAGCCGATTATCTTTATGCAATTAGGGCCGATTAGACATACCGTCACATCGGCGGGGCAGCCAGAATTTGAGCAACGCGTGATCGCCAAAGTCCTATGCCATTCTCCGCCTTTGGCATTAACACAGTCGGAAACTAGAGTGCATATCGCTGATGTATATCATTGGTTAATGACCCATACTGCACGCAATCAGCAGATTATTGAAGATATTGTGAAGGTTGTACAAGAGCAGCGAAATCCAATAGTGCTGACACAAAGACGAGAGCATGCTGTGTTACTAGGAGAGCTACTAGCGAGTCAAAATATCAGCTGCGCAGTACTTCGTGGAGGAATGAAAGCTAAAGAGCGTCAAGCCGCTATGGATACTCTTGATAACACTCAAGTATTGATAGCGACAGGAAAATATATTGGTGAGGGTTTTGACCTGCCTAAATTGGATACCTTGTTTCTTGCGCTACCGATATCTTGGCAAGGCTCGTTGACTCAGTACGCCGGGCGTATTCACCGGCAAGCAGAAGGAAAGGTAAAAGTTGTTATCTATGATTATGTGGATAGCGCATTACCGACTCTTCAAAGAATGTTTAAGCGACGAAAAAATGGGTATTGTGCTCTTGGATATACCATTACTGATGAAACTGAAAGACTGGTGCAGGCGCCGCTTTCATTAAAATAACAATAGACAGCTAGTATTGTGTTTTATTGGCGATTACAGACGCTCTCGCTCTCCTTGTATATTGTAAAACATCTAAATAACGGAAACCTACAAAGAAAAAACAAATAAACACAGCCACTTACTACTGATCATCATACAGCCGTATATAGCTCAGTAGGTATGGCTAAAGCGGGTGTTAAAGTGATTGTGCAGACTGCTCGTAAACGATAGTGAATACCGCTGGATTTTTCCGAACTAATGGCGGGTGGCTAGGGCGCTAAGCTCTGTTTCTCCATTTATGAACTCTAATACTTGTAGAGTCATACTATTTCTCGTTCCTGGTCATATGTTCTCTGTGAGTTGCTATCTTTTAGGGTAGTATCTGAGGCTAAATTAAGTTTCTGGGCGCTGTGTTCAGATGATGTTTTGCATAGGTGAGGAAAAATATGAGCTTAGCACTAGGTAAACAGTGGTCACTGCGTAGAATGGCTGATAGCAACGGATTTTTTAAAATGTCGTCATTGGATCAGCGCCCGCCCATTGAAGACCCCATTAAAGCTTCGCTGACACAGGCTAATTTACTCACTACCGATAAACTCAATGCCGATATTGTGACGTTTAAGCGCTTATTGATTGAGACATTCCAATCGCGCGCTTCTGCAATGTTGCTCGACCCTTCCTTTGCCGTGCCTGGCTGTCTTAATGCCTTAGATACCGACAAAGGTTTGTTCCTCTCGTTAGAAGATCCGTACAGTACTAAAACGGAGCAGGGAGCGACGCTTACCTCCGTTATTAACGGCTGGAGTGTCGGTAAAATCAAACGTATCGGTGGTGATGCCCTCAAACTGTTGATTTGGTACAGGCCAGAAGGTGATCGCGCCGTTAACTCACACCAGCAACAGCTAGTGCGAGAGATAGGTGCGCAGTGTGTAAAATACGATATTCCCTTTGTACTAGAACTGCTGGCTTATCCAAGTAGACAAAGTTTTGCTACGCCAGCGCTTAAAGCTCAAAATAAAGCGGATTCTGTGCTGTTGGCCCTTACGGAGTTCGCCAAGGCTGAGTATCAAGTGGATGTTTTTATGCTGGAAAGCCCCGTTGCAGCTGCTGATCTTCCTGGGGTCGGCAAGTCCGGTTGGGAAGAGGTGCAGTCATTGTTTGATCAGATAACAACGCTGGCGCAGCGCCCTTGGATTATGTTGTCGATGGGAGCTGATATGGAGCAATTCCAAACGATGATGACGCATGCCTATCGCGCGGGTTGCTCGGGGTATTTAGCGGGTCGCGCCTACTGGTTAAACACTTTGTCGCTCTACCCCGATTGGCAGGCAATGACGGATAGCTTGCAGGTTGAGGCTCTGGATTACATTGATACACTTAATCAGTTGACCGATGAATGCGCCACCCCTTGGTATGAGTGTGCCAGTGGAGAAATAGCGGCGGACTCAACGACTGTGGATCAAGGTTTTTGCCCGTCGTATGCTGATATTTAATCGATAGATAATCAAGCATTAGAATGAATATTGCGCTTTATTCTAATGCTTGAATGATATTATTGTTTGCCCTTCTCCAGTAATTCCTCCATATAATCAGAGGGTAATCCATTGCCCAATCTTGAGAAATCACCCTGGTTGAGGATGGCCATCATCGTGTCATGCATGACCTTGTGAACTTCGCTTACATTCGCTGAGCCAAGGGATATTCTCGCCACGCCCGCCGCCGCTAACTGCTGAGTACTAAGTTTGGTTATCGCGCCCACAGCCAATACATTGACCGGGATAGAAACGGCTTGGCACACCGTTTTAACGGCTTCCAAACTCGGAAGGCAAGGGATGTAGACGCAGTCCGCACCGACGCTTTCAAAAGCTTGAATGCGCTTTATGGCATCAAGCAAATCGTATTTATTGTTCATTAGCCCATCTGCGCGGGCGACTAATATAAAATCTGTTGATAGCGATCTGGCTGTTGCCGCTGCTGCTTTTATTCGCTCTACGGCCAACTCAAAGCTATAGGAGTTGGCGCTTGGCAGTTGCGTATCTTCGATTGAAATACCGGCAAGGCCCACCTCTGCTGCCAGCTTAACCGTTTGTGCAACGGTATCTGGGTCATCAGCAAAGCCATTTTCAAAGTCCCCTGAAACCGGCAGTTTTGTAGCGCTAACCATATCCTCGGCGTGAGCTAACATCTCATCGAGAGTGACGTTGCCCATATCCGCACGACCCAGCGTAAAAGCATAGGCTGCTGAAGAAGTGCCTATCGCTTTAGCCCCAAGGGCTGCATACATTCTGGCAGAGCCAATATCCCAGGCATTAGCCAATACAAATGGCTTCCCTGAGAGATGTAATTGACGAAATCCGTTGACCATTTTAGATATCCTTTGCTGTGACCAGATAATGAATCATTCATTCTCATTGCCTGATAGTAACCGCATAAGCTCTAAATTACCGCTATAAAGAGTAGCTATAAAAGCGGCCAGCCCATGTTTAGGGTAGCGATAAATTGCCTTCATAATTAAAGCATCTTGATTGCGCAGTGATGGGGTCAATAAACTTCAGTTGTTTGGCCAGTAGCTGTAAAGGTGCAGCATAGTTATCCGCCGATAGCTCTTGCAGTTCTGGGTAGTATTTATCGTTGAGAATAGGCATCCCCAGAGATTGCATGTGTACCCGCAATTGATGAGTTCTGCCAGTGATGGGGCTTAATTCAAACATCGCATGATGTTCATTTTGCGCGATACATATAATGCTTGAATGACTATTAGCTGTACCTTCTCCTCCACTAATATACATCCGAAAGCGCGGCTCACCTTGAACTATGTGATTTTTCACTTCCCATTGTTTGCCTATCAATTCATCACCTTTAGTCATTTTTGCAATCGCCTGATAGGTTTTTTGTATTTGGCGGGTCTTAAATAATTCATGGTACTGGTGGCGAGTATCGGGGTTCACAGAGAAAATGACCAATCCTGCCGTCACTCTATCTAAGCGGTGCAAAGTTTGTAACTCCTTGATACCCGTGCTCGCTCGCAAGCGGGTTTGCAGGCACTCATTAACAAAAACACCACCGGGCGTTACTGGCAGGAAGTGCGGTTTATAAGCGACTAAAATGTGTTGATCCTGAAATAAAATATCCTCCTGAAAGGGGATACTAGGTTCGTTTTCAACTTCCCGATAATAATAAACTCTTTGCTGCGCTTGAAAAAGCGAATGCTCAGTGATCAGCGAGCCATCGTGGTAATGCACTTTGCCATCAAGCATGCGTTGGCGCCAAACCTGGGCATCAATTAAGGGGAACTTGATGATCAGATACTCGAGGATAGTGGCAACACCTGGGTTGGTCTGCGGTAAGCTCAGCTTGGAAGGTTGCGTGGAAATTGCCATTTATTGATCCAAAATATTTACTATAACGGAGAGTGATAGTGCTGTAGGTGCGTCGTCGTATTTACAATGCAAATGGCCAACACGAGGTGAGTTGTTGCGCTGATTATTGCCTTGTCTTAGCATCGTACATGACGTTATGCTGAACTCTCTATCAATAAATGATATTAACGACCAGCGGAGCGTGCATGACCCATTCAGCCCTACCGATAATTATAGATTGTGATCCAGGCCAAGACGATGCCTTAATGTTATTTATGGCATTAAAGGCTCCTGAATTAGAAGTGCTAGGTATAGTGGCGGTGGCGGGGAATGTACCTTTGGCGGCCACTGCATTAAACATTAGAATTTTGGCCGATATTTGCCAGCGAACAGATGTGCCGCTGTTCGCCGGTTGTGACAAACCATTGATTCAGCCGCTAGTTACCGCAGAAAACGTGCATGGAAAAACTGGCATAGATGGCATCGAACTCTACGAGCCCCAAGTGCAGCTGCAAACTCAGCATGGTGTGGATTTTATCGTAGAGACGCTGCTAAATGCCACACAACAGATAACGATTGTGGCGACCGGTCCCCTCACCAACATTGCGGCCGCTATCCTTAAAGCGCCGCAAATTACTGACAAGATTAAACAGTTCATCATTATGGGTGGGGCGATGTTTGAGGGCGGCAACATCACCCCCTCAGCGGAGTTTAATGCCTATGTTGACCCTCATGCATTCGACATCGTACTTAAGGCAGGCAGGCCCATATTTGCCTTTGGTTTGGATGTCACCCACCAAGTATTAAGTTCACCAGATCGAATCGCCGCCATCCGCAATTTGGATAACCCGGTGGCCAAAACCGCTGCGGATTTACTCGAATATTTTGACCGCTATGATTCGCAAAAATATGGCACTGAAGGTGCGCCATTACACGATCCTTGTACTATCGCCTTTTTACTGCAACCTGAATTATTTGAGTTAAAAGCTTGCGCTTGTCAGATAGAAACTAACAGTGAGCTGACGCTTGGGCACACCGCGGTCGATTTTTGGCAAGTAACAGGAAAGGAGCCCAATATTCAGTGGGCACATACTGTGGATGTCGAAGGTTTTTTTACTTTACTCACCGAACGACTGGCTGTCTACGGGGATCATTGAACACAATATTCTTACTGTGAATAAGGAGCATGTTGGACACTTAAAACCTTACACATTTTGACGATTATGTGTAAAGTGGCGCGCACGAGAACGCCGCATTATCGAGTGCAGTAGTTATCTGAGGTCTCAACAGATTAGTTTTACAGTGTGTTGGCCTTAGGCCTAGAAGAAAAATATGAATGTGATGGAGTATCAACTATGAATTTTAAATCTACCTTGTATCGTGGCGAAGGCGTTAATCACCTCGGCGAAAAGTTTATTGGCACCTTTAAGGTTGAAGCTATAGGAGAAAGTGGCAGCTATAGCTACAACTACACTGCGATCGACCAAAATAGCCATGAGACGCTGCATCAGGAAGCGGGCATTATTAGCCAAGATGAGTTTAGCTCCACAGTAATCAGCGTATATATGACTCAGCTGGCCTCACTGACGCAACATGTTTTACTTCGCGACAGCGCGGATGTTTATCGCTTTGGTTATGAGGGTGAGGGAGTGTTGGAACAGTACGATAGTGAGTTGTTCTTTGAATTTAACCGCGAAGGCTTTATTTATCGTCATTGCTGGGGGCAGGGGGTGACGGCCAGTGAAAAAACGAGTTGTGATTTGCGACGAGTGGGTTAATAGCTGACGCCGAATGGCATTGGTTATTTTTTCTATTGATTACCAAAATATTTAAAAGGCTGTAACTGATTTGTTTTTTATGTAAAGGAAGTACGGTAAGCGTAAGTGGCATCCATGCCACCGAGAACGTCATTGGTTCTGAGTAACTACCCCAGTGCCTTTCAAAGTGGTTTGCACAACTGTATCTAATTAAAGGCCTGCTCGTTAAATATATTTTGTTTCATACTCGCTACCGCTGATACAAGTCTCAAAGCTTGATCTATCGCTTTGTCTGATTGTTCTTCAGATTTCAAACTGGATAAATGGCTATTAAAACACATGAACCCATTGTTGATGAGTGAGATAGCAATACAGGCATAGTGATAAGCTATAGAGTCTTTGATGTTCAGCTCATGGAAAGGTCGCATAGCTAAATCTTTTAGAGATCCCCCTGCCTGTAACGGATATATATTACGGCTCATAAAATAAGGATTGGTAATAGCCATTCTGCTACTGGCAGTCAAAATTATCTTCTTTTGTGCCGGGCTAAGTGGTCCCAGCTGCTCTTTTACGTAGTTTATGATTTTAATGTTCTGACAGGCCGTTGCCGTTGCCCAAGCAACGATTTCCCTATGCTCTTGTGCAAGCCAATCTTCTTCGAACGCACTCGCTCGAAACAGATCTATCTGGTCTGCCAATTCTGGAATTAATTTCAAATTTTGTTCGATATCATTCATTTTCTTAACCTTAGTATTCTGAAATTTTACATTAACAATGCCGTACTTAACTTACATCGTTCGCTGACAACGTTATTTTTGTTAAATACAGGTATTAATCCAACATTATACCAGCCGAATTTATACATGGAACAACTTGTTCTATCACACCTAGCGCGTTGTCTAAACATGGCGATGGACACTTTAATAACAAAAAAAATAAAAAGCGCCAGTCCCTTGTAAGCTCTTATTAGTCATAGAAAACAGACAGCCCGAAATTAACTGGCTTGATAGTACTGAAGGGAAACATCGGGTGAAATGGAGGAGAGAACCACTTCAGTGACCTTCTTTTGGCTAATATCGCTGCGCCCTTCAACAAGCACAGCGTCCGTGATGGCTAGCTCAGCTTGCGCTGGCAAACTCATATTCATAAAGGCCAATGCTGATCCAAGCGGTGACATGCTGGGGTTATAGGCTGCATTCTCGGCATAACGACCAGTGAATATCAGACCATCCGCATCTTTAAGTGCAACACCGCTGTAGTTTTTTGTGTACGGCGAATAACTGGCATTGGCGCTAGCAAGTGCCTCTTGAGCAGTGGCGTCTGTAGCGGATATCTTCAGGTCATGAGCTTCTGGGGCCATTAGCCTCTCTTTCACACCAAGGTTTTGGGGGCCAAAGGCATCGGGTAAATAATAAGTCAGCGGCTGGATAGTGTATGAGCAATCATTGGGGTCTTCATTTACTTTGAGAAGGATATTAAATCCCTTGGTTGCCGTGGTCAGTTCATAGAGAAATTGCCTGCAATAACCGCAAGGAGCAGCATTGATAGCAATAGATTGCAGGCCGACTTCTCCGCTTAACCAGGCATTATTAGTGGCTGACTGTTCGCCGTGCACCGAAAAGCTGAGTGCCTCTGCAGGGAACTCCATATTAGCACCAAGATAGAGACTACCTGGGCCGGCTATATGAGATGCTGGGGGCATTCCTAAGGCGACCGCACCAACATGGAAACCAGAGATGGGCACGCGCGCGTAGGTTGCGGCGATTGGCAACAGCTGAATCATGAAAGTGCCAATATCAACCTGCAATTCATCAAGACAAGCCGCTACCAGCTCAGCGGGAATAACGCCTCTTTTTGCAAGTGCTTGGCGAAGGTCTGCTTGAGTCTTTGTTGGAAATTTTGAAATTTCATCTTCAAATGTGTTTTTTATAGGTGTCGTCATTTTTGAATTCTTTTTAGGGTGATTAATCTATCTGCTTTTTAAACTTTCTTATTTTTGTGCGGATATTCTTCATCGGTGATGAAGTATTAAACTGGATCATTCTTCCCAATGTATATTTTTCATACCAGTGCTGGCCGTATAGTTCATCATTGCTCAGCGAGTCGATGAGCTGCAATATTTGTGTCGTCGTTGTTTGAAACTCAAACAGTAACTTTTCATAAGAGCAGTCTTGGTACAGTAAATGGAAATGCCTCGCCAATTGGCCTAGTTCATTCCATTGGTAACCTGTTTCGGGGAAATCTACTTTAATATTTTTCGATTTCAGGCTATACCATTTCAACACGAGTTCCCCCCAGCCGATCAAATAGGCAAGCGTATCGCAAACACTTATCTCAGTGTTTTTAACATTGCCTTGAATCGCTATTTTTCGTGAATGTTCTTCTGGAATTGCTAGATAGTCATCAACAAGCTTAGCAAAAGCTGATTGTATAGCGTCGGCCAATTCTTCTTTATTCTTGGGGATTGATGACATAGTCTATTATCCAAAAAACACTGGAACTTTGAGCTAGCGGAGGTTCACGCTATGACTATTTTGTATACCCCTGCATGCGCAACTGAGATGCAAGTGCTGTGTAGGAAAACCACCGTAAATATAACGGGCTGTTATTAGACGTTAACTACTGTCGAATGGCAAGAGTTTAACCGCGAGGGACGGTCTGAAGGATTGCATGAATAGCGAAGTTACCCAATGAATATCAATTCACTGCGTCTCTATCGATGTTTAAAGCTACGAGAAGCTAGTTTTTTATAGATGGCATTTTTATCTCGCTTACCTACTACTAAAACATAAATGACAATCTCGTCATCTATAACCTCGTAGGCCAATCTATAGCTTGCTGTGCGTAGTTTTATCTTGTAGACAGACTCATAGCCTCTATGCCTAGCTGAGGGAACATGCGGGTTTTGTAGTCGTTCTACGAGTTTTTTCTTGAATTGTTTTTTGAGAGGACCAGCTAATTTATCCCATTCTTTTTTCGCAGCGGGTAAGAACTTTAATTTATAAGTCATCTATATTAACTTCGATAGCCTGGGATAAATCTTGGTGTCGACTTTCTATGATTTTCCCCAGTTCATAGTCATCAACGAGTTCCATCATCCACTCGTAAGTTTCTGCGGGGACTAAATAGGCGGTGGGTTTGTTATGGTTCAATATTGCGATAGCAGCACCATCGGCTTCAATTAATAATGCCGTAGGATTCTTTTTAAGTTCAGAGATACTGGCAGAGCACTCTGCTAATATTTGTCGCATAGATGCCACCAATTAAGTGTTAAATTAAGTGCTTATTTGAGATCTTAATTTGGAAAAATGAAAGGTTGTTTTTTAGGCGTTAAATATTTAAGTATTACGGAGTGTTTTTTGCCAGCGGCGAGAGGAGCGCTGAGCTAGCGCTAAACGGGTGCTGGTTTTTTATATCTAGATAAATAATGGCACGTCATAACTTGAAACTATGGTAACAAGTAGTATACTTTGAGGTGTAATATTTAAAGATGTAGTTACCTATGACACCATATTTTTATCAAAGAGCTTTAATAAACTTGCGAAAGCTTGTGAGCTGACAGATGAGCAATTGATTGTCGCCATTGATGAGATGGACGACGGGATTGTTGATGCAAATTTGGGTGGAGCTTTATTTAAAAAGAGAATTGCTGTTAGAGGGCGGGGTAAGAGCTCGGGAGTGAGAACAATTCTGGGTTTTAAGCAAGGGGATCGTGCCTTCTTTGTTTATGTCTTCTCTAAAAGTAATCAATCAAATATTAGTAAAAGCGAAAAAGCTGCTTTTATTGAGCAGTCAAAAATATATTTTTCTCTGGATGAAAAAATGCTAATCAAAGCATGCAATAGCGGTGCATTAAGAGAAATTGTAGACTTTAAGGAGAGTGAAAATGAGTAATATTCTCAAATCAATCCACGACGATATACAGGCGCTACATGAGATAGACGCAGTTAGTGAGGTGACGATGCGAAATTTTGATGTAATGTGCCTTTCTACTGTGCCCAAATACACCCCGGAGCGAATTAAACAAATCCGCAAGAACTTTCGAATCAGCCAAAGTGTCTTGGCAGCCTATTTATGTGTTACCCCAAAAGCGGTACAAAAATGGGAACTTGGCACTAGTAAGCCTGCAGGCGCAACTGCTAAGCTATTAGTGCTAGCAGAAAAAAATGGTTTAAAAGCAATTGCTTGATTGTTAGTTTTCCTGTTGATAGAGTGTTTTTTACGCTTTAAAAAGAAAAAACCTAGCTACGTTATGTTTGATCTATTGAATCCATTGGGGATCTCTATGATGGAGAGGTAAAAAGTGGGTCTCTCTCTATAGGTTAATAGTATTGACAAAGATGCATTAGGCATCCA
>JABSRB010000040.1:0-6635 GCA_013215375.1 Oceanospirillaceae bacterium | reverse complement strand
TTCCTCGCTCTTTCTCGTTAAATAGCCCGCTATTATTCGGCACATCCATATGCCTCACCCCTGCGGGGCATGATAGATTGTTCCAGGCTGTTGCGTAGCGAGTAGTGAAAGGGGTTTAAATCAATTGTGGTTAGAGTAGTTTAGTATTAAAAGTTGAATCAATTTACTTTGACCCCATCGTTTTCTTAATGGTTATAAAAAGCGCCTGTCCCTTATTGTGGTCCCTTATTGTGATTAAGCGCGCAGTGCGAGAGTTAGTGGCGGTGTAAACTGAGTATCCCTCAGTAGGCCTTCCCAGTTGGCTGTATTAAGTTTTTTTGATATGTTTAAAAGTCCAAAAACACTTTAACTGATTTGTTTTTTAATGTTTAAATTCAAGTAATTGTAGTGAGTTTCGACTGCGTCGAGTTCATTTCTTTTGGATGGGCTAAAAGAAACGGAACCAAAGAAAATCCCACCCTACGATTGCCTAAAAACACCTCCGCGATTCACTAAATTGACGGCCGCTCAGATTCGCCATCCATGGCTCAACTTCGCTTTCCGCGACGTCCTGTCGCTTCACCCGCCAATTTAATAAATCGCTCCGGCGGCAATCCAAGGGCCTTGGTGGCTCCGTAGCTAATTACGAAAATTCGGCGCGTTTTATCTAAAAATAATCAAAATATCAGAGATAAAGACTAATAAATTAAAGGATGTTAGGTCTTAAAAGTGCCTGTCCCAAAGGTTTCTATGTTTGATCTATTGAATCCATTGGGAATCTCTATGATGGAGAGGTAAAAAGTGGGTCTCTCTCTATAGGTTAATAGTATTGACAAAGATGCATTAGGCATCCAATATTATCAGTACAACTTAGCCCTGTACGCAGAGATTCAGTTCTCTGGCTGTTAGGGTGAAAAAACCGACATCTGTCGGTTTTTTCGTATCTAGGAGCCTGTCGGACTTAACGCTAATCTACTACGAAAAACCAGAATTTGGCCATATTCCTCGCTCTTTCTCGTTAAATAGCCCGCTATTATTCGGCACATCCATATGCCTCACCCCTGCGGGGCATGATAGATAGTTCCAGGCTGTTGCGTAGCGAGTAGTGAAAGGGGTTTAAATCAATTGTGGTTAGAGTAGTTTAGTATTAAAAGTTGAATCAATTTACTCTGACCCTATTGATTTCAGTTGGCTTGTATTAGGATTTTTTGATATGGTTAAAAGCCCAAAAACACTTTAACTGATTTCTTTTTTAATGTTTAAATTCAAGTGATTGTAGTGCGTTTCGACTGCGTCGAGTTCATTTCTTTTGGATGGGCTAAAAGAAACGGAACCAAAGAAAATCCCACCCTACTATTGCCGACAGATCCCTCCGCGATTCATTAAATTGACGGCCGCTCAGATTCGCCATCCATGGCTCAACTTCGCTTTCCGCGACGTCCTGTCGCTTCACTCGCCAATTTAATAAATCGCTCCGGCGGCAATACAAGGGCCTTGGTGGCTCCGTAGTTGATTACGAAAATTCGGCGCGTTTTATCTAAAAATAATCAAAATATCAGAGATAAAGACTAATAAATTAAAGGATATTAGGCCTTAAATGTGCTTGTCCTAAAGGTTAGCCAAAGGTTACTCTTAAGCAATTTTAGAGGCTAACTTTTTCAGTGCGAATCCAATCATGCCGTATATAAACTTCATCCATTAATACTAAGCCTGACTTGTCTGAAAATAAGCTACAATACGGATTTCGAAATGATAGATAGAACCCAGACTCATCTTGAGCTTCCCTAGTGATACAAGGGTGCAACGGATTAACTAAGTCGGCACAAGATTGACTAATTGGACCGCTGAATTCCTCTTCAGTACATTTCATAACCTCAATGAGTTCTTTTTTGTCTGCTGATAGTTCGCTAAAATATTCTTCCATGTTTGACGCTATTTCAGTTACCCACTGATTTTTTACATATTCACTAATAGCTGGATTAATCATATATAAATCAGTCTTCTTATCAATATTGGTGGTATGAATAATAAATTCATTCATTTTTAGTGAATCAACATACTCTAAACTTTTTTCCATTCGTTGTTCTTTATCAAGAAGGTTCCGTAGTGCATCCCTTTTCCAGTAAGGCATGTACTCAAAAACTTTTATAAATTTCTCTAAAAAGTCCTCATTCTTTTGATCTGTTTCGCGCTTTTCTTCTTGATCCAATTCATTTTGTTCATGAATTATTTTCTTTTCTTCAATTAAACTTTCAATTTTACTCCATATTGACTCAACGACGACATAAATTGCTTGCCCAATAAGGGAACCAATGCCGAGCCCAGCAAGTAAAACTATAAGGCTAAGATGCTCCTTTGGTGCACCTAAGGATGATAATGTACTATTTAGATATTTCCAAGAAAGAACAAGAAAGATGGCCACCGATATATATTTGACTGAAGCTTTTGGCGAGGTCAAAGCTAATAGAAGCTTGATCACTGTGCCTGCTGTTTCACTCATATTAAAATTCTCCAGTATTTAGTGCACAACAGCTACATAGGCGAAAAACTTCCGTTTTTAAACACGGAGCTATTCCGCCTAACATGTTTGTAATTTTTGTTTATAACTCGATATTAACATTAATTTTCAAAGTTTAATGAGCCCAAATTCATCAGTGGTCATGTTGTAATGCAGATACTGTCCAACTAACAACAAAGTCATTTTTATGACCCAGAAACTGGATGCAATACCAGTCATGAAACAAGCTTTATTCAGCAGCAAGTTTTCATCCAACAGCTTACAATCAATCTACACTATTGAGCCACAAGATACCCTTGTATTGCCGCCGGAGCGTTTGACTAAATTGATGAGTGGAGCAAAAGAATGTCGCAAAAAACGAAGCTGAATCATGGATGGTGAGGTAGTGATAATAAAAGGCTTGCGCATATATTTCTTTGAATTATATGCGGCTTGCAACAATACTTTTCGTTCTTTTTGCTAGTCTCTTTTGATGAAGCTTGTGACAGTATTTTCGGTAGTTCTCTATCGATAAAGCATACTTTATATTTACTTTTTCTATACTAAAATCATCAGCTCTTTGAGAATTTCTAACTTGTAAATATGTATCAAGAGTAAGTTCATAAAAATCATCTTTTTTAACCACCTCAATCAGAATAGGAGCATCATTATGATATCTTAAAAATTTCTCTCTTAAGTCTTTTGGTATTGGGAATGATAAATTTTGTTTTGAATTAAACCCTAGGAAGGTCAAGCCTAAGGCCTTAGATGATTCAGTAAACTGGTTTATACAAGCAGGTTTTTGATTAGATCTTAGATTTGTTTTTGTTTTGATTTCTTTTTTTTGAAAGCAACCGTGGACATCCCAAGGGGAGCCTAACTTATCGAATGATACCTTCCCGCCATTTTCAGCCTGATGGAAAAAAATTCCTTCTCCACAAATAGAGCACTTTGTTTTTTTTGTATATGATTCAACATCACGAAAACAATGATTAGTATCAGATTTTAGTGGTACAGTAACTCCGTTTATTTGCCTAAATATAGTCATATTATTTACCGTAAACCTAGCTTAATTACTCCAAATCAATAAGGTCAGAGTAGAGTGATATATTATGATGGCCAGAGATATTATGTCGCTATCACCTATAACTATTATCTAAGTATTTATACTCTACTGTCGTTGCTTTTCAAGAGTCTCAATTCACTACAAATTGGTAGGTAATAAAGCTTTGGTACAGATTCTAGGCAGAGCCACTGGGGCCCTTGTATTGCCGCCGGAGCGATTGATTAAATTGGCGAGTGGAGCGACAGGACGTCGCGGAGAGCGAAGCTGAGCCATGGACGGCTCATCTGAGCGGCCGTCAATTTAGTCAATCGTGTAGGGATCTGTCGGCAATAGTAGGGTGGGCTTTTCTTTGGTTCCGTTTCTTTTGCCCCACCCAAAAGAAATGAACTCGACGAAGTCGAAATAGCACATCAATCCTTTGACTTTAAACATTAAAAAAGAAATCCCTAAAATATTTTGAACTAGAATAGGTCCTAAAAAAGGATGCCATCAGCACCCTTTATCATCAACTAAAACAATCAAAATTAAGCCTCTGGCTCCGCCCAATGCTTACACTTAGTCGTTTTCCCAATCCCCGGATTAAACGAATTGGTCGGATCCAACTTCTTATAAAACGACTTCAATGTATCTTTAGCAAAATACTCATGCCCCACATTATGCTCAGCTGGATACTCCGCACCACGGGCATCAAAAGTAGCTAAAATCTGTTTCTTAACCGCTTTAGCATCGACGCCTTTCTTCATAATGTAATTCTGATGCATCACGTGGCAGAACAAATGACCGTAGTAGATTTTAACCGCGATAAGATCATCTATCTCTGGTGGTAGCGTTTCAAACCAATCTTTTTCGTTGCGCGGGAAGGCCACATCGATGGTCATTAATGCACCTAGCTCTTTGGCCTTCATCGCTTGATAGCGGCCGATAGCGCCTCCGGCGACAAAGCGGTGTAAAATCGCCTGTTCACCTTCTTTTTGCGTACATTCGAAGTAGTTACCTTCGTTTTCTTTAAAGAACGCATCGAAGTATTCGCGGGCTTCGTCTACGCCTTCGCCGCTCATTTCAATGATCCAGTGATGCTGGTATTGATCGCGGTATTCATCCATGCGCTTTGGCAGATGATTAGGGAATAAGCAGCTCATGTACTGCATGATGCGATCCGACATTTTGCTCGGTAAGAATTTGAAGTTACCGGCAATGCGATCTACGCTGCGTTTCATGGCAAACATCGCAGGGATGTATTTGGAGCCGAGTTTATCGATAACGATAAAGGTGTCTTTGCCGTATTTTTTAGCGGCATCGTAGCAATCGCGGTGTAAGTACTCGCCGGAGACCGGTAGATTTTTGAAACTACCGAGGATGTCGCGGCGAATTTTCGCCAGTACTTTATCGTCGTTGGTGCCTACGTAAAATACTTGCTGTCTTGCGGGGATTGGGTAGGTATCTATGCGCACGGCAAAGACGGCTAACTTGCCGGCTGATCCAGAGGCTTCGTAGAGACGGCGACCATCGTTGTTAAAGCGCGATGGGGTGTCTGCATCGATGTCTCTAACACGCTCGTGGTACTCGTTATCGGAGGCGCGCAGTGATGGCGTGCCGATATCTTTATCCGCGTAGTTTTGCTGTTGCAGATTGGTCAGTATTTGCTGTGGGTTATTACCTAGATCAATGCCTAAATTGTTGACCAGCATTAGTTTTCCCTGCTGATCAATTTGCGCATAGATCGCCAGTTCTGTGTAGGCTGGGCCGCGCTGGACTAATGCGCCCCCTGAATTGTTGCAGATACCGCCAACAATGGAGGCGCCGATGCAAGAGGAGCCAATTACTGAATGTGGCTCGCGACCGTGTGGCTTGAGTATGTCTTCCAAGCCAAATAAGGTACTGCCAGCTAGGCCAACTATTTGCTCGGCGTTGTTGATCAACTGGATATCGCTGATACGCATGGTGCTGATGATAACCAGAGGGCGGTCGTAATCATTGCCATCCGGGGTTGATCCACCGGTTAAACCGGTATTAGCCGCCTGCATAATAACCGCGACATCAGCTGCGACACACGCTTCAAGTACTTGCCATATTTGATAGAGCGTCGCTGGTCTGACAACCGCCAGTGCCTCTC
This sequence comes from Oceanospirillaceae bacterium, assembly GCA_013215375.1. Taxonomy (GTDB): domain Bacteria; phylum Pseudomonadota; class Gammaproteobacteria; order Pseudomonadales; family Balneatricaceae; genus Rs1. The sequence continues at coordinate 980 of JABSRB010000040.1, read as the reverse complement.
CTGATCCAAAGCGAAAGCCTTTAGTATAGGGCTGTTTTTTCGCTTCATCTGTCAGCGTGAACTTTGCGCCAACAATGGTTTGTAATGCTTGAATAAGGGAGGTGCTTGAGTTGCCAGTCATTTAAATTCTCAATAAAATCAGTGAATATTACTATTTAAAAAAGCGAGCTTTTAGAACGCAGCAGTATACCTCAACACTACAGAGGAGTGAATATTTAGGCGCTGCAGGCGGCGGTAATTTAAACAACTATTTAGTGGGGTGTCTGGTGCTTCTTTCTATTATTTTCTGCTACTTCCATTTAATAGAACAGCCGATACTTGGGTGTTGTGTGGCGGGCCCCAGACCTGTAGTGGCCATAGCCAGCATCGCATCCATTAACTCTGGCTCGCGATTAGTAGCATCGCCCATAGCAGCGCTGTCTAAGCGACCGCGATACTGCAGTTCGCCAGCGCTGTTAAAACCAAAAAAGTCAGGGGTACAGACAGCCCCGTAAGCTTTGGAAACGCTCTGATCTTCATCGACTAAATAGGGGAAATTGAAACTGTGTTTTTCAGCAAATAGCAGCATATTAGCTGGGCTGTCTTGGGGCACTTGGTTGTAGTCATTGGCGTTAATGGCCACAACATTGATCCCTGCCTCCTGTAAACGTTTGGCATCCTCGACTAGTCTTGAAGCAATCGCTTTAACGTAGGGGCAATGGTTGCAGATAAAGGCAATTAACAAACCGTTTTTGCCTTGTAGCTCACTCATTGAATAGCTTGCGCCTTTAGGGTCTGACAATGTAAAAGGCTCTGCCGTAGTGCCGTTTTCTGCTTTCGGCGTCTCTAGTAACATGTCGTTTCGCTCCCGTTTTTTACTGGAAAAAATTTGGCTCGATTGCAGTGTAGCACAGCACTTGTGGGCACTCGGTGGTCTATCATTTTTGAAAGACTTTTTTCACCACAGAGGACACCGAGAGCACAGAGGAGGGGATTAAAAG
>JABSRB010000004.1 GCA_013215375.1 Oceanospirillaceae bacterium | reverse complement strand
CATGGCGAATAGGCGTGCTTAGTGTCTTGCCAAACCTGGTTCCTATCATAGCGGCGTTCGGAGGTTGGGGGTTGTTAGTCACGCAAGTAGGCTTTGGTTTAGCCATGGTGTCGGGCATGTCGATAGGGGTAATCGTCGATGATACCGTGCATTTTCTCACTAAATACTTGCATGCAAGGCACGAGAATGGCTTAGATGCTAAGCAGGCCGTTACTTTTGCGTTTGAGACCGTAGCCCCCTCTATTGTCTTTACCACACTGGTATTAGTGGTAGGTTTTTTAAGCATGGTGTTGGTGTCTGAATTTCGGGTAAATACTGACATGGGTAAAATGACGGCGATCATTATGCTGTTTGCGCTGGTTTTCGACCTAATCGTGTTACCTGTTTTGTTAATGGTATTCGATCGGGATAAATCAACGAATGCAAAGGTCGATAATTGAAAGTTAATGGTTTTAATGAGCGATATTTAAATAGCTAGCCCGGATATTGCGTGCAATACCGTGATGATACCGCCGCTAATTATTTTTACAGGCATTTTTTCGATTGAGCATCATACTGGTGTGTCTGGTCGATTGAGAAAGAAAAGTCTGTAAAATCAAGGAGCAAGCTAGAACACGAGCTGTTGCATGCAATATTCGGGCTAGAGAGCGGTTGTTGGTGTTCTATGTTATTTGGTAGCTAATAAAAATATCTAGACATAGTCAGAGTTAATAGCTATCTTCCCTTTCATGATTATTAATTTGTTAGTGTCTCTTTGTATTCGATTTATACGCCCTCGGCAGGTTTACGGCGCGGGCGGCAGGTAATTGTACCTAATTTGCGGAAACCCCCGGGCCACTACCCGGGGGTTTTTCGTTGTAGCGAATAATAAGTAGCAAAAGCTAACGCTTATTAATTTGTGTATTCCGCTTCAATTTTCCTTATTGGAGCTAATCAAATGCCAACTTTATTATCAACATCTTCTCTAATTCAGAGCCTTAATTTACGCGATTTATCGGATCCCAGTCAGGGTTCTCATGCCATAGGGCAGTTAATAACGGATATTCACAATGCCTTGGCCCAACACTGGCAGTGCCGCCTGCAAATTAGTCGTAATAATCCAGTGGTTTCGCTGGAGAATAACTACGACCGTTTGGGCTATCCTAGTGATGGTGCAGCACGTGATGAGCGATATACCCGCTATGTGACCGATAAAATGATCCTTAGGACTCAGACTTCAAGTGCCATTCCAGATCTACTATTAAGTTTGTGTACCGACCCACCAAAAAATTTGCTGTTGGTACTACCGGGGATAGTGTATCGGCGTGACAGTATCGACAAGCTACACTGTTCGGAACCACATCAACTGGATTTATGGCGTATTGTCGATTCGCGTTACAGCGAGGTGATGAATATTGGCGATCTCAAGCAAATGATAGAGATCGTTATGCGCACTGCATTGCCAAATATGCAATGGCGTATCGTTGATTCGGCCCATCCGTATACAGAGCAGGGCGTGCAAATTGATGTGTACTGGAATCAGCAGTGGATAGAAGTAGGAGAATGCGGTTTAACAGCGCGCGCTATTCTCGACAATGCAAGGCTTTCGACACACACCGGGTTGGCGATGGGGTTAGGTTTAGACAGATTGCTGATGTTACGCAAGAATATTCCCGATATCCGTCTACTACGTAATAATGACCCACGGATTCAGCGACAAATGAATGATCTGTTGCCCTATAAGCCAGTGTCCGTGATGCCTGCCATTGAGCGAGACCTTTCAATCTGTGTTGAGGAATCTTATGACGAAGAGTTGATTGGCGATAAACTACGCAGTCAATTAGCTGAGGCAGATTGCATAGAATCGTTGCACATAAAATCAGCCACTCGTTATAGCGATCTACCATCAACGGCACACGCTAGAATGGGTATGCACAGCGGACAAAAAAATCTGTTGTTACAGTTAACGATCAGGCATTTGGATAAAACCTTAACTGACCGGGAGGCTAATCACATTCGCAATAAAGTTTATCAGCTGTTGCATCAAGGTAGCGTGCTGGAGCTGGCGGTTAGCGCTATATAAGTGAAAGCGAATAAGTCAGAGGCTGCTCTGGCTTATTCGGTGTTTGTGGCGCTGTTAAATTAAGAGTGAAAGCTGCAAGTATATTACTGCGAATCTCTACGGCGATATAAATTTACATCCTACAGTTAAAGATGTAAAATCAATGCATCTTAAAGAAGGCACTACAAAAACATGCATATCACACGTTATACCGACTATTCTCTGCGGGTACTCATCTACTTGGCAGTAAACAATGGCGAGCAAAGTAAAATTAGTAGTATTGCGACCAGCTATGGTATTTCAAAAAACCATTTAATGAAGATTGTTCAGCAACTCAATATATCTGGATACTTGTTGGCTACCCGTGGCAAAAATGGCGGGATCAAATTGATTCGTCCCGCAAAAGAAATAAATGTCGGTGCCTTAGTGCGGGAAATGGAAAATAAAGACAAGTTGGTTGAATGTTTTGGTGATGATAATCAATGTGTAATAACCCCAAGTTGTCAATTACAGCATATTTTTGCAGAGGCTCAAGAGAGTTTTTTTAGCACTTTGGATAACTATTATTTAAGCGATCTGATTGGTGATAATAAGCAGCATGAGTTAGCCCAATTACTCGCCGTTAAAGCTTTGTAGATCACCCTTTTTTGGAGATAAAAATGGCCCTCATCTTAAATTCAAATGGCAGTATTACTGAATCTTCTCAGCAGCCTCTGGCTTTTTTAGAATTTGCTTTTAGACCTTTTTTCTTACTCGCTAGCCTGTTCAGCATCTTCGCTTTACTGTTCTGGAGTGCCATTTTATCGGGACACATTAGTGTTAATACTTACGGTGGATCCCTGTGGTGGCATATGCACGAGATGTTATTTGGTTTTGTGGCAGCGATCATTGCAGGCTTTCTATTAACAGCGGTACAGAACTGGACAAAAGTGCGCACTTTGCATGGCAAAGGTTTGATGCTGCTGCTGAGTATCTGGATTATTGCTAGGGTATTATTTTTCTTTCCAGGCTCAATACCCGATTGGTTGATCGCCTCGGTTGATATTGCCTTTTTGCCATTAGCCGCACTTGCATTAGCCTATCCTATTGTCAAAGCTAAGCTGTGGCGTAACTTAATGTTTGTTCCTGTGTTATTGCTGATGAGCACGGCCAATGTCTTTATGCATATAAGTGCGATAACTCATGACTCTGCGTTAATGAGTCAGGCAGCCAGTGCGATGGTGTTCTTGGTTACTTTTGTCATGTGTCTGATGGGGGGCAGAGTGTTTCCTATGTTTACCGCAAACGGCACGCAAACACCGCGGGTAGATGTGCTTGCTTGGTTGGAAAAACTGGCCATTATCTCGACCTTATTCGCAGTGCTGGTTGGCTCGGGTTTGGTTGAGCTGCCCGCAATAATCAGTGCCATCATATTTTTCATTGCCAGTGCTGCTCATGCAGTGCGAGTATTGCGTTGGAAAATCTGGGTCACTTTTAAGACACCACTCGTGTGGCCCTTGCACTTAAGTTATTGGTGCATTGCTTTAGGTCTATTGCTCTATGGCCTCTCTATGGTCACTAATTGGGTAAGCCACTCTCAGGCAGTTCATACGCTTACTGTCGGCGCTATGGCCACGATGATTTTAGCGATGATTTCACGGGTATCACTGGGCCACACAGGCCGAACTATTGTGGTTGGAAAAACCATGACCATTGCGTTTATGGCCATCTTCTCGGCATTTATCATTAGAGTGTTTGGCCTTTATTGGTTCGATAGCTATCAGACAATTCTCGCCACCTCCGTGTTATTTTGGGTGATCGGTTACGGCTGCTTTATCGTTCTGTACTTCCCTGTATTGACTAAACCTAATCGGTAATAATTCAGCTAGCTGTTATTAATACTTCTTTTGATTTAGATCATATAAACACAGCTGCTTAAAGTGGTATTTAAAATGCATCTTATGTAAAATATAACTATATTTAATAGAGATGAATTAGGCGGGGCCTGAATCTTTAAGGGTAGATTTACCGCAGCTTGTTACAGGGGAAGTAGTTTAAAGACGCGAATGGATTGTGACATAACTAGCGTTGCTTGATGAGCCCTACTTTTGCAGCCGTATTTGCTAAAGCAGGACTGCTTCTCAGTATTATTTTCACATTAAAGAATGAACGATTCTCAATAAAAAATAATTTAAAACATGGCTGCTTAGATAAATTGTAATAGAGAGAATTTATCATGAGATCGATGTTTTGTTCCTAAATGTTTTGTCCTATTTATTAACCCAATAAAAATATGTCAAATGACCCGTGGAGAACGCAAATGAGAAAATTAACAATCGCTTTAGCAATCACTTTATCTTTAACAGGTACCGTCGTTGCGAATGAATCTACTACTGGAGGGCTTAAAGGTTTCGAAGTATCCGAACAATTTAAAGGGCAAGCACTAAAACGCATCGTGCAAAAAATGGTCGCTCCGCCCAACTTTCCCATTCATCAACAAGTAGTCACTGAAAACAAGATTGTTCAAGTTAAGTTGGTCATCGAAGAGAAAGAGGTCGAAATCTCTCCCGGGGTTTTTATGTGGCAAATGACCTTTAATGGCACAGCTCCAGGGCCAATGATTGTCGCGCATGTAGGAGACTATATTGAGCTGACATTGGTCAATCCAACCTCTAATACTTTAGTACATAACGTTGATTTTCATGCGTTTACGGGCGCAATGGGTGGCGGCGCATTAACGGAAGTGCCACCAGGGCAAGAAGTGACTGTACGCTTCAAAGCGACTAAAGCAGGCACCTTTATTTATCACTGCGCACCAGGTGGAGTGATGATCCCTTGGCATGTTGTATCAGGAATGAACGGCGCTATCACTATTCTTCCTAAAGAGGGCTTAAAAGACTCAGAGGGTCAACAAATTACTTATGATAAAGCTTTCTATATAGGTGGCCAAGATTTCTACCTACCTAAGGATGATCAAGGTAAGTATAAACGTTACCCTTCACCAATAGTGGGTATGGCTGACACCTTAGCGGTGATGCAAACTTTACAGCCAACACATTTACCCTTCAATGGGGTCATGAACGCGATGACAGGTGAAAACGCCCTTAAAGCAAAAGTGGGTGAAACGGTGATGATTGTGCATTCTCAAGCTAATCGCCAGGCCTATCCTCATCTGATAGGCGGACATGGTGATTATGTTTGGCAAACAGGTAGCTTTAGTGATGCTCCTAACTCCAACCTAGAAACTTGGTCAATCGCAGCGGGTGCGGCAGGTGCAGCAATTTACACCTTTAAACAGCCAGGCACTTATGCCTATGTGAGTCATAATCTGATAGAGGCAATAATACTAGGTAGTGTATTGCACTTTAAAGTTGAGGGTAAATGGAATAATGACTTACAAGAGCAACTGGTAGCGCCAAAGCCTATTCAAAAATAGGTGCAAAGTAGCGAAGCGGTGGGTCTGGGCCCACCGTTTCCTTAACCACCGAATAAACAGGAGTTTAGCTATTGAGGCAGTGAGCAGCTTAAATGTGTTTAACAAACACCTTGGGGCGTGAACTTGTAAGAACCAAAAGCCACTAGGAATACCCCGCATCCGTAAGTGAAGGTTCGCGCAGCCAGAGGGCTTGCCCCGGGGACCTTTGTTTCCCAGTAGCAGTCCTGAGCATCCAGTTGTATGTCAATTGATACGTTAAAATTTCGCAATTAAAGTCTATCAATTAGTGAATACTCAGTTTCTATAAAACAGATAGACAGCTGTGTGGTGCTGATATATGATTCAGGAATTAGTCAATTTACTAGCGAATTTTGAGATAGATAATGCAGCGTTTTTTTGCATCTTTACTGTTCTTAATCACAATACTATCCTCCCAAAGTGTTTTATCACAAGATGCTATGGATCACGATTGTCATATTGACACTCAAGTATTGTCTATTAATTCACATGACGTTAGTGAGCTTGATTGTTTATACTTGAATAAATGTTGCAGTTTGAATTGCAGCGTTTATCCCCAGCTAGGCATTTATAAAACTTCCTTTTTTACAACATCCTTTAATACCGCTACTACTACTTTATATACTTCATCGTTAATTGAAGGATTTAGTAATATTGTGGAACGCCCCCCTAAGTTCTTATTACCTTCAGCTTAATTATCTAATTATTTAAATAAAAATAGCGTGCTCTTTTATTAGGCGACATTAACTGTTTATGCGGTTAAGTTTGTTTGCTTTAAATAGATGTTAGTTGCGCTATATATATTAGTTATAAACATCCTTCTTGCAACGTTGTTGTCAAAAAAGATTACTTTCTTTAGCCATATATATGTTTTGGCAGGATATTTTGCCGCTAAAATTATTCCTATAAGGGATTAAGTTCTATGTTAAACAGAAGACATTTTTTATCATTGTCCAGTCTATTATTACTACCTGTAAGTAGGGTCGTTGAGGCTTTAGTGCCAAATCATCAATTGTTAAACATAACTCTAAAAAGCGAAAAGAAAAAATGGTTCAGCAATTATTCGCCTATTATTTTGTGGGGAAGTGATGTTGAAAAGATCATTTTGAAGCAGCATGAGAATGTGCAGATAGAAGTTAAAAACGAGTTGTCTGATGCAACATCATTGCATTGGCACGGTATGCGGGTGAAAAATAACATGGACGGTGTTAGTGGATTAACACAAGCACCAATCGCAATAGGCTCTAGTTTTACCTATAACATCACGGCACAAGATGCAGGCACATTTTGGGCTCATTCACATCATAACACTTATCAGCAATTGGCTATGGGTTTGTATTTCCCATTGATAGTGAAAGAGGAAGAAGAGTATAAAGTTGATCAAGATTTATTATTGGTTATTGATGACTGGCGAATAAACGAACACAGACAATTAGACCTTGAATCACTAGGTGATTTTTCTGAGTGGGCTCATGGGGGGCGTAAAGGTAACATTATTACTGTTAATCGTGAAATTGAACAAAGTTATTTATGCAAAGTTGGTCAGCGTATAAGACTCAGGTTATTAAATGCTGCAAATTCACGCATTATGACACTGCAGCTTCCAGTACTACCAACTTGGATACTTGCCAAAGATGGCCAACCACTAACAGTACCTATAAAGCTTGATAAAGCCATTACTATAGGTCCGGCAGAGCGTTATGATTTAATTATAGATGTCACTAGTTCTGCAGGAAATTATCCTATATATGAAGTAAGCACTACACAAAATATCCAAGTGGCTACCTTAAATGTCATATCGGGTAAGGATATCGTACCTAGCAGTAGTTCACCTTCAGCATTACCTGAAAACCCATTAGCTAAGTTAGATTTTGATCAGATTTCTCACTCGACAAAATTGTTGATGGAAGGCGGTGCGATGGGCTCTCTCAGGCAAGCTAAGTATCAAGGAGAAGTATTAAGTGTCAATGAACTAGTGAAAAATAAGAAAATATGGTCATTTAATGGTACTGCTGGCATTGATGATAAACCATTATTGAGTGCTAAAAGTGGTGAGATGATTGAAATTGAAATAATTAATAATACTCGTTGGCCACATGTGATGCACATGCATGGACATCATTTCAAAGCCGATTCTGAACATTATCCAAAAGGTATTTGGCATGACACTTTGCTACTACTCGCAAAAGAAGAAGCAACTATTGTATTTCGAGCGGGTGATGTCGGTAAGTGGTTATTGCATTGTCATATGATAGAACACCAGGCCTCCGGAATGGTAACTTGGATTGAAGTAACTTAATTTTATAAATTTCAAATAAAAGAAAAACTAAGGTAATAGAATGTTAAGAAAAAACACGTTATTTATTAGCCTCACAAAAGTGTCTTTACTGGTAGCAAGCATGCTGATTCTGCAGGCTTGTTCTAACGGTATTGATGTTAAGCACCGTGACCCAGATACAAATCGCTGGTACACACTTGCTCAGGTAGAGCAGGGGGGGAAGATTTTCCTTGAAAATTGTACAAGTTGCCATGGGGTAAAAGCACAAGCAACAAAAAAATGGAGGGTGGCTAAGGAAGATGGAAGTTATCCAGCACCCCCCCTTAATGGTACAGCCCACACATGGCACCACCCACTGAATATGTTAAAGGACACTATTAAGAATGGTACCAAAAGAGGCATGCCAGCATGGAAAAATAAGCTAAATGAGCAACAAATAGAAGCGACAATTGCATGGATAGAAAGCCATTGGCCGGAAAAGGTTTACCAAGCATGGAGAAAACGTCATTAACAATTATCATCTTCTGTCGTTGGATCACTATTATGGAGCCCGTTTAACGAGGCTGTTGTTGTACAAAAAAATTGTAATGAAGCTACTACCCGGTCCCTATGTTTATTATAAGGCTGTAGGAATCACCAATAACAACGATTATCAAATATTTCACAAAACCTGCATCCTTTTTACACTTATTACGTCTCTTAAGATGAAACAATGAATCATTAAAGGAGAGTACAATGAATACTGAACAAACCGATAAAAAAGCTTGCTGCACGACCTCTCAAAACGAGACTTGTGCCTGTACAGACAACAGCTGTCAATGCGCTGATTGCAATTGTAAATGTCAGTGTGATGATAATTGTCAGTGTAGTAATAGCCAAAGCTGCTGTTAAAAAATACAGCTTAGCGGCGTAAAAGTGTCGCTAAGCTGCATCCACAAATAGAGCGTTAATCACGATGATTGAAAAAATATATCAGCAGTTTCAACAGCAATTATTAAAATTTATTATTTCAAAAGTAGGGGATGCCAGTATGGCTGAAGACATTTTGCAAGATGTCTTTATCCAAGTGATAAATAAAATTGATACATTAGAAGATCAAACAAAACTGACGCCTTGGCTCTACCAAATTTGTCGCAATAAAATAATTGATTATTACCGCATTAAAAAGCTGTCGACTGTTAGTTTGGAGCATAATGAAACACAGGATTATGCCGCACAGACGGAATCTGGCAATGAATTTGAGAACGACATTGAGCAGCTAGAGAGCTGTATCACTATACTTATCAAAGGATTACCGGATAATTTTAGCGATGTATTGTTCGATAGTGAAATCCAAACACTAAAACATAAAGAGATAGCCGACTCTAAGCAATTGAGTTTATCAGCGGTGAAATCCCGAGTACGGCGCGGTAGGTTGCTACTCAAAAAACAGTTAGAAGCTTGTTGTACGATTGAGTTTAACGAGCAGGGAGTTGAGAGTGATTGTAAACAGCAGTGTGGCTGTGCGCAGTGATAAGTTAAAAGTCGTTAGTCGTTAGTCAAAAGAGAAAGATTATTTAATAAATATTCACCACAGAGGGCACAGAGAACACCGAGAAAAGATAATATCTCTCATGTTTTCTTTCCTCTGTGTAGCGCAGCGCCTCTGTGACCTCTGTGGTAGAAAATATTTTAGAGACTATAACGAAGCAATTAACGTTTACTCGAAACTTTTGTTTTGTAAAAGGAATTTATGCGCAGTTGGAAAGTTTCGCCTCAATGCCCCCAAGTTGCAAAATTTATCGATTGTTATTGGCTGCTAGAAAAACAGCCGGGCGATACCAGTCCCTGTTTTCCTAAGCTCAACCCAGATCCCGCGGCGCATTTAATAATTGCCAGTAAGGTACAGCCCTTTAGATATTCCCAGCAACACAGTGAATATGTGGGAGCAGGCTGTCATTTAATCTATCCGCATAAAAGTACTTTCGTCATTGATCACAGTGCGCCTTTTTTGGTGTTGGGTATTAAGTTCAAAGTGGGTGCTTTGTATGCGCTTAAGTTAACTGAAAAATTATCTAAAAATAACGCAGCCATTGATCTACTAGATAGCATCGAGTCGGTGGCTAAAATAGCGCCGTTAGCTGATATTTGTTGGCTACCGATATTCGCTGAAACACTCGCGCAGCCTGAGAAATTAGCACTTTTATTAGATGCACAGCTTCAGGATTTGGTGGAAGAGGCACAGTGGGATAGGCACAGTTTGTTGGTTTCTAAAATATTACCCATGACTGAAATCACCAAGCTTTCAGTCATGGCTGCGCAGCTCGACTGTTCAGTGCGCACCTTAGAGCGCAGTTTTAGCAAAGTGACAGGTTTTAGCATCAAGCAATATCAGTCAATGAATCGACTAGAAGCCGTTTTGCAGTATTTATATCAACGTGAAAATTCAGCCATAAACTGGAGTGATGTGGCAGTACGCTTTGGTTTTAGCGATCAGCCTCATCTTATTCACACTATTAAAACGGCACTAGGTGCAACGCCTGGAAGCTATGCCAAAAAACGTGATTTGACCATTGATGCTTACGGTAACTTCGAGTAAAGGTTTAAACTGTCGTCTTTTTACAATCAACCTCGTCAGTAATACCTACAATTAAGTCTTTTATTACTTAAGGCTTTACCAATCTATGAACAAATCTATGGATCAACTTAGGCCACTGGGCTTTAGAGGACGTTTAAAATCTGTATTGGATGAGCGCAAATTATCACACCATGAAGTTGCGCGGGTCATCAGTGTGCATCGCGATAAATATTTAATTAGCAACGGTGACATACAAGTTCTGGCAGAACTCTCTGGTGGGCTTAGATACACAGCACAGAGCGCGATAGATTTACCCACTGTCGGCGATTGGGTGTATGCCAATATTTTTGATCAACAAACCTTAGCCATTATTCATGGCTTGATACCCCGTACTAGTACTTTAAGTCGCAAGCGGGCAGGGAAAGAAACCACAGAGCAGCTGATTGCCGCTAACGTCGATATCGCGATGATCGCACTGCCGTTGGACCAAAGCCTTAATTTACGGCGTTTAGAGCGTTATTTAGTGATGGTGCACAGCGGTGCTATTAAAGCGGCTATCCTATTAACGAAAGCAGATTTGGTGAGCCCAGAAAAAATAGAGGCGATTAAGGCGGAGTTGCTCGCTGTGGTGGCTAATACCCCAATACTCAGTGTGAGTGTCTTAGATCCGTTTAGTGTCGCTTCATTTAGAGGTACTTTTCTTAGCGCACATACCTACTGTTTACTTGGCGTTTCAGGGGCGGGAAAAACTTCGTTGTTAAATGCATTATTGGGTGAAACACGTTTTGCCACAGCGCAGTTGAGTGATAAAACGGGTAAGGGAAAACACACGACGACTGCCCGCGAGTTAGTGGCGTTGGATAATGGCGCGTTGATTATTGATACACCTGGCATGCGAGAAATGGGTCATGTCAACGTTGATCAAGGTATTGAGGATACATTTAGCCTGCTAGGGAAGCTCAATAGTCAGTGTCAGTTTAATAATTGTACTCATCAAAATGAGCCGGGATGTGCGATACAGGCAGGGCTTGTACAAGGTGAAATATCTGCGGAGCGCTTTGATCATTATCAACAGCTGATGAGGGAATCCGCCTTTAATGACCGCTCTTTGGCACAGCGCAAGGAGCGTGATAAAAAGCTTGGTAAATTGATAAAGTCAGTGAAGTACGCAAAAAATCGCTCTTAAATTCTTGTAGCTTGTAGCTTGTAGCTTGTAGTTTAGATATTCCTTCATCTCGCTACGATCACTATTCACGGTCATATCCTAGAAGAGCAAAGGCTGTTTCAGATGGCTAGCTAGGAAAATAAATATTGTGTTATTGTCGGTATTAATTTGAAAACAAAGATAAAAACCATATAAAGTATCAATAGAATCGGCGATTACCTTCGAGAGAGTATTATGTCTAAGAATTTAACGGTGTTTAAATTTTTCCAAACCTTTATGCCACGAATTACAGCATTGGCGATTATTCCGCTGGTGGTGACAGCGACGACAGTTAGTGCACATAGCAATGATCAAATACACAGTGAAGCTAAAGTCTCTCATTTAAAATCAAGCAGTATCCCTAATCGCTATAGCGATAGTGCAATCGATAAAGTGTGGGGGCGCTCTAGTGAATTCAAGTCTCCTTTAATGAGTGCGCCAATTAGTCATTCACTTGAAGAGATAATAAGCTTAATACAAGCGGTTGAAAAAGCGTATCCGGATGATGATTGGAAAGTCATAGCGGCGCGTTTAAGAAAAACACATTACAACAGTAAGTTGTGGGATCTTTTGCTGGTGGGCTCGATTGCTACAAAACCTGCATCTACTGAGCACGGCGTATCTCACTCAGTGATTAATACCTTAAGGAAAGGTAATATCCTGTTTGAAGATCCGCGAGGCAATGCCATTGATGTTACCCATATATGGGCGTTGATAAATGCATTAGCTTTTCCTGATATAGACACGGCAATTGATGACTTAAGCGGCATATCTGTTGCAGACGCGATCAGTTGGGTGGGGGATGTTGGTAGTGTTGTCTCTGAATACGGTTTAAAAACCCGACCTCAGTTTGGCACTCTTACCGAGTATTTTGATGGCTATGCCGCAGGATCTGATTTATATGGGGACATTGATGGTTACGGTATATATTTTCAGGAAGTAGAGGGGGATTTGTCGCTTAGTGAGCGAATAAAACACTATTACCAAGGCAACTACAAAAAGCGCTTTGCCTATTATTCCCAAGCAACGTCTATCAAAATTGTTGATGGTGGAGATGATTTTATAATATCAGAGCTGTCTCTAAGAAAAATCGTAGCGCCACATATCAAAAAGTTCGCATTTTTCTGGACTCTCCACCTTTGCAAGCTAAACAAGTTAGAGTGTGCCATTGAGGAAATTGAAGGAAAAATTTATACCCAAAAGGATATTAAAAGCGTGGTTTCTTTATATTCTCAATGGGTTTCTAAGCAGTTAACTCAAGGTGCACCATAGCTGGCAGCTAGCTATTAGTATCGCATCACTTTTAATAGTCCTCGATAAACGATGCGGCATCAGCTCTATTATAAATCCAAAAATACTGGTCATTGATAGGCTGATGCAGTCAGTTACTGTTAGTAGGCGACGCAGATACGTTGCTGAGGGTTTTGTGCGCTTTCTATTTCATCGACTAAAGCGACGGCAAAGTCACTGCCTGAGATTTTACTATCTCCTGCGCTATCAACCAGTAGCTGATCTTTTCCGGTGCGATAATGACCACTTTTTTCGCCTGGAAACAAAACGGCAGCGGGTGAAATAAAGGTCCAGTTTAAACGACTGTCTGATTGCTTAAAAACTTTCAGTGCATCACCCATTCCCAGCGCTTCAGCTTTATATTCTTCAGGGAAATGTTCAGTATTCACAAGTTGTACACCGGGTGCTACTTCTAAGCTACCTGCACCACCGACCCAAACGAGACGGTTGACTGAACTCTGTGGCAGCTCGGTCAAGTAACGCTTCGCTGCGATGCTAAAGATGCTGTGGTCGTTGTTGTGCCGACCAGATACGGATGAGACCACCACGTCTGCGTCTAACACTGCTGCTGCCAGTGATTGACTATTATCTGTGATATCAAAAGCCCTTACTTCAACATCTGACTGGGTGATTTTGCTTGGATCTCGCACTAGTGCGATGATTTGATGACCGCGGCTTTTCGCTTCTTGTAAAACTTCGTTACCAATCCAACCTGCTGCGCCAATTATTGCTATTTTCATGTTGCTTCTCCCTGAGACCTCTGCATAACTACTGCGCTCGACAATACGGCGTTAAAAATAGACTCAATATGCTCATTTACACCAGTAGACTCCGCTATTTCGTCGATTTTTTCCTTGTCTTATCATCGCTCGCTACGTTATGAAAAGGTCTCATTGTTTATTTAAGTTGAGGCCAGTTTAATGGATACAAAAACGGAGATAAATAAAGTATATTGATACTTATTGTTTCATATGAAGATACAAACATCGGGGTTCAGTCGTGGATAGATTCGTAGCGATCAAGAGTTTTATCGAAGTTGCCAGCAGGCAAAGTTTCACTCAAACTGCCGAACAGCTAGATTTAACCCGCTTGCAAGTGTCTCGGCACGTGCAAGAAGTTGAAGCTTGGTTGCAGCAAAGGCTGCTGCATCGCACTACTCGAAAAGTGAGTCTAACGCCGCAAGGGGTAGAAGCGTTGGCGCATTGTCAGCGTATTTTAAATGAAGTGAGCGCTCTGGAATTTAGTGTGTCGGGACAGGATGAGTATCTAACCGGGACTATTAGGATCGCCGCGCCCATAGGTTTCGCCAATAATTTGTTATTGACGGCAGTGGAAAAGTTCACGAAAGTTCATCCCAAGCTCTGCATCGATATTTTAGCCGCCGATGATCTTAATGAATTGGTTGAAGATAGAGTAGATATCGCACTGCGCTTTACCGATACTCCAGATTCCTCGTTAATAGTCAGGCCTTTGATGACTATGGACTCGGTACTTTGTGCAGCGCCTGTTTATCTTGAAGAACAAGGTGTTCCCACACATCCTCAGGATTTAAAGACACACAACTGCTTTGTGCACCTTAAGCAAAATGAATGGTCTTTTGTCGATGCAGAGCAAGAATTTAAAGTGGCTGTAAGCGGTAATATAAAGGCAAACTCGTTAGATTTACTGATCAAGAGTGCCGTACATGGCAATGGCATAGTGCGTGCGCCCTGTGACTTTGCCAATTCCTTAATTGCACAGGGAAAGCTGACTGCCATTTTAACGCCTTACACCAAATGGCGTTACCGAATGTGGGCGGTGTATCTCTCACGCAGCTATCAATCAATAAATGTACGTAGCTTTATCGATTTTTTAGTGGAGGAGTTTAAGGAGGATATATTGTTGGAGAGAAGCTAGAAGTTATGTGCTAAACATATTTGTTTTCATGATTTTCTCTGTGTAGCGAAGCGCCTCCGTGTCCTCTGTGGTAGATATTCTTTAAAAGATTTTTTTCACCACAGGGGGCACGGAGGGAAGATCAAAAAAAGACAATCTAGAGCTAAAAGCTAAAAGCTAAAAGCAATGTGTTGACGAACTTTGATGTGACGGCTTAGCTTTTTGCTCACAGCTCACAGCTCACAGCTCACAGCTGCTCTTCACGCAGAAACACCCAATCATTTGCCGTTGATTGCTCGGCACTGTAATAGTAGCCAGCGTAGTCAAAGTCTTTCAGTTTTGAGCTGTCGGTGATGCGGTTGTCGATGATGTAACGCACCATCATGCCGCGGGCTTTTTTGGCGTAAAAGCTGATGATTTTATACCGGCCGTTTTTTTGATCTTTAAAAATAGGCGTGATCAGACGTGCTTTGAGTTGCTTTGGTTGCACGGCTTTGAAGTATTCGTTAGAGGCTAAGTTAATTAAACAAGCTTCCTGCCCAGCGTTTTGTGCGGTATTTTTGTTGATTTGATCGGTGAGGCTAGTCCCCCAGAACTGATACAAATTTTCTTTGGTACGCATTTTTAGTTTAGTGCCCATCTCTAAGCGATATGGCTGCATCAGATCTAGTGGCTTCAATAGTCCGTACAAGCCTGACAAGATACGCAAGTGTTGTTGGGCAAAGGCCAAATCATCTTCGCTGAGGCTTTGCGCATCTAAACCTGTGTAGACATCCCCTTTAAACGCTAGCACCGCCTGTTTGGCGTTATCTAGATCAAAAGGGATCTGCCAAGAGCCATATCTCGCCACATTTAGCGCCGCTAATTTGTCGCTTAACTTCATTAATTGGGCGACATCCTGCACTGACTTTGCACTCAAATTATTAATCAATAATTGTGAGCGATCTAAAAATTGCGCCTGGGTGTGAGTTTGTGTAGTAGGTGCGGTTTCAAAGTCTAAAGTTTTAGCAGGAGAGATAACAATTTGCATTTTGGGAGCCTTTAACAATTAAGTGCTCTTTTTAACACTAGTGCGCGTTAGAATCAACGGCCCATAGCAAACCGGAGGAATTATTCGTCGAAGATATAGAGTGTAGCTAATTCATCTTTAACATAAATTTTTTAAAGTTAATTAATTGGCAGGTGCTATTTGTCCTATCATCCCTGGTGTATGATGATGGCATTGATTGAAATAGACTTAAGCTAATGAGTCCCTAAGGAATTTACATGTCGAAGAAAACGATTTTAACCGGTATCACCACTACAGGAACACCCCATATAGGTAACTATTTAGGGGCTATTAAACCGGCTATTGACGCCAGTGAAACAGCAGAATTTGACAGTTATTTTTTCTTGGCAGATTACCATGCGCTGGTTAAATGTCACGATCCAGAGCGCGTAGCAAAGTCTTCCCGTGAGATAGCGGCGACTTGGTTGGCGTTGGGGCTAGATACAGACAAAGCGACTTTCTATCGCCAGAGCGATATCCCTGAAATTACCGAGCTATCTTGGATTCTAACCTGCATGTGCTCTAAAGGTTTAATGAATCGTTCTCACGCCTACAAAGCATCGGTCGATGCCAACCAAGCATCAGGTAAGTCTGAGCTGGATGATGGCATCAATATGGGGTTGTTTAGCTATCCTATTTTAATGGCAGCAGACATCTTAATGTTTAACGCTGATATCGTGCCAGTTGGTAAAGATCAGATTCAACATATAGAAATGACCCGTGACATCGCAGGGCGCTTTAATAGTACTTATACTAAGCTGTTTAATATGCCCACAGCACAAGTAGCAGAAGATACGCAGCTGATCCCGGGCCTAGATGGGCGCAAGATGTCCAAGAGCTATGATAATACTCTGCCGCTGTTTTGCTCTAGCGATCAACTGAATAAGTTAATTAAACAGATAGACACTGATTCCAAGGCGCCAGGAGAGGCAAAAGATCCAGACAACAGTACGGTTTTTCAGTTGTACGACTGCTTTGCCAATGAAGTAGAAGCTTTGCAAATGCGTGATAAATACTTGAACGGCATTGGCTGGGGCGATGCTAAAAAAGAGCTGTTTGAATTTTTAGATGAAAAGCTCAGCGCACCGAGAGCCGAATACAACCGGCTGATGAATGACTTACCCTTTGTTGAGTCAGTATTACTAAAAGGTGCTGAGAAAGCGCGTGCTAAAGCAATGCCTTTGATGGAAGAAATCCGTATTGCTGCGGGTCTTCGTCCACTGCCATTTGTGCCAGCCACCCAAGCTAAAAAAGCCAAGAAAGAAAAAAGTGCAGAAGATATCGCCAGGGCAGAGCAGGGTAGACGCCGTGGTATTTTAATGCAGTTAAAAGGTGCACTTGAGGCGGTTGCCAACAGTGATGACCCTAAATTGGCTGCAACGCAACTACTGGCTGAAAAAGCCGCGAAACTTGCCACGCTAAAAGCTAAGGCAAAAGACAAAGCGGAAAATGAATTGAGTATCTTAAAGGAAGAGTTAGCAAAATTTAGCTAAATAATCGTTTGATTTAGCTGCGATTTTGCATTGATAGCAGTGGAGAGTGTCGATGTATAACACCGTTATAAGCGCACAAGCGTTACAAGAGAATTATCAAGCAGATAGTTGGATTATATTAGATTGTCGTTTCACATTAGCTGCTGCGGGAAATAGTGATGATAAAAGCGACGAAAAGGGTGAGGCGCTATACGCGCAAGGTCACATTGAGCGCGCAAGTTATCTACATTTAAATAATCAGCTTTCGGGGGCTATTACCGCAAGCAGTGGTCGCCATCCGCTGCCTTGTATTGCCGATCTTTGTCATACCTTTTCACAAGTGGGCATTGGTGAAGGTAAGCAAGTAGTAGTATACGATGATTGCTCAGGTGGTATGGCGGCACGTGCGTGGTGGCTACTACAGTGGATGGGGCATACTAATGTCGCGGTGTTAGATGGGGGCATTCAAGCTTGGCAAGGATTAGATTTTCCATTGTCTAGCCAGAGCTATACAGCTCCTACCGCACATTTTGTACGTCATCATTCAACGTTTGAAGTCTGCAGCACCGAGCAAATTTGCGGAGGTAGTTATCAATTGGTGGATGCTAGAGCAGCACCACGTTTTAGGGGAGAGGTTGAGCCTATCGATGCTATAGCCGGTCATGTCTGCGGAGCTATCAATAGGCCTTTTACTAGCAACTTATCAGCGCAGGGGTTATTTAAGACCTCTGAGGAGTTAGCTGTTGAGCTTGCTCCATTAGCAGTCGATAGCACCGTGCATATGTGCGGCTCTGGAGTGACTGCTTGTCACAATATACTAGCCATGAGCCATGCAGGCTTTAAACCTAGTAAGCTCTATGTCGGCTCTTGGAGTGAGTGGATACGGGATTCGGCGCGCTCTGTCGCTACCGGTCTTGAGTAGCTATATGCTTTAGATTTAATCACATAAACTTGGCCGCATTAACTTAGGTTGGTGTTCGACAGGCTTCTAGGATCGACATTATGGATGATGAATATCAACAGGGAATTATCGGGGCACCGAGTAAACATGCGCTATTTATTACTTTAAATAGAGATCAGCTACTCAATAGCAGGCAAAAACAAACACTGCTTAGGCATATCGCTAAATTGCCCTCTCTATTACAAGAGCAGCAGCAGGTTTATCCTGATGCGCAGCTCTACCTGAATATTGGCCTTAGTAGCGGTCTCTGGGATTACTTAGAGATCCAGCCTAAGCCAGCCGGTCTCAGGCCCTTCAAAGCAATCACCAATAAAAAAGTTACTATGCCTGCCAGTGATGCAGACCTGTTGTTGCACCTGCGCTCAAATCGCCATGATGTTAACTACCACTTATCACAAATACTTTTATCAACGTTGTTTCCGATATTGAAAATAGATGAAATGGTGCATGGCTTTTCGTACTTAGATAGTCGGGATTTAACAGGTTTTGTAGATGGTACTGAAAATCCAGAGGGCGAGCATCGCAGGGAAGTAGCTCTGATTAATAAGGATAAGCATTTTGCAGGTGGCAGCTATGTGCATATTCAAAAATACCAGCACAATTTGGCACGCTGGCAGCAGTTGAGTGTCGAGCAGCAAGAGTGCAGCTATGGGCGCTCTAAAGCAGCAAACATTGAATTTTCTAGCAGTAATAAAAGTAGCAGTGCGCACACAGCGCGCTCAGCGATTAAAAATAACCAGCAGCAGAGTGTTGAAATACTCAGACAAAGCCTACCTTTTGCCGATCAACATAGTCAGGGCCTCATGTTTGCCAGTTACGCAGCACAGGCCGATAGCTTTGATTTAATACTAGCGAGTATGTGTGCATTAGATAAACATGGTGACAGTGACGCTATTTTAAATGTGTCTAAGGCGGTTTCTGGTCATGCTTTTTTTACCCCAAGTGCCAGTTGGTTTAGTGCTTTAATGGAGTCTTCATAATATCTGTACGAAAATTAAGCTATAGTCATAGAGATAGTGAGTAATAAGTGGCATAATGCGCCGCGTTGTTCATCTAGTGTTAATTTAAGTGATAGGGAAATTATGAAATCCACAATTTATAGCGGCCAGCATGTTGCACATCAGTGCTCAATGCCTGAATCAAGTTTTGACGATGTTAACTTGTTTAAGTCGACATTTAATAATGTCAATTTAGCTGAAAACCATTACTCAAATATCAACTTAGCGAATAGTACTTTCTACGATGTTAATTTGAGTAAATCGGTGTTCAATCTGGTTAATCTCAGTGGGGCAAAGTTTACCCATATAGGCACTAGCAGCAGCGTTGATTTTAATGAAGCCAAAGTTGATCCGGTAATCTTTGAAGATGCGGACTTAACCGGTAGTCGCTTCAGTGCAGTCAACTTCACCAATGCGCAGTTTAGTCACTGTGTGATTGATGGATTGATCATCAATGGTGTTGATATAGCAGCGCTGATGAAAGGCGAGACACAAAAGCCAGCGCTTAAAAAAATAGGCTGGCTGACCCACAATGATACTGGCAGTGTTAATAAAATATCTAAAAATCACTTTATGCCAGAAGGTGCTGAGAAAACCTTGTGCGGAGTGGAAATTCCCGCAAAAGATGCAGTGGCGCAAATGTCATCAGAGACAGGATCCGGAGTGTGTAAGCGCTGCGCAAATATTAAGAAGAGTTATTGAGATCTACAGCTAGAAGCTAAAATATCGTAGATTTTCTCTGTGTAGCGAAGCGCCTCTGTGTTCTCGGTGGTAGATAATCTTTAAAAGATTTTTCACCACAGAGAGCACGGAGAACACGGAGGAAAGATTAAGAAAAGACAATCTAGAGCTAAAAGCTAAAAGCTAAAAGAAATGTGTTGACGCATTTTGATGTGAGGTCGAAACTTTTTGCTCACAGCTCACAGCTCACAGCTCACAGCTCACAGCTCACAGCTCACAGCTCACAGATTTACTTCTTGTTGCGTGGCTTGCGTGATTTACCTGCATTGACTGGCTTTTGTGCACTGCGTGAAATTTTTGTCTGAGTGGCTTTGTTACTCGGGGTCTTTTTACGGCCTTGGGCAATGCTTTTACGCAAGTTGTCACGGTTGCTGACATCGTAACCCGGCATGTGAATGCGTTTTACTTTGTTGCCGATTAAACGCTCAATATTATTCAGCGAGCGCTCTTCTTCACGGGATACAAACGAGATCGCATAACCTTTATTTCCCGCACGACCAGTACGACCAATACGGTGTACATAATCTTCAGCTAGGTAGGGGAGGTTGTAGTTTACAACGTACTCTAATCCAGGAATATCCAGTCCGCGAGCGGCGACTTCAGTGGCAATCAACACTTGCACTTTATTGGCTTTGAAATCCGCTAATGCGCGGCGACGCGTGCCTTGAGTTTTATCTCCGTGGCACAAAGCAGTAGTAACGCCAGTGTTTTTTAACTTACGCATCAGCGCGTCAGCTTGGGCTTTAGTACTAGTAAATACCAGTACTTGGAACCAGTTGTGCTTGTGTATCAATTCTGCAAAAAGATCTACTTTACGGCGCTCTTCAACAGGGTATACCACGTGTTCAATAGTATCAGCAGTGGCGTTCATTTTAGAGGCGCGCACTTCAACTTGGCGCTTTAGAATCTTTTTAGAAAGCTGCTGAACTTGTGCAGAGATAGTGGCTGAGAACAACATGGTCTGGCGTGTATCAGGAGTGTGACGCAATATAGTGGCGACATCTGAGATAAAGCCCATATCTAACATGCGATCCGCTTCATCTAAAACCACGAAATCAGCACGCGATAAGTTAGTGTTGCACTGCACTAAATGCTCAAGTAAGCGACCAGGGGTGGCGATTAAGATATCGACGCCACGGTTGAGCTTCTTTTTTTGTGAGTCCATATTGACGCCGCCATAGATAGCGAAGATCTTTAAATCTAAAAATTGTGCGTATTTCTTGATGCTTTCACTGAGTTGTTCAGCAAGCTCACGAGTTGGCGTTAAGATGATGGCACGACAGTATCCTGATTCTACTTCACGTGGCTTGTCTATTATCTGCTGTAAAATAGGCAGTGCAAAAGCCGCTGTTTTACCCGTGCCTGTCTGTGCATTGGCCAATACATCTTTACCGCGTCTAGCGGGGACAATGGCTTTTTGCTGAACAGGAGTCATATCCGAGTATCCACAAGCCTCTACTGCTTGTAATAATTGTGGGGCTAAATCTAGGGCTGAAAATTTCATAGGGATATCTCGGTACGGGCAAAGTAAGGGGCTGAAAATTTGCCCTCGGGTTGCGCTTAAATAAAAGGCGCATATTATATAGGGATTGTGCCCCTTAGTGGGAAATATTTTTAAAGGAATGTTTAATCCAAGATTTTTAATACTAAGTCAGCTGAGCAGCACCGCTATATTTAATATTTCGCCATGATTTTTTGCAGGCTGCCGCTGCTTTTTAATTGACTAATCGCGGTGTTGATTTTTTCGATGATGGGATCAAAAAATTGCGGATCGCTATTACAAGTCACCAAATAATTATCAACCTCCGCCAGTGGAGTACTGGCAATATTGAGTTCTTTCATGTCGATGTTAGCAGCTTGTGCTGCATATTCTACGGCGGCTAAACCTGGGTTTAAAATTACCAAGTCTACTCTTTTTCGCACCAGTAGACGTAACATCATAGCGGGGTTTTGCTGAGTGACTTTTTTGAGGTGTGGGATGATATGCTCAAATCTGTCGCCAAAGACAGCTCCGTGAAGGAAGGCAATTTTTTGATTTAATAGGTCGCTCATGGATTGATAATTAAAGGGATCGCTGGCTCGGCTGATAATCATTGCCTGATCAGACATGATGGGTAATGAATAGCTGAGATATTCTTCACGTAACGGGGTTTTAAACACCCCAGTCATAATGCCATTGCAAAGCTTAGTGCTGTTAATACCACGATTAAAAGGTACGGCTTTAGCGATAAACTTTATTTCAGCTTTTTGTAAAATAGCAGCGGCGATTTCATAGGCAAAACCTCGAGGCTGTTGGTCTTCATCAATCCAGGCTTTGGGTTTTTGTTGGGCGTTATAAAAAAGATGAATAGGTTTAGCACTGACCGGGTTGAAAATCAGCGAGATCAGTAAAATAGATAGAACTTGATACGAGCATACATCTTTTAGATTAGCCATTGATTATCCCAAAGAGGAAGTGGTAGAAAATCAAAGAAGGCTTCATTCTATATTAAGATATCTTTGATAAACAGTCCTTTAGCAATATCAATATAGACTAAAAAAGTCATTTGTTATAAAAAGAAGGTATGACGGAGCGCCGATCAGCGCCCCACGGAGTTTAACTTACGTCTAATAGAGATGAATTAGGCGGAGCCTAATCATCAAGGGTTTAATTCCCCGCATCCGTAAGTGAAGGCTCGCGAGGCGAGAGGACTTTCCCTCTGGGGATCTTTATTTAAACCACCGCCTTGGCGCTGGCTATATCGCGTTTAGGCAACATGCCTTGTCTAACGATAAAAGCGATAATTTCATCCACTCCCTGTGCCTTCTTTAGATTGGAAAAGACAAAAGGGCGCTTGCCGCGCATGCGTTTAGCATCTACATCCATGACTTCAAGGGAGGCGCCTACTAGTGGTGCAAGATCTGTTTTGTTGATAATCAATAAATCAGATTTAGTGATTCCAGGGCCGCCTTTGCGCGGAATTTTATCGCCCGCTGAGACATCGATTACATATAAGGTTAAGTCGGCTAATTCAGGGCTGAAAGTGGCGCTGAGGTTATCGCCGCCGCTCTCGACAAAAATGATGTCTAGTTCACCGTGACGATCAAGCAGTTGATCAATGGCTGCTAAGTTCATTGAGGCATCTTCACGGATCGCGGTGTGCGGACAGCCACCGGTCTCTACACCAATAATACGATCGGCGCTAAGTGCTTGGTGTTCGGTGAGGAATTTCGCATCTTCCTGGGTGTAGATGTCGTTGGTGACGACCGCGATATCATAGTGATCGCGCATGGCAGTACAAAGTGAGCGCAGTAGTGCTGTTTTTCCTGAGCCTACGGGTCCGCCGACGCCGATACGCAATGTTTGTTTAGTCTGTTGCATTGTAAATCCTTATAGCTTCAATATTATGAGCGAAATATGCGGGTATATTGGGTTTCGTGTTTGGCACTGGCGATGGCGAGTGCCGGCAGTGCCATACCGATTTGTGCCGCTTCAATGTCCTGTGCATCTGCAACCGCATTCATAAGTGCCGGTTGTAAGTTACCGAGTAAACGTTGGGCTTGGCTTTGGCCTAGTGGCACCAATTTTGTGGCCGCTGCCACTTGGTTTTCCAGCCATGACCAGCAAAAGCCAAGGGCTGCGTTGTGGTAGTGAATCTGCCAGTGGTGGGCGGCAATGGCAAACAAGATCACAAAGCTGACCTCTGTTTTTTTCTCAAAAGGCACTGCTATGTGCTGCTGGCGTAAAACGCGGGATAATGCCTCGCCCATGGCGCTGTCTGACAAGCGTAGCTCTTTGCTTTCGCGATTGGCTAATACCAATTGATTGAGAGTCACTAGCGCTGTTTCTTCGCCATCATTTAGCGCCAGCATACTCAAACGCAAAATGGGTAGATCTAGCTGGGCGAGGCCCTGGCTAATTTGCGCCCCTATCCACTGCTGTACTTGGGTTTCATTATTCACCCACTCTTTTTCAATGGCGTACTCAAGTCCCTGGGAGAAAGCGTAACCGCCAACAGGTAAGCTGACGCTACTCAATTGCAGCAGCCGTAGCAGTGCAGTATCCGAGCTAGTAATTAACATGACTACCCCGGCTAGTGCGCATGTTGATAAGCGCCAGATTCAGGGATAAATACTTGCTGTTTGTGCTCTATTTTTAGGCCCATTAACAGCAGCATTTCCTCTAACACGTGATCGGGTTTTATGTGTAATTGGCGATCGCCCACAAAGATTTTAACGTGACGATTGCCTAAGTGATAACAGGCGCGGGCAAAAGTAGGCCAATCATCACAGCTTGCCTGCGCTACCGCTTCAGTAGCCCCTATGATTTGGATAACGCGCCCGCATTTTGCCTGTAAATACTCGCCGACAATCAGTGCCTTGCCGCGTTTTAAAAACAATCTTATCTCTTCATCGTTTTCGCTGCGCAGCAATAAGCGGCCGCGCTCGCGCTGCTCGTGGTCAAGTACCACAGTGGCATCGACAGTGCCCTGATGTTCTACACCGATACGCTGGTGGACTTCTAACATTAAATGCTCCTAAAAAAGATTATAAAGCTGCGCTAAGGGCAGTATTTTGGCTGGCTCGCAATTGAGCAATTCACCATCGGCACGCACTTCATAAGTTTGCGGGTCAACAGTAATATCGGGTAGCCAGTCGTTTAACTTCATATCTTTTTTTCTAATATTGCGGGTGTTTTTACAGGCGACTAACTGTCGCTGTAATCCCAGTTTTTGCGCGATATTGTTATCCAGTGCCGCTTGCGCAACAAAGGTAATGCAAGTGTTGGCAGGTGCCAGGCCAAGTGCTGCAAACATCGGGCGATAGTGCACGGGTTGCGGGGTGGGGATAGAGGCGTTGGGATCGCCCATTTTCGCCGCCGCTATCATGCCGCCTTTAATAATAAGCTCAGGCTTGACACCAAAAAAGGCGGGTTTCCACAGTACTAAATCGGCCAGCTTGCCCACTTCTACTGAGCCTACTTGCTCAGAGATACCGTGAGTGATAGCGGGGTTGATAGTGTATTTAGCAATGTAACGCTTGGCCCTGAAGTTATCGGCACCACGCTCTAAATCTTCTTTTAGCAGCCCCATCTGCACTTTCATCTTGTGCGCGCTCTGCCAAGTTCGAGTGATGACTTCACCGACCCTTCCCATCGCTTGGGAGTCGGAGGAGATCATGCTAAAGGCACCGCGATCGTGCAGTATATCTTCT
Organism: Oceanospirillaceae bacterium; assembly: GCA_013215375.1. Taxonomy (GTDB): domain Bacteria; phylum Pseudomonadota; class Gammaproteobacteria; order Pseudomonadales; family Balneatricaceae; genus Rs1. The sequence goes on along the minus strand of JABSRB010000004.1, from coordinate 31,966 downwards.
GCGGCGATGGTCTCTTTACGAATCCTTGAATCGGCGAAGGCGACGTCTTCGGGAATATTACTATCCAAGTGGTGGCAAACCATCAACATGTCTAAGTGCTCATCCACGGTATTGTGGGTGTAAGGACGCGTTGGATTGGTGGAAGAGGGCAGCACATTAGGGTATGCACAGGCCTTAATGATATCCGGTGCGTGACCGCCGCCAGCGCCCTCAGTGTGGTAAGTGTGAATCACCCGATCTTTAAAAGCGCCAATGGTGTCATCGACAAACCCGGACTCATTTAAGGTGTCGGTGTGGATCGCCACTTGCACATCGTACTTTTCAGCCACTGATAAGCAGTTGTCGATAGAGGCGGGAGTGGTGCCCCAATCTTCGTGTAGCTTTAAACCACAGGCGCCCGCTTCTAATTGCTCAGCTAAAGCTTCTGGCAAGCTGCCATTGCCCTTGCCTAAGAAACCCAAGTTCATCGGCATGTTATCGGTCGCTTGTAACATTTTACCGATGTTCCAAGGCCCCGGCGTACAAGTGGTGGCCTTAGTGCCTGTCGCGGGGCCAGTGCCACCGCCAATCATGGTAGTGACACCTGACATTAATGCTTCTTCTATCTGCTGCGGGCAGATGAAGTGAATATGCGCATCGATTCCGCCGGCGGTAAGGATCGAGCCCTCACCTGCGATTACTTCAGTGCCTGGGCCAATGACAATGTCGATGCCATCTTGAATGTCTGGATTACCGGCGCGGCCTATGGCTTTAATGTGTCCATCAACAAGGCCTACATCCGCTTTAACGATGCCCCAGTAATCTAAAATAAGCGCGTTGGTAATCACCGTATCAACTGCCACGTCATTACAGTGCTGAGATTGTCCCATGCCGTCACGGATTACTTTACCGCCGCCAAATTTAACCTCGTCACCGTATTGGCAGTAATCTTTTTCAACTTCAATCCACAGCTCAGTATCGCCTAAACGCACTCTGTCGCCGGTGGTGGGTCCAAACATTTGCGCATAACTGGCTCTATCGATTTCGCTCATGTTTGCTCTCCCTTTTGCTGCGTATTTATCTGACCCATGACTTGGCCTCTAAAGCCGTAAATGGTTTTAGTGCCTGCGTATTCAACGAGCTCAACACTGCGCCCTTGGCCAGGCTCAAAGCGAATAGCCGTACCAGAGGCAATATTTAAGCGATAACCTAAACAGGGCTCGCGATCAAATTTTAGCGCGGGGTTAGTCTCGTAAAAGTGATAGTGAGAACCTACTTGAATAGGGCGGTCACCGCTGTTTTCTACCCGCATTTTTAACGTCTTGCGCCCGGCATTGAGAGTGATATTGCCCTTAGCGACTTGAATTTCACCTGGAATCATTATCTGCTCCTAGCTTATAGGGTTATGTACAGTGACTAGTTTAGTGCCGTCAGGGAAAGTGGCTTCCACTTGTACTTCACTGATTAAATCGGGCACGCTCTCCATCACTTGATCGGCACTGAGCAAGGTTTTACCATAGCTCATTAGTTCGGCAACGCTTTTGCCATCGCGGGCGCCCTCGATGATTTCCATCGAGATATAGGCCATGGCCTCTGGGTAGTTAAGCTTGACGCCACGTAGCAGTCTGCGTTCGGCAAGTAGTGCGGCGCTAAACAGTAGTAGTTTGTCTTTTTCTCTCGGTAGCAAATCCATGAAAAACCTCTTTAATTTTTAAATTAGGTGGCCCAAATTCGCGGTGGACAAGCAGGTCTTCCCAGTAAAGAAGGTCGCAGTACTGTCCAGCACTGGGTAAATAAGTTTCGCGCTTGCTCTGAGCAATGTCCCAAATAACGAACCAGTATAAATCCGCCAGACAAAGTGACGCTGGTTAGGGCTTCGAGTTCTGCAATTTCTATTTCATTAAAATCAAGGTGATTAACACAGTCTTGTTGTAGCTGCGCTAACATCTGAGCATGTTCTGTATTACTATCATTGCGTGTAAAGGGGCCTGCGACCATCAACGCGTTTACTGGGCGATTGGCAAAGCCGGCAGTTGCAGTCAATAAAAATCTATTGCTGTCGTTGAGTACCAAGCGCTCGCGCAGTACCACAGTGCCTTCTATCTCTATTTGCAAACACTGCTCTAAGCTGCCACTGGAGAACGTTTCACCACAGGCGGGCAAACCAAAAGTACAGATGTCCCAGCCGATAAAACTTGCGCCTTTAGCCAGTTTAACCTGTGTATCTAAACGGGTATTAGCACCGGGATAGAGGATCGTTTCAAGGGGTAGCCATTCAATACTGGCATTTTCTGCCGCAGTTAAACTCACGGATTGTTGCTGTAAAATTTTATCGGCGCGGGCGCGATAGACTCGTCCTGCCCCTGGGGTGGTTAATAATACTTTTACATGTTGATCGGCTTGCACATTAATCTGTAATTTATCCCCGGATACCAAACCGCCAGGTGGATGCAATATATAGAGATGAGCGAGGTCTTTGCCCTCGGGATAAAAAGCCTTTTGCACATACAGCGGGCCTTGATGTGAGGTGTTTTTTAATACCGTTCCGCGTTTTGTCAGCGCAAGGTGCATGGACAAATGTGCCTGCCAGCGATTATGACTTATACAGAAATCATGCACGTTTTCTGACTCTAATGGCGGCGCTGTGCTTGACGTTATCATCTACTATTTATTCTCAAAAACGGTTCAACGGTAATTTTCAGTACCCTTATTAGCATTTAACGCAATGAATTGAAAGGCGATATATCAAGCGTAGCTTGTTAAAGGGATACTGGGGCATTGGTAAGGTGCTTGGTTTTGGTGAGATAATCTACCGTGATTTAAGATTTTTTATTGAATTAATCGTTTGAACGGAGTTGTCTGTAGGATTATTACCTTAAATATTTGTAAAATTCGGGAAAAACAGCCAAGCTCTGGCTGTTTTCTCAGTTGTCGGTCAAGCTCTTAGGTGGGTGTAACGATTGTTGGCTCAATAATTATTGAGCGCGCCTTCTCAATTGATAAGTTGCATATAAAAGTACCGTGCTAAAGATCAGGGCCACAACGTTAATTGGCTTATGCGCGGTAATATTAATTAGCGTATCAAGAGTCATGGACGGGCTCTGCTGCCCCCAGAAATAGTCATGCAGTAGATCGTATATAAAATGCTGCGGCCAGTTAAACCAGCTGACTAGAATCCACTCAAATACAAGCGCGGCAATCACTGGCACTATTGCCCATAAAAAAGGCGATTTTTTGGCGATGATCGAGGCGAGCATTAACCAGCTATACAAAGGGAGGAGCCACAAACTATTGCTTAAAATACTCAGCCAGTTAGTGGCAAAAGAGGCGACTGTTTGTGATGAAAAAACATAGGCGAATAACGATAAATCGTAACCTATAGCGAGTATCAAGGCGCCTAGGATCGTTAGGCATAAATACAATAGTGCTGCCGCGGTTAAAAATAGGCTGGGAATAATCAGCGCACCGGTGAGCAGTTTGGTGATGACAGTGCTGAGGTCACTAACGGGTAAAGAGCGCCAGAACATCACCGATAAATCGCGTTTTTCATCAAACAGGCAATTGAGTAGATAATAAAATTGCACCAACAGCGAGAAACCGCCAAAAAATGCCATCAAAGCACTGGGAATGACAGTGCTGATACTCAGCGCTAACTCTTGTTGCGTGGATGTTTGTAAGTCTTGGTAAATGAAAATATCTAAGCTGCCATTACTGATGATGGCGAGCAGTGGCAGTAATAAAATACAGCACACCAGTATCAGTGGTAACTTTACAAAACTGCCGTGATATTCCCAGTACTCTTTTTTAAAGCCCATTATGATTGGATTTATCATACTGAACCCCCTTGATTGTTTATATCAGCACTAGTGTTTGTTGGCTGCGAGCCAGAGACGCTGGCAATAAAAATTTCAGCGAGGGTGGGTGTAGATACCGTGCCTAATTCACTGAGTTGGGTGCTGTTTGTATTATCAAAAATCATACTGGTCAAACCCATTTGGCTGTGTGTATACAAAGGGTTAAGTTGTAGCGCGGCCTCTTTGTTGTCAGCGTCGACACTAAGACAACAGAAGCGTTGCTGTAACTGCTTTAAGCTAGCGGTCATCACTATTTTTCCCTCTTGAATAAAAGCGATGTCAGTTAGAATGTGTTCAATCTCTTCTATTTGATGGGTGGTGATTAATATGCATTTATCAGATTGATAAAAATCTTCCAGTAAATGATCATAAAACTGCCGTCTGGTGAGTAAATCTAGACCTAAGGTAGGTTCATCCAACACTAACACTTTGGCATCCACCGCCAGTATTAATGCAAGATGCACTTGGGTGACCATGCCTTTGGAGAGGTTTTTAATTTTAGCACTTAAGCTGATATTTGTTTTAGCCAGAAAATCTAGCGCTTTAGCCTGATTAAATTTCGGATGAACTCCCGCCATGTAAGCAATGGTTTGCTGTACCTTCATCCATTTTGGCAAGATGGCAACGTCGGCAATATAAGCAACTTCACTGAGCATCTTGACTCTATCTTTGGCCGGGTTGTAACCCAGCACATCAATATCCCCCTGATAGCTGGTTAAACCTAACAGCGCCTGCAAGCAAGTGGTTTTACCGGCACCATTAGGGCCGAGTAAGCCAAATATCTGACCGGCGTGAACGGTTAACGAGACATCATTGAGTACTGTGTCTTTTGAATATTTTTTAGTAAGTCCACTGATGGATATCAAGGCGCTCATTTTGAACCTTTTGTTTATAAATCTAATTAAGTGTCTAGCCCTAATATTGCATGCAACAGCTCGTGTTCTAGCTTGCTCCTTGATTTTACAGACTTTTCTTTCTCAATCGACCGGACACACCAGTATGGTGTTCAATCGAAAAAAAGCCTGTAAAAACAATTAGCGGCGCTATCATCACAGTATTGCACGCAATATCCGGGCTAGGAGACTGTCTGAGAACAGACTAATCTACTGTGGACTCGTCTAATTTGTAAAACTTAACGTTCAATTTCGTTAAATAGCACGCTATTCGCCTCAAATGACCGCTATTTTTACCTTCATCCAAGTCCTCGCTACGACGGCTGTTCTCGGACAGCCTCCTAGCAGGCTTGCTAGATTAACGGCAGTCTTTTTGATTTGCAAAGATAAAACAGCAAATGTGCGATGTGAATTTTTACCGATTAGCCATTGCCAGAAACTGCTTGCGCTGCTCTGTGTTCACTTTTTCAAGGGCATAACGCAACGTGGAGCGGGGCATTGCCTGATGATTGATCGATAAATAATCCAGCACAGCTTGTGGGTGCTGAACTGAAGTGGCCTTTAATAACCAGCCGATACTTTTTTGCACAAAGGGATCTGGATCGGCGAGTAACTTATCGGTATTTTCAAAGACTAATCCTATATCGAGCTGATAAACCGTTTTACCTATTTTACGATTGATGAATTTGACCCACACTACATTGCTGGCACGACGACACCAAGGGCTGCTGGAGTCGGACCAGTACTGAGTTTTCCTGATGAGATGCGGGCGGCTCAGTAAAAAATTGTAAGCTGTTTTAATGCATAGGTCGTCAACGTGCGACCAGTTACTGGCGTAGTGTTCTAGCCAGTAATGGAAGCGCAGCAGTAAATCTTCGTCGTAATGCTTTTTGACCAGAGGCTGGATCAGTGCAAAGGCGACGAGTACTTCTTCACTATAAGTTGCCTGTTTTAGAAATTCCTCAGTCAAAGCTAACATTTCATCAGGGGTGAGTGAGGGCTGTTCACGTTTGAAATCAGCGATTACTTGAGTGATATCCTTTGCCGTGACGCCCAGACAGTTAACTCCAGCGGGGAAGTAACGACGCGCAGAAGCTGCTTTAGCTTCAGAGCTTAAAAAATGCAGTTTGGCTTGGATGTTTTGTAAGTGAGGGTTAGGCATAGGGTATTTAGTCGTTAGTCGTTAGTCGTTAGTCGTTAGTCGTTAGTCGTTAGTCAAAAGACTAACATTTTAAAGACTCGTTTTACCACAGAGGATACAGCGAGCACCGAGAAAATTTTAAAAAATATAAGAGCGGTTAATTTAGTTGTGAATAGACAGGTGTGCGATGCAAGAACATGTTAAAAGGCTCACTAGAAAATGGATTAATGGCAGAGGAATAATTAATAAGGTGGCTTGATTAGAGTGCTATTTAGCTTGAATGATATTTGGTTTTTTCCGTCATATAGTTGTGATAGTCACTGCAAAAAATGACTATTCTCTATGTTTTTCTATTGGTTGGCCAAAAAAAGTTGATCGTTGTACTACACTACAGCGATATATAGCTAAACTTCTTTTTGAGGAAAGGTATGAGAAATTTAATTTATTTATTTTTTATGATTTTTTTTTCAATGAAGGTCTACGCGACAAAAATGCCTCTTATACAAGTAATAGTCTCTCAGTTTGCTCCTTATGAATATGTAGATGACAAAGGGAAAGAAACAGGGTTTTCTTTAGAAGTTTTCCAGGCGATAGCAGAAGAGGTAGGGGCAGAAATTGAGGTTGCGTTTTATCCTTGGAGCCGAGGTATGAAAATACTGGCAAAGAATCCTAATGCCGTCATTTTCACTGCAACCAGAAATGAAACTCGAGAAGATAACTTCAAATGGGTAGGTCCTATTGCTTCAAGGAGCGTCAATATTTATAAGCTAAAAGAAAGTAGATTTACATTAGAGATTAGCTCCTTAAATAACGAAGAAGCATTGTCCGACATCCTTAGCAAACAATATGTAATAGGTGCAGCAATTGGAGATGCTAGTGAAATAAGTCTCAAAGCTCAAGGGTATGACGTCTTTTCAGTTCCCCATACTGAACAATACATTCAAATGCTATTCAAAAATCGACTAGGACTCATTAGTGGTTTAGAGCTCACGCTTGCCTATAGGCTAAACAAACTAGGTTATAAATTTAGTGATGTAGAAAAAGTAGCGGTTTTTAATGACAAATATTCTTACTATTTTATGTTCAATAAGCGGATATCATCTGATGTTGTTTATCAGTTTCAGAAAGCATTAGGTAAGATTAAGTACAATGGGGTTTATGCCAAACTAAAGGAAAAATATTTAAATTAATGGTTGCCATTGATTGACTGCGAAGGATTAGTACCAGGGTAATTCGCGGGCGATAAGAAGTGCTTTCCTTTATGGTTCTAATTAAACGACACTGCAATACTTTGAGGCTTGATAATATATAAGGGCTAAACATTGAAAAAAATAAATATCATTAGTTGTTTTTCAAGGAGAATTTCTTTCTTTCTTTTTTACTTTTTTGTTATCCAGTATATTTAGGTTTGTTTTATGGGCAAGAAATACTCTGAAAGAGGTACCTAACCTTATAAATGAGTACAATTTAGATTGCCACCAGACTTCTTCATGCTGGTCTGGAGATGTCTGCAATGTTTCAACTCCGGCTATGGTCGGAGTTGATAAACCAGGATATGACTATCCTAGATAGCTCTATCTAATCTATTTTCCTATAGTGTTATTGAAGGCATTCGAGGACTTAATCACTAACACATACCTCTGTGATGCCGCAGTTACTGACGATGATCTGTTCAAAGACCCCCAGTCTTTGCTGAAATTACAGTTTCATCCCACTAGACAAAATTTCACCTGAAACCGAAACCAACACAATAAATTATCAAAAGAGTACTAAAAAATTTAAATTCGCTCTATGATTGACTGATCAGTCATTATTGGATATATTTGCGGCACATTAAAAAGCGGAGTGTTTTATGAGCAGTGATAAAAAGATGATGTTGATTGAAGCATCGATTGATCTTTTTTATAAGCAAGGATTTTGGAAGAGCTCTACTGCGAGTATTGCCAAAAATGCCAAAGTAGCGACAGGTACTTTATTTAATTACTTCTCTAGTAAAGAGCAGTTGATTGATGCTGTATATCTGCACATTAAGTCAGAGTTACTAGAAGAGTTGCGCAGTAGTTACGCTCAAGTTGAAGACCAGCAGCAGGTGAAGTTAGTCATTGAGAATCTATGGTGTCGCTATGTACAGTGGGGCGTAAGCAATCATGTTAAACACGACTTGTTACAACAGTTAAAGCTGTCTGACTTAGTGAGTGATTCAGCCCAGCAAACTGGGATGCAAAGCTTTAGTGATCTTTTTCAGCTAATGCAACAGTGGTTGGCAAGTGGTGAGCTAAAGCCATTGGATATTGAATACTTTGCAGAACTATTTCAAGTGCAACTTGAAGCGGCAATCAATATTGCCAAACGTCATAACCTTCAGGACATGGCGTTAAATAAACACATGTTATTTAGCTTTGAAGTGTTTTGGGACGGCGTTAAAGATAATAGTGACTAATTAGTCACTGATTGTCAGATGAGACAAATTTAAGGAAGTTAACATGGTTTTATTCAACAGTAAATTATTAAAAATTACTGCTTTTATCGCACTAATAATCAGTGTCGTTACACTGGGGGGCTGTATGCTTAATCAAAATTTAATCAGTACACACGACATTAATCAGTCAGAGACGACGGCACAGAAAGTGGCTAAATCAGCACAGTTTAACGGTAAGAAGTTTGAAAACTTATTACAAGTTGAAACCAACCCGGCCATATTGCCGATGCTGAAAATGTACATGTTTGAAAAGCAAAAGCCGGCAGTCCCTAAATCAGCCATTAATGTGACTAGTATTAGCAAAGCACAGTTAATCGCGCTTCAGGAAAACTCAGCAGATGAAGGCATGTTGTTTTTTAGACTTGGTCACTCCACAATGTTGATTTTACTCGACGGTGAATTTTGGATGACAGACCCGGTGTTTGCCGAGCGCGCCTCACCGTTTTCATTCATCGGTCCTAAGCGTTTTCATCAGCCACCGATAGATATCGAGCAGTTACCCAACATTAAAGGGGTAATTTTATCGCACAATCACTACGACCATTTAGATAAAGCGGCGATCAAACAGTTAGTCGATAAAGTAGAGCATTTTTATACGCCATTAGGTGTGGGTGAAGATCTGATTAAATGGGGTGTTAAGCGCGAAAACGTCACGCAACTTGATTGGTGGCAATCAGTACAAGTTAAAGGTGTTACGTTAACAGCGACACCTGCGCAGCATTTCTCTGGGCGTGCGTTGAGTGATAAAAACAAAACGCTTTGGTCAAGCTGGGCAATAAAAGGCGAGCAGGGCAGCTTCTTTTTCTCGGGCGATAGTGGTTATTTCGATCAATTTAAAGTGATAGGTGAAAAACTCGGCCCTTTTGATGTGTCGTTCATGGAGACTGGAGCCTACAACAAAATGTGGTCAGAAATCCATATGTTGCCGAGTGAATCAGCGCAAGCGCACTTAGATGTAAATGCTAAGTACATGCTGCCTATTCACAATGGCACTTTTGACTTGAGCTTACATACTTGGACGGACCCTTTTGAGCAGATTACCCAGCTTGCTAAGGACAAAGGTATTAATCTATTAACCCCTGATATGGGTCAGCAAGTGAGCATTAAAACATTGCAAGAAAATGGCGTCAGCGAAAATGCTTGGTGGAGGGAGTAAGAAGCTAAAAGCTAAAAGCTAAAAGCTAAAAGCTAAAAGCTAAAAGCTAAAAGCTAAAAGCTAAAAGCTAAAGTGTCTCAGGTTTTCTCTGTGTAGCGAAGCGCCTCTGTGCCCTCGGTGGTAGAAGTCTTTAAAAGATTTTTTCACCCCAGAGGGCACAGAGAACACGGAGGTAAGATTTAAAAGATTAAGCTAAGAGAACAACAAATGTATTGACGGAGGGGGGTGAAATCAGTCTCTGCTTGCTCACCGCTCACCGCTCACCGCTCACCGCTCACCGCTCACCGCTCACCGCTTTTCGCCTATCAAGTGCCATGGATAAAACGATTAAGTATCAAAGTAAAAATTAATGATTTTCTGAAATTCTGGACTTTTCTTTAACGCTTTTAAGCCCTGATTAAAAGCATCTCTCACTTGGGAATTGTGAAATGTGAAGTAACTATTTGATGGTCCAAAGATGGGATGGATATTAAATTTTGGCTTAACTTTATTATCTAATTGTAAAAGGTTTACCACATACAATAGTGTTCTCTGTTCCATAATAATGATGTCAGTCCGATCTTTTATTAATAATGATAACTGCTTTTTCTGACTGGTTATTTCGTCATAGTTCGGATTAATCAGTGTCATCGCTTTATAGCTGCTGCCCAAAAAGGTGGCGGCACTTTGCACGGCAGTGACGCGTTTATTGGTTAATTGACTAACTTTATCTATGAGCAATTTCTTGGATTTAAGGGAGATTGCGATATATTGAATTTTCATAATCGGTTCTGAAAAGAACACGGGATATTGAAAGTTAAGTTTAGGTAAGCCAAAAGCGGCGGTATATCTTTTATTTTTAAATTCGCGCAGTACTCTGGCTTTTGGTAGTACCGTTATCTTTGCCGTATAACCGCTACTTTTAAGCGCTTTTTTTAGAATATTCAGCACAATACCAGTCTGGTTTTTTTGTATCACATAAGGAGGGGTAGAGGAGGGGATAGCGACACTAATAGGCACCGCTGCAGCAAATGCCACCGTGTTCGTTAATGCTATCAACATTGGTGTTACCAGAAAAAAAATAATTGTCTTGCCTGCGGTGTTCATTTATAAACCACTATATTTTGAAGCTGTATTATGAATATATAATGAACTTTATAGCAATGTGTATTAATAAATGCTTGTTTGAATAATATACAGAATGGCGGGCTATTAATTGATATCTGTATGTTTTTTTGATCAGAAGTGGTTTGAAAATGTTTAAATAAAAAGTAAATAAAGATGAGTTTTCGTGAGTAAAAATGCCAATGGCTTAATTATCGAAGCTTCTTTTTTAACTTGGTGGGTACTAGAAAATTCCCGCTTAAATAAGCGGGAAAAGCTTACGTCAACTTTGCATTTGCGAAGTGACTTTTAATTAACGATAGATTTAATTGGCAAGGTCAGTGATTGACGCTCACCATTTTCAAACACAAGATCAAAGCTGAAAGTCTCGCCTGCTACTAGTGCTTTATGCAAGCCAATGAACATAAAGTTTAAGCCACCCGGTGCCATGGTTATACTCTTGCCTGCAGCAATACGTAGTTGTGGTATGTGCTCCATGCTCATCATGCCATCTCTCATAGCATGATTATGAATCTCAATGGCTTTAACTTTGCTGCTTTCGCCGCCGGTGATGATGATGGTTTGATCTGAATTATTGGTCAGTTTCATAAAAGCCGAACTCATCATTTGTCCAGGTGGTGTGGCGCGTAAATAGCCTTCATTGATAGTGAGCTGTTGGGCGCTCAGGTTTTGGCAAAAGAACGAGAGCAAGATGCAAAGTATTGATTTCATGATTATTTCTCAGTTAATAATAAAAGTTTGTTGGCAAGGTTCGGCTGGATATCTGCATGGCTTAAGGTGTCGGCCAGTTTGCCATTTTTGTCGATGATATAAAGTCTTGAGGTATGATCAACACTGTAACCCATCGCGGAGTTTTCTTGATTGTTAATACTATAAAAAGCGCCATACTTGCGTACTAACTTATCTAATTTCTCTTTTGTATCAGTACCCGCGAGCATATTTGGATGAAAGTAATGTCCATATAAGGTCAGTTTTTTAAGATCATCTCGATCGGGGTCGACACTAATAAACAGCGGCTGTATTTGTGCGGCTATAGCCTGTGGCAGTTTCTTTAGTATATTACCGGTTAATGCTAGAGCGGTGGGACATACATCTGGGCAGCTGGCATAACCGAAATAGAGCAGTACTACCTTATCGCGGTAATCTTCTAGCTTAAATTGGCCATCCTCAAGAGTGACACTGAAATCGCCACCTAATTGATCACCTATTGACGCGGGTGTTTTGTTGAAATTTAAGTAGCTAAAAACACCTAGAAACATTGCGATAATTAATACAAAAAACGTGAATATCTTTGAACTTTTCATAGTTTGCAGTCCTTATTTAGTCTTCATCTTAAACCAATAACTCTGGTAGTTAGTGCCGTTATATAAGCTGACAATAACTTTCCAAGTTTTAGATTTTGTGGTGCAAATTGGAATGGAGCCATCAGCGGTCCATGAACGAATAGTATCTTGGCTAAACCTGAATTGGTTGATGCCCATATAGTCATCAAAACCTTCAAAGCGTATCTTGGCACTGCTCAGTGCATCGACGGGTGTTTTGAGCTGTATCTTAAAGGGTACCAGTGACAATATTTCTGAGCTAGTGGTTATCTCTAGAGGGCCTAAGGTCGTCTCTATCAAACAGTGATGAGGTGGCGCTTGAAGATCACAATTCACTTGCATGCTTTTGGTCTTGGGTGTGATTAATGTGTTTAAATCGTCGCTGTTTAACCAGAGTAATAAAAACAAAAAAAGCAGAACACTACTTAATACAAAATGGCTCAGGAATTTTGCGATGGTTAATTTTTTTAAAAAAATGGGTATAACAAATATTTTTTTCATTGGGCACTAAGTGAGAGTTGATAGGTGTATTAGGGTTAAATAATGTCGGCAAACTTACACCAATGTTATTCATTATTAAATAGTTTTAGCTGTATATTGCCCTAAATGTAATGATTTATTTTCTGACCTGTTTTTACTTAAAAAGTTTAACACTTTAGAGCACTTGTAATTTAAACCAGTAGCTGCTTATTTTGCTTGGTGTTTGTAAGTTTATCGTCACGCGCCAGGTTTTAGATGCCGTGGTGCAAACAGGAATAGAACCACGTGCTTGCCAGTGGGTTTTATCGGCAGTTGGCGTGAAACTGAAATTATTTAGTCCCATGTAATCTTCTAACCCTTCAAAATGAATACGGGCATTTTTTAGGAAGTTATCTTCATGAGTCAGCGTGAAGATAAAGGGTGCTAGCGGTTTTATCGTCGCATTCACACTGATGCCAATAGGGCCGTGTTCCGTTTCGAAGCTACAAGAAAGTGTTTCAAGGGGGCATTCGACTTGAATACTTTTATCTCTTGGGCTGCTCAAATATGAAAAACTACCCGATTTTTTCCATATTATTAAGCCGGTAAAGAGGCAGAGCAACAGCGCCAAAAAGCCTTTGGAGAAGTTATTGATCACTGTTAGCAATTGCCTTGATTGCATCAATCATTTCAGGGCTATCCCACTCACGAGGGCCTAAAATACGTTGTTGAATATCTCCCGCGGTATCGATTAACAAGGTGGTCGGCATTGCGATGATTTGCCATGCTTTACTGACGGTATTTTGGGTGTCCAGCAGCACGGTAAACTCAATTGGCGTGTGAGCTAGAAACTCAGTAACAGTGGCGGCATCCTCGCCGTAATTAATCGCCAACATTTGCACGTTTTGCCCGGCCAAGATTGCATTAGCTCGGTTCATCGCGGGGATTTCCTCACGACAAGGTGCGCACCAAGTCGCCCAAAAATTCACCACTAGCACTTTGCCTTTATATTCATCGAGCTGATGTAGCTCACCTTTTAGATCCGGCAAAATGAAAGCGGGAGCTTTATCTTTAGGATTGTTCACAGCAAACATTAGGGTTATGAACAATAAGATACAGACAGTGATAATGACCGCTATTAATAACTTAGGTCGAGCGAGTGACTTTGAAATGAATTTAAAAAAGGGTTTCAACAGCAAGCTTCCTTAAAAGGATGAAGCCTTTGCATATCGAGTGTCGTCGCTATGTGGGGGCTCAGGATAGTAAAAACAGCATAATAACATAGCCATCGTTCATCCAGGTATAGATGTTAACTGCGAAAGTCTCATTAAATTAAGCTTCACTACTGGTAAGAGCAGTGCAGACCAACCACTCGATTAGTCATGTTGTTTGTTGGCATTAACCTTGGAGAACCAAGCATGAATAAAGACCGTTTGAAAAAATAACACGGGGTTATCAAAGCCACTTGCTTTTATAATTGATGCGACGTCTTGGTGTGGCAACAAAGCAATTTTACTGCCAAATGATTTAACTCTTATTGTCATGCCAGCATAGTCATGTAAATTAAGCCAAACTTGTAAAAGATTTTTATATTCCTTAGAGGACATATCGGACGCTAAATCGGCATTAATCATATAGGCACCCATTTTTAGTTTTGACGATATTTGAGTAAAAAACTCACCTCGTTCGACCACATCAGTTATAAAGTGGGAAACCAAAATGCTAGTTGCAACATCAAATGCTGCAGACTCGGACAAACTCTCAAGGTAACCTTGATGAAAGGTACAACGTGAGTGTATGCCAAGCTCTTTGGTACGTTGAGTGCAAACGTCAATCATGGATTTTGAAGGTTCTACAATCGTAAAATGCCATTGTGGGAATGCCTGCGCCAGATAAATGAGCTCTGAGCCTGTGCCTGCACCTACGCATAGCACTCTTGCGGTCGCCGGTAAATCAGAGAGCAAAACATGCATGCATAAATGTAGAGCTTCCTTAATAGGTGCTAATTTATCTCTTTGGCGATCATAATTATCTGCTGTGTTCTGATTAAAAACATTTTTCAACGTTTGATTATCCATGGTGATAAATCTAACTCCTTATTGGTAATTAACAGCGCACCCCCCTAAAGGCTGCTGCAGTGTGTTCAACAGCGAACAAAAGGTTTATTTTCAGCGGGTCCTAGGTTAGCAATATAATTTTTATTCTTAGTAAATTAACTTTGCATGAATTTTTCAAGGCGCGGTTTTACCAAAAATGTCATAGACATTGCGATCACTAAACCTAGTGGTAAGGATCCTATAAATCCATTTAACCAAGTGTCAAAGTAAGCAGTTGAATCACTAAAACCTATGTTGTTGGCAGTGGTCGTTGCCGACATAACGGACTCCATTACTAACGCCATCAATAGGCCAGTAATGACTTTTTTAATTAAATCAGCGGCGTTGGGAATTAATGCGTCGATGGCTTTGCTAAATAAAAACATCGCGGTAAAGCCAGTGGGTGCCATCACAAACATGGCGATGAGGTAAGAGGTGCCCCAGTCAAAATAAAAGGTGTCACTAAAACCATTGATCATGTAAGTCATAAGGAAGGTTAAGCTACCACTGACGATGGTCATGATGCTAAACATCACCAATATTTTTTGATAGACAGGTCTTTTGTTGACGTTAATGCCGTCTAAAGTTAGTGCGGTCAATTGCTATTCTCCGTGGTTGTTGATTGGCTTTTATCGGCAAATCAAATATGATTGACAATATCAACTATATATAAAGTAGTAGACTTTATCAACTATAAAATTGGATTGCTCTTCTATGGATAATACCAACCCGGTAAGTGCTGCCTTTAGACTGGCACACGCGTTAAAGCGCTCGGTACTGCATCGCATCGATTGTGAGTCGATGCCACTGTCTCCTATGCATGTGCGTGTGCTAAAAACGATTGAGTATCATGTTTCTTGTACTGCTAATGACATCGCTATTGAACTGGATAGAGACAAGGCACAAGTGACCCGCTTAGTGAATACCTTAGTGGAGTTGGGCATTGTAGGGCGAGAGAAAAATCCCCGTGATAAGCGCAGTCAAATCTTAGTGATATCAGACAAAGGCAAACAATTGTTAATCCGAATTGAGGCGATAGATCATGGCATTTTGCAGCAGTTAGGTGATCAAGTCAGCGCTGAAGAACTGATTGTTTTTGCAAAAATAGCCACAAAGATGGCCGACAGTCTGGAAAAATCGGCTACTGATGATTAGCAGAGCATTGATTTTTAATCAATGCAAAGTGATGATCACGTTTAAAAGCTAGTGGTCTCGTAGTTATTGTTCTGCCTGTATTCACTGGGGGCACTGTCGGTCATCTTTTTAAAAAATCGAGAAAAATAGGCGGGGTCTAAATAGCCTAAGGAGTAGGCGATTTGGCTGAGTGATTCGCGGGTGTAAATCAATTTTCTTTTTGCTTCAAGCACTATGCGTTCTTGGATAACCGCTTTTGTCGAGACTCCGATACTTTCGTGGCAGAGGCGGTTTAAGGTAGACACTGAAATATTCATCGCGCTGGCATACTGCTGTACCTTCCACTGTTGCTGATAATGTTGATCTAATAATTGACGAAATAAAGCCAGTAGTTGGTTATTGTTTTGGCTATTAGTCGCGGCTAATTGGCGTTTTCCTAACTGCCTGCGCAGAGTGATCATTACCATTCTTACCAGCCATTCAAGCATTAGATGCTGCCCGATGTCGCTGTGTTTTATCTCGCTTTCAATTAAGAGTAGATACTGCTGGAGCTGCTGTAAAAGTACATCCTTTTCATGAAACTCAATTGACTGGGTTGCAGAGCTGAGATCATCGATAAAGAGCTGTGATTTTTGTTGGCTTTGATCAGTGAGTATCGGTTCGGCGAGGGTGAGTACAATGCCTTGTGTGTTGGGGGTGAATTTAAAGCCATGCACTACGCCAGGTGGAATGGTGATTACCCAGCTTCCTTTAAGTCTTTCAGACTTGTCATCAAACTGCACATCAACACAGCCATCATACATGCACAGTAGTTGGAACATCTTTCCGTGGCGATGGGGTTTGATCAGCCAGCCGTTTTCTGAGCTTCTGGCGGAAATATTCTCTATATGCACAAAGCCAGGATCTTGATTAAGACTGGATTCTCCATAGAGATCAAACTGTGGGATAGTGCGAGAAAATGTGGTTTTATTCATGTCATGATTATAAAGACTATTGTCATATAAACAAAGTGTTTGATTGAAAAGTACAAGATTGTGTTGGATAAGTGAATTCATAAGCAGTAGTCGTTGGCGCAAGATAGTGTTCTATAAAGGCCTTTTCTGACAAGGCTTATTAAAAAACAAGAGAGCACATATGAAAACAATAACAACACAAGTAGCAATTATTGGTGCTGGGCCATCAGGTCTATTATTGGGGCAATTACTGAGTAAACAGGGCATCGACAATATCATCATTGAGCGAGTAAGCGGTGAATACGTGTTGGGCAGGATTCGTGCAGGCATACTCGAGCAAGGCTTTGTCAATTTGGTTCGCGAAGCGGGTGTCTCTGAAAGAATGGATGCAGAAGGGATTGTTCACGATGGTTTTGATATTGCGGTTGATGGCAAGTGCACTCATATTAATCTAAAGGAACTCACCGGCGGTGACACTGTACTTTGCTATGGCCAAGTTGATATTACCAAAGATCTAATGGCAGCACGGGCGTCGGCGAGTTTAGTGACTTATTATGAATCGAGTGAGGTGAAACTCAATGATGTTAAAGCTGCGACCCCTACCGTCACTTTTGAACATTTAGGGGAAAAGTACCAGCTAAGTTGTGATTATATTGCCGGCTGCGATGGCTTTCACGGTGTCTCTAGACCGACCATCCCCGCTGATGTACGCACCGAGCATGAGCGCGTCTATCCCTTTGGCTGGCTGGGGCTGATGAGTGATACTCCGCCAGTGAGCGACGAGCTTATTTACAGCAAAACTAAACGCGGCTTTGCACTGGCCAGTATGCGCTCACCCACGCGCTCTCGTTATTATTTACAAGTGCCAGTGACTGACAAGGTTGAAGACTGGTCTGACGATGATTTTTGGCAAGAGTTAAAAAAACGTTTGCCCGCTGATGCTGCCGCTAAATTAGTGACAGGCCCCAGTATTGAAAAAAGCATTGCGCCGTTGCGCTCTTTTGTCTGTGAACCCATGCAGTACGGCAATTTATTTTTGGTAGGTGATGCTGCGCACATAGTGCCACCAACGGGTGCCAAAGGCTTAAATTTGGCAGCATCAGATGTGGCAACCTTGTATAAAATAATGACTAGAGTGTATAAAGAGGGCGATAAAAACTGTCTTCATCAATACTCTGAAATCGCCTTGCGCCGTGTATGGCATGGTGAGCGATTCTCTTGGTGGATGACCAACATGTTGCACAACTTTGATGGCATGAGCGATGCAAAAGAGCAGGGCGATACACAAGGGCGCTTTGCTGAGTCTGAAATCAATTATTATACCGCCTCAGAAAATGGCAAACGGGTGATCGCTGAGCAATATGTCGGTTTGGCCTACGAGGAGCTCGCCCCTTAAGTGCGATGGCGCTTAGCGCAATGGCCGTGTAATCAATGTTCGCAATAAACTGCAGCCCCAGGTTAAATCGGGGTGTATATATAAGCGGATTTCACTATAATAGTTCCAAAGTAAATTGTTTATAATGGAAATTGTTATATGTCTAAACAGACTGCGCCGCAGGCTATCGATTACGGTGATCTGAACACGCTCATGGGGTATAAATTACGCAGGGCACAAGTGAGTTTTTTTGATAGCTTCGCCCAGCGCTGCTCAAAATTTGGTATTACTCCAGGTTTATTCGGCGTGCTGTCACTGGTCAAACACAACCCTGGGCAAACGCAATCAGCCATTGCTAATGCTCTGGGTAATGATAGATCGGCGATGGTTTCGGTGGTTGATAAACTTGAGGCGATGCAAGTACTGGTAAGAAAGCCTTCTGCCACGGATCGGCGTTCCCATGCACTGTTTCTGACTAAAGAAGGTGAGAAATACTACGCAGAGCTAATCACCCAAGTCAGAGAGCATGAGCAACAGTTTATGGATCTTTTACAAGACGATGAAGCGGCAATTATTAGCGATGTATTAGATCGTTTTGCCGCGGTTAAATCTTCTTAAACTTAGATTTTATCAATCTATTACACGCTCATCGGTGACATTTTCGAAGTCATTAATGAAGCGTGCAATAGACCTGTTTTAGCGCTATTGATGCGCTTAAATCGCTAAGTATTTATGCATCAACTCCTTATCGTCTAATACCTCTTGTGCCAGGCCATCAAACACCACTTCACCGGTATCGATGATCACCGCGCGATCGGCGAGTTTTAGTGCGGCAATCGCATTTTGCTCGACGATGATAGTGGTAATCCCCAACTCTTTTATTTCATTGAGAATATTTTCAATTTCGGTGACGATTACTGGGGCCAATCCCTCGTAGGGCTCATCCAGTAACAGCAACTTAATGTCACGTGCCAAGGCGCGGCCTATGGCTAACATTTGCTGCTCACCACCGGATAAAGTCGCTCCGTCTTGGAGTCTGCGCTCACCTAAGCGTGGGAAGTGCTTGTATATTCGCTCTAAAGACCAACCAATTGGCTCCTCAATTTGCGCTAATAGGATGTTCTCTTCAACGGTCAGCCCCGGGATAATCCAGCGGTCTTCAGGCACCAGTGCCACGCCGTTTTGTGCGGCAGTATGGGACTTCATGTTATGCAGAGGCTTATGGTCTAGCCAGATTTCACCGCTCTGAATTTGCGGACTACTGGCGCGGGCGATGGAGCGTAAAATAGAGGTTTTACCGGCGCCATTACGGCCTAAAAGCGCCAGTATTTCGCCTTCTCTTACATCAAAGCTGACGCCTTGGACCACATAGCTCTCGCCGTAATAACTGTTTAACTCCCAGACGGAGAAAAAAGCGGGAGAACTACCTTGACTGACCACAGGCTTTTTAACCGGAACAGTACTCATATCTTGGCACCCCCTAAATATGCTTCTTTGACTATTTCACTCTCTCGTATTTCCGCAGGTGTACCCTCGGCAATAATCGTTCCCTGGGCTAATACACTGACGCGATCAGCGAGTGAAAATACCACGTTCATGTCGTGCTCAATAATAACTTTGGTCATACCGGTCGCTTTAATTTTTTTGAGTATTTCAATGGTTTGATTGGTATCAGCTCTGGCCATACCGGCGGTGGGCTCATCAAGTAGCAAGAGTTTAGGTTTCTGTACCAGGCACATTGCCAACTCTAGGCGCCTCTTGTTACCACGTGACATGGCACCGGCACGATCATGTAATTGATCGGCTAAATTCATCTGCTCGATGATCTCCATCGCGGCGCGTTTAACGTCGTCGCGGTGTCTGAGATCTTTTACCGCATTAAAGGTAAATTGACCATCTAAGTGGGCGAGGGCAGGTATCATCACATTTTGTAGAATATCTAACTCTTCAAATATTTGCGGCGTTTGAAATACCCTGGAAATTCCCCGCTGGCTAATTTCATGGGGCTCCAGACCTGTAATGTTTTTACCATCAAATTCAACGCTACCGGTGTCTGGCGTCAACTGCCCGATACAGACATTGAGCAGTGTGGACTTGCCAGCACCGTTAGGGCCTATGATGGCGTGAACAGTGCCCTCCTCGATGGTTAAATTTAGATTGTTCAGCGCTTTTAAACCACCGAAAGTCTTCAGCACGTTAGTGACTTGTAATACTGCCTTACTCCCCATGATTAGCTCCTGTCTCTTGCTTGGTATCTGTATCAGTACCGGTGCTTTTATTATTTTTAATCAAACGCGTTTTGATTTTCTTATAAATTAGCTGTAACCCTTCCAATACCCCACCTGGGAGGAAAGCCACCACAAACATAAATAGCAGACCTAAAGTCATGTGCCATCCCTCACCGACAAACAATGAAGATATCGCGACTAAAGAGTTTTCTAGCCATGCTGGGAAAATGGCATACAAACTATGTAGATCTAATTGATTGACCGCCGAGAAGATGTTCTCGAAATATTTGATGATGATCACGCCGAGCAAGGGGCCAAATAAGGTACCTACGCCACCGAGAATGGTCATCAATATCACCTCACCAGAGGCTGTCCACTGCATGCGCTCAGCGCCGGCAAGTGGATCGGTTGCCGCCAGTAAGCCACCGGCTAACCCGGCGTACATGCCCGAGATAACAAAGGCAGATAACAGATAAGGTTTAGTATTAAAACCTAAATAACGCATTCTGTTTTGGTTGGCCTTGATCGCTTTTAACTTGAGTCCAAAAGAGGAGTTAAATATTTTAAGCGAGATATAAAAGACAATGATCATGATTACCGCAGAGATATAAAATCCTGAATAACCACTGGTTTCAATACCAAACAAAGTGGTGGAGGGCAATCCTTCACCGGCTTCGCTAAAGAGCCTATCTATTATTCGCGGATCACTTTTCGCTAGCTGTAAACCGGTTTCACCGTTGGTGATCGGTGTGAGCACTGAATAGGCTAAGTTGTAGCACATTTGCGCAAAAGCTAAGGTCAAAATCGAGAAATAAATCCCCGAGCGACGCAGTGCCACATAACCCATAGCGACGGCAAAAATACCCGACATAACGACACTGAGAATGATCGCTGGTACTATGTTCATGGTCAGTAATTTAAATGACCAGACCGCAGTGTATGAGCCCACACCTAGGAAAGCTGCGTGTCCAAAGGATAAATAACCGGTGAGACCAAAAAGAATGTTGTAGCCTATGGCAAATACGCCAAAGATGACAAATTTTTGCAAAATGTCTGGATAAGCTGCGCCAAAGGGTTGCATCCACAGTGGCATGGTTAATACCACCACTGAGAAAATGGCCATTATAACTAAGTTGTTTTTCATTAAATTTTTCATATTAATCTTCAAAGACCCCCTTAACGCCCATCAGCCCACGTGGCCTGACTAATAACACAATAACGGCAACTAAATAGATAATGATCTGATCGATACCGGGCAGTATTTCTTTCACTTCGTTCATCGCAGCGAAAGATTGCAAGATGCCTAAGAGGAATCCAGCGGCGACTGCGCCAGGTAAGGAACCCATACCACCCACCACTACCACAACAAAGGTCAGTACTAAAAAGTCCATTCCTAAATGAAAGTCGGGAGGTACGATAGGGGCGTACATGACACCTGCTACGCCTGCTACCACCGCTGATAAACTGAATACTATGGTAAAGCGCCGCTCAATATTAATGCCGAGCAAACCCACCATTTCGCGATTTTGGATGCCCGCTCTAACCACCATGCCAAAGGTAGTGAACTTGAGAAAAGCAAACACCGCGCCAATCACACAGATGGAGAAGCTTAAATAGATAAGACGCCACCAAGGGTAGATAATGTTTTCACCTAAGCCAAAATACAAGCCGATGTTAGCACTGCCTGAAACGACATCAGGAGCGGGTGTTGGGATAGGGTTAGCGCCAAATACGTGGCGTACTATCTCTTGAATCACAATCGCTAAACCAAAGGTAAAGAGGATTTGCGAGGCGTGACTTCTCTTGTAAAAGTACTGTATTAAACCTCGCTCCAGTGCCCAGCCTATGAACAACATTACCGGGATGGCAAAGAAAATGGACAGCGGGACTGCGTAGTCAATGATACTTGTTCCGGTTTCGCCCCACCAAATTTCCAAGTAGGGGACTTCTTTGTAAGCGTCAAAGAAAGTGATGCTCTCATCTTTAACAGATTTTGAAATGGTCAGTAATTTATTGAAAGTAACGGCACAGAACGCACCTAACATAAACAGTGCGCCGTGGGCAAAATTGACAATGCCCAATGTGCCAAATGCTAAAGTGAGTCCCAGTGCGATTAACGCATAGGCCCCCCCTTTATCTAGCCCATTGAGTAGCTGTAAGAGTATGGCATCCATAGATATAAAACATCACTAGTTAAGAGCTAATAGCGTCTTTGCACTTATTTAAGTCCAGCAATAACAGTATCGATATTAAGCAGTTAGGTAACCTTAGAAATCAAAAAAATACACATAATTGCCCTGTCATCTCTACGCTCTTTGACGTAGAGGAGAGGGGGTAGGCCGGCTAAAAAAGGTAATAAATATGCCTTAGCGTTGAGCTAACGCAAGGTCAGTTTAACGCCCGTTTATCTCTTTACAGCTTGTCATGCAATATAATTATGATTTTTGTCTGCTTAACATTTATGTAGTGGAATTAATAAAGATTTAAGTGCAAATATTGGCTTAACTCTAGGTTATAAAACCGTTAGTTACCCTAAGATAACTAACGGGCTGTTATGCTCAAATAAATTATTTACCTGAGACATTATTTGAGAATTTAACCTTTGTAAGGGCCTAATTCTCCGCCAAAGATGCTGGCATCGTACTCAACTTGAGAACGTGGTACTTGTTGCACAACTTCGAGTAAGTCAAATTGTGATGTTGCGTTTTCGTTACCTTTAACCACGAGTACATCTTTAAAGCACTGGTGATCTTCGGCGCGATATTCAGTGGCACCGTTACCCATACCGTCGAACTTGTGTCCCTCTAGTGCCTTGATAACTTCAGGCGGATAGAAAGTACCGGCTCTTTCACATGCATCTGCATACAACAACGTTTGCACGTAACAAGTATGTGCTGCCTGTGAAGGTGGGAAACCGTAAACTTGGCCAAAAGATTTAACAAAAGCTTGTGAGCCTTCATCCTGTAGTGTCCAGTTCCAGTTGGTAGTACCTAAAATACCTTTGATGTTATCGCCAGCACCTTGTGCCATCAAACGAGAGAATAACGGCACAATGATTTGGAAATCTTTGCCATTAACCTGCTTGTCACGCAAACCAAACTGTACTGCTTGCGTTAGCGAGTTGATCATATCTTTACCGTAGTGGTTCAAGATAAGTACATCAGCGCCCGAGTTTAAAACTGGCGTAATATATTGTGAGAAGTCACCAGCGCCAACAGGAGTTCTTACCGTTTTAGTGGTATTCCAACCCATTGCTTCCGTGGTGTTTTTGATTGATTCTTCCTGTGTCCAACCCCAAGTGTAATCGGCAGTTAGATGGTAGGCGTTACGCTCTGTACCGTATTCTTTTTCCAGTACTGGGCCTAGGGCCGCACCTGACATGTGAGCATTAAAGAAATGTCTAAAGCCATAGCGGCGCTTATCTTTGCCGGTAGTGTCGTTAGAGTGGGTTAAACCTGCCATAAAGATGATGCCGGCTTCCTGGGCAAATGATTGCTGTGCAATCGCTACACCAGAGGAGGAGCCACCGGAAAACATAATGACTTTATCTTTTTCGATCATGCGCTTAGCAGAAGCACGCGCTGCATCAGATTTGGTTTGAGTGTCACCGGTTACAAAAGTGACTTTCTTTCCTAGGATACCATTACCTTTCAACATGGAAGGTTTCATGGTGTTCATCAGACCACCATCTCCCTCACCATTTAAATGCATCACTGCAAGCTTATAAGCTCTTAGCTCATCGGCACCTTCATCTGCATAGGCACCTGATTGAGGGATATTAAATCCTAAAGTGACAGTTTTCGATTTAGTGGGATCATTCGGAAAGTCTTTTGCCCAAACATTGGTACTGTAAAACATAGGCATAGCGCCTGCTAGGGCAAATGCCCCCCCGGCAGTTAATATCCTTCTACGCAGGATATTAGTTTGCTCGTTTTTTTTATCACTCATTGTTATTATTCTCCATGACTACTTTTTATAAAAAGTTATACCTCGAGCTCTTTCTGGAAGCATAGCCAGATGATGGCCAAATCTTCCCTTAAGGCCTAAAAAATTTATCATAGCTCCATAAATAAAGCTTATATACTTTAGTCTAGGGTGTTTCGTGAACAGCTGTAAGTGCTTAAAATTAAAGGTTAATTACCAAATATTCAGTTGATTGTTTTTTAGGCACAATTCTTGTTTAGGCTATTTATTTGCATATTTAGCGATATAACTGATCAATATTAAAAAATGAAGATGCGCCGGTGGGAAGTGAAAGAGATATTAAGGTTATCTTAGTCAAAATATGAGAAACAATCGTCTCCAAATAGAGACTATTTTGCTTGTCTTAGCTTTGTTGATAATGATTGATTATTAATGGATAAAAGTGCATTAAACGAGCAGCGCTGGCCCTTTTTAAAGGGCACCCATGAGTATAAAAATAAACCTAAGTTATTTATTTGAAACTAAAATAGTACTGCCTACAGCAATAAAGAAACCGCCAATGGTTCTGTTAAATGCTCTAATTACCGTTGCTTTAGCGAAAATTGGCGAAATTTTGCTGCCCAGGCTGGCGTAAAAATACATGATGATAAAATCGATCACAAACCAGCTACTGGCTAAAATTACAAATTGAATAAGTTGTGGTTCTGCCAAATTGATAAAGTTAGGGAATAGTGCGGCAAAAAACAGCAAATCTTTTGGATTGCTAATGCCTATCACAAAGCCTTGATTAAATAATAACAAGTTACTTTTTTGGTCTTTAATCTCTGTAATATCAGTAGTTTGGACGGGCGAGCTGGTATCAAAGAAAGCACGAAATCCCAAGTAGATAAGATACCCGGCGCCCAGCACTTTAACGATAGTGAAAGCTATTTCTGAGGCGGCGAGAATGGCACCCAAGAGCTTGAGTGAGAATGGCGATCGTAGCGAGGCCAAAACTATGACAGGAAAAATTAAGGGTAATTTGAGGCGAATAGCGTGCTATTTAACGAAATTTAGCGTTAATTTTAACCAAATAGGTTTGGTCGCAGTAGATTAGTCTGTTCTCGTTCAAGCTCTTCTTCCAATGGCAGACAAGCTCATTAAGATGACGGAGGCTATTGTCCCGCCTAAAATGGTCGCTATTGCCCGGTGTTTACCAAATTTTAGTCCATGTGATAGACACAATATGGCAGAGGGCCCTGGGAAAGCGATTAATAGACTAATTACCCCGATAAAGATAAGCCATGTATTAAAGTCCATTTTAATCCTTTATTTTGCTGTGAAGTTTGGGGCTGATTTTAGCGGTAATTGTATTTCAAAGGAATACAAAGTTAGCTCTTAGAGAAGTGAGTTTTAACGCTCACTCAATGGGGATAGCATAATGTGTCACTGATTGATCAGAGTCAGGAATAAACTCACTACCATAAATTTCAATATCAGCGGCGTAGCTGTGGCGTCTATTCGATTGCAGTAACCAGCTTGAGTATATGTAATTAATAGTGTTGTTTATGTTGGTGACTTTGCCTTTGTGGACAAACTTTGCGTAGGTAGATTGGGGGATTTCTAGGCTGATCATCCCCGCAGGTAATTGATCGATGCTGGTGACTTCAACCACGGCATAATATTCTAGCAAATCAGTGTTGCCTTTTTCCTGCTGTATAATGCCATAGGCGACATTGGCAATACTGTGTTTGATTTCTCCCATTCGCGGAACAAACGCTCCCCACAATTGGGGAAGCTTATCTGCGATATTATTTTTTTCTGAGTCCACACTGTAAAACTCTGTTTTCATGCCCACCAACAAAAGCCTTTTTTGCGTATAGATTTGCGGCGTTAAAGAAATATTTTGGTTGATGTGACGTAAGTACTGCGCATCAAATTTTACTTTCTTCAGAAACAGATTTTTACTGCCAATTTTTCTCGCTTCACTCGGCGTTAAATTAAAAGCTTTTTTAAAAGCCCGGGTAAAGCTCTCCTGGGACTCATAGCCTGCGGTAATAGCAATCTCAATGATTTTTTGATCGTTTTTTAGCAGTTTCTCTAATGCATTAGCCAGCCTTCTTGAGCGAATGTAAGTCTTTAACGTCTCATTGGTTAACGCCCTAAAAATACGTTGAAAATGCCATTGGCTAATGCCTGCCTTTTTAGAAATGTCGCCAAAAGATAGATCGTAGTCCAGATTGGACTCGATAAAATCAACGCCTTTTTGTACTTGG
Organism: Oceanospirillaceae bacterium; assembly: GCA_013215375.1. Lineage (GTDB taxonomy): Bacteria > Pseudomonadota > Gammaproteobacteria > Pseudomonadales > Balneatricaceae > Rs1. The sequence continues at coordinate 5,614 of JABSRB010000004.1, read as the reverse complement.
GTTAGATAATTCATGACTTACTATTTACTCGTCAAAAAATGAGATTACCACAGCGGGCTGTTCTTTACATACTGGGTGACTTGTTGCTGGGTTCGAGAGACTATTTCATCCACTGAATCCATATACTGGTTCAAACCTCCAGCCGTAATGACATGAGATGTTATACCCATAAACCCCATAAACCCCATAAACCCCATACACGTCTGAATGAGGGGAGTGGCAAAATCCATGCTTTTTTCAGGCTCTTTTGCGTAATCACCTCCTGTCGTCATTAATATTAGAGCATGTTTTCCCTGGCACAAACCCTCATATCCACCTTCTTCTTTAATTTTGAACGTTTGACCATTTTGGATGATGGTATCGATCCATGCTTTTACGCTGGCAGGCACACTAAAATTGTACATGGGAAAGGCCAGTACAATGCGATCAGCCTCTTTAAATTGTCGCATCAATAGATCGATATCGCTCAAAGTTTCACTTTCAGCGGGTGTCAGCTCCTTCCCCATGAAGTTTCTTTTTAACAAAGTATTTAGATTTTTTTCAAGTAGCAATGGCGCTGGGTCTTTTACCAGATCAAGATGAATAATATCAGTTGTGTCAGCAGTGGCCTGTAAGTAGGCATCTACTAATTTTTTGGTATTGGATTCAAAGCTAGGGGTGTAGCTAACAACAAGAGTCTTTGACATGGTGCATATCCTAGGAGCCTCTCCGAGAACAGACTAATCGGCTGCGACCAATCCTATTTGGTTATAATTAACGCTGATTTTCGTTAAATAGCACGCTATTCGCCTTAAATCACCGCTAATTCTTCCTCAAATAGCCTTGTTCTCGCTTCGATCGCAGTTCTCGGACAGGCTCCTAGTGAGTTAAAAAACTCACTGTAAAAGGAAACGCCCGCAGACTTTTGATATTTTGTGCTTTTGTTTTTAGAAAGTATTTTTTCTAGGTGACCTCAACGGCTGCATCGATATATAGATCTTGTGAACCTTTAGCAAGTAAAATAGCGCGTAAATTGATACGTTTTTGCACTAAAGCATCCACATGTTTAACCCGAATAACACCAAAACCTCGTATTTTTTCGGGTAGAGATAGCAGTTCTATCGCGCTATCAAAATTATTAGTGGTTACTTTTTCCAGTACTAATGTTATGTCAGACTCATATTGGGCCAGTAAAAGCGCAGCTAATTTTCCCTCCTCATTGCGCGCAAAAGGATCAAATATAGTATTGCGTAAAAATCTCAGTTTTGCCATTAAGGCAAATACTTTGAGTATCCAAGGACCCACTTGACGTTTTTGTAACTGGCCTGTTTGTCGATTTCTTTTAGCAAACGGCCAAGAGCCTATATGAAACGAAACCTTTACCTTGGCATTAAAGGTAGCTGTTAACAGCTGCATGAATTTAGGCTCGCTATAGAGACGGGCGATTTCCCATGCATCTTTATGCGCCATTAATTTGTAATAATACTTCGCGACACTATCCACTAATTCATCGGTGCATTTTAGACCAGCTACGCCTTCAATGACTTGCTGTAATTGTTGCTCATAGCGCTGCGCATAAGCGGCATTTTGATATTCACACAAGAGCTTTTTACGGTGAGCAATGAGCTGTACTATGGTTTGCTCAACAGGCTGGGTTATCTTATTAGCAATAATATCCGGCTGCATCAATTGCTCTATTTTAGCGTTATCCTCAATCACTAAACGTCCAATATCAAAAGCACTTAGATTTAAATCAACCGTCACTCCATTGAGTTCAATCGCTCTTTTGATAGCTTTTTTAGACAAAGGGATCGCTCCTTGTTGCCAGCTAGCACCGAGTAAAATCATGTTAGCGTAAATAGTATTGCCTAATAGTGCACTGGCAATCGCTTGGGCATCAACGTAGACAACCTGATCTATTAATACAGAATCGATGCGTTCTGTCTGCTCTTTGAAGTTTAGCTGCCAATCAGGATTAGCGGAGAACTCACTGGTAGGCACAACCGTTATATCCACCACCGCTTTGGCATTGCGGGTCTGTATTTTTGAAAGCGCTTCATCTCCTGCACAAACCACTAGATCGCAACCGATGATGGCTTGCGCTTCCTGTTTAGCAATACGTGTGGCATGTAACTCGCTGGGCTGTAACGCTATTTTTACGTGAGAGTGCACTGCGCCGTATTTTTGAGCGAGACCGGTTACATCTAAATTTGAGCTGTATAAGCCCTCTAAATGTGCGGCGACTGCCAATGTTTGGCCTATGGTCACTACGCCAGTGCCGCCAATACCAGACACCAATAGACTGTACGATCCTTGGATTTTTGGTAGCAACGGCTCACTCACGGCGCTCATATCCAATGTAAGTAGGGGAGAGGCTTTTGTTGGTAGCGCGGGTGGCGTTAGTCCTGATACGCTGACAAAGCTGGGACAAAAACCTTCTAAGCAGGAAAAATCTTTGTTACAACTCGATTGGTTAATCAGCCGCTTACGACCCAGTTCAGTTTCTAAAGGCTCTATTGCCATGCAGGCTGAAATGCTTGAGCAATGTCCGCAGCCTTCGCAAATGTCTGGGTTGATGTAGACCCTTTTATCAGGGTCTTGCCATTGCCCTCGCTTGCGTAAACGGCGACTCTGGGTCGCACAAGGTTGGTCGTACAGTAGCACTGTGACACCCGATAATTCGCGCAACTGTTTTTGTACGTGTTCTAAAGCGGTGCGCTCATGCAAAGTGACCTTGTCTGGTAACGGGTAATCACTGAATTTAGCGGGATCATCAGTGACTAGAGATATTTTTACCACGCCTTCAGCCAGTAGCTGTGCAATCATCTTTTGTGCGCTGATTTCACCGTCAATCGGCTGTCCGCCGGTCATCGAGACAAAGCCGTTGTGTAATAATTTATAAGTAATGCATACATTGGCGGCGACTGCCGCTCTAATCGCCAGAATACCGGAATGAAAATAGGTGCCGTCGCCCATGTTGGTAAACACGTGCTGCTCGTCAGTAAAATCGGTTTGGCCTATCCACATCGCCCCTTCACCGCCCATTTGCGAAACGCTGTTAGTTGTTAAAGGGTTTTTGAGCATCGCCATGGTATGACAGCCAATGCCTGCTAGCGCTCGAGACCCTTCAATAACTTGTGTTGAACGCCCATGTGGACAGCCGGCACAAAAAGTGGGTGCGCGTGCTGTCCCTTTACCTTGGATGAGTGTTTGCTTGTCTTCAATTTGATGACACTCAATATCTTTTTCTGTGGATTTTTCTCTGATGATCTTAGTGATAACACGTACCACATCACTAGGAGATAACTCGCCGTGGACAGCAAAGGCAACACCCCCTTGCGGGTAGGTTTTGCCGATAATATTGGGCCTAACTTGAGCATCATAGAGTGCACTTCGTACTTGATCTTCTATTAACGGGCGCTTCTCTTCAATAATGAGCAGGGTCTCTAGTCCCTGAGCAAAATCTAAAATTAGCTGTTGATCGAGCGGCCAAATAAGACCTAATTTTAGAATGTTGATCTCAGGGTTTTGCTCAATCGAATCGGCGTTAGTTGAAGCGGCTAAAGCTAAATTGCGTAAGCCTTGTTCAACATCTTGATAAACCTTGCCGGCAGTGATGATACCAATTTTAGCAGTAGTAGAGCTGGCCATTAGCTTGTTGAGTCCATTGAGTCTGGCATAACTGATAGCGGCAGGCAGGCGTACCTCGTAGTGGCTTTGTTCTTGTAACAATGGTGCCCATGGCAAAATATTCACTGATGCCTGCTCAGGCAATCTTATATCAATCAAATCCGGCGCCACATACACCGAACCTCCTCCCTCAACCACGTCAGTCACTAGCTTCATCGCTATAACACAACCGCTGTAGCGGCTCATGGCGATACCGTGTAAACCAAAGGTAAGCAACTCTTGGGTGTTAGAGGGGTAGAGTAACGGGATGCCAGCAGAGACAAAATTGTAGTCTGAATAGTTAACTAAGGTGGAAGATTTAGCAGCGTGATCATCTCCGGCTAATACCAAAGCGCCGCCGTGACTAGAGGTACCCGCTAACGCCGCATGGCGCAGTGGATCCATTGCTCGATCAACACCCGGGCCTTTGCCGTACCAGATAGCGAACACTCCATCGACCGTAGCTTGAGGCTGTGCTTGAACATATTGACTGCCCCATATAGCCGTTGCTGCTAGCTCTTCGTTAATGCCAGCTCTAAATGAGATGTTGTGTGCTTTAAGTATGTCCTCTGCCGCCCATAGTTCCATATCGTAGCGACCCATTGGCGAGCCACGATACCCTGATATAAAACCTCCGGTATTAAGTCCCGCTCTGCTATCATTTTGGCGCTGTTGCAAAGGCAGGCGCACCAACGCTTGCATCCCTGTCATATAGATCCAGCCCTGCTCTTGGGTCAGTCGATCTTGTAACGTCATACCTAAGCGTACTTTTCCCTGTGCCTTTGCCATCTATCAGTCCTATTATTGTTATATGCCCCACCTTAGCTCGATGGGTAAAGCTGCTGATAAAATGGGCTATTTCAATTGATTAGTATAATGAATTATAATTATCACTTTAATTCATAAAGTGAATCAGTATGAGATTAAAACAACTGCAGCATTTTGTTTTACTTGCCCAAGAGCGCAATTTTCATAAAGCCGCCGCAAGGGCTTATCTTTCACAGCCAGCACTGAGTCACAGCATTAAAGCGTTGGAGAATTCCCTAGATGCGCAATTATTTGATCGGGATAGAAAACAGGTCAGCTTGACCGGGTTTGGCGAAATATTATTAGTGCGGGCAAAAAAAATATTGTTCGAGAGTGAAAATTTTGAACGTGAGTTGATGACCTTGAAGCAAGGCGATAGCGGGCTGGTTACCTTTGGTTTAGCCACTACCTTTGCCGCTGCGTTTGCAGCTCCTGTACTGAGTGAATGGCAGCGGCAGCGCAATAAAATTCGCACCCAGTTATTAATTGAAAATTCGCAGCTACTCACTGAAAATTTACACCAAGAGCGCATCGAATTTGCAGTGGTTGATTTACGTGATGCCAGTGATTTTGATGATTTAGACATTAGGGAAATAGCGACACACCCCGGCGGATTTTTCGCTCGTAAAGATCACCCCCTGCATCAATTGACTAATGTCAGTAATCAAGATGTATTTGATTACGGGCTAGTATCCATCGCGCTGCCAAGAAAACTGGAAGCCAGCCTTATGAAAAACTTAGCCCTTCAAAAAGACCAGCCGTTATTACAGTGTGAGTGTGATAATTTTGCTGCCTGTGAAGCGCTAATGTTAGCTACTGATCTTATTTTACCTAGCTTAAACTGTGCCATAGATGCCTCAGCAAAGAAGGCACAAATACAACAATTACAAATAGCGACGCTTCCTGCCATTGAGGGGAAATGGGGTATTGCCTGTCTAAAAGGGCGATTTATTCAACCAGCTACCAAAGCGCTGATGGATGACTTCTTAAATGCCGCCAATCAGTATGTGGAAAGAAGCTAAAAGCTAGAAAGCAATGAGCTATGAGCTAGAAAGCTAAAAGCTAAAAGAAATGTGTTGACTAACTTTGATGTAACGGCGAACTTTTCGCTCACAGCTCACAGCTCACAGCTCACAGCTCACAGCTCACCGCTCACAGC
>JABSRB010000039.1 GCA_013215375.1 Oceanospirillaceae bacterium | reverse complement strand
AGTGAATTCACTGCCCAGCAACGGCTCTAGCCATAGGGAATTAGCCAGATAGTGGCTCGTATTTATCTGTGTATGGGTGTTGATAGATAACCCCGTCTGATTTTGACCGTTATCTGGGTGGATAGAGCCTTGTAATTGCAGGCTTAAAGAGTGTTTGTCTGATTCAGCAGTTGTCGTGAGTATAGTGAATTTATTGTTGGCAGATAGTTGTAGTTCAAAATTGGTAATGAACTGTTGGTTTTCTCGGTAATTAGCGGTCAGCGTCAGTGCATGTTTATCGATGCCAAGCTTGGCGTCTAACGTTAATCGTTGCTGATCAGCTCTATGCCAATCCAATGTTAAGTTATCAATAGTTAAAGACTCAAAAGGGAGCGCTTCTAACATCTTGTTGGGTAAAAACTCAGATAGATCTAGCGGTGTATTGTTGGCGTCTTCATCGCTTTGGTAGGGGATTGGAACTGCGCCGGCTAGCTGGATTTTGAGTACATCAACTTGTATCGATTGAATGCGCTGTGAAAAAACAAGATCTACCAGATTGTAGTTAATACGCAAATTCTGTAGTGATAATTTGGCCGTGTTTTCGGGGTCGATGTGGGCAATCGTGATACTGGGGATTAATAGGTGGTTGCCACTTGGTCTCTCAATTTCTGCATCACTGTGCAGCTGGTAAGCTCCTAACTGCCAGTTGATTAACGTGCTGATTAATTGAGGGCTAAGCAAAAAAGCGGTTACGAGCAAAAACAGGGTGATGACTAGGCTGTAGCCCAAAAACTTTAAGGTCGAACTTGATGTTTTTTGCGGTGATGACTTTATGGTAGGTGTTTGCATTCATTGATAATAAGTTTTAATGGCAAAGATGAACAGCGATATACAGTTGGCGATAGATAATATTTACTATGCTGTTAAAATGGCCCACCCTTGAGCGGTGCGCTCTACAATATTTTATAAGAGGTTTTTTTTACGTGAATCCAATGATACTTTTTTTGATCGCAGGTTTTGTTTCTATGTCGGCTGCTTTAAGTGCGGGTGCGCTTAATAAAGTGCCAAAGGATCAACGAGAAGGTTTTTTGGCGACTAATAATGGCGCTCTCTTTGTGGTGATGGCAGGTAATTTAGCGGCGGTCACTTTGCTTGGCGCAATGGCCTATGGTTTTAAACACTTGCACTGGGCGCTACCGCTTTCGTGCATGTTTGTCAGTTTTCCTATGGTACATATTTTATTAGTGCAAAGACTACTTGGGATTAAGTGGAGTTTGTTGGTGATGATAGTGCCTAGCTTGATAAGCGCTTGTGCTTTGTATTTCTACTGGTAAAAAATATGTTGCTCAATGAATTAGATGTGCAAAGTGTGGTGGTAGGAGCGGTCGTGGCTTTAGTGGCTGGGCTGTTATTACTGTTGTGGTCCGTGGTTTCCAGTGCCAAGCAGCGCCAGCAGTTGTTGTTTAAGTTACAGCTACAGCAGGAGCGCGAGCACAATATCAGCGCGCAGCTCGATGTGCAGCGCCAACAGAACCAAAAGCTACAGCAGCGCAGCATGTCCGTTGAGCAATTGCTTCATCAAGAACAAGTCATCAATGCGCAATTGCGCGAGAAGATATCAGTATTTGAATTGTCTGAGTTAGAAAAGCAGAAGATACAAACGCAGCTTGAAGAGTATAAAGATTTGTTGGTCAGTGCCAATAATCAAATTACTCAGTTAGAAACACGCTTAATCAGCGAGCAGAAAATGAATGAAGAGAAGTCAAAGCTGTTTAGCCAAGCGCGCGATCAGCTAAAACAAGACTTCGCCCATCTCGCTAATCAGATCTTTGAAGATAAAACGGCCAGCTTTAGCAAGAGTAGCCGCGAGTCTATTGGTCAGATACTTAACCCGCTGCGTGAACAGTTAGGTGATTTTAAACGTAAAGTTGAAGATGTGTATGACAAAGAGAGCAGAGACCGGCAGGCACTCTATCAACAGATTGATCATCTGAAGCAGTTGAACCAGCAAATGAGTCAAGATGCTATTAACTTAACGCAAGCATTAAAAGGTGACTCTAAAATACAAGGTAACTGGGGAGAGGTCATTCTTGAAAGGGTGCTTGAGGAGTCGGGCTTACGCAAGGGGCATGAATATGAGACGCAAGTGTCATTGACCACCCAGGGAAAACGCTATCAGCCGGATGTTATCATCAGGTTACCAGATGAAAAAGACATGATCATCGATGCTAAAGTGTCCCTCACCGGTTACGAGCGATACTGTAGTGGCACTGATGCCGCTGAGCGCGAACAGAATTTGATTGAGCACGTACAATCAATGCGCAATCATATTCGTGGCTTGAGTCAAAAAGCCTATGAGAAATTAGAGGGAGTGCGTACCTTAGACTTCGTCTTGTTGTTTGTGCCTGTCGAGGGAGCCTTTATGTTAGCTTTAGAACATGATCAGGGCTTGTTCCGTTACGCCTTTCAAAGAAACATCATTTTAGTCAGTCCCACCACCTTATTAGTGACATTACGCACGGTGCAAAACATTTGGCGTTTTGAGCATCAAAACCAAAATGCACAAGTGATCGCAAAGCGCGGTGCTGAGTTATACGATAAGTTTGTCAGCTTCGTGGAGTCTATGGATGATTTAGGCAAGCATTTGGACCGCGCTCAAAGTGCCTATGATGATAGTTATAAAAGGCTGTCGACAGGTAAAGGTAATCTAGTTAATCAGGCTGTTGCGCTATCTAAGCTCGGTGTGAGTGGTAAAAAGAAATTACCGGCAAGATTGCAAGCGAGCATCAATATAGAAGAAGATCAAAACTAGACAGTTCTCATCCAGAAACTGGGTCGTAGCGAGGGGGATCCAATTGCTTGAGATGCACGATACTAGATGTGGGCGTTTGGTCATTCCAAATAACTACATCTAGTAGTGAGCAGATCGAGCTAGTGGGGCTTTCGCAGTAGACATCTGTTTCTGGATGGGAACTAGACAGGCCCCCCGCCCTCCTTTATTGACATAAACGCCAAACTTTTACTGCGCTCTCTATGAGTTTCTACCTGATATTAATAGAAAACAGCAGATAGCAGCGTATTCTTGTCGATAATTCAGTTTTCCTCAATGATATTTTTAGAGGGTGCGCGTAGGTGACGTGTTTTTTTCGGTGCAGCTCATTATCATTTTTTGTGCCTGAGAGTGGGCTTGAATTTTGTATGCTGCTCTCATATTTAGCGGGTTAAATAGTTTAAAAAGATAAAAATTGGGTAATTTTGTTTATAAAAATAGCTGTTTTCATGTCTTAAATACGTTAAAAATCCTGCAGTAGTGTCTGGTTTTTGTTTTTGGCACTATATGTTGTGCCTTGTTTAAGAGGTTTTGAATAAAACAAAATAAAAAGTATGTTTATTGAGCGTTTTATAAATATTTTCACGGTACTTTAAGTGATAATCTAGTCAAAATCCAGTTTTGATTTTTCACCAAATGCATAAATAAACCTTTTGATTATAATATTTAAATCAAGATTCAATTTTGATATTTATATATAAATCAAAATTGAATCTTGATTTTATGATGTATAATCTAAAGAGGTTTTATTTAATAAAGATAATATAAAAAATCTAATCAATTTATGAGCATTTAGCTCTAGTCCTTTAATCATAAGGGCTCGGAGAAAAGCTGATTAATAATTAAAAAATAAAAAGCTGGTAACCTCTGGTGATTTTTTGTACATTACTTATTAATATTTTTAAGAAGTTTTACTGGTTTATATTGAACTCTGACGTATAATTCTAAAAATATATAACTTTTCAACTGTTTCTGATTAAAATTAAATCAGTGGCGATGGTTTTTTGGTCGTCCCATTGCAGTAAATGACAGCTGATAGCTATGTAAATTGAAATAAGATGAGATTCATCTTAGTAGCCCGTTTAGATCACTAACAGTGATGTTATTGAAAGGTTGGTAGCGGGTAAGATTTTATTTTTTATGACACCAAGCGGTTTAGTTAATGGAAATTGAGCACAATATGATCGTTGCCTTAGATATCGGTACTTCTAAAGTCGTATGTTTGGTTGGAGAAATTTCAGCCGACGGACAAATAGAAGTAATAGGTGTCGGCTCTCATCCCTCTAAAGGATTAAAAAAAGGGGTGGTGGTTAATATTGAGTCCACAGTGAGCTCAATACAACGTGCGGTCGAAGAAGCAGAATTAATGGCAGGGTGTAAAATACACTCTGTTACCGTCGGCATAGCCGGCAGTCACATAAGCTCTCAAAACTCCCACGGTATCGTGGCTGTGCGTGAAGGCGAAGTGACAGACTTTGATTTAGAGCGTGTGATAGATGCAGCCAGTGCTGTCGCTATCCCCGCAGATAGACGCATTATCCACATATTGCCGCAAGAGTACCTAATCGATCATCAAGAGGGGATTAAAGAGCCACTTGGGATGTCGGGGGTACGTCTTGAGGCGAAAGTGCACTTAGTGACGGGTGCGGCAAATGCGATTCAAAATATTGAAAAATGTGTACGCCGCTGTGGTCTGGAAGTGGATGGTGTTGTTTTAGAGCAGCTAGCATCCTCTTATGCTGTATTAACACCAGATGAGAAAGACCTCGGTGTCTGCATGGTAGATATAGGCGGTGGTACTACTGATATCGCTATCTTTACCCAAGGCTCTATCCGTCATACAGGGGTTATTCCTGTGGCGGGCGATCAAGTGACCAATGATATCGCTATGGCGTTGCGTACTCCTAGCTTTCATGCGGATCAATTGAAAGTGAAATACGCCTGTTGCCTTGCGCAACTGGCCAGTGCCGATGAGACAATTAAGGTGCCCAGTGTTGGGGACAGACCACCGCGTGACTTAAATCGTCAGGCGCTGGCTGAAGTAGTAGAGCCGAGATACGACGAATTATTTACCTTGGTACAAGACGAAATACGCAGAAGTGGCTACGACAATCTTATTGCGGCAGGGATCGTGTTAACCGGTGGTACTTCTAAAATGGAAGGTGCTGTCGAGCTTGCAGAAGAGATATTCCATATGCCAGTGCGTTTGGCGATGCCAAAAGGTGTTAATGGCATGGGCGATATTTTAGAGAACCCAATTTTCTCTACCAGTATTGGCTTGTTGCATTACGCGCGTGAAGATCAGCCGAGTAGTAGCAGCGCTTCACCGACTAAGCCGAGTGTAGAAATAAACAAGCCAATCTCGCCCGATGTGATTAAGCCTTCATCGAGTGCGGTGGCAAGACAGAATAAGAATCAACCGGGAATCGTAAGCCGTTTTAAAACCTGGTTGAGTGGAAACTTTTAATCCAACTGAAAAAGATTTCAATTGGATATGTATTGAACAAAAACAAGATTGGCAGATATGTATTGGTCAATTTAAGTAAATGATGGCTTTGTAGTTTTTATTGTTAAGCGATTGTTAAAACTTTGATTGGCGAGCAATAAGCCAAATTGGAAAGATAAAAGGGCAGAGCCCAAAAGGAGAGAGATCATGTTTGAACTGGCAGATAGTCTACCAGAAAACGCCGTTATTAAAGTAATAGGTGTAGGTGGTGGCGGCGGAAATGCTGTTCAGCATATGCTTACAACAGACATAGAAGGGGTTGAGTTCATTTGTGCCAATACAGATGCGCAAGCACTGCATGGTATGGCAACCGGTTCTGTGATCCAAATAGGTGGCGAACTCACTAAAGGTTTAGGCGCAGGTGCTAATCCTGAGGTAGGCCGTCAGGCAGCCCAAGAAGATCGTGCTCAGATAGCTGAGATGATCGAGGGTGCAGACATGATCTTTATCACAGCAGGCATGGGTGGTGGTACCGGTACAGGTGCGGCGCCAATTGTTGCTGAAGTGGCAAAAGAATTAGGTATATTAACGGTTGCCGTCGTTACTAAGCCTTTCCCTTTTGAAGGCCGTAAGCGTATGCGTATCGCCGAAGAGGGAATTAATGAGTTAAAGGATAATGTCGATTCACTGATCATTATTCCCAACGAGAAGTTAATGCAAGTCATGGGCAAAAACTGCTCTTTGATCAATGCGTTTAATGCAGCGAACGATGTATTATCCAATGCGGTACGCGGCATTGCTGATCTTATTACGCGTCCGGGCATGATCAACGTCGATTTCGCCGATGTACGTGCAGTTATGGCCTCTATGGGCATGGCGATGATGGGTACTGGCAGCGCAACGGGTGATGATCGCGCGATTGTTGCCACTGAAGCGGCGATTAAAAGCCCGTTACTTGAAGATGTTGACTTAAAAGGTGCCAGTGGCATTTTAGTCAACATTACTGCGGGTCTGGATCTTAGCTTAGGTGAATTTACCGAAGTAGGTCAAATCGTAGAAGAGTACGCATCAGAGAACGCGACTGTTGTTGTAGGTACGGTTATCGATCCAGATATGACTGATGAGCTGCGTGTTACTGTCGTTGCAACAGGTTTGCTGACGCAATCTGCTGCACAAGTTAAAGTTGAAACAACCCAAGTTAAAGTGGCTGCGAGTGGTGGAACTTCAGTACGTGCTAACGTTACTGGTGGTTATTCACAACATCAAATGGATCTACCAGTTAAAGCTAAGTCACGTGATCACAGTGGTCGTACTCACTTACAAGAGCATGTTGAAGTTGCGCCAGAGCCGGTACAGCAGCATATGAAGAAAACAGGCACGCATAACGGTGATTTAGACTTTCTAGATATTCCAGCATTTTTACGTCGCCAAGCTGATTAACAGTTTGGTCTCTCTTTTTTTGCCGCTAATTAGCGGCTTTTTTTTGTTCAAAAAAAGGTTCTGTGTATTTTTTTAATATGTGCAAATACTGTCCGCTGACGCGTAATTTACGTAGCTGAATGTTGAAGTTCTCTTTAATACTCTCCGCCCTTGGGTGCTTTTTGGAAATAAGCACAAAGTATTTAGCTTGATGCGTTATCGGGGAGGGGACCGCTTTAAGAGGCTCTGTTGATGCTTGGTCTTGGGTTCGTATCGCCAGATAAACCTCGCGCTGCATAATGGCAAAATCTAAGCGACCTTTTAGCAGTTTCTTCAGCAGTGAGCGCCGAGTATTTGCCCCTGTATCAATGTTAAATGCATCATCCAAGAAACCGTAGTTGAATCCATTCACCCCGCCTACCTTGTAAGGCGCGAAAGCGGCTGCTTGTGTTAGATCTTTTTCAGCTAGCAACTTGTTAGTGTAATAGAGGTATAAATGCGTGGTATAAAGTGCTGCGCTGTAATGTGCTATTTGAGTGCGGCTAAGTTTAAAGCTCGCGTTAGGGACTATATCCACATTGCCTAGCTTTAGCTCTTTTAAGCAACGTTTCCAGGGGAGTAGCTTGTTCACTAATTTAATATTCTGCGCTGCAAAAATAGTGGTCAGCCACTCAACGGCTATGCCTGTCGGCTGCCCTGCAGTATCTAATGTTAAGTAGGGTGGTTTTAGCTCTTTCTCCCAGCAGATAGTTAGCTCGTTAACAGGAGTGGATGATGAGGCGTAAGTAAAAGAGCTCAAAGTAATGAACAGTAAAAGTACAAATAAAGGCATCCATTATCTCCGCTAACAAGTTGTAAGTAATAACTATAGGCAATAATGTTAAGTAAGCGTAGTGGCAGGGATATTAAATGTGGGGATGATAAATAGAAAGTAGAGCCCCGCTTGGGGCTCAATTGATTTAGCTATGGTTAAATTTGGCTGCCGTATAAATGGCAAAGGCCTTTTCCCAAACAGGTCCAATTTTACCATTACCTACATTCACCCCATCTATAGCTACAATGGGTGCTATCTCCTTAGATGAGCTACTGATCCATACTTCATCGGCGCTGTGAACTTCATCCATAGTGACAGTGCGCTCTTCAATTTTAATAGAGCCTTCAGCTTTGATGCTATCGATAATAATGCGGCGGGTAATGCCTGGTAATATTTGGTTGTCTTGAATGGGGGTGATCACTACCCCATCTTTAACGATGAAAGCATTGACTGAGCTGCCTTCGGTCAATTCATTATTACTGTTGTACAGCAAGCATTCGTTGTTGCCGCTAGCGTGTCCCTGTTGATAGTGCATGACATTGCCTAGTAGTGCTGTGGATTTAATGTGACAGCGCTTCCAGCGTAAATCTTCAGTGGTGGTGACAGTGTAAGTGGTTGCTTGTGTTCTATCAATTGGCTCTGGATCCTTGATGCCGAAAGTGAAACAAAAGATGGTAGGAGTCACGTTCTCAGGGTAAGCGTGGTTGCGTATCACATCTGTGCCACGAGATACGTGCACATAAACCCCTAGATTTTGTGTGGCCCCATCATTTTTGGCGATTAAATCGTCTAGCAATGTAATCCACTGCTCAAGGGTTTTGTCACAGTTGATTTCTATCTCTGCAAGACCGTTAATCATGCGCTGAATATGCGGGATTAAACCGACAGATTTTCCGCTGTAGTAGGGGATAACTTCGTAGATGCCATCGCCGAAAAGAAAACCACGATCTAGTGGCGAGATTTTGGCCTCGCTCAATGGTAGGTATTCACCGTTTAGGTATGCTGTGCTCATAGTCTGCCTCACAAAAAATACAGGTCTTAGTTAGCGCTTCAAAAGCGTATATAGCTACGACATTACTGATAATATTTAGCATATTTGATCAAAAGTTATATATTTGCAAGCTGATAATTAATTAAATAAAAAATTTCTCTATATAGAGATATTGTAGTGTATACTTCTGCATACAGCTTGTTTTATGAAATATATTACTGTGTGAGTTGTGTGCATTTACGTGTTAATCTAGTCATAACTCAATCATTGATACTCATTTATTATGCGAATTCGGAATTTATCTTCATTTGTCAAAGTCGCTAAGTTGGGCAGTTTTAGAGCGGCTGCGGCACTTTTGCACGTCTCTCAGCCTGCTATCTCGGCCCGAATTAATGCGCTGGAGCAAGAGCTTGGAGTGAGTTTGTTCCGGCGTGATAAAAGCGGTACTCATCTCACCCATAAAGGGGCGAAATTATTAGTTTATGCTGAAAAACTTATCGCTATTTCCCAGGAGATGAAAGTACTCGCCGGGCAAGAGCAACAGCAGGGAAGTGTCAAGATTGGCATTGCCGATACTTTGGCGCATTTATGGTTATCCCCGCTGCTGCGTCAATGGCAGAAAATATATCCGCATATTTCGTTCGAGCTAACCAGTGATGTTACGCCGGTTTTGGCTAAACAGTTACAGCAGCATCAAATAGATTTAAGTTTGATGGTGGCAGAGCAGGGAATCAATAAATCCTTAACTAGCCAAGCGTTGTGTAGCTACTCGCAAGTGTGGATAGGCGTAGCAGGGTTGCAAGGGGATGAGCAGTGCTGGAGTGTCGAGCAGCTAGCTCAACATCCTATGCTAAGTTTCCCTAGAGATACCGCTCCCTGGCATTATTTGCAGCAATTGTGTCAGCCCTATGCCAATAAAGTGGTGATTCATACTTGCAGTTCAGTCGCGAGTTTGATCAGTTTAGCGACCCAGGGGGTCGGTATTGCATTGCTGCCAAAAGTATTAGTAGAAAAACAGCTAAGCAGTGGCGAAGTGCAGCAAATAAAAACGGAGATAGTACCGCCCTCGCTAGATTTTTGTAGCAGCTGGAGGGTCGATGAAGAGCAGGCGCTGCCAAAGCTACTGGCAGATAGCGCGCAGAAGATAATGCAGGACGGGCTAAAAGCTAAAAGCTAAAAGCTAAAAGCCAAAAGCTAAAAGCTAAAATATCTCAGGTTTTCTTTGTGTAGCGAAGCGCCTCCGTGTCCTCTGTGGTAGAGAGTCTTTAAAAGATTTTTTTGACCACGGAGAACACGGAGAATAGATTATGAAAGACAATCTAAAGCTAAAAGCTAAAAGCTAAAAGCTAATAACTATCAAGTAGTTAAATGATAAGAGATCAGTTCGCGTAATTCGAGAATTACCGCTTCGCCTTCGCTAAAGGGTAAACCGTCTTCAGTGAGCTCATTGATGCGTGTTACGCCATCGACGCTACCGTGACCCGACAGGTAAGTGAGGATCTCCTCTAAATTGACGTCGGCCAATAAGTCCACGTCATTCCAAATGCTCAGCAAGGTCATGATGCCATAGGCACCCCAGTTTGAAACGTCGGCGATTAGCAGTTCATCGACTTTGGTGGTGGCACTGACAATATCTAGACTTTTAAGCGCTTCGGTAATATTGCCCATGCCAATTTCATTACCCCCGTCACCAATACCGATAGTTGGGCATTTAGCGTTGTTGATAAAAGTATCAAAACAGGCGGTGCGCTCACTAATGCTTTCGCCGCGCATATTGTAATAGCCGCCATCTGCCGCTTGGCCTGGACGCTCAATGGATAACACGGCATCGGGCTGGTAATGGTACAGGGCTTTGAAGGCTTCAAGAGTGCGTTCTTGATGCTCGCCGACGCGAATTTCATGCACTCTGAAATCTTGCATAAGCGCTTGAGATACGGGTGGGCCGCAGACTATTACCGGTGTAGCGCCTAATTTTTCGAGTGCATTGTAAAGGGCGATAGCGCCGACCGGGCCATCGGTCTCAAAGGTATCAACCACTGGAAAGCCCGTGCCTATTAATACATGGCCTTTGCAGTCATTTAATATTTTTGCAGCGCGTAGGTAATAACCTGTTTGCAGTGCGCTCTGTATGGTTTTCATGCCGCGTAAATTGCGTTTAACCAGTAGATCTTCGATCTTTTTGCTCAGCGCTGCTTCGTCAAAGTTTGATTTTTTCATAAATTCTCCACGCTGTTATCAGCGGTGTTCAATGAGTGCAATGCTCTGCTGGCGCACTTTGGCTAAATGATTGATGTTGTGCGCATGTTCTAGGCTGATTTGTTCGAAGCTAATTTCTTGGCCGGGCATAAGTTGTGAAAGCCTAGCGGTATCCAGAGCAATTACCGAACCTATTTTTGGATAGCCGCCGATGGTTTGGCGATCATTCATCAGTACAATCGGCTGGCCGTCACCGGGAATTTGGATGGCGCCATGGCAGATGCCCTCGGATAAAATTCCCTCAATAGCAGAGTGTATTGCCTGTCCTTGCAGACGAAAGCCCATCCGGTCTATTTTATCGCTGAGTTGGTATTGGCTAGTAAAAAACAAGCGCTGCTGTACTTGATCAAAGCTTGCCTGCTGATAACCTAGAATGACTCTTAAGCTGACTGGCTGCGAGTAGTCGGGGATTTCTGGCTCGGGCAGGGATAATAGCATTCGTTTTGCAATGCTTGCGCAAGGCAGTGAATCGTCAGCTTTTAGTTTGTTGCCGTCAATACCGCCAATCGCTTCTCTGCAGACAGTCGCAGTACTAGTAAAAGATGCTGCTATTTGAAAGCCATCAGCGACTGCTAAATAGGCGCGCGCACCCGCAGTTGCGAAACCAAAGCTAATGGTATCGCCAGCGGTTATTTTTAAAGTGCACCACATCGCTACGACTTGGTGGTTTATTTTAACCCCCATGTCGGCACCAGTGATGGCGATAAAAGTATCGCTTTGCGCTTCAAGCACTAGTCCGCCGATGCTGATTTCAAGTGCGGTGGCGTTAATGTCATTGCTGCACAGACGATTAGCCCAATCAAA
This sequence comes from Oceanospirillaceae bacterium, assembly GCA_013215375.1. GTDB lineage: Bacteria > Pseudomonadota > Gammaproteobacteria > Pseudomonadales > Balneatricaceae > Rs1. The sequence continues at coordinate 38,918 of JABSRB010000039.1, read as the reverse complement.
GGCGCTAGTGTCTAATGGCCCTCCATTGGTGAGTCCCAAGCGATGTTGGCCGTAGCGACCGCGATCTTGAATTAACGTTAGCAGCCCTGGCTGTTTTACTGTAAAGGCGTTCATAATTCACCGCCTAAAGCTAAAAATTGGGCGCGATCGATAGGAGCGAATTTCACTCTATCGCCGACTTGCACGGGCATAGAAGGTTTATTTGAGGGGTTGAACATACGTGTGGGGCACAAACCTATTAAGTTCCAGCCGCCGGGAGATTGCGCCGGGTAAACAGCGGTTTGCCGGTCGGCAATAGCCACCGCACCACGGGGGACTTTAAGTCTTGGTGTGGACAGTCGCGGTGCTGCAATACGCGGATCAACTTCACCTAAATAGGCAAAACCTGGGGCAAATCCGATGGCGTAAACACGATATTCCTGAGCGCTATGAATAGCGATCACCTCGTCTACAGATAGCTTAGCGTTATTGGCTAACTGCGCTAAATCAGGCCCTGACTCAGTGCTGTAGTATGCGGGCAGTTCAATTAAATTACCTGGTTGCGATTCGGCGCTGGCCAGTTGCGTCAGTGCCTGTGCAATACAGCTGCGCACAAAATACTGATCGGTATTAAAGGCATCGTAAATCACCAGTAAGGATGCGTAAGAGGGCACCATGTCGATTAGGTGTTTGCCGAGTAAGTTCTCAAGTGTGTGCATAGTCTGTTGCACACTGGCCGATACCGCAGCGCTTGTCTGCTCAGCGAAATAAATAATAACCGAGTTTTCACCGGCAATTTCAATTCTCATCTACTAATTACCTAATACAATTTGGCGGATCTGAGCAATGGCATTGACCCCATCCATGTTATCGCCATGTACACACAAGGTATTGGCATGTAGCGCGATCTCCTTGCCAGAGGCGGTGATGACCGTCCCTTTTTCACACAGCAGTCGTACCTGGGCGAGCATTTTCTCAGTACAGTGCACCGCGCCTTTTTTAGTGCGTGCCATCAAGCGACCGTCGTCTTCGTAACAGCGATCGGCAAAGGCTTCAAACCAGACTTCTAGTCCCAGTTTTTCAGCTTCTGCACGATGTTTTGCGGCATCGGGAGTGCCCTGCAACATCAGTACAATAGGGCGGTGATAGCTGGCGACTGCCTGCATAATACTGTTGCGCACCTTATCTTTAGACATCATGTCGTTATACAGCGCGCCATGTGGCTTAACGTATTGCATATCGATGCCCTGTACAGCGGCCATGCCATCCAGTGCTGCCATTTGATATTGGACTAAGCTTTGAATTTCAGCATCGCTGGCATTGAGCGAGCGCCTGCCAAAGCCCACCAAATCAGGATAGCCTGGGTGTGCACCAACGCAGACATCGTATTCTTTGGCTAGCGCTAAGGTTTTAGTCATCACCAGCGGATCACCGGCGTGAAAGCCACAGGCAATATTAGCCTGATCGACATGTGGCATAACTGCTTCGTCCATGCCAATCTTCCAAGAGCCAAAACTCTCACCGAGGTCGCAGTTTAAATTCATTCTAGTAGGCATAATATTTCCCATTACATAATCGACAGTGAGCTATTACGGATATCTGTTACTAACATATAGCCTGGGCTATGGGTTATGCAAAAGTCAGGTTTAGCATTTTCAATAGCCACTTGCGGGGTAACACCGCAGGCCCAAAATACTGGGACTTCAACTTCTTTAATGGTGACCGCATCACCAAAATCAGGGGTGTTAATGTCGCTAATACCAATATCTTGAGGGTTGCCAAAATGTAATGGCGCGCCATGCACGGAGGGGAAACGGGTACAAATCTGAATAGCGCGAATCGCATCTTTAGGTATCATCGGGCGCATGCTAACCACTGTCGTTCCCGAGAAGCGACCAGCACTTTTACAGGGGATGTTAGTGCGGTACATAGGCACGTTAACTTTTTCAGTAATGTTGCGCACTTCCAGGCCATCGGCGATCAGCGGCTCTTCAAAGGAGAAAGAACAGCCAAGCAAGAAAGTGACCAAATCATCGCGCCACACATCTTTAACTGAGGTTACTTCACGGCTTAAAACGCCGTGTTCATAGATGCGGTAGCGCGGTATATCGGTGCGAATATCCACATCGCGACCCAGATCTGGCAGCAGGAAATCACCTGGGTTGCTCGACATACCAATAATCGGACAGGGCTTTGGATTGAGTTGGCAGAATTGTAAAAACTCATGCGCCCATTCCCTAGGCAAAATAGCTAAATTACCTTGTACAAACCCTTGGGAGTAACCAGAAGTATTTTGCGTAAACTCGCCACTGCGAATAAGTTGTCTAAGATCGTAGGGAGATATATTAGTATCCATTAAAGCACCTCTGAATGATGGTAAACGTCATACAAGAAAGATAAACAGTGATCGGCAGGCTAGCCCGAATATTGCATGCAACAGCTCGTGTTCTAGCTTGCTCCTTGATTTTACAGACTTTTCTTTCTCAATCGACCGGACACACCAGTAGGGTGCTCAATCGAAAAAAAGCCTGTAAAAACAATTAGCGGCGCTATCATCACGGTATTGCACGCAATATCCGGGCTAGTTGTTAACCAAATTAAATATAGAATTAGCACGCCAATAATTATCCAATAAACGATTGTCGTATATTGGCAGAATAAGTCCAATTAAAAATAATTTCTACACCTGATAAGTTTTTGTTATCACCGATTCTAGTAGAGGGCATATGTTGTAACTTAAGAACAAGTTGCCACTAAAATCAGCATTTAAATAAAACGATAATTGAATGCGATAAACCCTTGCCGTTTATTTGAATTCTGGTAGCATACGCAGCTCTTGAAACGTGGCTTTGTAGCAGGTTCCAAGGAATGTAGTGTCAATCAACCTACATCAGCGGTGAGGTGTCCGAGTGGCCGAAGGAGCACGCCTGGAAAGTGTGTATAGGGCAACCTATCGAGGGTTCGAATCCCTCCCTCACCGCCATTTAATGATTTATACTTTTAAGCCTCGATCCACATCGGGGCTTTTTTGTGCAAGAAAGCTAAGCGGGAGGTTAGCAGAATTTTGTTCCCGACAAATTCTAAGTACCTGCATCCCTGCAGGCAATGTCAAAGAGCGTATGTGTCTAGAATACAGAATCATATGATTTTTTCCCGACCAAGCCTAAATTCTGAGCATTGACGATTGCAGTTAAGAGCATCGTCTGAACAGGCCTCTTCAGCAGAATACCCCCCCATTAAAATTCAGTCTTAAACTCGCCCTCAGTTAAAATTGTTACAACAGCCTTTGTGTCACCGTAGCTCATACAGAGGTTAATAGAGGCTTGAGTTATTCTTGGCAAATCGATGCAACGATAGCGCAGATATGCATGTTTAATAAAAGTAATAAAAAAGATGGTTTTAGTATAATTTACTGTAATTTCTTGTATTGATAGATAAATTTACTTATTGTGGAATTGAGCTACTCAACAAAAAAAATATCAGGTGCTTGATTATGCTAATAAATTCGGATACTTCAGCAGTAGGACGGTCAATTGGATTTTATATTCAAAGTGCTGTGTACTGCGTAACCTTACTCTTGTTTGTAATAGGCGCTATCGCTTATTTCGGCACGTCTCGTCTCAGTGACGACCTAGACTTCATGCGCACAGAAATTAACACTGTGCAATCGGGGATGAATCAGGGGATAGAGACTCTCAAAAGTTTAACCAGCCAAGTTGCTGAGCTGTCTGAAGCCGAAAAAGCATATGTAAAGCTCAACAGTTTAGAGTCGAAGTTAATAGATAATCAACAGGCTAGTGTTGATATAGACAAAGCTTTAGAAAAATTTGCAGAGCTAGTATCAAAAAATAATAAGGGCCTAGCTATTATAAATAGTGCTACCGGCAAGATTGAGCAAAATTTACTGTTGATTAGCGGCCCTCTGCAGGAGTTAATCAATGCGGCGCAGCAGGTTGATCGCCAGAGTATGCAGTTACTGATCAATACATTTCAGCTTATTAATCAAGACTCTAAAGGTTTAGGCAAGGCCGAGATCAATATTAAAGCCATTTTTAGCCAGTTGAAGATTATCACCGCACTGGGCAAGAAAGTGGCAATCAGCGCATCAATGATCAAAGAGCTGCAAACCTTAGAAAAGCAACTTCAGCCATTTGCTAAAAAACTCAAAGAATTCTCAAAACAGCAAAACCCTATGCTTAGATTATTTGGCAGTCGTGCTTTGATTAGTCAGGGGGATGCTATCGTGGCACTTTCTACCAGCATTGCCACTCAGGCCAATGCGTTAGCTAAGCAAGGTATCGATAAAGCATTAACGTTTACCAGCACGGCAAAATCCCAGATTGATCAACAGAAAAAAGCCAGTAAAGAAGGCAATTTGATTTTAGATCAATCCATAGCGCTTATAAATAATGCCAATAAGGCCAATCAAACATTGGCCCTGTTGTTATCTGACAATTTAAAGGAGCTAGGTAAATCACTAAGCGTTATACCTGCCGTCGCACAAAACATTTCTGAATCGATCACCGCTATGCAAGCCAAGGTATCTGGGGATCAATCGGGTAAATTAGCGCAAGTTGAAACACGTGCCCAAAGCGCTAAACAAAATGCTAAATTTATCCCTATTATGATTCTTGGCATCTGCGTAATTGCTTTGTTTTTAAGTATTGTGATCATTGTGGTCTTGCGCCGTTGCATCATTAAACCTCTGAGTCGTTTTGTCGCTGGGGTTAAGCGCATTACCAATAATGACCTGACGACTAACATCACTGATAAAGGTGCAGTCGGTGAGTTAAAAGTATTAATAAACGATGTGAATTCACTGGTTGTGGGGCTGAATCAAAACGTTCGTGACATGAAAGACGCCGGTGAAGAGATCGCCAAAAGCGCTATCAGTATGAACAATACTTCTCTGAAAACTCAAGAGTCTCTGAGCCACCAAGAACAGATCACTGTTGAAATTGTCGATGAAGCCGAGCAGTTAACGGATATGTTTAAGTCGGTCGCTGAAAATACTTCAGTGGCGGTAGAAAATGCTGTGAGTGCAGAAAATGCTGTGCAGCTAAGTATGACGAGTATTAATAAGTCGGTCGCTAAAATATCCCAGCTGTCAGAGACCATGAGCATGGCCGAGGAGTCGATGAAGCTGCTTAAAAATGACAGTGATGATATAGGTAAGATACTAAACGTAATCAGGGGGGTTGCTGAGCAAACCAATCTACTCGCGTTAAATGCAGCCATAGAAGCTGCTAGGGCAGGAGATCATGGCCGGGGGTTTGCTGTTGTTGCAGATGAAGTGAGACAGTTGGCACAAAATACCAGCGCCGCCACGATAGAAATTCAACAATTGATAGAAAAGTTGCAACTCAATGCCGAGCAGGGTGCTACAACCATGGCGCAGGGTATGCTCAAAGTAGAAGAAAATGTGACGGCAACGCAACAGGTATACGATGCCTTAGACACCACGGCAAAAAGTGTTGGGGAGATCTCGCTGGTCAACCGTGAAATTGAAACCTCAACTCATTCTAGAATTAGTAGTGTGGAAGATATTTCCAAAAAACTTCGAGAAATAAGTCACTATACTCAGCAGACCAGTGCTACCGCCCAGGATAATGTGATTGCCAGTGAAAACTTAGACAAAACCTCAAATCAATTAAAACAGCTAGTGGTGCGCTTTAAAATCTAGGTTATAAATTTTGAGCCGTTAAGTGATTACTTCTCAGGCTCTTTTATAACGCAGAATATTATGCCCAAGTATCCTTGGGTCTCCGTTTACTTTTTCAACATTGCATTTTGGCTTTATAAGCAACCATGTCCTGCAGTGTTTTGTTAAAACTCTCTTTATCTATAGATCTCAATGGTCCTTTTACTTCGCTAACCGTGCTTGTGTTGGTATAGGGGTACAAGTTCTATTGTTGGTAATAATGTATAATAATTAGTCATGTTTGCTATTAACATTTTGCGGTGTTTTCTCGCGATTTTCATATTGAGGAGGAGATAACAATGAAAAAAAATACCATGACTAGCTTGCTCTTAGTCATCACTTTCTTGATTTTTCAAACGGTCAATGCTCAGAGTATAAAAGAGGTCTCCTTTTCAGGAGGGGCGCCTCTTAATACCTATAATCCCAGCATCACAGTACCGCTACTCGCAGAAGCTTTTAAACGCAATGGTATTCTATTTCACGCAAGTTATCGGCCAAGCTTACGCTCATTAAAGCTCTCTAATTCTGGTGTTTTTGATGGGGAATTACACAGGGTTTACAATTTTCATCAGGTCAGTAAAGGTAAGTATGCCAATTTATTAAGAGTAGAATCGCAGTTGCTGTCGGTCTCGGTGGCGGCATTTGCTATCCGCCCTTTGCATTTATCATCTTGGAAGGATCTGCGCGGACTGAAAGTTGCCTATTACCGGGGACGTAAAAATATTACTAATATTCTCGATCAGGTTTTAGAAGCGGACAATATTATACGTGTACAAGACGATGAACATGCCTTTGCGCTGCTAGTGGCGAATAGAGTAGATGTTGTAGTTACTACCAGTAATCAAGGCGGAAAAATAACGAAAAATACAGCGGCTTTCTCCCACGTTATTGAAGTGGGTAAATTAGAGGAAAGTAAAATATACGCTTTTATGCATAACCAACATCAGCAATTAGCTCAAAAAATTGCGGTTACTTTAGAGCAGATGAAAGCTGATGGGACATATACGAGTATCGTCAGAGATGCTCGTATACGCTGGATGGGTCAATGATGATCTACAAAATTTAATAGAGCTGAATTAGGCGGGTCTAAAACATCAAGGGTTAATTCCCCGCCCTTTGGGGCACGAACTTGTAAGAACCAAAAGTAACTAGGAGTACCCCGCATCCGTAAGTGAAGGCTCACGACACGAGAGGGCATGCCCCGGGGATCTATATTACATACCAAAGCCAATTAATATGTTGTGATTACGCCTATGAAAATAGAACCTTGTCATTAAGAAATGACTGATACGATGTCTCTGCTAATAATGGCGGATCCTGAGCTGTGAGCACTGATAAATAAAAGGAGTGATTGAAATGGATTTAGCGAGCTGGATAATATTTGCCTCAATCTTAGGGGTGGCATCTATTTCGCCTGGGCCCAATGTGATTGCGGTTATTGTGCAAACGCTTAACTTGGGAGCGAAGGGGGCTTTTTATACAATCCTTGGTAATTTAATAGCCCTCTTTACGGTTGCCTTAGCAGCCGCTATAGGGGTTGGTGCTTTGTTGTTGGCAGTACCTGCTGTGTTTGGCGCTATGAAAATAGCCGGAGGCATTTATTTAGTGTGGATGGGATTGAAAATGTTAAGCGCTTCATTGGGCGAAGCCCAAGGATTTGACTTGGCGCTTGGTCGTGAGCAAAAAATGGAGCGCTCTCCCTTCACGCTTATATTTAAGGCGATGTTGATCTCCTATAGCAATCCCAAATCTATCTTGTTTCTGTCAGCAGTGTTTCCAGCCTTCTTGGATCAGACAAAGTCCGTCCCTTTACAGTTTGGCATTATGTTTATTTCTGTCATTTGCATTGTGGCGACAGTGCATGGCATTTATGCATTATTAGCTTTCAAAATGAAGGGGCGCTTGGTAGATCTAAGCGCAAGAAAGTTGCTGGCGCGTATTTCGGGTATTACTTTTATCGGCTTTGGCTGCGGTTTTATTTATGAAGCTCAAAAATGATTTTTGTGTTTATAAATAATTTATTTAAATAACAGTAGGTTAGATTAATATATTTCAATATGAAAAACATTATCGTACTTTTATTGGCGCTTAACAGTGGTTTGTCTCAAGGTGCCGAAAATATTTATCGGCTGATTGAGCCACAGAGCTCCGCTGCCATTGGTTGCTGGATCAATGACTACCAACATTATGAAAAAATAGTCGGCTACTCTAATCTTGGGCATATATTTTTGTTCAACCCAAGTAATAACGATTATGCTGTTTTTTATCCTTTTAGGGGAGCGGCTAAATCGTATGGGGCATTTTCTTCCATCAAGGAGTTTGAGGAGAGCGTGTTGTTGGATCCAGGATTTTTAGAGTACGTTCTAAAGCCTGAGCAGGTGCAAAATATTCGTAATCAGCTGGGTGCGCTTGAAGGAGATGATATCTATATCCCGCAACCTTATCCCTTTCTGGGAGGGGACCAAAGTGTCAATTCATTTACGAAAGGTGAGCTGTGGATAATGCTGGATATTGTCAGTCAATTACGTGAAGATTGTGTTTAATCGCATCATCTGATCTGCTGCTAAGCGACATGTGGCTGTAGGGTTATTTTGGCTATGTAAGTAGCGGCGTTAGTAAAACCTTCCCTATGATTAATAATTTTAACGTTCTCGTATGTTAATTATCCCAGTGCGTTCTTTGATAATCCGCTGCAAGGCAAGCATAATACTTGGCTTATTCATTGCTGATTATTTTCCATGCGCCTAGATAAATATATATGTAAAAGTACCGAGTTAACTAAAGCTGAAGCCGTTGAGCGGATAAATGCTGGCGAGGTGTTGGTGAATGGGCTTATGAGTGGGGTTGAAAATGATGGTGATATTATCAATGCATCGACTCAAGTGCATGAGAACAACTGTATTTTTCTAGAGGGTCAGCGGCTGAAAACACGCGCTTTTCGTTACCTTTTACTGCATAAACCTGCGGGAGTTATATGTTCCAGTACCGATGAGAAAGGGTACCCCTCACTGTTTAATGATTTGGCTATAGATAGAGTCCAGGAGCTGCATATAGCGGGGCGTTTAGATGTTGATACCACAGGCTTAGTCTTAATAACGGATGATGGACGTTGGACTTACAATATTACTGTGCCTACCAAGCAATGTAAAAAAGTCTATCGTGTATTGTTGTCTACTAGCATTACAGATGAGGCCAAAGACAAGCTAGTCGCTAGGTTTAAAATGGGTATTGAGCTGCAAGGAGAGCTGCAACTTACTTTGCCTGCACACTTAGAAATAGTCACTGACAAGGAAGTGCTGCTAACTATCATCGAAGGAAAATACCATCAGGTTAAACGCATGTTTGCAGCGATTGGAAATCGGGTAGTCGCTCTGCATCGCGAAAAAATTGGTGACGTTGCACTAGATGTTGAAGTAGGCGAATGGCGCTACTTAACACAAACAGAAGTGGCCTCATTTATTAAATAGTGCTCGACCAGAAACAGTCGTCTATTGTAGTTGTGCCATTGATTTAATCTGAGCGCGACTAGGTATAGTTGTCAACGGTGAAACTCAGTCGTAACAGTCACAACGGCCAAGTATCTGAATGTGAGTTATCGATGCAGTCTCTATAAATGACTACACTTAAGAGGCTATAAAAATAGCTTTCCATATGAAAATTGAGATTTTCGTTTAGTTAACATCTGTTGTTTCGCTAAATAACTTATAAGGTTTCTACTTAATCTCCGTTGAGATAATCCTCCACTCATTCTAGATTCTCACGTCTCTTTTACGGCAAAAGCTGCTCATTCAGTATGTTATATAAGCAAAAACGCTGTTAAGTTAATATTAATAATGGTTTTTTTGTTAAAAGAACTACAATTAAGCAGGAGGCCTTGAGCTTACTAGTGAATTTATTAGTGTATATAATGTTATTAAACACTGACATTAATTGTTTTTAGATAAAACGGAGATATTAATGCAGCAAGATATAATACGCTCTTTATGGAGGCAGATATTAGGATTAGCCATTCTTGGTATTTTAATTATCATCAGTATCGTACCGTTTGTTTTTAATGAGAGTACTGTCAAAGAAGCTACCTTAGTGGCGCAAAATACAGCGAAGCAATATTCCCGATTAAGAAATTACTACACAAAAAATGTAGTCAGCAAACTGACAGCAGCAGGTTTGGTTTCTGCATCAAGTGATTACAAAGATAAAATAAATAGTATTCCTCTCCCAGCAACGATGATTCATGAACTAAGTGAACTTTCTAAATCTAGTGGCTTACAAATTAACCTCTATTCCGCTTATCCATTTCCTGCACGTGCCAATAGGGTATTAGATGCCTTTCAGAAACAAGCATGGAAACAGCTTAATCTAAAACCTAATGAGCCTTTTGTTGCAATTGAAAAAATAGCCGGACGTAGCATAGTGCGAGTCGCTATCGCTGATCTTTTAACGCAGCAAGCTTGTGTTGATTGTCATAATACGCATCCTTTGACGCCAAAAGTGGGCTGGAAATTAGGTGATGTACGTGGTGTGTTAGAAGTGAATGTTCCCATTGATCAGCAATTGTCATGGCAGCAAAGCGGTAGCTATCAGTTATCTGTGATTTTTATTGTGGTTTTTAGTGTCTTTTTTTATATCCTATTAAGACTGCTTAGCAACGAATCAAAGCATCAAGTGAATGCGTTGATGACACCATTAAAAAACCAAAAGTTTGCCATGAATGCGCACTCGTTAGTCTCTATGTCAGACAAACAAGGCAATATTACTTATGTTAACGATAAGTTTTCTGAGGTAAGTGGTTATAGCAAAGCTGAACTGATTGGAAGAAAACATAAAATTCTCAATTCACAAAACCAGTCAGAATCTTATTGGCAAGAAATGCATAGGACGGTATTAGCGGGAAACATCTGGCACGATGAAGTCCGTAATAGAGCCAAAGATGGTCATTACTATTGGGTTGATACTACGATAGTGCCCAATTTTGATAAAAACAATAAAGTGAATGGCTTTACCTCAATCCGTACTGACATTACGCAAAAGAAAAAAGATGCTAGGTTGCTCACTGTGGCAAAAGAGAGAGCAGAGCTAAGTACTGCTGAATTGTTAGATGCAAAAATTCAGGCAGAAGCAGATGCCTCTGATTTATTAAAAGCGAAAATTCAAGCTGAATCTGCCAAGTTTGCCTTAGACCAACACTCTCTTGTGTCAATGACAGATCTTAAGGGCACCATTTTATATGTAAATGATAAGTTCATTCAGATAAGTGGTTATGCTGAGCATGAACTACTCGGTCAAAAACACCGATTATTAAACTCTAATAATCAGTCTAAAAGTTATTGGCAAGAGATGCATAAAACGGTGTTAGCGGGTGATGTTTGGTGTGATGAAGTACGTAATAAAACGAAGGACGGCCAATACTACTGGGTTGATACCACTATTGTGCCCAATTTTAATGCTGAAAAGCAAGTCGATGGCTTTACTTCCATTCGCACGGATGTCACTGAGCAAAAAGAAAACTTAGCAAAACTGGTCATCGCTAAAGAGCTGGCAGAAGTTGCCAGTCATTCTAAGGCAGACTTTTTAGCCAACATGAGTCATGAAATACGCACACCGATGAATGGCGTTATCGGTATGACCAACCTACTGTTAGAAACCGAACTCAGCGTAGATCAACACAAATTAGCCAATACCGTTAAGTCATCTGCGGTAGGCTTGTTAAGTATTATCAATGATATCTTGGACTTTTCAAAAGTAGAGGCTGGTAAATTAGATCTTGAGCTAATCCCTTTCAATTTAGGGCAAATGGTTGAAGACGTGGGTACCACGATGAGTTTTCAATCGGGGCGGAAAAATCTACAACTTATTTGTCCCGCCACTCCCATCATCCAACAATGGGTTAAGGCCGATCCTGGCCGGATAAGACAAATACTGACTAATTTAATTGGCAATGCGATTAAATTTACTGAGGAGGGCGAAGTTGCGGTATTTGTGCAACTCGTTGAGCAGAGCGCAGAGCAAAGGCTGTATCGTTTTGAAATTAGAGATACCGGTATTGGTATTGGTGATGAGCAGCAACAGCATTTATTCGACAAATTTACTCAAGCAGATAGCTCTACTACCAGGAAATATGGTGGTACGGGGTTAGGTTTATCAATTTGTAAACAATTAGTTGAGTTGATGGGTGGCGATATAGGTATCAACAGTGAAGTAGGAAAAGGGTCAACTTTTTGGTTTACGTTGCCACTTTTAAGGGCTGAAGCGCTAACAGATACGCCTATTTATAATTCTAATATTAAAAATGAAAAAGTATTAATCGTCGATGATAATGAAACCAACCGAGATTTAATGCAGCAGCTACACAGTCTTTGGGAAGTCCCGCACACTGTCGTGGACAGTGCAAAAGCTGCTATGGCAGAGTTAGCTCGGGCTGCACAAGAGTTTAGGCCCTACACCATCGCTATTTTAGATATGCACATGCCAGATACTACAGGCTTAGATTTATGCCTGCAGATCCAAGCTGATCCGCAATTGGCTGCTACCAAGTTAATAATGGCCTCCTCACAAGCCCAGCGTGGTGATGCCGTTAAAATGAAAGCTGCTGGTTTTAAAGGCTATATCACGAAACCCATTCATCAATCTGAGCTATTCGATGTGTTATTGCTGGTGTCTGATCTTAAAAAGTCCGCGCCAGAATTTATCACTCGATATTCCTCCAAAGAGCAGGCAATTTTTAAAGCGCATGTTTTAGTGGTGGAAGACAACCCAACCAATCAATTGGTGATAGAAGGTTTATTACGTGTATTAGGAGTCACTGTGGACCTCGCTGGAAATGGCGAGGAAGCGATAGTCGCATTGCAGGGGCTTAGTACCCACGAGTTAGTCTTTATGGACTGCCAAATGCCTATTTTAGATGGTTATGAGGCGACCCAAAAAATACGGTCAGAGCCTCTAGGAATAAAGAATAGTGCTATTCCTATTATAGCGATGACGGCTAATGCGATGGCAGGCGATAGACAAAAATGTCTGGATGCGGGTATGGATGACTATTTATCAAAGCCTATAGAACCTAAAAAAGTGATTGATATGCTGACTAAATGGCTACCTAAAAAGACTAAAGTAGCGTCTGAGGCAGCCATCGAACTTGAGCCAGAGGTCAGTCAAAATAAGACCGAGGGTGATAAGGTCATTTTTGACTATGAAGACATGGCGAGCAGGCTCATGAACGATGCTGAACTAATGAAGTCCGTTGCAGAAATTTTCGCCGTAGATTTAGTTGAGCAACTTGATAAGCTCAAAGTGAGTGTGAAAGAAAACCAAGCAAAGCAGGCAGGGGCCATTATGCACCAAATTAAAGGTGCGTCTGCCAACGTTGGGGGTATCGCTTTAAGTGCTCTAGCACTGAAACTTGAGCAGGCCGGTAAGGCCGGAAACCTTAAAGAAATTGAAGAGAATATCACTCAGCTGGAAATTGAATTTAACAGGCTGAAAGTTGCTATGGAGCAGGCATTGTTATGAAGCTACTCGTTGCAGAGGATGATAAAACCTCAAGATTAATTTTAAGTTCGGTATGCACTAAGTGGGGCTATGATGTGGTCTCTGTGGAAGACGGTCAAGCTGCCTGGGAGTTATTACAAACGGATGATGCCCCGCAGTTGATAGTGATTGACTGGGAGATGCCGCGTCTCAGTGGCATTGAGTTTTGTCAGCGGGTCAGTGAAAAATTTAAAGATAATCCTCCTTATATCATCTTGCTTACCTCACGTACTGAAACACAAGATATTGTTGAAGGGCTGAAAAAGGGCGCTAATGACTACATCGCTAAACCGTTTAATAATGATGAATTGCGCGTCAGAATTGCAGTGGGTAGACGCATGGTTGAACTGCAAACAACATTAAACAACACTTTGGAGAAATTAACCCTGTTAGCCAGTAATGACGCGTTAACAGGTTTGCTCAATCGCCGCGCTATCTTGGAAGCTTTAACCAAAGAAATTAGACGTGTTGAGCGCCAAGAGCAGGTTTTATGTATTGGCATGTGTGACATAGATCACTTTAAACAAGTCAATGATACCTACGGTCATTTAGCGGGCGATGAAGTATTAATAGAAGTGACAAAACGCATGCAAGATGCACTACGGGTGAATGATTTATTAGGTCGTTATGGTGGTGAAGAATTTTTGGTTATTACCCCTGTCGACAACATAAAAAACGCCACGATTGTCTATCAACGAATTTGCGATATGGTGTCAGCGAAGCCAGTTATTATCGATAAGTTTTCAATTTCGGTAACGATTAGCTGTGGCGTCACAAGTTATGTGCACCATGAAGGCGATCTCGATATCACTAAACTGATAGCCAGGGCAGATGAAGCCCTTTATCAAGCAAAACACGCCGGTCGAAATCAAGTTATCTTGAAGCTAGAAGCTAGAAGTTAAAATGTTTCAGGTTTTCTCTGTGTAGCGAAGCGCCTCTGTGATCTCTGTGGTGAAAAATCTTTTAAAAATAATTTACCACAGAGGGCACAGAGAACACGGAGGCAAAGATTAAGAAAAGACAGTAAAAGCTAAAAAAATATATTGATAGATTTTGATGTTAAAACAAAAATTTATTGCTCACAGCTCACAGCTCACAGCTCACAGCTCACAGCTCACAGCTCACAGCTCACAGCTCACAGCTCACAGCTAAAACTGCCAGTATTTAGCAGGTAAGATACTGGCCACTTCAAATTGATTGGCGTTTTTGCTGCTGATATTTAACATTGTATCTAACCATTGCTGATCAGAACTTTTCAATAGTCCCAACGTTTTAAGCGTCGCGCTAAGCATCATTTCTGCCCCGCGAGTGGATCCATCTTCACATTTTAAAGTAATGCCAATACCGCGCTCTGGCAAAGTGGCGCAAAAAACGCCTTCAGCACCGGTTTTAATAAAAATAGGGGTGTTCAGTTTTGCCATGGCGTTGGTACAGTATCGGTCGGTACCTGCTACATAATAGGGCTCTGCCATAACCGCCTGTTGTAATTGTTGCAATGAATCTCGACGTGTCTGACCCAGCCCATTACCACGTGATATTTTGGCAAACGCTTGGGCCCATGACTTAAGGGGCGCCGCCCAAGTGGGGACTGAACAGCCATCGAGTGCGCAGGGGGCGCTAGTGATATCATATTCTGTGAGGTCGCTGATAACCGCAGCGACAGCTTGCTGTACTGGGTGCGCGATATCAATATAACCTTTGGTAGTAATACCTTTATGTACCGCAAAAGCTAACATACCAGCGTGTTTGCCTGAACAGTTATTATGCAGTGCGCAAGGTGCTTGCTGCGCTTGTACTAGTTGATACTCGCTGGGTTTGTGCATAGGCATGTGTGCACCACACTCTAAATGCGCTTGGCGCAGCGAGATACGTTGCAATATAGAGGTGGCTGTTTCAGTATGTGCCGCTTCGCCGCCATGGGATGAGCAAGTCAGTGCCAGCTGTTGGTTATTGAGCCCAAATTTGGCCGCGCCACCAGATTCAACCAATGGTAGTGCCTGCATGATTTTAATAGCGGAGCGTGGAAATAACATCGCATCCACGTTGCCAATCGAGAGTAATTCACTGCCTTTATCATCACAGACATAAACAGCTCCGCGGTGTTGGCTCTCAAGGAAATCTCCACGCATTATATCGACTAAAACTGGGTTCATGATTGGCTCCATAAATTGATATCGGGCCAATCATAACACGTAGATTTTCTAGGAAAAGGGTTAGTTCTGCGCTGTATTGCGCATGTCGTCACTGGATAATTTAGCAGTGACTATTACACTGATAGCGACAAATAAAGCACTGACCCAAAGGCAAGCTTCTAAGCTGTGCTCTAAATATACCCAACCCGATAACACCGTGCCTATCAACCTGCCCAACGCATTGGCTGCATAATAAAAACCTATATCTAGCGAGGTGCCATCGGCTGTTGCGTAGCTGACAATTAAATAGCTGTGCACGGCGGAGTTAACGGCAAACACCGCGCCAAAGATCAGTAGTTCAACAATTAACAGCTGTTGGATATAAAAGTCAAAATGCAAGGTCAGTGCAATCAGTGTGCAGGTGAACAGTAAGAGCACAGACCAGTGTAGGGCGTTTTTGGCTCCAGGGGTGGCACTGGTGATGTGCGGCGCTTGGGATTGTACTAGGCCGTAAATAATTACCCAGCAGGCGAGTAAAGCACTAACGTACCAGTGATCCCAATTGAATGTTTGGGCTAGATAAATAGGCAGCGCTACCACAAACCAGACATCGCGGGCGCCAAACAAGAACAACCGCGCTGCTGATAATAAGTTAATGTTGGCGCTGCTGGAGAATATTTGTTTGAACTTGGGTTTTAGTTTGCTTTTGCCTAGGCCTTTATTTAACCGTTTTATTGAAAATAACCATACAGCGCTGAGCATGACAGCCATGATCAGTACGGCTACTTTAAAGCCAAACAAGCTGAGTAGTAGGCCACCTAAAAAAAATCCGATGCCTTTTAAGGTGTTTTTAGAGCCGGTTAATGCGGCGACAGCACGATACAGCTTACCTTGTTCATCTGCTGGAATTAAGCTTTTAATGGCGCTCTTGGCGCTCATCTTATTCAGGTCTTTGGCGATACCGCACAGGGCTTGCGCCGCCATGACATACAATATTGTTAAGTATTGCGCGGGAACGGCCAGCATGCACAGTGCGATCACTTGTAAAAAGAGGCCGATGTTCATGGTTTTATTAAGACCTAAGCGCGCCCCTAACCAGCCTCCCAATAAGTTAGTGACAACCCCAAATATTTCATAAAATACAAACAGCAAAGCAATTTGCAGTGCATCGTAGCCTAGTTGATGAAAATACAGCACGACCAGCATACGCAAGGCGCCATCAGTTAAGGTAAACGCCCAGTAGTTTGCAGTAATTAGCAAATACTGTTTGATGCCCTCTGGTAGTTGCGTCAGCCGGTGATAGTAATTGCGCATTAACTTGGCTTATCTGATAGGCCCACCATCAGTGCGAGCTCAGCTGCACGGTTGGCATAACCCCATTCGTTGTCATACCAAACGTAGAGTTTTAACTGGGTTTTATTGACGATCATAGTGGATAGGCCATCGACAATACTGGAGCGTGGATCCGTTTTATAATCGACAGAGACCAGCGGGCGCTCTTCAAAGCCTAAAATTCCCTTTAGCTCGCCTTTTGCGGCCTTGGCGAATAAGTTATTTACCTCTTCGATGCTACTGGGGCGCTCCAATTCAAAGACACAATCGGTAATGGATGCATTCGCCAGTGGTACACGTATAGCATGGCCATCTAACTTGCCTTTTAACTCTGGAAAAATATGCGTGATTGCCGTTGCGGAGCCAGTGGTGGTTGGGATTAAGCTAATGCCGCAGGCACGAGCACGCCGTAAATCGGCGTGGGGGGCGTCCAATATGGTCTGTGTATTGGTGATATTGTGAATGGTGGTAATAGAGCCGTGTTTAATGCCGATATGCTGCTGAATCACTTTAACAACAGGTGCTATACAGTTAGTGGTGCAGGAGGCGGCGGTAACGATAGGGTGTAAGGTGGGATCATATAAATGCTGATTCACCCCCATCACAATGTTGAGCACACCAGGCTCTTTCACTGGAGCACAAACAACCACTCGTTTTACACCTTGTTCAAGGTAAGCTTGCAGCAGCGCACGAGTTTTCATCTTGCCGGATGCTTCGATAACGACATCACAGCCCGACCAGTCTGTCTGTGCGATGCTGCTGTTATTGGTGAGTGGGATCGAGCGTTCATTGATCAATATTTGATTATCGTTATGAGTGGCGTTGTGATGCCAGCGCCCGTGTACCGAATCAAAAGTGAGTAAGTGAGCAAATGCCTCGGCGCTTCCCGCCGGGTCATTGATCTGGATGAATTCGACTTCAGGCCAATCAAATGCTGCTCGCATCGCCAAACGTCCCATGCGGCCAAAGCCATTGATGCCTATTTTAATGCTCATTTAGGGTATTCCTACAGTGTTGTTAGTCTTATACGGCCGCGATTAATTGCAGCAGGTTTTTAAGCGTTCAGGTCTATCGCCCATGCTCAGTAATTTTTGACAGTTTATGTGAATAAAGGCGCTGTTATCTGTTGCACATAGCGCTAGTGTTTGCAGGCACCATTCAGGTAAGTGCGGTGAGAGACGGTAATACACCCATTGGCGCTGTTTACTGGTGACGAGTATGTTGCTCTTTTTTAATAGCGCTAAGTGTCTGGATATTTTTGGCTGGCTATCTTCGAGGGCGATCATGAGCTCGCACACACACAATTCTTGTTCGCGTAATATCATCAGTAAGATTTTTAAGCGGGTGTCATCGCCCAGGCATTTAAAAAAGTCAGTTGGATTCACAGAAATCACCTTTTATATATGAATTTCATTATATATGAATAAACATATATAAGTGTTTTTTTTTTTTTGAAATTTCAGGCAGGTCGTTAAGCTTGTTTGGATCAGCGTTGTAATCTAGTCATGGCTGAAGTTAGAAGATTGTTTAGTGGCGTAGCAGCGGTGATATGAGTGAATTTTGATCTGAATTAATTTTATGAGCGAGGTGAACTGAGGGAGCGGCTATTAAGCAGATATTAGAGACTGATCAAATGAGTATATTATTATTGTTTACTTGGCGGTTTATTGAGTAAGGTGGGTGATTTTTGATCGGCTTTTAGTTTAAATTATTCTCATTACTTCACTGATTATGCCTATAATTATAAAACAAGAAGATGCCGCTAAGGTTAGAAGCGTCCAATGTGGATGTTTAGTGGCAAAGAAAAAGCCGCAAGCTATTAAAATTGCACTTAAGATAAATAAGCTAATATCAGCATAAAGCCAATTAAACATATATTACCTCCTTTGGTGTTCATTTCTGATTAAGGCTTTATAGCAATAATAGGGAAGGTGTAAAAGTGATAAGTTGATACATTTGTTTTTATTTATTCATTAACAGAGCAGTCATGATCATAATTAGTTAAAAACATTAACTATTTTAATTAAAAGATAAAACTCAGATAAATATATTAATCACCAGGTGAGTTATGCGAATGAAAGTTTGTTTAATGATAATGACAGCGGTTTTTATGTTAAGTGGCTGTCAGTTTATTAGAATAGATAAAGCGGCGTTTGTGACAGAAGTCCCGCTGCGTTATAACGCGGCATCAGATTTTATTTTTAACCCAGAGGGCAAAGAGGTGTTTGCTTTCAAGGTGAAGAGCAAAGAGCAGCAAAAAATGGGTTATGTGCGGTTTTGCGCCAACACTTATCGTAATAAATGCCGTAATAGACTTTCTTATCTTCGTTATCTGGGTATGAAAGGATATTTTGATACGGCAGTTGCTGTTAAGTCAGATGGCGAAAATTATGAATACTTCCCCGTTGTACTGGAAAATGGTGAAAAATTTTACTTTTTATCACTGCAACGAGATGGTGGTAAGTACGGTAATAACTCTCCGATATCATCCGTTTCTTTGATGACTAATTATGTAGTGCAGCCAATGGTCAAAAATTCTAAGACTGAGATTGTCGGTGAATATAATAGCTTTGGTAAACAATACTATTTGTTAAACAACAATCGAGTCATCGAAAACCAGCAGTTGCAGTATATCCGCACAATCAGTAGCACTTATGCGCAAAGTACCAAAATAGCTGATTTATTGCTAGAAACCTTAATTGACTACAATAAAGAGTATGGTGCTTATCTTATCCAGCCAAATGCATCTAATCAAAACAGTGATGTAAGATTAATTTTAGGTATCAACCAAAGTAGCAGCTGGCTGAGGTTTAAAGTAAGCCACCAAAGTGACAGTGAACTATCTTTGCACGGCTATACTCTCATTGCCGATGATCTAAAGTGGCGTTCCCCTGCGCTGCAGTTTGCGGTACTTGTCACGGCTAAACAAGTCAGCGAAACCTTTGAGATAGTCGCTAATCAGCAAGAGTTAAAGATGGCGTTAGCGCTGGCTGATTCGTCGCGGGCACTAGTGCGATTACACGGCGAACATGAGTCAGTATCTCAAGTGCTTAAAGAACATCAAAAAAAGCAGCTGGCGAATATGTTGCTATTAAGTGATTTACTGGCGAAAGAATAGCAGCGAGTATTTAATCGCTCTATTAAACGATCCACTCATCATTATTAGATGCTTTTCAGGCTAATGCTGGTTTTAGCATGTTAAGCTAAATGGACTATTCTCATTTAAGAATAATCAATATTGGTAATATTATGTTTTTAATCTTTAAAAAACCTATCAAGCTGTTTAATAGTTATGTTGTTAAACCTTCTGTAATGCTGATTTTAGCAAGTAGTATGCAGGTTCATGGTGAGGAAATAGGCAGCGTTGTCACCAGTTTTAAATTGATTGGCGCCAATCATAAGTTGGTCATTGAAGCTTTCGATGATCCCAAAGTCAGTGGCGTTTCCTGTCATTTGTCTCGCGCTAAAAAAGGCGGAATATCCGGCAGTTTTGGCTTGGCTGAAGATACCTCTGATGCCTCTATAGCCTGTCGACAAGTGGGCCCTATTGAAGTAAAAGAAGCGTTAGTTGACGGCGAAAAAGTATTTAAGAAAAGGACGTCTATCTTATTTAAAACGCTGCAAGTGGTACGATTTTTAGACAAAAAAAGAAATGTACTAATTTATCTGGTTTACTCTGATAAGTTAGTGGATGGCTCCCCTAAAAATAGTATTTCTACGGTGCCTATTAGGCCCTGGTAAGTCAGCAACACTAACCACGCTAATAGGCAGCTATTAGCGTGTTTGTGTTAGGTTTTAGCTTAAATGTGTTGGTTGACGTTGCCGTCTATGTCCAAGATAACGGACTTATGCAGTAATCCATAGTCTTTAAGGTATTTTGCAATACTCGTGTAGGTGGTCGTTTTAATGGCTGATTTATGATCTCGGGTAGTGACTCCTTTTACAAAAGCCGAACCTAGTAGCAATTTTAAAGGGCTAATCCGTACCTTCTGTGCCTTGAAATAATTATTGTTATTTTCATATAAGCGATCTAAGTCAGTGGTTTGATAAATAGCAGCGTTGAGTACTAACAAAGTATGTTCTGTGCAGTTTTGAAACTGTTTGTTCATCGGGTTTGATATCACCGAGTAATTGGGGATATGCACTTTAGCGCCGACTCCATTATTGATAGCGTCTATCAATCTTTGCTGTACTGCAGCCGTTGGAATAGTAATGCCTGCTGTTAGACGTTTAGCTCCCCAAAAGAAATCAACGGGGTAATCAATGGCTAAGTCGCTTTTGTTAGCTTGCCCTTCCCTTTGATAAAGGTTGTGAATGGCGTAGCCCTTAACCTGTTTGCCGTTATCTAGGGTTATATTTGAATACAAGGCAATGGCGGTATGAGTGAATTTAATTCCTTTCGGTAATTTTTTTGGATCCCGGCCTATTCTGCCAATAATAAAAGCTCTAGCGCCTTGTTTAGCGGCGTAATTTTCCACTTGTTTAGAAAACTTAACTATTTGTTCTGTAGAATAATTAGATTTCTTATGACTCTGACTCCCTGCAAAAGCAGGTAGGCAGAGGATAAGTAATAAGCTAGTGAATAAATTTTTCATAACAATTCCCTGTAATTAACCAACTTTTCGACAATTTATTGCATAGCAGCGGCTGGTGAAGGATCTTGGGTGATAACGGTGTCTGTTATTTCTAATGGCGTATAGGCTTTGGCCGACTTTAATAAGCTGGTGCCTGCGGTGGTACTTACTTTGCCTGCTTCACCTAATATGATTAACGGTATTGCGACTACCGTTGCTGCAGTTTTAGCGCCTGCGATGATCAGGTGACCCGCGGCCAATGCGCTGTGTTTACTCGCCTGTGAAGAGTGCGCGATTGAAGCGGGGGATGCTGCGACTAGTGATGAGCTAGCCAGTAGCGTAATAATGGTACCGATACGTATTAAATGTTTCATGATAATTTCCTTATATTCATTGTTGTCTAGTCAAAATAAAGTGCAGGGACAGTATTATAAATAAAATACTAAAGATAAACTTTATTGGATGTTGTATAGTTTATGTCCACTTAAAGTATAGAAATATAATACTATGAGCCAAGTAGAACAAATAACACAAGTGATTAAAGGGCTGTTAAAGCAGCAAGGTATTACCTATCTGTCTCTCGCCAATACGTTAAAAATGAGTGAGGCTAACGTAAAGCGTATGTTTGCTAAACAGGCGATAAGCCTGCAGAGATTAGAGCAAATCTGTCTTGCTCTTAAGTTGACCATCACTGAGTTAGTGCTGTTGATCGAGCGACAAAAAGAATTAGTGACGACTTTGACCAAAGAGCAAGAGCAGCAATTGGTTAATGACATCCAATTATTACTCGTTGCCGTCTGTGTGCGCGACGCTTGGACAATGGCGGAGATAATTGACCAATATCAAATTTCTGAGCACGAGTGCATCCAATTACTGGCCAAACTTGATAAATTGAAAATGATTGAACTGCTGCCAGGTAATGAATATCGGGTATTAATAGCCCAAGATTTTAAGTGGCTACCCAATGGCCCGCTGGAGCGTTACGTTACTCATTTTGTGATAAAAGACTTCCTGTCGGCAGGTTTTAAAGAGGCGGAAAGCTTTCGTTTTTATATGCCGGGTACTTATTCCGCCTCCTCCTTAGAGATTCTTAAGCGAAGGTTGGAGGAGCTAACCCGAGAAGCAGCTTCTTTAAACCAGCAAGATGCCAAACTACCTGTTAGCCAGCGAAAGAGAGTAGGTTTGCTGTTGGCGATGCGACCTTGGGAGTTAGAGCAGTTCCATAGATTAAGAAAACCCAGCTAAACCGAACTTTTCATACCCTCACTAGCGCTATCATCAAGGTATTGTAAGCAATATTTAGGCTAATTATTGTTCTTAAAGCACAGAGCTCATATAACATTAATTTAAAATGAATTAATTGCTATTGTTTGCTAACTTATTGCCGATACATAACATTGAAATTATTAAAGAAATTTAAAAGGAATTACTTAATGAATGCTTTTTCTTATATGACTATTAAAGCTAAATTTATAGCGTTATTAGTCGTTATTTTATTGGTGCTGGCAAGTTGTGTTAGCTACGCGCTTATCTCTTTAGAAGGTATTGGTAAAGAGTTAAAGGGCATTGCCCATGATGTAGAAATTACTAACGTTGTCTCTGAAATAACGATTAATCAGTTAGAGCAAGCCATATTTTTTGAAAGGGCATTGCGATTTGGCATTGAAATAGGCTCAGAGAAAGAGGCTGCAAATAAATTTTCGGCTTCAGTAAAAAAGTTTCATCAGTACAGCGATAAAGTAAATGAAATACTTAATGAAGGTGAGAGTTTAGCGAAAAGGCAGCAGGCTACTGCTCAGCTGCAAAAAGAGGTCAAAGAGTACGCTCATGTGAATGAGTTATTGAGTAAAGTCGAACTCGAGCACAAAGATTATGTAACGCACGCAGAAATAGTGTTTAAGCTAATCAATCAAGGTGAAATTCATCAGGCGATTGTGGCTAGTGAAGTGGTTGAAGCGGAAGAAGAGAGCATAGATCATGAGCTAGAAAGTCTGCTGGTTGAGCTGGAACGTTTTACCCAAGAAGCGACAGATGCAGCGGCTAGTAAAAAATCAAACGCCTTCAATGTGCTGATCATCGGTGGGGTGTTATCGATGTTAGTGATTGTTTTCATGTCTTTATTCATTAAGAACTCTATTTCAAATGGAGTCTACGGTGCGCTGCGGGTTGCCGAAAAAATTGCCGAAGGTGATTTAAACAGTGACATAAAAGTATTACATAAAGGTGCCATTGGCAGGTTAGAGCAAGCACTTCTAGATATGCGAAATAATTTAAAAGTAATGGTGACTGAAATGTCAGAGTCTTCCTCATTACTCAGTGAGTCAACGGCTAATTTGACGGCAATCACCCGTGAAACTAATATAAGTATCGATGAGCAGAAGAACCAAGTATTACAAGTTGCTGCTGCAGTGGGGCAAATGTCGGCGACGGTTAAAGAAGTATCTGATAACGCTTCTGCTACGGCAGAATCTGCGGAAGAGGCAAACTCAGAAGCCAGTGAAGGCCAAATAGTGGTAAGTGGTGTCATAGAATCAATTCAAGAGCTGGCTAAAGGGGTGGAAAATGCTGCTGATGCTATTAATCAGGTAGGTCTGGATAGTGACGCGATTGGCCGAGTTGTTGATGTGATAAAGGGCATTGCAGGGCAGACCAATTTATTGGCCTTAAATGCCGCCATAGAAGCCGCCAGAGCAGGAGAACAGGGCAGGGGCTTTGCCGTTGTTGCCGATGAGGTGAGAACTCTTGCTTTTCGCACCCAGCAATCAACAGCTGAAATCGAAGAGATGATCGTCAAGTTACAAGCGGGGGCAAAAAATGCGGTGGATGTGATGGAAACAGGTAGAGTGCAAGCACAGGAAAGTGTTGAACGCGCCTCTCAAGCTGGAGTGTCGTTAGAGACTATTACCACCGCTGTTAACTCCATTAATGATATGAATACACAAATTGCCTATGCGGCAAAAGAGCAGAGCTCTGTATCAGAAGATATTAAGAACAATATCGCTTTGTTAAATACTCTGGCTGAGAAAAATGCCTCCGCGGTGGTAGAAACCACCAACTCCACAGAAGGTTTAGCAGACATGGCGGCCAGCCTACAAACGATGATCTCCCGCTTCAAAATCTAGTAATCTTCCTGTTACTAAAGCAATATCTACTCATTTCAAACGCCACTTAACTTATTTGAACGCGCACAATAAGTTAAGTGGCGCCTATGAATTTTTAATACCTTTTAGTCCTACTCTCTCAATCATTAAATCCCCAAGCTATTCCAACGATCTGTTGTTGGTTGCGACGGCCTACGTATCTAATTGACCTATTACCAGAGAGCTTTAACTAATATTCAGAATTTTGCCTAGAAGGCTCTAAGTATCGGTCTAAACGCTATATTTTATATCTGTACAATATAGGAGTTGTAATGATGAATATGGGAAAGTTTTCTTGATTTCGGAGATTGTTGCATATGTTTAAATCTACTTGGCGCGTTATTTTCTTATGCCTATTTGCCTTGCCGACGGTTAGTGCAAGAGAGCTAATCATCATATCTGATCCTTTTCCTCCATGGCAGTTTGAAGCTGCTGATGGCAGTATTAAGGGAATTAATATAGATATCCTCAATCGCATCGCGAAAAAATTGGATGTTAAGCTAGTTTATAAGCATCAGCCTTGGACTAGAGCGTGGCTCTCGATTAAGCGCGGTACTGGCGATGCAGTAATCTCCGCCTCCAGAAAAAAGAGCAGGGAGCCCTATTTACGTTTCCCTAAGTTAGGCACTGATTTGTGGGTCTCGCGCTATGTCTTTTTTACTCATGAACAAAGAAAGCTAGAGATAGACGGGAGTTACAAAGCTGTCTTAGATAACCAGCAATCCGTGTGTATTGTAAATGGTTTCTCATATCATCAGTCATTTTGGCAGGCATTTCCATACGCCAACATAAAGCAAGGTGAGAAGCTGAGCCAATATACTCCCGATAGACGCGATTATCATCCGCTCATCGTCTCGGCAAGCGAGTCAAAAGTATGTTTTAAATTACTGCTAAAAAACCGAGTGGATGTAGTCATTGCAGATTTATCTATTGGTTTAACTGAAATAAAAAAGCTCAAGAATAATAGTGAGAGTGAAAAAATGGCGAGCGGGTTAACTCATTATGACAAGGTGCTCTTTAGTAAAGGCTACCCATTATCTTTTGTGAAAAATTCGAATTATCCTCAGCTAGAAGTTCTTGGAGAACGTTTTTGGGCAGAACTATTAGCGATGCAGGCAAGTGGTGAGTACCAAGTAATAGTCGACCGCTGGCTAAAATAAAGTGCCAGCTATAACTAATCGAAGCTTTCCTCCTCATCTCATTAAAAGGTCATGATGTCGCAGCTCTAGTGATGTGGACTTCCATCAGGCTGCTTTAGCAGCTAGCTTGAATAATCCAAGCCCTTTTAGACATCTCATGAAGGGGAGCTATCGCTTGAAACACACTAGGAAGGCACTGTTTTTTAAGTTGAAACACTCGCGGCGCTTATAAGGCGCTTTGAAAACAATATGCACTTTATATCATTGAAATTTATAAATTTTATTTTTAGCCAATCGAATCCATCACTATATTAGCCAGTTTTTGACGCATAACGAACTAGTTAGAGACGTACTGAGAATCAAATGTGCATCTAGAAAATTATGACTAATCACTTCCTACAAGTAGCGACTTTTAGATAAATCACTGAGTTTAAATTAAAATGAGATTACCGCAATGAAGAATTAAAACTGCTTGAAAAGTACTGACACTTTAACTCAGTAAAATGAAGAGTTTAACATCTGTGTTGATTCAGAAGGCACCCCGAATTCACTAGAAAACGAGGCTTATGCAGTTTTAGGAGGTTATTCAGGATCAACGACGGATTCCTCAGTATGGCCAACCCCATTAGTATGGCCAGTATGACCGTCCTGATGTCCCTTACCGTTAGCGCGGCCATTATTACCTTCATCATGTCCATGGCCAGAATTATTGCCGCCTTGCGCATTCCCCTTGCCATCAGGCGGAGCTGCACCAGCCATTGATATCATACCAATACTCAACACTAGCGCTGCTAAAGAAGTTATTAATCTTTTCATGATATGCCTCTACATTTAATGAATGTTACCTACTTTAAAGCAATTTAAAACGCTTCTGGGGCAGATCAGTAAGCTATTTTAAGTCTAATCAAAAACTTAAAGTGGCATCCATGGATTATCGTTAATCCCCTTTACGAAAATTACTGTTAAGCACAATAATATATGCCCCAGATTGGGCTATATTCGCGTATATTTTATACCAGCGATCTCATGTTCTTTGTTAGCACAAAGTTAAAACATCTGTACGATTTGCAAGCAACCTAAAGCGCTCTCGACAGATGAAAACACAGTAAACACACTACTTCAGTCGAATTCACTTATTAGTGAGAGTAAATGATAGTGAAATGAAATTAGGCATTTGTACTAGCCCCTACTTTGGCCGCCATCCGCCAAAATAAAAGCTGCGTTGTTAGGCATTATGGTTAGATGCACCCATAAACAGTCAGGATAAGTTTCTGTCTAAGCTAGCAGGCAGCGAGTCGTCATTAATAAAACGGGCCAGAAATCCTCTGAAATAGCATCTTTATCTTTCATGTCATTTTATAAGGTAAAATGATCATCTTAGTCATTTTAAAAGAACCAGCTAGTTAGTCCAAATTGTCAGAGATAAAGGCTTTTCGCCCTTGATTAATCTGATATAATTTCGCGTTTTCAAAATGCCATTTCGATATTAAATCTGCTGGTGGCTATTTTATAGATTTTGATCTTGATAATTGGTTGTTTTATATGAGTAAGTACCCTTCAAATCGTTTCAGTGTTGCGCCGATGATGGATTGGACAGATAGACACTGTCGTCATTTTCACCGGATAATCAGCGGTAATACCTTGTTGTATACCGAGATGGTCACTACCGGTGCGTTGATCTATGGGGATAAAGATCGGCATTTAAAATATAACGATACTGAGCATCCTATATCCTTGCAGCTAGGGGGGAGCAATCCCGATGAGTTGGCCCTGTGCGCCAAAATGGCTGAGGATTATGGTTATGATGAAGTCAATTTAAATGTAGGCTGTCCCAGTGACAGAGTGCAGAACAACATGATTGGTGCATGTCTGATGGCGCATCCGCAGTTAGTCGCAGATTGCCTGGCTAAAATGCAAGATGCAGTGAGCATTCCGGTTACTGTTAAACACCGATTGGGCATCGATGATTTAGATTCTGATGAATTACTTGAGCAGTTTGTCGATATAGTACATAAATCAGGCTGTAAAACATTTGTTGTACATGCCAGAAAAGCGATATTATCTGGGCTTAGCCCCAAGCAAAATCGCGATGTTCCACCTCTGCAATACGACCGAGTTTATCGGTTGAAAAAACGCTTTCCCGATTTAGAAATTATTTTAAATGGTGGTGTTAAAACAATTGATGAGGCGCAGCAGCATTTAGAGCATGTGGATGGCGTTATGATTGGCCGGGAAGCTTATCACAACCCCTATGCGATACTCAGCGAAGTCGATTCGCGTTTATTTAATGACACAAATGAAGTCATTTCTAGAACTCAAGTGCTGGAAAATATGTTGCCATATATAGAGCAACAGTTGCAAATGGGCGTTCCTTTAAGTTATATAACACGTCATATGTTAGGGTTGTTTCACGGAATGCGGGGTGGGAAACAGTTTAGAAGAGAAATTAGTGAACAAGCGTACAAAAAGGATGCTGGTATCAAGGTCCTAAATCAAGCTTTTGCAAAAGTTGAAGCATTTTTATAAAAAGGATACACAGAGCATGTTAAGTCAATTAGATCAGTTAAAAGCCATGACCACAGTTGTCGCAGATACCGGAGATATCGCGGCTATTGAAAAGTTTACTCCCGTTGATGCGACAACTAATCCGTCTTTGTTGCTTAAGGCTAGTATGCTTCCCGCCTATGCACCATTGCTCAATGAAGCCAAAGTTTGGGCGCGTACAAAAGGCGGTAGTGATGCTCAAATACTGGCTAACATGACGCAAAAGTTGGCCGTTCTTATCGGTCTTGAAATACTTAAAATAGTACCAGGTAGAATTTCTACAGAAGTTGATGCCCGTTTGTCATACGATGTACAGGGGACTTTAGATAGTGCCCATCAAATTGTTGATTTGTACAATAGTGCTGGGATTGAAAATGACCGGATCTTGATCAAAACAGCCTCTACTTGGGAGGGGATTCAAGCGGCAAAGCAATTGGAGAAAGAAGGTATCAATTGTAATTTGACGTTGTTGTTTGGTTTTGGGCAAGCGGCTGCTTGTGCCGATGCTGGGGTGTTTTTGATATCGCCTTTTGTCGGCAGAATCTTAGATTGGTATAAAGCGAGTTTCCCAGAGAAAGATTTCACAGGTGCTAATGATCCTGGTGTGCAATCAGTGACTAGCATTTATAATTTTTACAAAGCTAATAACTATGCAACGATTGTGATGGGAGCAAGTTTTAGAAGTATCGGTGAAATACAGTCTCTAGCAGGTTGTGATCGCCTAACTATTAGCCCACAGCTTATGCAGCAGTTAGATGAACTGATGGAGCCTTTAGAGCGCCGTTTAGATGCAAGTTCTGCCAGTTGCGACCAAGTGGCTGTTAGCATTGATGAGGCTACATTTGCTAAAGAATTAAAAGCAGATGCTATGGCTAGTGAAAAGCTAGCGACAGGTATTGATGGTTTTGTTACCGATCAAATTAAGTTAGAGCAGTTATTAGCCAAACTATAATTTGTAAAATACAATTCTCTATAAATGCCTGTTTAATAGCAGGCTTTTTTTTACCAAAATTTTGTATTTGTATTTGTAGATTAGAAAGGTGGGATCTAGGTTTGTAATCGGCCACTGAAGTTTTCAATAGGAAAAATAAAAGGGCACTTATGATCTCCATATACAGGCCCTTAACGTTGCGTCCATGTAATAACAACATTATCCGTTAGTTGTTATTTGAGTTCCCGACCCTGGGAAAATAGTATCCATTCAGCTCTGTTGCGCTTATTTTATCTTTATCAAATAAATCGATAGATAAAATAACAGGGAAAATATGAAATCCATATCAGTGCCCTTGTTCGACATCCTTGCCGATACCACAGCATCCATGAGTGATAATTGAGTTCCTGTCCTAGGAATTTTTAGCATCCGTACTGACTCAAACTTCCAATATTTTGTCTTTAAAACCGTCTATGAAGGTTTTGATAGGCAAAATAAAAGGGCATATATGATATCCCTATCAGAGCCCTTGATTTCGACATCCTTGCCGATACTACTAATCCGTTAGCAGCATTTTGAGATCCTTTCCGGGGATTTTTGAGTATCCATACTCTCTCAAAATTCCTTAATTGTACTACCATCAAAACGACTAAAAAATTTTTGATAGGCAAAATAAAAGGGCGTATATGATATCCCTATCAGAGCCCTTGATTTCGAGATCCTTGCCGATACTACTAATCCGTTAGTAGCATTTTGAGATCCATTCCGAGGATTTTTGAATATCCATACTCACTCAAAGTTCCTTAATTTTACTATTCTCAAAATTTCCTAAAAAGTTTTGAGAGGCAAAATAAAAGGGCTCGTATGATATCCATATTCGAGCCCTTGATTTCGACTTCCTTGCCGATACTACTGCATCCGTGAGTAGCATGTGAGTTCCTATCCGAGGATTTTCATAGGATCCTTCCTAACTCTCCATGGGTGTATAATGCTCGAATAACGTTTTTAAAAACATAGGACAATTTCCTAAAAACTGGAGCAAAATAAAAGGGCTCGAATGTTATCCATTTCAGAGCCCTTGATCTCGACGTCCTTGCCGATACTATCCGAATCCTTGAATAGCATATTGAGTTCTCAAATCCTGAGAAAATATAGAATCCTTTCTATCTCCATACGATTAAATCACTGAGGCTATAAATAGCATCCAGTAATCCAGATTTTGTCCGTCCTTGATAAAATCTTTTTCGACTTCCGTGCCGATACTACTTGATCCATCAGTAGCATTTGAGCTCCCCTCCAAGGGGTTGTTTAGGATCCTTCCTAAGCTCTCCATGGGTGAATTGTGCTGTATGTGGTGGGCTAAAAACATAGGATAAATTCCTAAACAATTTATCGGTTATTAAAATACAAAAACATTAGGAATGTAGCTGTACGTATAGTGAACAAAAGAGGAGTAAAAACGGTCTTAGAAGTGCTTTAATAGAGATGAGTTCGGTGGGGAGCTAAAGCATCAAGGGGTGATTTTTCACCGCTTAGTGTGGGGTTATATTAAGCCTTGCTGAATAGGCGAAATGTGAAAAGTGCAGGGGAGATGAAGCAGTAGTGAAGGGCTTTTCGGAGAATAGCCCTTAAAAGTTGTAAAATATTAGCCTTTGATGGGTAGGGCAACGCCTTCTTTTACTTCTTCCATCACAATGTAGCTTTTAGAGTTTTTAACACCGGGTAAAGTAAGTAACATCTCACCTAATAAAGCACGATATTCAGACATGTCTCTGATGCGAGCTTTAAGGAGGTAGTCGGAATCTCCGGAGACAAGATGGCACTCTTGAATATAAGGCAGCAACTTTACCGCTTCATTGAAAGTCTCAAATGCGTCAGGTGACTGATAAGATAAGGCAATTTCAACAAAGACTAACATGTCGAAGCCAAGGGCTTTCGGGCTCAGACGCGCATAGTAGCCTTCAATGAAATTTTCTTTTTCAAGCCTTCGGACTCGTTCTATACAAGGGGTGGTTGAAAGTCCAACATTATCGGCGAGCTCTGTATAAGAGATCCTACCTTCATTTTGTAAAATACGGAGGATGTTTCTGTCAATTCGATCAAGTTTGCGCATATTTATCTACATTCATTAGTTTTTGTCGCTGAGTGTCACTCAGAACTAGTGATTTTTTGGAGAAATCAGTTTTATTACATCTGTTAAAGCCACATTAATTAAACCTAATAATAGAGAAAAATACAATAAATAATTCTCTGATATTTCTTTATTTCTAGATTATCCTTTTGTGTTTTGGTATAAACGTATTAAATTTGATTACTTGGAATAGACCGGTTGGCTCGCTTTAAAGGGTTGGTTGGAGAACGGGAGTATTTCTATCCCGATAGTGTTTTTTTAATTGAAATCATCTTGTTCGCAAGGTATTTTTCAAATCCGATATTTTTATCATAAATTTAGAAATTTGAATGGGTCTTTACTTGTGGTTGGTCGATGTTAAGTTGCAGCGGGCAAGTACTAGTAACTCATTGTTGTTATTTTAATGAATATTAATAACTATTCATAAAATTAAAAGTTCGTATTGATTAAGGAA
Source organism: Oceanospirillaceae bacterium (assembly GCA_013215375.1). Classification (GTDB taxonomy): domain Bacteria; phylum Pseudomonadota; class Gammaproteobacteria; order Pseudomonadales; family Balneatricaceae; genus Rs1. The sequence continues at coordinate 7,337 of JABSRB010000039.1, read as the reverse complement.
GACATCATGGCTAATCGTAGTGTTATATCAACAGATCAGGCGCCTGCGGCAATAGGCACATACTCTCAAGCAGTAAAAGTAGGTAATACGGTCTATATTTCAGGGCAGATTCCCTTGGATCCGGTAACAATGGAAGTGGTTGAAGGTGGATTTGAAGCGCAGGCTGTGCGTGTTTTTGAAAATCTGCAGGCAATCACTGAAGCGGCTGGAGGCTCTATGAATGATATTGCAAAATTGACCATACTGATGGCAGATTTAGCTAATTTTGCAGCGGTAAATGAAGTGATGGCGCGTTATTTTGAACAGCCATATCCTGCTCGTGCTGCCTACGAAGTGAAGGCGTTGCCAAAGGCTGTTGATATTGAAATCGAAGCTATTATGGTCGTTGGTTAATAGATTACATAGAAAGATATAGGTACATAGATAAATGGCAAGAGCGGCACAGGCGATAATAGATTTATCGGCAATTGAATACAATTTTAAACTGGCAAAGTCTCAGGCAAAAAATGCCAAAGCGATGGCTGTTATTAAAGCGGATGCCTATGGTCATGGAGCAGTTGCTGTGGCAAATAAACTGGCCCCTTGGGTCGATGCTTTTGGAGTTGCTTGTATTGAAGAAGCGCTTGAACTACGAGAGGCGGGTGTGAGTAACCCAGTGCTGTTGTTGGAAGGGTTTTTTAGCGCTGATGAATTGCCTATCATTGCAGAGAATAATTTTTGGACTGCGCTACATAGTACTTATCAGTTAGATTGGCTAAAAAATGCAAGTTTAAGTCAGCCTATTAATATCTGGCTAAAAATGGATTCTGGGATGCATCGCTTAGGTCTAAACAGTCGCGAATTCATTGATGCTTATCATCAGCTTCAAGATATGGATAATGTCGCCGAAATAGTTTTGATGACGCACATGGCTTGTGCCGATGATCTGAATAGTGAAATGTCCACGGCTCAAATTACGTTATTTGATCAGGCGTGTGCAGGATTAAACGCTGAACAGTCCCTCGCTAATTCGCCTTCAATACTCTCTAACCAAGCCAGCCATCGACAGTGGTTGCGAGTGGGGTTGATGATGTACGGGGCGTCTCCTTTTGACGTTGCTCATCCGATTGCCGATAAGCTAAAGCCTGCGATGCATTTTACCACCCAAGTTATTGCTTTACGCAGTGTGAGCAATAGTGAAGCGGTGGGATATGCGGCTAGCTTTGTCTGTGAAACGCCAAAGATGATTGCCACTATTGCGATAGGTTATGCCGATGGTTATGATCGTCATATTGTTAATGACAGCCCTATTATGGTGGCAGGGCAGCGCGCTATGATCGCTGGGCGTATTTCTATGGACATGGTTACCGTTGATGTTACTGGGCTTAAAGGCGTGAAAATAGGCTCTGATGTAGAGCTCTGGGGTGATGCTTTAAAGGTGACAGAAGTGGCAAAAGCAGCATCGACAATTCCCTATACGCTTTTTACTGGTGTGACTAAGCGGGTGCCTAGAAAGTATGTAAATAGAGATGCGACTGCACAATGATTATTTTAGGTATTGATCCCGGTTCTCGTATTACCGGTTATGGGGTGATTAATAACATTGGTAATAAAAATGAGTACATTGCCAGTGGCTGTATTCGCATGAAAGATGGTGATTTGGCGGACCGGCTTAATCAAATCTTCGACAGTGTTACCCAAGTAATAGAAATGTATAGCCCTCAGGAATTTGCTATTGAGCAAGTGTTTATGGCCAAAAACGCTGACTCTGCCTTAAAGTTGGGCCAAGCGAGAGGCGCGGCTATCGTCGCTGCTACTCAACAATCATTGGATGTGTATGAGTACGCTGCCCGCAGTGTTAAACAGGCGGTGGTAGGTAAGGGTTCGGCTGATAAGTCTCAAGTGCAACATATGGTGTCGAGAATATTAAAGCTGCCAGGGCTGCCTCAGGAAGATGCTGCCGATGCGCTGGCGATTGCCTTGTGTCATTCAAATACCCGAGCAGGATTGGTGAAAATGGCGGGTGTCTCTGGTCGCAGTCAAGGGCGTTGGCGTTAGTTTGTCACCCAGTCTTGGTTTTTTATGCTCACGCCTTTTATCTGCGCGTAAATGTGTTGTCCAACACTCAGTTGTAAATCCTCTAGCGCCCAGAGGGTGATATCTGCCCACAAGAAATTGCTGCCAAGGGCTAATTTAATGCTGACATTGGTCTGTTGAATGTCAATGTCAACGATGCAGGCTTTGATAATGTTGCGGATGCTTGTCTGGGTGCGGGTAGCTTTTTCTGCGGTTAGAGATATGTCTTTTGCATAAATACGTAGCCGCACGGGTGCGCCAAATTCAGAGTTGATTGTTGTGACCCAAAGCTGTTGTCCATCACCCAAATCCAAAGCGGTCAGTGGGTGCTTAGGATGTTGTGCTGACACCTTGGTATGCAGCAGTGCACATTGCTGATCATGGCCTAGCCAAGGTTTCATCTTAGGGTGATTCCATACCGACTCAACGTCCCCCTGTAATAACAATTTACCTTGATCTAAAACGAGCATTTCATCGGCGAGATAAAGTACTTCATCTAGAGAGTGGGTGACATACAAAATAGGCAATTTAAAAGTCTTATTGAGTTGCTCTAGGTAGGTAAGTAACTCTTTTTTTCTGGGGTGATCTAAGGAAGACAGTGGTTCATCCATTAGCAGTAATTTGGGGCGCTTCAATAAAGCACGGCCGATAGCAACGCGTTGCTGCTCGCCTCCAGAAAGTGAAGAGGGAAAGCGCTTTAATAAAGCGTCTATTTGCAGTAGATCAATGACTCGTTTCAATAGCACTTGATTGGCATCTGCTGTTTCGTTATAGCCATATCTGAGGTTGGCGTTTACGTCGAGGTGTGGGAATAATCTTGCCTGTTGAAATACATAACCTATGTCTCTTTGGTGGGTCGGTAAATTGATGTTTTTATCGCTGTCGTAAAAACATTGATCACCGTGACTGATGACGCCTGATATTGGCGTTTCAAGTCCTGCGATTAAATTGATTAGACTGGTTTTTCCCGACCCAGAGCGGCCAAAGATCACGCATATTCCGCTGTCAGCTATTTCTGTATCTATGCATAGCTCAAATTCATTGAGTACGGCATTCAGCTTTATTTTCACAGGCCTTTATTTCCACTTATTTTTTGCAGTGTTTTATGTTCAAGCCAATAGGAGGCAATAAGGGCTAACAGTGCGATGATAATGGCAATAATGCATAACCGCAGGGCTTGGTATTCAGCACCGGGAGTTTGAATAAAGCTATACATCGCCAGTGGAATGGTGCGGGTTATCTCAGGGATGTTGGACACAAAAGTGATGGTGGCACCAAACTCGCCTAAGCTGCGGGCAAACGCGAGAATAACGCCACTAATAATACCAGGTATCATTAACGGTAAAGTGATAGTGCTAAATACCCTTAGCGGGCTAGCCCCCAAAGTACTGGCGGCTTGCTCTAAATTTCTATCAACCGCTAATAAGCTTAATCTGATGGCGCGTACCATTAGGGGGAAGGCCACAATGGCACTCGCCAGAGCGGCTCCCTGCCAGCTAAAGCTGATATTGATATTTAAATATTTAGCCAGTGGGGCGCCAATGAAGCCATTGGGCGAGAAGCTAATCAGTAACAAATAGCCGATGACCACAGGTGGTAATACCAAGGGCAAATGCAGCAAAGCGTCAAATAAGGGTTTAAGCCAAAACTGGGTTCGGGTTAATAACCAAGCACTGAGAATAGCAAATGGCAAGCTAATGCCAACGGCGCTGACAGCGACTTTTAAGCTCAGTGAAATAGCTTGGATTTCAAATTCCGATAACATTGTGTAGTTTAGCCTCTTTAATTACCGCACATCATAGCAAACTTTATCCAATGGCATCAAAGGGGTAGATGGCTACTTCGCTTTTGCAATGGTGGTAAAGCCAAACTGTTGGAAAACAGTCGCCGCCTCACTGGATAAAAGATAGTGGTAAAAGTCGACAGCAGTAATATCAGTGGGTTGTTTTTGGATGATTAAAGCGAGGGGGTAAATTATTTTGTCATGGCTGCTCTCGGGGAATATCGCCAAGGTTTTGACCTTCTTTGAGGAGTCTGCATCTGTTTTATAGACGATGGCTAAAGGGACTACCGCTCTTTCTGCAAAGGCGAGCGCACCTCTAGTATTAGCGGTTAATGCCAGTTTCCTTTTAAGAGAATTCCATAATTGTAGGCTCTGCAGAGCCTGTTTGGCATAAATGCCCACAGGAACATGATCGGTATTGCCTACGGCCATTTTACTGTTGCCCAGTTTATCGCCAATCTCTGTTAGCTGGTTTAGCTCTAAATGACTGAGCTCGCTTGAGATAGGAGCTATTAAGGCTAAGCGGTTTTGCAATAAGTTGCTTAAGTAACCTGTTTGTACTTTGTTTTGCGTCACTAAAAAGTCCATCCACTTTTGGTTGGCACTAATATATAGATCAGCGGGCGCTGCATGGGATATCTGTCTGGCTAAGGTAGAAGAAGCTGCATAAACCGCAGTTACTTTGTGTCCCGTTAGCTGATGATAGTGTTTAATTATTTCATCTAAAGGTTGGGTCAATGAGGCGGCGGCAAAGAGAGTGGTGTTTTTGGCCTGTAAAACGCTAGATGCTAAAATCAGTGATAACAACACGCCTAAAAGTCGCAAGTATTTGATAGCTAACATAGTCATACCCTAAAAAGATGTTGTTGATTGTAGCAGTTATCATTTGTTTGTCGTTAATTAACCCCGATGTATCTAGCAAGCATTTAAAGTAATAGGAATTGATCTCATTTTCTGAGATAATGGAGTATTGCTGTCTAGAAATGTTTACAGCATCCCTGCCTTATGTCCAGTCTAACAAAACGTTGTAGGTCGGACAGTCTATAAACCTATAATGACTACGTGTAACTTTAATGATCAGAACTGCAGAATACCTCTTTGCCAAAAAGCCACATTGGGCTGAATGTTTCGGCGCCGCCGATTTTTTACCAACTACTCGACAAGAAATGGAATTGCTGGGCTGGGATAGCTGTGATGTTATTCTTGTGACAGGCGATGCCTATATCGATCACCCTAGCTTTGGTATGGCGGTGATGGGGCGCTCATTAGAAGCGCAAGGTTTTAGAGTGGGCATTATCTCTCAGCCGGATTGGCAGAGCACTACTGATTTTGCTGCGTTGGGGAAGCCAAATCTATATTTTGGTATTACCGCTGGCAACATGGACTCCATGATTAATAGATACACTGCCGATCTAAAAGTGCGTCACGATGATGCCTACACAGTAGATGGAGCCGAGGGGAAACGCCCGGATCGTGCTGTTATTGTGTACTCACAGCGCTGTCGCGAACTGTACAAAGAAGTGCCTCTCGTCATTGGTGGCATAGAGGCAAGTCTAAGACGTATTGCTCAGTATGATTATTGGAGCAATAAAGTTAGGCGTTCGGTATTGATAGATTCCGGTGCGGATATTTTATTATACGGCAACGCTGAACGCGCTATTATCGATATTACACATGCCTTAGCTGATGGGGTCGATATTGCCGATATTACTGATCTGCGTGGAACTGTAGTGCTGCGAGATCATGTGCCTGCGGGTTTTATAGAAGTAGATTCTTCCAGAATTGACTGGTCTAGTAACGTAGAGGAGTTACCTAACCCCTATGTGTACGAAGAAGACAAGAAAAAGTGTGCTGATGGCAAGAAAGGGGATACGGGCGAAGTCGTTGCTGTCCCTATTAGAATTATTCCCGAGCCTTTAAAAGGTAAACAGCGTTTAGATAAAGATACGACTTATGTACGTTTGCCTTCTTTTGAAAAAGTAAGCAAAGATTCTGCGCTGTATGCGCACGCATCAAGAGTGCTGCATTTAGAGTCTAACCCGCACAATGCAAAAGTGTTGGTGCAGCGCCACGACAATAAAGAGATATGGGCTAACCCGCCGCCAATCCCTTTGTCCACGAAAGAGATGGATGCGGTATTTGGTTTGCCTTATCAGCGCATACCGCACCCTTCATACGGTAATCGTAAAATCCCAGCATATGACATGATTCGTTTTTCAGTGAACATCATGCGCGGCTGCTTTGGTGGCTGTACTTTTTGCTCAATTACCGAGCATGAAGGGCGAGTGATTCAAAGTAGGTCAAGAGAGTCAGTGCTTAAAGAGATTGCAGAAATTCGCGATAAAGTGCCAGGCTTTACCGGTATGATTACGGACTTGGGTGGTCCTACTTCTAACATGTATCACTTGAATTGTGAGAGTGATGCTATCCAGTCTTCGTGTCGCAAGCTCTCTTGTGTCTACCCCGTTATCTGTAAGAACTTGGTCACAGATCACAGTGAAACAACGCAGTTGTATCGCGAGGCACGTAAAATTCCTGGTGTGCACAAAATAGCTATTGCTTCAGGATTACGTTACGACCTAGCAGTGGAAGATCCAGAATACGTTAAAGAATTAGTCACGCATCATGTGGGAGGGTATTTAAAGATTGCGCCTGAGCACAGTGAAGAAAAAACCTTAAACATGATGATGAAGCCGGGCATGGGCACCTACGATAAGTTTAAGCGCATGTTTGATAAATACTCAAAAGAGGCGGGGAAAAAGCAATATTTAATTCCCTACTTCATCGCTGCTCACCCGGGTAGTGAAGACGAGGATATGCTTAATTTATCGCTGTGGTTGAAAAAGAATAAGTTTAGAGTGGATCAAGTGCAGACGTTCTATCCATCTCCGATGTCACTGGCGACTGCGATGTATCACTCTGGTCGTAATCCACTGAAAAAAATCACTTATAAGAGTGAAAAAATCTATATTCCCAGGGAGTATGAGCAGCGGGTGACGCAAAAAGCATTGTTACGCTATCACGATGAGACTAATTGGGATAGATTGCGCGGTGTATTAACCAATATGGGTCGTACCGATCTGATCGGTACAGCAGATTGGCAGTTAGTACCGGCAGAGGAAAAGAAAAAGGGTTATCACTTTGTGAAAAAACCTAAAATAACGACTACGAAAGCTGCTGACAAGGTTCAGGCCTCGACCGTGAGTACGGCTAAAAAAGCTAAGACGGCAGGTGGTAAGGTTATCGCTAGAGCTGCAGCTAATGCTCGCAAGAAGAGTAGCGGTAAGAAAAGCACACGTAAGAAGTCAATAAAACGTAGTTAGCCGTTAATAGATATTCCCGAGGGTGACTCGGTGATTTAGGTTTCGCCTAATTTATCTCTATTTAATCGCTTAAAAAGCCCGCTCAAAATATTTTGAGCGGGCTTTTTTGTGTTTGCTCGGCGAAGCCAGCAAACCCGTCTGCTTGAAAGAAAGCAGAATCGCCCCGTCTGAGGGGA
>JABSRB010000038.1 GCA_013215375.1 Oceanospirillaceae bacterium | reverse complement strand
CGATGTCTGCCGCTGATATTGTATAAACGTTATTGCCATTGGCACGTGCAGGAGAGTGTAGAACTGCCGGCTCCCCTTCATTACCTGCCGCTAAGACAAAATAGGCGCCAGTGCTTGCCGCTGCATTAATCACCGCCTGATCTAGAATATCGTATGCACCGCCACCTAAACTCATATTTACGCAGTCCCCGGGCGATGCATTTTCAGCCACATGATCTACCCCTGCCAAGACTCCAGACATAGATCCGGACCCTCTGCGATCAAGCACTCTTACGGGTACTATTTGCGTATTAGGCGCTACTCCTAAAGAGCCTATATTATTGTTTATAGCCCCTATGATCCCTGCTACATGGGTTCCGTGACCATTTTGATCATCCATACCACCGCGTCTTATAGCGGTGAAGCCGCGTGTGCTATCTACATTTAAATCAGGATGATCAAGGTCCACACCGCTATCTATCACCCAGGCGGTATAATTTGCACTGTCGATCAAGCCACCAGCCACTCGTAAAGTGCCATAAGAGACTTGTTGTGCAGTATCTGAGCCCCCGCCTCCTTTATTTGGCTTACCTTTATTGATAGATACAACAGTATCTACAGACATCGAGATAACGTCAGTGGAATGTCGAAATACCGAGCGAGCAGCATGACATGGCAAATTAATGGTAAAGCCCTTAATAGCATGTCGATAAACATAACTTAGCTTGGCATTAGCCTGCCTCGCTAAATTTTTCGCCAGCCCAAGTACATTGCTAGAAATCGTATTAGCAGAAAACTGCACGATACATCGATTATGCACATTGGCTAGTTCAGTATTTAAGTAGTTACTGGCGGGGATTTCTGCGTTGGCAGCTGACACTGCTAAACTAATAGTTAAGGCGCATAGGTAATCATATTTCATAACTCACTCCCCATTGGAATTGACTTACAAATAATCAGATAATATTTGGTTAAGATCGAAACTCCTGCGGCCCATGGCTCACTCAACAACCCTTACTGTTTATCTGGATTTATTGTACTTACATTGAAGCTATTATACCTCGCACCTGCTGTACGTTTATTGAACAGCTAGATTGCGAATTCAGAGCTTACATCTACTCCTTAACTTACAGGTCCGTAAATGTTTACACGACGATCCATTAGCAGCTCAATCTCAACCCACTACTTAAGCTGCTCAAGTAAACGGAGTTAGATATGCTAAGCTCAATATTGTTGTAGCAAGGATTTTATTAATCGTCAGTTAATTTACATTTTAACTTTTTGAGGACTAGACCATGAGACAAAGTATAAAGCTATTAACTTTAGCTATTTGCTGCACCTTCATTAACTTTGCCACTGGCGCAGAAGCTGTTAATTCAGAAGAAAACACCGCCGCGAGCAATACTGCGCAGGCTCAAAGGGCGGAAAATCTAGCCCAGGCAATTGAAGTAGCCACTGAGAAAGCCGAGCAGCGCATTGATGTTTCACAGTTTTTGGTAGATGAAGCGCAGCAAGTTATAGAGCAAGCCCAAGCGGTACTTGATGCAACTAATAGCCAAGACGCCGATGCACTGCTTGGCGCCAACCAAACCCTTGAACAGGCCCGTCAGGCACTGACGGTAGCGTTAAGTGGCCTGGATACAGCGAACCAACAATTAGAAAACATCTCTACAGCCTCAACAGAGAGTATCGCTCAAATGCGGGCATCTGGGTTGGGTTGGGGTGAGATCGCACAACAGCTGGGTGTACATCCTAGTGTTCTGGGTTTGGGCCATAACAAACGCAGTGAAAAAAAGGCTACTGATGCGGCAATCTCAGGTAACAGCAAACAATCTACCGCTAGTAAAAACCGAGGAAAAAGCAGCAACAAAGGTGCTAGTAGCAACAAGCGTAGTGGTAATAGTTCAAAAAGCGGGAATAGTAGTGGCAATAAAGGTAATAGCGCAAGTAAGGGAGGTAAAAACAAATAACAAGCAGGCTGAACTCCAACAACCTGCAGGTTCAGTTTTGACTTTTATGCCAATGACACAGACAAAACAGCTGCCAACTCCTCTGTAAATTTCATTGTTTTAGCTTTGTGCCAAGCGTGTAAGAACGCCTTGTACAATAGCATCACAACGGTGTCCGGCAAATTCGTACAGTGCAATATTAGATTCCTGAATATGCAAACTTAGCTGCTGTTGAAGCAGCGCTTTAGCACGAAATAACCGTGTTTTTACAGTGGCCTCTGATATTTCCAGAATATTGGCAGTCTCGTTGACACTACATTGCTCAATCGAGCGCAATATAAAAACCTCACGGAAGGTTGACGGTAGTTTGTCTATACAGCTTTCAAGTAAGCTTTTTAGCTGATCATTGGCCATTTTACTCTCTGGTTGATCATCTGTTTTCATCATCACTGCTAACGCTATGACAGGTTCCATCTGTGCAGGATCCATAGATACATTGCGCTTATTACGACGCAGATACTGTAATGCTTCTCTTCTAGCAATGGAGGTTAACCACGCAGGTAAGGCATTAATATCTTTCAGCGTTGTCAATTGACTGAAGGCCTTTAGATAAGTTTCCTGTATTGCATCCATTGCCTGGGCATCATTATCCAAAATACCCCGAGTGACCCGAAACAAACGCTGGTTATAGCGACGCATAATCCCTTCATACGCATTGGCGTCGCCAGCGATAATACGCACCACTAGTTCTTGATCCGACAAATCGATTAAAGACACTCTTTGTGATGCCTCTTTAACGAGTGAAATCATGGTATTTCCTTGTATTGGCACTTGGCGTCTTGGTTAAGAGAGATTAGATAGCTGATTAAATTTGCTCGATCTACTTTGTTACTGATTCCCGCGATAGCCATCTTGGTGCCGGGAATGACTCTTAATGGCGCGGTTAAAAAATCATCTAAGGTTTTCTTAGTCCAAATGATATCAGACTGTTGCATCGCCAGTGAATAATCAAAGCCCACGGCAGATCCTGCCTTGCGCCCAATAAGCCCACAATGCTGAGGACCAGTGCGATGACGCTCCGGCGAATGACACCCCATACATGTGGCATAAATAGCTCGCCCTTGAGCTATATCAACGGTGGTAACGCCTTGTGCTACCGCTGTAAAACTTAGCAAACTGATAACCATAAAGATGGCCTTTAACATGGTCAATTCCTAATAGAGCACTTTGTATAGCGACCCGAGAACAGACTAGGCACACTACTGTCTGTGTTAAACACAAATCTGTGGCTCAGGGCGGCTTGTTTACTCAGCATTATTTATGAAAAGAAGGCACCAGGCACAGGGTCAAGCCCCAGTGCATTGCGTAAAATAGCCCAATGCATTGCTTCATCAGCCAAAATACTCGCTGCTGCAGCGGCCAAATCACGGTCGCCAAATACCGGTATAGCACCGGCATATGCACTGACAGCACCACGTTCAAGACCCGCTGCAAATTCAAGTACATTGGTTTGATTCTTTAATTGATCAAGGGGAAAGTCATAATCAGTTTTTGCCTCCACTGCAGTACCACCTAATGACTTAACAGCGTTTACCAGTGCTTCGATATGCTCTTTATGATGGCCTTGAAATTGTAGGGCGACTTTTAATACTTCGCTTGATAACAAACCGCTCTGGGCGCCCACTTGATAGGCGGCAACCGCTTCAAATTCAGCGCTGATGGCCGTATTCAGAATGATCACATCTTGCTGGGTAGCACTTGCTTCTGTGTCGTGTTTAGCAGCGTTGGCACAACCACTCAATAGCGCTACCCCTGTCGCTGACAAAGTTACAGCACCAGCACTGCTCAAAAACTGACGACGTGACCGTATCGACATCTCCTCTACTAGCCCCGACGCAGACGGCTTGCTTCTTAAAATATTCATATTGCTTCCTATTGATGATAAAAAATATAAAGCCTTGGGGTGAAAAACAGTGTCATTCACTCAAGCATTTATTAACGACATCGATAATTATCTCGATATCGCCAGCAAGATGCATATCAATGCAAAAAGGTTCCCGTTATTTCTTCAAGAAAAAGCACGCTGGTTTTAAACTAAGAATAGTGCGCAGCTAATACCGAATAATTTAATGCCTATCATCTGTATTATTAAGAGTCTCAAATCCCTATAAACCCTTCAAATAAGGTTAATTAAAGATGAAAGTTCAGAATCAAAAAGCAACTGACGCTTTGCTCTGCACTGGCGATGCCCTACGTATTGTTAGGGCTTGGATTGATGATTTCTTTCTCGCTGATGAACTCTCCCCTTCTATTTAGGGTTTGAAATATAAATAGGGTTATCTTCTTATATATCAGCTAAGCGGCTGTTTTCTGATAGCGACTTCCCTAAGGCTCCCATCACATCAATAAGTTAACTATTACTTCTGTGAATCTAAAACCTTGCTACCCGAGTATCTATAGCTACTTCCCTAAGCTTAATTAGCACCTTAATAAATTTGAGGATAAAGCATGACATTTTCAAACAAAATGATATCGAGTTTAACGCTGTTAATCGCTACTGGTTTTTTGAGTCAGCTGGCCTTTTCCGCAAGTGATAAAAATACCCAGCTATCGGTTCAAAATAATAACCTGTCGCCCAATTTGTCACATAATACCGCCGACGTGGCGTTAATTCGCTTAGCCAACAATGTAAATAATGCCGATACCAGTAAGACGCTAAGTTTGCTTGAGACACACTGGCAAGATGCTTATATTGCGCCGCTGCTTGATATACTCAGTGTGAGTGGCAGCAGTGCAACAGCGACACAAATAGTTAATCTCTTAGAGGAAAAAACTGGCAATAACTTTAAACATAACACTAACCAATGGTTCTTTTGGCTCTGGAATAAACCGCAAAACATTGTTAATTACTATGACAATTTCAAAGCCATTTTGTACCAACAAATAGACCCGAAATTTAATCAATATTTCAAGGGCAGACAACAACAGACACGGATTCGACTCGATGAAATTCGCTGGGGTGGGGTCGTGCAAGATGGTATTCCACCGCTACGCCAGCCAAAAATGCTGTCGGCGCAACAGGCCACTTACCTAGCAGACGATAACATTGTGTTTGGTATTAAGATTAATGGCGATGCACGCGCCTACCCAAAAAGAATTTTAGCGTGGCATGAAATGTTTGTGGATACTGTCGGTGGTGTTGATATCGCTGGCGTTTATTGCACTTTGTGCGGCACTGTTATCCCCTATAAAACCAGCCTCAATGGGGTGCAGTTTGAACTGGGCACCAGTGGCTTTTTATACCGTTCAAATAAATTAATGTATGACAAAAAGACCCAATCTTTGTGGAGCACCGTTAAAGGCGAGCCTGTGGTTGGGCCTTTAGTCGGCAAAGGCATTGTCCTAGAACACGTAGGTGTTGTCACTACAACTTGGGGCGAGTGGAAACGTCGCCATCCCAAGACCAGCGTATTATCACTAGATACCGGCCATAATCGTAACTATGGCGAAGGGGTTGCCTACAGTGCATATTTTTCGACGGACCAACTCATGTTTAATACCCCTTTTACCGATACTCGACTTAAAAACAAACAAGAAGTGCTAGCGCTCAGATTTTTTGCATCTCCCAAAGAGCAATTAGCCATCGATACCGATTTTTTAAACAAGAATCCATTGTATAAAAATAATATTGGGCGCCAAAAAATACTGGTATTGACAGACTCCTCAGGCGCTAACCGGGTTTATGACCCCAAAGAGGTAGATTTTGTGAGCTACGATCAAGACAGTACGCTAGTGGATAGTACCGGCGAGCAATGGCATTTAGAAGAGGAGATGTTAGTGGCTAAAAAGAGTCAGCGCACGTTGACTAGCTTGCCCTATCGGCGCGCCTTTTGGTTTGGCTGGCATGCGGTTTTTCCTGAAACTAAGCTGATTAAATAACGGCACGAAACTACATCAGACAGAAACATGCAGCAGTTGCCCAGATGCCATCTCTGCGCGACGGCACAATGAACTACTGCTATTCAACTTTGTCTGAAACAGTGCTAATTGCGACTTAAACTTATTGTGGTAAATAAATATGAAATTGCTCTGTGTTATTTTATTCAATCTTTGTATCTTAAATAGTGCCTGGGCTGCACCTGCAAAAAACCTGGATGTTTATTGGCAGCCTTTTGCCGCGACCGAGTCCATTGCGGTGGATCATCAACCTTGGCAATTACTGTTAGATAACTACCTGAGCATAGATGCCCAGCAACAAACCTTTTTTGCCTATGCCAAAGTCACCGTTCAACACCGACAAGTATTAAACAACTACATTGCCAGTTTATCTGCCCTAGACCCACTGGCTTTAACCAGAGCGCAACAAAAAGCTTATTGGATCAATTTATACAATGCGGCGACGGTCAATTTAATACTGGAGAAATACCCGGTTAAAACTATTACCAAGCTAGGTAAAGGTTTTTTCTCTTTTGGCCCTTGGGACGATAAGCTACTGAGTGTTAATGGTCGTAAACTCACCCTGAACGATATAGAGCATCGTATTTTACGCCCTATTTACAATGACGAACGTATTCATTATGCGGTGAACTGCGCCTCTTATTCCTGCCCTAATCTCGCCACTAAGGTGTATACCAAAGACAACACACACGCACTGTTAGAACAAGGCGCTAAGCAATATATCAATCACTCACGAGGGGTGGCTTTCAGTAAAAACAAACTCACTCTCTCCTCCATTTTTGATTGGTACCAGGTCGATTTTGGGCGCAATGACACTGAGGTGATTAAACATTTGCAAAAATATGCACAACCTAAGTTAAGTGCGGCACTGACCGCCTACGTCCAGCAAGGAAAGAGCAAGATAAAATACCATTACAACTGGCAGTTAAATGAGCAAAAATAATCACACTACCCGCCTAGAACGTCGTTAACTGTAGACGGGATCTAGCTCTTCCTTGCATGGTTCAATTGCATTAACCAAAGCTCTTAAAAACATAAAATTAAATATCAGATTCTGTTAGGTAACACTAGAACAAGTTCAACACGCCTCAGGTACAGAGCATTTCGATATCTAGGCATCGCAGCTAAGGGTATGATAATTACAGACGGGCTGACTACAGGGAAGTAGATACTTAGATTTTTTTGGCACTAGAAGTTTGTGTCCGGGAAAACTCGATAACAACGAGTTCGGAGTGCTCTGAACGCCCCAAAGGGCGATCCTAATAACGACTAACAGAGATAAAATCTTGTTTTTCTACTTTGTCAGGCCATTTTGGAAAGAACTCGTCATTCCACTGCGCTACCTTTCGCGTATCTGCGTGCCCCTGTTTATGGGTATTAGCCGTTTAAAAGACTGAAAAGCAAGTATTGTACTTGATCGCATGTTCCTTAGCCTTTTAAATAATATACTATAGGGCACGATTAAATTAGGTGTTAAGGGACGTTTTAACCCGTTACAAAGCCTGCGATATACGCAGTGTGTTTGTACCAGCCAATAGGGATTAGATAACAGCAAATATTAATTTGTAAAATTTATATCGGTAATTATTATTACCAACAAAATCATGAGAAAAAGAATGAATATAAAGCCAGCTTTTACCATAGTAATGCTGTTTTCATTGCTATCAACCGTTAGCATAGCCGCGGATAATACCCTCACTATTGCTACCTCAGTAAAAGCAAACACTCTGTCATTCAGGGTTGCTAAAAAAGTGCTAAGCCACATCTCACAACAGCTAAATATACCGATTAAGTTAGTCCACATTCCCGCTATCAGAGCATCCCGTCTATTTAGCTTAGGACAGATAGATGCCGAACTCTCTCGGGTAGCCCAATACCAAAAAATAAGCCCCACTGCGATTAAAGCCCAAGAACCTATTTCTAAATTCCCTATCTACGTTTTTTCTGCCAATAAAACATTCAACGTCAAAGGCTGGCAAAGTTTAAAGCCCTATCGGATTTTAACCATCAAAGGCTGGATATTTACCAGGGATAGCTTAGCGGGGTTTGATACCGTTGAAGCGGAGAGTCCCTTTCAAGCACTGCGAATGCTTAAAGCCGGCAGAGCCGATCTCTTTGTTGCAGATATGTTCACAGTCAATAGCTTGTTAGACGACGTAGAGTTCGATTCTGGAGACATAATACGCTTAAACAATCCAGTCACTGTATTAGACACTTATACCTTTTTTTTAGCGAAACACGCCGTTATTGCTAAAGCGTATAGTGAAGCTTTAGCAACCCTTAAACGTGAAGGTATCTACCAGAAAATCCTGCAAGACTCTTTGTGAGTTCAATATAGTTTAAGCGCAACAATTGCTTACCTGCCCCTTTTAGAGATACTCAGAAAATTGCTCATCCAGTAATTTAATGAAGTTGCGTTTGGCTTTGAATTTCAGGTACAAGTCTTTGATCAGGATTTTTAATAAGCCTTGCTCTTGTGCACGATCATTCCATAGTGTCACGAACTTGCTCAGGTAACTAATCGCTTCTGCGTAGACCTGATTTGTCCCAAGTATAACCATATGACTAATGCTGCGCTGGCAGAAAACAATTGCTTGTTTGGGTTCACTATCGACTATACGCAGCGCTAATTTCATCAACAGATAACAATCAACCTCATGGCTGTTAGCCCAATGAGCCGCTTTTGCTAAATGATTATGATGAAGATAATATTCTAGAGCAGCGTCACTATGATAAGCATTTCCTTGTTTGCCCGGCTTCTTTAATAACCCTTGTTCTACTTTGCTTAAATAGTCTGGGTCAAAGCTACCCGTTAATAAAATGTGCCGCTCTAGTTGTAAGTAGCCTTGAAAGCTTGGCTCAGTGATAAAACACTGCCAGGCAATGACCCAAGCTTGCTCCTTTTTACCTAAAGCTACATCAACCCGTATTTGCAGCTGTTGTAACTCCTTTTTTTCATGACTTCTGGCGGGAAGTTTGTTGGCTTTTAACAGCCAATCTTCCGCATTAAACTCATCATCATGCTCCAAATACAATTTACTGATCTCTATTAGATCTTTAATATCTGTCGCTTGTATAGCCAGTAATTTAGCTTGTTTGTGCACATCACCATTATTGACAGCTTGATTTAATAACGGCTGAATTAAACTGCTAAGACGCCAATTATGCTCACGTTTAGAAAAATCTGCAGGTACTTCAATTAACTCAACTTCAGCTTGGCAACATTCTAAAAACGCAGCATTTAACGAATCTGTGACTAAAAAATCGGCACTCGACGTTATGCTCATTTCGAAGGGGTCAAAAATATTATCGACGATCCATTGCGCCTTTTTCTTATCGCTCCAGTCTAACTGCCCGAAAGTGTCTTTCAATTGCTCAGATAGCTGTTCTACGATATTAAAGCGATAGCCTGCGGAATCATCCACACGCTCTAACGCTTTATCAAAGCGGGTAAAGGCGATATTGAGTAAAGAGAAGTACTCTTGAGTGGGTAACTGGCTAGCGTGCTCATAAAACACTTGTAACACTGCTTCCGCCTGCTGAAAATAAGCTAATACCTCATCATATTGCCAGATGTTTTTCAGTGGCAACGCTTTAGTCACTAGCTTTTTTAACTCACTGCTAGAGTAGATTTTAGTCGCGGCTTCCACTTGAAATAATAGACGCTTATATTTGGCGGGATCTTCTAAGACAAAGTCCATCAACTGCTCAACGAGCTGCTCCGGGGTTTTATTAAGTAAAAAGCGACGAATCTTTTGCTCGTCATCTTCTACCTCTAAACACTGATCATCCTTGGCGTTAAACGCCAATGCCGTTGCTACACAGTGTTTACAGATACTCTGATAACTAAATGCCGGACAGCTACACTGCGCATTAGTGATTAAAGCATTGTCTATTTCTAGTTTAACTTGATAAACAAACTGACCAGATACTTTGGCGATTATTGAATGGATATCACGGGATTTAACCGCCACTTTGTTTTTGGCCAGCAACTGCTCACCTTTTTTAAAAATAGTGTCTGAGGCTTGAGCTTTAACTTCTTCAATATCTAATATCACTTTGAGCCATTTATGTTCGTCTAAAAAATGTAAGAGTAACAAACATTAGCCAACTAAACACTTTGATCTACTAAAAACAGGATAGTGCCAACCTAGCCTCTAACTTTTCATCATTAACATTAGAGCGGTTATGTGAAATTTAAAATCACTCAATTTGAATCAGTTACTTTTCTTTGATGGATATGCGCCGTGCTACAACTGCTAGCAATGGTTTTTCCCATTATAAAGTGCTGATGAACTGATCGTTATTTTATGATCAGTAGGGGTTGAGTCATTGGTTCTCCGAAATCGATATTTATCCCTTTTGATATCTGCAAATTATATTGCCGCTATTATTTCCCCAGCAGCAGATCCAATTTCTCTGCCATTAACAAAGATTTCACCACCAATCGTATCGGCACATTCAGCACTTCACACAGCCCCTTTGATCTTTATATCTTAGTTATCTATCTGTTTATACTTACAATTTATTGAGAGAATTTATTGATTTGTAAAACTTATTGCTAGACATCGCCTTGCTAAACTCGTTATATATATCCTGTCATCAATATAAAAATAAGACTTACTGATAGAGAGGAGCCACGGAATGGCCTGGTTAAAAGTCATGTTATTGCCACTCATTTTAATGATGAGTACCCTCTGTCAGAATGCAGTTAGCGCCAATGTAGAATGGCTAGTGCAATCCTCCCAGAAGGAGCACAGCTTAACCTACCAACTAGAAATTAAGCTTGCAAATAGAGTTACTGAGCTTACTAATAACGAATTTATCATCAAAATATTACCCCCCAATGAGATAGGTTCTATCCGCTCGGCCTTCAACTCAACACGCACTAACAAAATTACAGGTATGATCACGTCTCCTATGTATTGGAGTGCAGCAGATCCTGTTTTTGCCATTATGGGGGATTTTGTAACTGCTTGGGACAGCCCTGCAGAATATGAGATATGGCTACAAAAAAGAAAGGGGATTCGCTACATAGAAAATGCTTATCATCGGTTCGGTTTAAAACAAATTGCCTATATTCTCGCCCCTTTAGATGCTCTTGTTAGCACGATACCTTTACGCGATATAAAAGATTTTAAAGGCCAGCGAATGCGCACCCCTCCGGGAATGGTGACTGACTTCTTTAAAGAATTAGGCGCGCTAACTAGAATAATTTCCTTAGAGCAAGTCGCTAGTAGCTTAGTCTCTAAGCAAATCACCATCGCAGATTATTCAAACCTTGTTCTAAACTATAATGTGGGTTTATATAAGATAGCTAAACATTCAACCTACCCAGGCTTCCATTCAATAACAATGACAGATTTTGTGGTAAATATTAATGCTTGGGATAATTTAGACACTGCAAAAAAAGAGGCACTACATCTCGCGTTATCGGAAATAAAATTATTTTATAAACAAGTTTTCATTAAAATGTTACCCAAGACATTGGATAAAATGAAAGAATCAGGTGTTACGATCCATAATTGGGATGAAGAACAACGTAGAGAAGTAAGAAGATTAGCGATCCCAGTTTGGAAAAAATATGCGAGTAAAAGCCCTACCGCCGAAAAATTAGTTGCAGAGCTAATAGATTATTTAAAAGAAATTAATAATTTATAGCGGCACTAAGGACATCACTAACTTATCAATTACTATCGATCATACTCGCAAGTTTTCCTAACAATAACATTCCGTTGAACCCACCAGCTGCTGCGTTTAACCACGGCCGATGAACGGCATTTTTGTGGCCATTACAGTGATGAACTGTACATTTGCATCCAATGTTAAAGAAGCCATAAAACTAACCGTATCCGCCACGTTGGTAACGTCCATTACCGCCTCTACGGCAATCCTGCCATCCGCCTGGGGCATACCGACTTCCATTTGTTTGGTCATGTCAGTGGCGGCATTACCTATATCAATCTGACCCACGGCAATATTATATTTTCGACCATCCAGTGCCGCTGATTTAGTCAGGCCGGTGATGGCATGTTTGGTGGCCGTATAAGGTGCTGAATTTGGCCGCGGGGCGCTAGCGGAGATAGAGCCGTTATTTATAATTCTACCTCCTTGTGGCTGCTGTGCTTTCATCAATTTGAAAGCCTGCTGTATACAAAAAAAGCTACCCGACAAATTAGTATCGACCACACTACGCCATTGCTCGGGATCAATATCTTCAAGGTTAATTTCTTTTGATGTGTTGCTACCGGCATTATTGAACAGCAAATCAAGACGGCCAAAGCTGTTGCGAGTTTGTTCAAATAATTGTGCTACGCTGAGATGATCAGTGACATCTGTTGCAATACAAAGGCACTGAGTAGCAATGCGCTGCTCGGTCTGTTGCAATTTTTCAAGGCGGCGCCCAGCAAGCACCAACACATACCCATCTTTCGCTAAACGTATTGCGACTGCGCGGCCAATACCAGAACCCGCACCTGTGACTAGAGCTACTTTCATCTGCATCCCCTTATTTTTAAAATACCTTAAGCCGATTAAAATAAAACATACTTGTCGAATAATCAATTGTGTAAGTCGCGTCGACTATGCTCCATCTGTCTCGATTGGGTGCTAGCCAGTAAAATTTCTAATTTGAGTTTACTCTATTAATAAAAGCTGTTCTTATTCACCCACTCCACTATTTGTAATTAATACACTCCTGAGAACATGTAAATAATGACGATACCCCACACTTTAAAAGCAGGGCTTTGGATGCTAGGAGCAGTCATTTCATTCACGTCGATGGCGGTGGCGGGTAGAGAAATGGCCAGCGAGCTCGATACTTTTGAAATCATGATGTATCGCTCTATTATCGGCGTGTTGGTGGTGCTGACTATCGCTAGTATTTCCGGCAGTTTAAAGAGTGTTTCCAGAGAGCGTTTTGGTTTACATTTGGTACGAAACCTCTGTCATTTCACTGGGCAAAACTTATGGTTTTATGCATTAACCGTTATTCCTCTCTCCCAAGTTTTTGCCTTTGAATTTAGCTCTCCTATTTGGATGGCCCTAATGGCGCCCATTTTTTTAAGAGAGAAGTTAACCAGAACACGTTTGATCACTGTTATTTTAGGTTTTTTGGGGATATTGATAGTAGCGCAGCCTGGCAATATTGCGATGGGGCCAGGAGTGGCCGCTGCGGCACTTTGTGCCATTGCTTTCGCCGGTACTTTTATCGCCACAAAATTACTCTCGCAAACACAAAGCACCACTAGCATTTTGTTTTGGTTAACATGCATGCAATTGTTCTTCGGCATAATCTGTAGTTTTTACGATGGGGATGTCGCCATCCCCAGCTTAGCGGCTTTACCCTTAATAATATTGGTCGGTTGCGCCGGATTGTTCGGGCATTTTTGCATTACAACCGCCCTTAGACTGGCCCCTATTATGCTCATTGCTCCGATAGATTTTTTGCGTTTACCTATTATCGCTATCATTGGTGCTAGTTTTTATAACGAGGCGATAGATATCTGGATAATCATTGGTGCGATTATTATTTTTGCTGCCAATTATTTGAACATACGCTCAGAGAATAAAGTTAAAGCAGTAAAATCCGCTCACCAATAATCCCTTAAAACATAAGTTCAGAAGTAGTTAAGTACCTGAGTCAATTTAGCCATTGCTATTTTTTTCAATTGGGGTAATTATTAAGTCTAAATTAAAGCCCTTAGTAACATGCGTAAACCGCATTTAATAAGGCCTTATCCTGATATTTATAACGCCAGAAAAACACTACATGTACAGACTAGCTACTTATATAAAACGCCAAGATTGGTGGCCACCTCCTCTCCCCCACTAAAGGGTGCAATAGCGGCCTGTGATTAATCTCTATCACTCTTGAGTGGCAGGTTGAATTAAACGCAACATTAGTGCCCCTGAAAATTTAAGCTTGGAATCCGCGCCCTCTTTTGCGTTTGTCTATGCGCTGGATTGCCAACCACCACTGCTATTACTTTATAAGTGAGTACTTTCTGTTATGCATATCATTGCTATATCCACCTCTTGTGATGCTTTAGAGCTGCGCTGGAGTGATAACACTACTGCCCAATACCCTTTTATCTGGCTGCGCGACATAGACCCGTTGGGGTTTCATCCACAGACCAAAGAGCGCATCTTTGACCTCACTAGCGTTGAATTAGATATCCAGCCTCAACAAGTGCGACTAACAGCACTAGGGGTAGAATTACAGTGGCCCGCAGAGACCCAGAGCTCTGTTTTTTCACAACAGTTACTGCTCGATTACCGCCAAGATTGCGCCCTACCAGATCCGGCCCAGATCGATTATCAAAGCTGGCAAGGTGATTTCTCTCCTCCTAGATACCCAGCTGATCAAATGCAGCAACCTTCAGCCATGGCCACATTACTGCAAAACCTAAAACGCTATGGACTGGTGATTGTTACAGGACTAGAGGGAGATAGCGGTGGGGAGAACTTTGCCGATTTAATAGGTTTTAAACGCGAGACGAACTTTGGTGTGATGTTCGAAGTTATTAGTAAGGCAGAGCCCAACAATTTAGCGTACACCAGCATCGCCTTACCTTTACATACCGATTTGCCCAATCAGGAACTCCCTCCCGGCTATCAGTTTTTACACTGCATCACCAATGAAGCGCAGGGCGGGGAATCTATGCTGGCAGACGGCTTTGCTATTACCGAGGAAATGCGAGAGCAAGCAGCGCCATATTTTAATTTACTCAGCTCGCAGAGCATGCCATTTCGCTTTCACGACAACAGCGTTGATATCCGATTTCGTCACAAGATAATAGGCTTAGATGAAGAGCATCAAATAAACAGCTTTATTTTTAATGCTCACATAGCGGCGGGACCGGATTTTATCGCAGCGAATGGGCGGGAGTATTATCGTGCCTATCGCGACTTAATGAACAGAGTTCGCCAGCCTAAATACTGCTTAAACCTAAAACTACAGGCGGGTGAAATGATGATATTTGATAACCGTAGAGTATTACATGGCCGCAAGGCTTTTGACCCAACTAGCGGCAAGCGACATTTACGTGGTTATTACGTTGATCGCTCAGAAGTCGACAGCCGCATGCGTATCATCGCCAGAGATAATGAGCTTAACTGACCTATTCAGCTGTAGAAGAGATAGATAGATAGATAGATAGATAGATAGAAAGATAGAAAGTATAAACGATGAATTGGCGGAGTACTTTAAAATTGCTGCTCCGCTATTGACTATAAGCAATGCCATTTAAGTTTCTTGCACGGCAAGCGAACTAAATTTCAAACCCTATATTTCCTATGAGGGTTATGGCTATTTCTGTATATTTTTGTAAAAATCAGTAATGATTTTATCGATAACCCCCTCCGCTTTCATCTTTTGGATCTGTGCATCGAATTGTGATATTTCATTAGCGAATTTAGATTTTTTAGAGACGGCCAGATGAACATTAATTTTTTCATTATATTTATAGTCAGCTTTTACAAATTTATGTTGAAGCCCTTCTGCTATTATTAAATAGTCTATTTGCGACGCAGTTCCTACGAATGTATGTACTCTACGTTTTTCTAACATTCTCAGCTGTTGTAACTCGCTATTTGCTGCTTGTTTAATAATTTTTTGATCTTCATCAAAAGGTAAAAAATATTTATTTCCTGCCACAACACCCACATTCAATTTATACAGGTCTTGGTATTTACTAATTAACTGCTCTTTTCCTCTGTGTACATAGAAAGCTTTAGTGGATTCTTCTTTATAAGGTGGATTTATATATTCCATATACTCTTCTCTTTCAGCCCTTTTTAACAAGCCGGGAATAATATCTACCTGTCCACTGCGCATCATTTTTAGACATCGCTTCCAAGGACATTTAATAAACGACAGTTGTAAATCTAAACGCTGAGAAAGCTCTGTTAAAATATCCACATTAATACCACTAATCGGCTCAGATGTGGTTATATTCCATGGTGGGAAGTCGTCAATAGCAACGATAAGTTCTTGTGCATAAGATGCCTTAGGTAAATATGCAGAACCTATTAACATAAAAACAAACAATATTTTTTTTAGTATAATTTTCATGTATCCCCCTTTTAATAAGAATTAGTCCAAACAGTACGAAGTTTATTCTCTATTCAGCATAGACCAAAAAAACTCATACCACTAAAAACCCTTAACTCTTCTAGTACCGCTCTGTTTGAATCCCTTTCTGTCAACAACCTCGAACAAATATTTAAAGTAATCCCCTGCCGATTCTGCTTTAATAGCAACCTTTAAATTTAGCGATTCAAGGTAGAGACAATGGCTTACGAACTGACCGGAAAGGTAAAGTTAATTCAGGATCCCCAAAGCTTTAACAGCGGTTTTACTAAGCGTGAGATGGTGGTAACGGTTGAAGAGGGTAAGTATCCGCAGGATATCAATATCGAGTTTGTGCAAGACAAAGTAAGCTTATTAGATGCAGTGCAACCTGGGCAGCAAGTTGTAGTTACTTTTGATATTCGCGGGCGCGAATACAACGGTCGTTACTTTAATAACTTGGTGGGCTGGAAAATACAAAGCGCGACAGCGGGAGATCAATACGATCAAACGCCGAACTATGACACCAATATGCCAACCACTGATTTTGACGACGAAGTGCCGTTCTAAGCTATTGAGTAATATTGGTTTGAAATTACTGAATACATATAAATAATTCTGAGATCCCTGCCTTCTCCCCGCAGGGCAGGTTTAAAAATCAACTCGTTCCAAAACATTCCCTAAAAGGGTGATTCAATGGTACCTGTTTGTACTAAAAGTAATGTTAAAACAATGAAATATTGCTTACCTAAAAACTAACACATTTTAACTTATGTTTTTGGAGTGGGCACAATAATCCATTCGTGAATATTTCAAAGTATCCTCAGCTAACAGCAATTATTTTGTTAACGACATTTGCTAACATTAGCGTTGAATTCTTTTAAGAAGGAGGGATATTGAGAGAGAAATGATTTACCAAAATAAACGCCTAAAGGTTTATTTTTAAGGGTATAAACTTTAATTTTGTCGAGCAAATGTTGATCCGTGATAACCTCTTTCATCACATAATTATTGGCAAGTACCGCATCGACCCGCCCTCTTAATAAAAGTTTGAGTAGGCCTTGGGTATCTATCGCTGTGGCCGCGACTTGATAGTTATTTTTTTTGAGCCAAAATAACATATTGGAACCTCTAAACCCTGACACTGTTGCATTATGTTTAAAGGATAATTGCAAAGGATCTAACGGGCTATCACTCAATAAAAACCATTGCCATTTTTGTTCAGCTATAACCGCTGACATGGTCGCAAAGTCATCGCGTACAGAGTTTTGGGAAGCGGCAAAAAAACCATCAACTACTGCTTCGCTCGCCGCCTTTTCTGCTCTTTTCCAAGGTAGTACTGATATTTCTAACTGAATCGACATTTTTTTCAAAGAACAGTGAACCACATCAACTGCCACTCCTGAAAAACGTAACTTAGACTTGCTAACGCTTGAACCATTAGCTTGATAACATCCATAGGGACACAAATTATGCGTAGCCAGCGTCACTTTATGAACCTTAGGGTCCGCAAGAGCCAATTGACTACTGACTACTGACTACTGACTACTGACTAACATTATGAAAAAACCGCTTAAGTAATATCTAGGCATCCTGCCTCCTCAAACTACAATAACTTCAAGCTTAGACGCTAATCTATGACAAAGCTATGAGGAAAATATTTATCCTTTACTAAGGAAGTAGAAAAGATTCCCATACCTACAAAAAGCTCATAATTAAACATTATAAATGAGAGAAATCGATGCAATGCAACGAAAAATATTAAGTAAAAACAAACCTCTAAAATTTATTCACATTCAGTAAATCATACTATAGATTGTTTTTAAAAACATAAAATCAAGAATTTTTATTACTAAAACGTACGCAGCTCTTAGATCTATTCGCGAGCAAACTTGCGACCTAAGCTATTTGAAATACCATTAGTCCTATTGCTAAAGGCAGCGGATGGCAACCTAAGGACGATGTGCTATGCCCCACTCTAATAAAAGCTATTAATGTGGCATGATTACTGGCCGCAACAGCATAAATTTTTTATTACAAGGATAGCTAAACTCCCACTTTAGAGTCAGAACTAGCCTTAAACACAAACAACAGGGATTGTTACTGTTACAAGCTGCTGAGTGCCAGTATTTCTCTAGCCTTCAAGCATGCCCGTGGCGACTAATACCAGTAAGAAAGCGCAGACACTACTCAATGTCAGCATGCGTAAATTACGGTTGGTATTTCTCGCCACAAAATACAAATAGCCAGGGGTCGTGACTAAATAAAAATTCATTTTAACGCCTAATTTAGTCAACATTCTGTAGCTATAAAAACAAGCCACTAGATAATAACCAACACTAAGGACCAACATAACCGCGTAATATAAGTTCATTAGATACAACCCAAATTGTAATAATCAGTTTTATTGAGGCAGATCCTCAATTCAGAAATCGGCGCAATATAACATTTTGCGTAACTATTCATAGTTATATTTAATAACCTGCGAAGATTTACTGCCAATATTTTTTTAAAGAACAAACATCATTTTTCCAACGATATTTTCCAGCGGGACAAATCCCCAATACCTACTATCATTGGAGTTATCACGATTATCCCCCATCACAAAAACGTGACCTTTGGGTACTCTTACCAAACCATTCACCCCGGGGCGACTCATCATTAATTTTATCGTATAAACACCAGTGTCGAGCGCTTCGTTGTACAGCTCAAACTCTGCTTCAGTGCTCGCATATTCACGCGCCACAGCTCTACCATTAATCGCTAGCAAACCTTTAGCAAATTCCACTGAATCCCCGGGCAAACCAATCACTCTTTTCACATAATTGATGGAGCGATCTTTAGGATATTCAAACACCAACACGTCGCCTCGTTGCAGCACTTTGGATAGCTTTCCCTTTGCCAAAGAAACCCCAAAGGTACTGTAATTACCATATCCCCATTTAGAGGTGACTAGCACATTTCCCGGGATAAGCGTTGGCGACATTGAGCTAGATGGCATCCTAAAAGGCTCATAGAGAAAAGTTCTAAAAGAAACGGTTACCAGTAATAGCACCATCAAAATTGACATCAAGCCATACCAGCGGCTATACCATGTGCGACTAGAGACAAGCTCAAGCCCCCTCACTATATAATAAATATGAGTAGCGCAAATAGACATAATAATTAAAGTAAATGGAACATACTCGCTCCCACTCACATGGTTACTGCTCAGCCAAAGATCCAATCCGCCTGCCATTACCGCGAGAAAAAAATAGACAACCGCCAGCTTGGCTCTATTGATGTACAACATCCCTATGGGCTGTAAAAAAAAACCTAACAATACTGCTAATAATTTATTTGGCTTCCAATCCATCTTTTGTGCCTCCTTCATACTAAGTGTATTAGTTAACTGATTTAGCTTAATTTAACAATCTGTGCGCTTTTCAAATCATCATTTTCTAAGGCTGTTAAATTATTAAGTGTAACTTTGGATATAGCGTCGAGCGCTTCACGGGTAAAGAAGGCTTGGTGACCTGTCACTACTACATTAGGGAATGTCAGTAGCCTGGCAAAAGTATCGTCTTGGAGTACTGTATTGGAGAAATCCTCAAAAAACAGTTCAGTTTCCTCTTCATAAACATCTAAACCTAAGTAACCGATTTTTCCTGTTTTTAGCCCAGCGATAACGGCGGTGGTGTCCACCAAACCACCGCGACTGGTATTGATGATCATGACGCCCCGCTTCATTTTATCAATAGCCTGAGTATCGACAAGATGATAAGTGCCCTTGGTAAGCGGGCAGTGTAAAGAAACGATATCTG
This sequence comes from Oceanospirillaceae bacterium, assembly GCA_013215375.1. GTDB lineage: Bacteria > Pseudomonadota > Gammaproteobacteria > Pseudomonadales > Balneatricaceae > Rs1. The sequence goes on along the minus strand of JABSRB010000038.1, from coordinate 31,831 downwards.
CCTGTGCTAATACCTGCTCTAGCGGCTGATAATCAACGCCTAAGGCTTTCACCTCTGCATTTTCTGCAATGTCATAGGCAATAACTTGGCAGCCAAAGCCAAGCATGATTTTGATGAAACAGAGGCCTATTTTACCAGTGCCAATAACTCCCACCGTTTTATTATGCATATCAAAGCCTAACAGCCCATCTAACAGATAGTAGTTATCTCTAACCCGGGCATAAGCGCGGTGGATATTGCGGTTTAAATCCATGATTAAAGCCACCGCATGTTCTGCGACAGCGTAAGGCGAATAGTCAGGCACTCTCACTACTGTTAGCTTAAGTGCTGCACAGCTTTGAAGATCAACATTGTTGTATCCGGCACAGCGCATCACAATATATTTGATATTTATTTCGGCCAACAGCTCCAGACAAGCGGCATCGAGTTGATCGTTGACAAAACAGCACACTGCATCGCTGCCATCAGCTAGCGCCGCTGTTTGGGAGGTTAAACGTGCAGTGACATAATTGAAATGATGCAAGCCTTGGTTAAAGCTGTCTAAGTGACGCTGGTCATAAGGCTTAGTGCTAAACATAGTGACATTCATTAAAAATCTCCGGGGCAGGCGTTCAATATTCATCCTAAATAAGTGGGTCTAGCATAAATAATTTTAAGCATAAACTGTAACTATTTTTTATTAAGATTAAACAGTTAAATCAAATAGCCAAAATGTAATAGTTAGTTTGTATCTTTATTTATATTTTCCAACGCTCGTTTTTGCAGCGTCCGTCACTATAACCTTGCTCTCATAGCACAGCTGAGATCCAACGACTATTAGCGAGAAAAACATCATTCACAAACCTGCTTTAATCTGGCATATATATTGCAAGCTATTGGTTTTAATAGCTAAAATACCGCTTAAGATAAATACTTTGCTGCATAAAGGCTATTCCCGTGCGCGACTGATTGTTTTTTGTACGATTTTGGTGCGTTTTGTAATGGACTCTTCATAAAATGTTAGATACTTTTTGGCTGCTGCTTTGTGCAATGTTGGTATTTTTGATGCAAGCGGGTTTTCTGTGCTTGGAAAGCGGTCGTACACGCAGTAAAAATAGCATCAACGTTGCGGCTAAAAATATTCTCGATGCGCTCCTTGCCGGGGCCATGTTTTGGATTGTTGGCTTTGGTCTGATGTTTGGATCTAGTTATCAGGGACTATTCGGCACTAGTGCATTTTTATTCGACGGCTCTCAAACTCCCTATCAAATTAGCTTCTTTATCTTTCAAGTTATGTTTTGCGGCACGACCGCCACCCTCATTTCAGGCGCTGTTGCAGAGCGAATGACTTTCAATGGTTATATCTTAATTAGCTTAATGGTCAGCTCTATCTTGTATCCCGTGACAGGTCATTGGATATGGGGCAGCGCCTATGCAGGAGAAGCCCAAGGCTGGTTAGAACAACGCGGCTTTGTCGACTTTGCCGGCTCTACCGTGGTGCACTCTGTCGGGGGCTGGATCGCTTTAGCGGCCGTTATCATCATAGGTCCTAGGGTGGGCAGGTTTAAGGCGGGGATTAATTTCCCGGGAGGGCATAATTTACCTTTAGCAGCCCTGGGGACTTTGTTGATTTGGTTTGGATGGTTTGGTTTCAATGGCGGCAGCGCCTTGGCTTTCACCCACGCAGTGCCCGGTATTATATTAAATACCTGCATGGCGGCCATTTGGGGAGGCCTTGCCTGTGTGTTTGTGCATTACCTGCATACCAAGTATTTCGATGTCGAGTCGTCTCTCAACGGTATCATCGCGGGGCTGGTCTCTATTACCGCCTCCTGTCATGCGGTTGATGTAAAAAGTGCGGTGATGATAGGTATGGTAGCGGGTTTGATTTGCTACTATGGCTGCATCCTCTTAGAAAAACTTAAAATTGATGACGCATTAACGGTGATTCCCGTACATGCTTTTGCCGGGGTATGGGGCACATTGGCACTGGCGCTATTCGCCGATTTAGACAAACTAGGCACTGGTCTCTCACGCATCGATCAATTTTCCATTCAATTGGTCGGCGTAGTGGCCGTAGCCGCCTACAGCTTCTTTGTCAGTTACTGCATCATGCGTGCTCTCAACTACTTTTTACCGTTGCGAGTCTCCGCAGAAAACGAGCGTATTGGTTTAAATATTAGCGAGCATCGGGCATCCACAGAATTAATTGATTTGCTAGGTGAGATGGATGTACAACACCAAAAAGCACAGTTTTCGCAAAAGGTAAGAGAAGAGCCTTTTACTGAAGTCGGTCAAATCGCCAAAAAATACAACCAAGTCATAGACCGAATCGCCTCTGAGATTAAAAACCGTGATGTAGCGATCAAGAACCATCAACTCAGTGAGTCTCGAAAAGGCGCTATTTTGCTCTCATCCATGGATGCGATTGTATCTATCGATCAAGACGGGGGAATCATTGAGTACAACCCCTCGGCAGAGCGGTTATTTGGCCGCTACAAAAAAAGCGTTATCGGTGATAATTTCATCGACTCTTTCTTTAGTGATGACTATAAACAGTCGGCACACGAGAGCTTAAAATTTAGTTTTTTGCAAGCGGGCGGTCTATTAATCAACCGACGTTCCAATGTGGTATTAATGAGAATAAGTGGTGAGAATTTCCCCGCTGAAATAACCATAACGGTAGCTTCAGAGAAATATTTTTCCAGTAAAGAATTTATTTTTCATATTCGAGATACCTCTAAAGAGAGACGCATGCAAGACCGTTTGCATTTTCTTGCCTATAATGACCCTCTCACAAAACTATCCAACAGAACACATTTGATGAGTGAGCTAAGTAAAGCGCTGCAACAAACCACCACTGGCGGGCATGTAGTCGCATTATTTTTCTTAGACTTAGATAACTTCAAAAAAATTAACGATACCTTTGGTCATGACGCCGGCGACAGTTTGCTCTGTGAGGTCGCGAATAGATTAAAATTAGTCGCCAGATCCGAGGATATTATCGCCCGCTGGGGAGGCGATGAATTTATCTATTTGATGCAAGGCCAGCTAACCATCGATGTTATCCAAGATAAGGCGCTCAATATTTTATCGCAAATGCGCAAACCTATTATTATTGGCGATTCTGCGTATAAAATACCCACCAGCATTGGCATCTCTTACTGTGCGAAATCAGAGCAAACCACGCAGGAAATTATTCAACAAGCTGATATAGCCATGTATAAAGCGAAAGAGTTAGGTAGAGATAACTTTCAACTCTATCAAGACTATATGAGAGAGGACGCCACTAAATCATTGAGATATGAAAAAGAAATAGAGACTGCGTTAACCAATGAAGCCTTTTTTATGGTGTATCAACCTAAAGTATCCAGTGAAAACCATGAGATTGCAGCAGCTGAAGCTCTGATACGCTGGCGTAAAAACGACCAAGTAGTCGTGTACCCCGGTGAATTCATTCCCATTATTGAAGACAGTGAGCTGATCATTAATATCGGCGAGTATGTGATTAGTAAAGTGCTTGAGCAGTTAAGAGACTACCGTTTACAAGGTAAAAAATTGATCCCTATTTCTGTCAACATCGCCGAACGGCATCTACTTACTGATGGCTTTGCCGAATTTATCGATCAGCAATTATTGCACTTTGATATCGATGCAAAGTATTTAGAAATAGAAATAACGGAAGGCGTTTTAATTAAAGACATTGAACTGTGTATTTCAGTATTGACCCGCATCAAGAAGCGCGGCGTAAGTGTCTCTGTGGATGACTTTGGGATGGGTTACTCCTCTATGAATTATTTAAAACGCCTGCCCTTAGATATCCTAAAAATTGACCGTTCCTTCGTCATAGATTGTAATAATGAGAAGGAAGACAAAGAAATTTGTCAGGCTATTATCAATCTGGCCAAGGGCATTAATTTAAAAACCGTTGCAGAAGGCGTTGAAACTATCGAGCAGGTAAAAACCTTATCTGAACTAGGTTGTGATATGTTTCAGGGATATTATTTTTACAAACCTATGTCACATGAAGCGTTGGCACAGCTATTAAAAGAGCGAGAAATTGCATAACAAACCCGTTTTAAGCATGCTCGCCAATCAAAGAGCCAGAGTAAATGCATCGACTTTGGCTTTTTCTGTAAAACATTACTCCTCAGACTTCAAAAGTTTAACTCTCTCCCTCTTTAATTTGAAAATTCTATAGCCACTCCACGCCATTAAGACCAGACCAGCCACGAACATCGAATCAACAATTTTAGGCGTATTCAAGAAGCTAACAAAGGCATCCCCTTTGGCGTAAAATCTAGCATAAATAGCTAAACCAAAGACAACCGTACCTGGTAAATCTACTACTCTGGCAATGAGGATTCTTTTATCGATCTGTTCAATTTGTTGCTCTATAGACATTATTAAAGTTACCCAGGTAATATTGATTAAACATAGCGACAGTTTAACCCGTTATTTGATTGGGACAGATGATACTAGAAGTGGTGACTAAGTCATTCTAAAAACACTGAAAAAAACAGGCTGTTTTACTAACAAAAGTAAAACAACCCCTTCTTCACTCCCTATTCTGTGCTGATTAATTATCCAACGCCTTAGTAAGGCGTAATTGCTGGATAAAATCACTGCGATAACCGTAGGCATCCTCACCCTTAGCACTCACTGCCAAGTTGATAATTTGCTGCCAAGAATAGCTATGGAAATTATCGTTGTTACGCAACTTTTGCGCGTAAGCTGCTGCAGCGGTGGCCAGTCTGAAGCTCGCTGTGCTGTTAGCTAATGACCGCTGTGAATCTTGCGTGACCGCCAAAGAGTATTCTTTAGATGCTCCATCACGTGTTAACTTATAGCGAATTTTAATAAAGCCAAGTTCTGCCTCTTCATTCAACAACCTAGGTTGCTGTTGTTTATAACGCAATTTAGCGGGCGTTACTTGGCCGTTGTAAACAATTTCATACAGTGCAGTGACACTTTGCCCCGCCCCAATATCCCCAGCATCTTTTTTATCGTCCTTAAAATCACGATCCGCCAGCGCTCTGTTTTCGTAACCCAATAGACGATAGCTGGCGACAACAGCAGGGTTAAATTCCACTTGAATTTTGGCATCAAAAGCTACATTTTTGAAAGTGGCATTGGCCTGATGCACTAGGACTTTTTGCGCCTCTTGCAAAGAGTCGATGTAAGCTGCATTGCCATTACCGGCATTAGATAGCTCTTCCATCAAGTGGTCATTGTAATTACCCTGCCCAAAACCTAACACACTTAGGTCTATCGCCGTTTTACGTTTTTTCTCTATGTATGATTTCATTTGCGACACATCGCTCATGCCCACATTAAAATCACCGTCGGTGGCCAATAAAATACGATTAACTCCCCCTTTGATGAAATTTGCCTCGGCTATTTGATAGGCCAAATCTAAGCCATTACCACCATTGGTCGAGCCACCAGCACGCAAGTTTGAGATCACTCGATCAATATCCTTTTTTTCACTGCCACTGGTCGCTTGTAGCACCACATTCGCATTGCCCGCATAGGCCACGATCGCGATACAATCTTTACTGTTTAGCGTTTTCGTCAACAAATGCAAGGAGCGTTTCAGCAATGGCAGTTTATCTGCACTAGACATAGAACCCGACACATCCACTAAAAAGACTAAATTTTTCCCCTTGGTATTTTTAATGTCTTTAGCTTGCAGGGAGATTTTGAGTAATTGTGCCTTATTATTCCAAGGGCTTGGCGCCAGCTCATACGCTATTTTTACTGGTTGCTGATTTGAAGTTGGTTGCGAGTAGTGATAATCGAAGTAGTTAACGATCTCCTCGGTGCGTACCGCATCCGCCGGTGGCAGTAACCCCTGATTGATAAAACGTCGCACATTGGCATAGCTGGCCGTGTCGACATCGGTGCTAAAAGTACTCAATGGCCGCACGGCAGGATCTATTAATACATTATCAATGATAGCCTGATAGCGCTCACTGCCCCGATGATTATCCATGGGGTAAAATTGCGTATCTTGTGCGACGCTAGGCATAGCGAGCGACTCGCTCATCTTTAATTGTGAGAACTTTTTTACAGCCATTTTACTCAAGACGCTGGTATTGAATACTGGTTGTTCTAGCGCTAAATCTTGCTGCTGATCGTTGGTTGATTCTAATTGCGAGCAGCCAGCTATCGCAAAGCTCGCGTACAGAGAAATGCTTAAAGGGGCTAAAGGTAAATATCTCATGGCTTCATTCCTAATTACAAACCAGTGACCTATTCACTGATGGTTAAATCCAGTTTAGAGGGAAGCTTGAGTAGATATCAGCCTGGTTTTCATTATAAAATGGTCTTCAAATAAACTTGAATATATGTTATGTCAAATTTATACAGTAAAATCCATCGGCTCAAGTCTCAGGGCTGGACGTGGGAAATGTTTTTGCAGAAAATCGATTTAGTCTACCCGGCGGGAATAGACCCAAAAACCTTAACTGCGCTGTACCGTAAACCGCATCACAAAGCTAATACACAAATTAGCAAAGCTATTTTGCAATTACATGATCAGCAGTTCCCCTCACCCTTTCCCGCTGATACTCAAGCGCTATTAAACATTTACAATCGTTTATTGAGCTGTAAGAAGCATCCAAGTTTAGACCAGGACATTAAAGATTTTATGCTCTTTTTGTCCAGCGATCTCAACTTTGGCAGTGACTTAAGAAAAGCTCGGCTGCACTGGCTGAAAGCAGACATGCATTTAGATCAATTACCCACTCTGCGCAACAATGGCCAACTACCAGCGCTTTCGCAGCAAAAAAAACTGGCGCTAGATCACTATCTGCAAGCTTATCAATTACTGGAAGGCATAAAAGAGACACAACAGCCGGTGAGCATTGACGATTTCACCTTGTACAAATTGCAACAAAATATGCTGGCTTGCCATTTAAACGCTTTGCATAGTGACAAACGTTATACTGACGCCAGCCTTAAACATTATTTGAGTCACTCTAACTTTATCCAAAGCAGCAAAAGAGTTTTGCACACTGAGCCCTACCAATGGATAATTGCCAGAAACGGCCTGCGCTTTAGCTCAATTAATAAAAACAACCAAGATTGTGATTTTTTTTATCGGGCGCTAATCAGAGCAAACCACGCATTTAAAGATTTTAACTACGCACCCAACGGCGCACCACCAATTATGCACAGCGCAGAATTCCAATGGGCAATTGCGCAGTTAAGCTAGGAAAAAAATAATGTTAAAAAATATCATCATACTATTTACCAGCTTACTGATAATCAGTGGCTGCAGCTCTAGTAACGAGCAAGAAAGTGTAAAAAAACAGGCACCAGTTGCCGCACCCATTGAGTCAATGGAAGCGATGGACAGCAGTGTATTCAGTGTAGAAGACGATCTAAACACTCAGAAAGAGTTGCTGAATAAAAGCAAAAGGGCACCGAGCATTCTCATCATCGTTGAGGATGATGACATGCCCAGATTAGATTAAGGAAAATATTAACAGGCGCAAAGCCATTAAATATCGCTAGTTGATCGTGATTCGATAACCGACTCGAGGAAAATTGATACAGACCTCACCAACCTGATCATGTTTATACAATAGACCTATGGTGTCGCGATCCGCGAAACGTAAGGTCCCTGTGACCGGCTGCTCACCACTATCCTCATCGGGAACGATAGAAATTGTCATCCCTACGGCAAGCTTTAAAGGATCGTTGGGGTCAACATATTCAGGCGTGATAGGCTCAACCGCTTTGGCAATATTAAGTGCCTCTTGTGCATCCATCTCGATTGAAGATCCATGCCCGATCTCTTGAACACGTTGCTCCCAGGCAACGATTGCTGGAAACTGCGCCAGAAATTCAGCCCCCTGTGGCCAGCGACCGCGTAAAAACCAAATAAGGTAATAAATCAATGCATCCGCTAAAGTCGCGCTCTCGCCTTGCAGAAATTTGCCACCGCTAGATAATTGCTCATCTACCCAGCCTAACTGTGCTCTTAGCTGTGCAATAATCTGAGGTAATTCCTCGCGTATTTTTGCAAAATCATAGTCGGGGCCAAAGTATAACCGGCCGCGATCTTTGACAAACTCTGCGGGCATATCAGGTTCTGCTACCGCCAATATAACTTTAGCGCACAGCGCAAACAGTGTCGTATCTGACCAGCGACTTAAAGCCCATGACATCTCACCAGAGCCTTGTGCATAAAACGATGTTTGGGGATATCGTTTTTGCAATTCACGTAAAATACACTGGCTATCACAGTAGATATCAGCGCCAATTTGCATCACTGGCGTGCGTCTAAAGCCACCCGTTAAAGGCATCAGCAATGGCTTGGGCGGTATACGTGGAATAATCACACTGTGCCAGCTAAGCTGTTTGATCCCCAGGCCTACGCGTACCTTTTCAGCCACAGGGGATGGCGGATAGTGATGGAATATAATATCGCTCATAAATGAATTCCTCTTGATCAACAGTTAGCTAATAATTTCACAGACAGCCGCTAGCGCACCACTACAGTCCTTATAATCCAAGGGGATAACATGCATTGTACCTTGATGCTCTAACACCATCGATGGGAAACCATTGATTGGTAAACTGCGGGCAAACTGTAACTCTTTCATAAAGGTTTGCTCTAGTGCATCAGAGGTCAAATCCGTTGCAAATTTCTCGCTATCTAGACCCAACTGTTGCGCCAATTCAATATGTACTTCAATGTCAGAAGGGTTCTTGGCGTTGAGGTAATAAGCCTCTTGCAAAGCTTCTATCATTTGCTCTTCGCTCTCCTGCCAACGCGCGGCGATGACAGCCCGACAAGCGGGGTAAGTAGAGCGACGCGGTGCGTTATCCCGCCAAAAATCATGGTTAAACTTCGTACCCAATAAATTCTCAATGTTTTTCCAATAACCAGCTATCGCCTGCTGCTGAGCTTGGGGCATAACCTCATCGCTATCCGGTGCTAAACCACCTACTACATTTTTAACGGTAACGGTTGCAGGTAAAGCCTTTAACAACCGCTGCCATTGCGGACGATGTCCCCAGCACCAGCTACACATTGGATCATGCACATAATATAAAGTGGATGTTGTCATTCATTACTCCAGAAGCCTTTCGGGCTTGAGTGATCATTGCGAGAAAAAGTAAATTTGAGACAGATTTTCTGTTCTTTTGCGGTGAATAGCGAGCTATTTAACAACAAAGAAAAGGAAAAATTGGATCTCTGAACTTAAGCTGATGCCGCTTTTCGTTTAGAGAATATTCGCTTACCTTCAAAGGCCACTGTCAGCGTGGCCAAGATGATAAACATCGATGACAGGTAAAAGTGCCACTGCGGGATTATTTGGAAAAACACTAAATCGAGCACGGCGGCAAAGCCCAACATTAGATATTCGAAGGTCGCCAGTTTAGAGGCTTCTGAATACTGGAAACTCAAGGTCATCATAATATGCGCCACGCCTCCCGTTAACCCTGAGCCTACCAACAGCATTAATTGATCAGAACTAGGGTTTACCCAGCCCAAAGGCAAGGTCAACAATCCCGCTACTGCGCAGGTAAGTGCAAAGTAAAACGCGATTGCTCCGGCGTGTTCTGTTTGCGCTAAACGGCGAATTTGGATTTTAGCAATCGCGGTAAAAAAGGCCATCAATAACCCCAGCCCCACTCCCAGCATATAGTCACTGCTAAAAGTTAGATCTGCCAGCTGTGGCATGATCAGCACCAACATGCCAATAAAGCCAAACACCACCCCAAACCAGCGAGCACCAGAGACCACTTCTGACAAAAACAGACGTGCCATTATCACGGTAAATATAGGCGCTAAGAAACCAATAATAGTGGCATCGGCCATCGGTAAATATTTTAACGAGGCGAAAGAGGCAAACATTGCGGTGCAACCACATAGGCAGCGAATTAAGTGCCCCAGCGGTCTCTTAGTGCTCAATCCTGAAGGAAAGACTCCACCGATCATCAAAAAGGCCACCAGCGGAATTAAGGCGATAGCACTGCGATAAAAAACAATCTGACCGACCGGAATATCATCCGCTAACATTTTGATAAACAGTACCATTATGGCAAAAAACAACGTTGCTCCAATGCGTAAACTAATCCCTTTTAAATCTGCGTTCATTATTTGTCCATCATATCTGTGAATGAGATGTATTTAAGTTTCGAGCCTATCATCCTAGCATTGCAGTTTGAGGTACAGCAAAACTACCTATTTAAAAAAATAACTTTAGTTATATGGATATAACAAGTCAGAAAATTAGCTTGGCCTCCTGAGATAAATAGCTGTAGATTAAGCTTCAACAGTTCAATGACTCTATGTGGCTCAACATTACTTTAAGGAATTATCAAATGCTTGAAACCAAACGCCCAGTCAATAAACATAAGGCCTATCACGCGCATGTCTATTTTGAGTCTGAAACACTCGCGCTTGCGAGTGATATTTGCCACCAAGTAAAAGAGCGCTTTGGTCTCAAAATAGGCACCATACATCAAAAAAATGTGGGCCCACACCCTAAATGGAGCTGCCAAATCCTTTTTTCCAGTAAGCACTTTGAGCAATTAATTCCATGGTTGGATGCCAATCGCGCCGGCCTCACTGTTTTTGTGCATGCGCAAACTGGCGATGACTTAAAAGATCATACCGATTACGCCTACTGGCTAGGTAATGAGGTTGCACTTAACCTCGCCATGTTTAGAAAATAACAAGACGCTGACTAAGCGCGTCACAATAAACGATACACAGGAAATAACTATATGGTTAGTGCTCAGCAGATTACGGATTATCAAAACCAGGGGGTAGTCGTATTGCGCGGAGTCTTTAAGGATTGGATCGAGACTTTAAATCGCGGTGCCGATTACAATGTAGCGCACCCGAGTTCGCGGGCTATCACCCATCATTCTGCCAATAATAAAGGCCGATTTTTCGAGGACTTTTGCAACTGGAAAAACATAGCAGAATATCAACAGTTTGTTGAACAATCCCCCATGGCATCTATCGCCGCGCAGTTGATGCAATCAAGCCAAGTACAGTTCTTTCACGATCATTACTTAGATAAGGCGGCTACGAGTACTGTCGCTACTCCCTGGCACCAAGACATGCCCTACTATTTTGTTGAGGGCATGCAAAATGTCAGTTTTTGGATTCCACTCGATGCGAGAACCGCGCAACTCTCTTTAAAAAGCGTTATAGGCTCTCATCTTTGGCCCAAATTAGTCATGCCCACTAAGTGGTCCAACAACGCCGAGTTTTATCCCGGTGACACGCAATTTATGGCGCTGCCGGACATCGATAACGGCGACTATCAAATTCACAGTGAGGCGGTAGAACCCGGCGATGTAGTCGCTTTTAATTTTCGCACGGTACATGGAGCAAACGCCAATAACGTCGATAGTATCAACCGCACCTTGTCATTTCGATTAGTCGGTGACGATGCCCGCTATGTGCAGCGCCCAGGAAAGACCTCACCGGATTACCCAGATATAAACCAGCAGAATGGCCAGCGTTTAAGGGATGATTGGTTTCCGCTGATTTATGGATAACAACAGCATCACCCGTCGTTTTTACTTAATCACGGTGCTATCTACGACATAACACTAGCGCCTCGTCGCCCGCTCCTTCAGTAAGCAATATGGTATAATCAGTCAGTTAAGGGAACAGACCTAAAGGTCATATTCCCCTGGAGGTGAGTGATGGTTTGTATCATTATTGAGCGCCATATTGCAGAGGGCTTTGCCAGCTACTTCGACAAAATGTCGCAACAGGTACTCTCTGAGGCGACCGTTCAACAAGGTTTTGTCTCAGGGAGTTCATTTCATAATAGTTATGATGAAAATCATAGAGTAGTAATCGCCAAATACGACAGTATTCAAGATTGGCAGCGCTGGCATAGTAGCGATGAGCGCCAACAGATAATGGCTAACTTATTGCCTATGTTACAAAGCGATGAAAAAATAACAGTGCTAGAGCATTAGGACCCTGTCGGACTTAACGCTAATCTACTGCGAAAATTCAGAATTCGAAAACAGCCAAATAATATTACCTGGCTGTTTTCGCATGTCTAAAAATAATCCTCAATAAAGCCAACACAGCGCCTTTAACGCTGCGGCATATCCTCAGTGCTATACACTAAACTGACCACAGCATCCTCGGGAATAGCTGGCATGGTGGCATTCCAATCCAGCCACTGTTGCTTCATCGCCGCTAACTTTTCAGGCTTTATTTTTGACAGATTAGCGCGCTCTCGAGCATCGTTATCGACATTAAACAAATACTCTTGCTCATCCACTTTTAGGTATTTCCAAGGACCTACTCGCAGTGCTCGCTGCTGGCGGTGTTTCATGCGCCAGTAGAGCGGCCGCTCAAAAGATGCCGATTCTCCTTTGAGTACCGACAGCAACGAGACGCCATCGACGGGATAGTTGGGATCAACTTCACCGCCCCCCGCCGCTAATAATGTTCTGGAAAAATCCATGGTCATGCAGTGCTGATCGCTACTTGTTCCAGGGGTGACTACCGCGGGCCAACGCACTATCCAAGGCACTCGAATACCGCCCTCGGTTAAATCCATCTTGCCACCTACCAATGGCCAGTTATCAGAGAAGCGCTCCCCGCCATTGTCACTGGTAAAGACGATCAAAGTATCTTGGGTGAGTCCGTGCGCCTCAAGGGCAGCCATAATGCGCCCGATGCCCTCATCCATGTGATGAATCATCTTGCGATAGGTGTGGATATTGCCGCCTTCTAAATGCCCCAGCGAGGTTATCTGATCTGACAAATGCTCGTCATCTCGCGTTTCCCACGGCCAGTGTGGAGCAGTGTAATGCACACTTAAAAAGAACGGTTTGGCTTCACTATCGCCACCTTGGCTATTCACAAAATCGACGGCTTTGTCTGAGATCAAATCCGTCAGATAACCGATTTCCCCGCTTTTTTCCTCGTTGCTCCATAAGTCGTGTTCATCGCGACTACTCTTGTGAGAGAAATAATCTACCCCACCCGCCATGATGCCAAAAAAAGCATCGTAACCTGAGGCACGCGGCCCAAAATGCGGTGGGTAGCCCAAGTGCCACTTACCGACTAACGCCGTTTGATAACCTGCTTTCTTCAGCAGTGAGGGCAATGTCGGAACCTCTGGGGGCAAACCTAAGGTTTTGCTATACCTGGTTGCAGTACTCATCGGCTCTTCGAGCGCCCCTCTGAGACGGTACTGATAGGCCATGCTCATCAGCGCAAAACGTGTTGGCGAACAGACCGGCGAGTTCGAATAGCCGTTGTGGAACATCAGCCCCTCTTTCGCCAGCTTATCGATGTTAGGAGACACTTGGCCAAATTGTGCCTCGCGGCCGCCATAACAGCCTAAATCTGCATAACCTAAATCATCGGCAACGATATATATAATATTTGTCATCAACTAAACCTTCCGCCATGTTCGAAGTCGCAGTAATAATGCATAACACTAATAATCCCTGCGACGCTATTCCTCTCTTTCTCTATTACAAGCTTGCCCGTTCACATTGTTTAGGCCTAAGGTCAGCTTTTAAATTAGAAGTACATTGCCAATCAATACGCTCTTCATTGACCACGGGCGTCCATTTTATGAACTTAGCGCGCGGCTTTCTAAAGGTCATCAATATCTCCCCTACATCCGCGATGATATCTATCCGGTATTGCGCTGCAGGTTCAATGGATAACAGCATCTCATCGCGTAATTGTTGATTGGGAAACTGCTTATTACTCAAATAGGCAGCTGCTACTTTATCTTTAAGCACTTGTGTTACAAACTGCGCAGAGGCCAAATTCGCTTTAAATTGGTAATCTTGATACGCGGGGATGGCAACAGCGCTTAAGATACCGACACTTGCAAAAGTCCCCATGATCGGTGCTGCCAGTAGAAAATCCATGGGGGTTGATTCAAAACTCAGCTCCAGGGATAACGACTCTTTGGTAGAATCGATCTGCAAGCCTAATGATCCTTGTTGCGCCAGTGATAATTGTTTAGCAGAGGGCAGTGAAAATGTATCTAACTGTGTTTGACTCACATCCGCTAAAAATTGCATCGCCTCTATATAACTATAATAGATCCTTCTAGGGGCATGCTCGATTGAACCCGAGATCGCCAAAGTACTACCACTGATATCTTGTCGCTGGGTTTCTTTATACCACTGCCCTAAATTGACTTTTTCAGTCGCCAGCTGTCTATCTATCAATACTTGCGGCAAACTGGCTAAGACGAGAAACTCACCATCTAGCTGCCAATATAAATGCGTACTGGAATTATTTAACACTTGATCTAGCAACTGTGGTTTTTTAGCGCTTTTACCCGGTGCCAGCATGCTGGTTAAGCCTGGAAATTTAAGATAGTTAATTTGGATACCAGCGATTTCTTTACTTTCAAAAGTCACACCCGATTGCTGTTTAACCCCCTCTAAAATGGTATTAAATTGCACTTCATCACGTATCTTTATCAAGCCATATTCGCCGACATCATCAGAGACTACGACAAATTCAGAACCTATGGCAGCGAAAATATCTTCAATTTCAAAACCAAAGTTTTCGCTTAGCTTGGCATTAAAGCCTTGGTATTCTTTTTTTCTTTTAGGATTATTGTTCAACGCACTTTCAATCACCGCAAACTGCTCTTTTGAGGGGATAGCCAGCAGCAACGCTACCTTTGGCTCCCCAGCAGTGACTACATCTAATTGGTTGCTATTGGTCGGAATAATAGAACGTATCACGCCCGTAGTCGGGGCTTCTATTTGCAGTTTAAGTCTGCCTTTTTGATCTCTGACGCCAGCGCTAATAGCGACACTTTTTATCTCCTCTACCGACAACATTTGCAGCGCAGCCATATTTTGCGAGGGCAACATCATTTTATACATCGGGTAGGCTAAAGTATTATTCATCCAAACGTATAAGCCTTGTTTTGAGCTATCCATCTGCTGCTCATTGGCCAGCATTGGGCTGTTATCGTTAGGCTTTAGACCCGCCAGTTTTGCGTCTAGATCGGCAACGGTGCCACCGCCTATACGCACCAACAGGTTTAGTCGATTATTTTCTTTGTCCCAGCGATAGGGCACATTGCCAATATTCGCTTGCAGTAGACCACTGCCCTCTTTTAAGGGTGCCGCTTCGCCGCGAATAAGACGCTGCTTTTTCAACTTATCGATTAGCAGTTGTAAATCACTCTCTGAGCTCAAATTAATACTGGCTGATACTAATAGCTCAGGCATACCAGTACCTGGGAAAACCGCTAGCTCAATCGGGCCATTAATTTGCGCGATCAATAAATTTAACCAAGGCTTTAATTTTTTATCCGCACTTTCGATCAATGTTTGGCTCGATATCTGTAACTTCTGCATTGACTGGGTAAAGCTTGGATTACCTAGCGCGTATTTAAAACTATCGTCCTTGTACGAAAGTGTGTTCCAAATAGAGGGGATTCTAGCGTAGAGCAGCGTATTATCAGGGAGGTTCGCCCGTAACCAAGGCTTTTGTGTGATGGAAGAAACGCTGGTATCAGGCACTAGGCTGGTTGTTTTCGCAATGCTAAAGCTAGAGAAAAAACAGCAGCTTAGCGCTACTGCGGCCATATATTTGTTCATAATAATCCTTTATATTTTATGAAATATCATTTCTGACGGATGAATAGTTACAAGCTTGATAACAGAAATCAATCGAGATGTATTACTATTTTTATCAACAGGTAAAACGAGTGCCTATCTACAATAGGCTGTCTATTGAGGATAAACACTAGCAAGTATAGAAGCTAAGCTTGGATGATTTAGCTTATGCTCACTATTTTTATAAATTTTACCCTTCTTTACTTTGTAACCTCTAGAAATTTCAGCTAATTATTTCTAAAATGGTCAGCAGCTAATTCATTAACGCCTCTTTCATCCGGACCCAAAGCTATGATAATTAAAAATGCCCTCTCTCAAGCCTCCTTATCAATGCTGCTAATAGCAGGATCGGTAAATGCGCAGACCATTGAAATATCGTTAACCGACCCACTAGATGGATACTTAGATAGTTATTGTTTATCACTTGAAGGTAATGAGAACGATGCTGATCTCACTAAAGGCCTGCAATTACATACTTGTTCTAGCTATCAAGGGACTGCCAGTAAATTGCAAATGTTTGATCGCAATGAGCTGGAACACAATTTATTGTACCTACCCAAAGCTGATGTCTGTGCAGAGTTAACAAATTTAACTATTGGCTCAAGCGTGACCCTCGCCACTTGCAATAGCACCGCAGAGCAAATGTTTGATTTTTCGGGCAAGGGCCACATTGCCTCTACAGTTGAGCCAAGTCTTTGCTTAACGGCATCATTAGATACTCGACTATCCAGTGAGAACTTTAAGCAGCAAGTCAAAGGGCTAACACTTGAGCCTTGTAGTGCCGATAAAAAAAGGTTTCAAACTTGGCAAACACGCATGCTTAAATAATCCCTTGATAGCTAAATAATGAGTAATTTGAGCCTGTCGCTTACCGTATAAGAGACGTAACTAGACAGGCCTAAAGCTGGCTACTTCACCCCCCAAGCCTCTTGCATTTGCGCCAAGATAATACGCTTGGTTTCAGCCAAAGCTGCTGGATTAGAGGCGCTGGTAAAAGTTCTATTACCACAGCACTTCCACTGTTCATTTTTGTTACCGTCATAGGCATGATGAGCATTGGCCAGTTGATAAAAGCTGGCATTATCATGGCGTTCGGCCATTCTTCTACAAGCATTTCGATTACCTTGATGAGTACCCCAATCATCTAGCTCTCCGTAAAAAACCGTCACTTTAGTCTCATCATCGTAGCTGTTAGGGCACTTACCTTTATCGGCGGGATACAGCGAGAAAATCAAATCAGGTTTAGGCTGATCTTCATCAAGAAAAGACTCAGATTCTAACGCGGCAGTTCCGCCTCGAGAGAAGCCCATTAAAGCATAACGTGTGAGATCCAAATTAGCATTATTAGCGGCCACCCTTAAAGCTGGCGCTAGATCTCCACCGTAATTTTTGCCGAATAATCGTTGAATACCGCGCACAGAAGCACTGTTAATCCACACCGCCGATACTCCATGCTCTGCAAACCATAAAGTCCATTTTGCGGCATGACGGTTATTACCATTACTGGCTTGAAAGAAAAATACCACGGGTGTTTTTTTATCATCATCGGCATTGACGATAGTTAAATGATCTTGCATTTGTTGCGGGTCAATCGTCATACAAGCGGTTAAAAACAGCGATACAGCCAGCACAACGACCTTTAAATAATTTTTATATAACATGTTTCTCATCCTTGATTCCTGTTTTAATTATTGTTGTTTGGCAACCAAACTATCACACTTGTTCAAATCTTAGAACATTCAATAAGCTGATCTAACTCAACGCTTTAGTAATCATCTTGGTATGTTATTTAACCGCGTACACTTCCAGCAAAGATCTGACACGGTACTCTGGTAATGGTTTGGACAAATAAAACCCTTGTAACAAATCACAGTTTTCGAGCTGCAACATGTCTTTCTTGGCCTGAGTATCTACCCCTTCTGCCGTAACCAACATATCCAGAGAGTGCGCCAAGATAATAATAGTGCGGACAATATCCGCAGTTTTTTTGCTCTGCTGCTCATAATTGTGCAAGAAACTTTGATCTATTTTAATTTTGTCGAAGGCAAACCGCCATAGATAGGCAAGACTAGAATACCCAGTGCCAAAATCATCCATTGAAATGCAAACACCTAAGTCTTTGAGCTGTTGTAATTGACCGATATTACTATCAGTATCTTGTAAGATTAGCCCCTCTGTAATCTCCAGTTCCAAACGACTGGCGATAAAGTCATGTTCACGCAATGCTCTATCTACTACGCCCACTAAGGTATTAGCCTCAAACTGACGAGTCGAAAGGTTTACCGCTAACGTTAGATGCTCAGGCCAACTACTGGCAAAGCGCATCGCTTCGTTTAAAACCCAGGCTCCTATCTCATCAATGAGTGATAGCTCTTCAGCCAACGGGATAAACTCTGCAGGTGAAATATATTCACCGCTGTGACTCGGCAGCCGAATTAACGCCTCGAAACCTTTTAACTCTGTATTGTTGGCGGCATAGAAAGGTTGATAATGTATTTCAAAGCGCTGCTCTTTGTGAGCCATAATAATTTCATGTTCAAGCGCATCTCTTTGCGCTAAGCTTTTTTTCATGCCTTCTTTGTAAATCAGATACTGGCCACGGGCTGACTTTTTTGCGTAATGTAAAGCGATATCAGCGCAGCTTAAAATATCTTCACTGTGTGCCTGTTGGCTTGCGGTTAAAGCGACACCTAGAGTCACTGATAAGCTAATGTTATGCCCCTTAACGGTATACTCTCTGGCGATCAATGACTGTAGTTGATCAATAAAAAGCTTAACACTATCATCGGTACTTGAATTGATTTGAAAGACCGCAAAGGCATCATTACCTAATCTTGAGACAACGCATTGCGCATTGGCTAAGCTGTTCAGAGTATTGCCTATTTCTTTCAGTAATGTGTCACCAACTTCTTGGCCGTATTTATAGTTAACTTTTTGAAACTCATCCATGTCTATGTAATACATCGCGTGACGAATACCTTGCTGCCTTTCACTGCTAATAATTTTATCAACCGCTTTAAAAAAGGCATCTCTATTGAGCAAGCCAGTACCTATATCAAAATTGGCAAAAAAATCAGCTTTAACAAGTGCTTTGTCTGCTTTTTTGCGCAACAACAAATAAAAATAACTGATTAAAGTAAAGCCGATTCCGGAAGCTGCCAGTAAAATAAAAGCTAACTTAAACATCGTTTTTGTAAATAAATTTCTTTTTTCCGATTGATCAACATAAACAACGATGGCTCCCTTAAGGACCCCTTTTGACAAGATAGGATGAACAACTATCGCATAATCACTTGGATTTGCGAGCCCATCTCCAGTGTGCAGTCCAACAGTATGCATATGCTCAATTGAAAATATTTTCCGATGTATGTCTTGTTGTAATACTTTATCTGGAGGATCCAAAAGCTCTACACTGGTTTCCTCGTCATGTGAATGTGCATGATGTTCAGCTTGTGTCGTCAAAGTCTGTGGATGGTAAGAGCCTAACGTAGCGACTGTTTTGCCAACGGCATTAATATAATCGTAACGATATATTTGCCCCGCTTCACTCAGGCGGTCTAAAGCAGGTAATAGTTCCGAGACTTGCAGCGTACCGCCAATGATAGCCGCTATATTCGGGGTGTGTTTTTCAACTTGTTCCGCCCAGCGCATACCGCTTATATTGGCATCTTTTTCTAATAGCGTCTGCATGACCTGTTGCAGGGAATAAATCACCACGCTAACACAGCAAATAATGGTAAAGAATATGGCGCTAACAACTTTAAGTTGCTGCCTATTGAATAAGAATTTAAATCTCATTTAGTACCACTAAAAATAATATTGAATAAGAAATACTATTTATAATACAAAGATATGCCAGCGACTATCAGAATATAACTTTATAGACCAATAGACTAAGAATTATCAGAAAAAGCAACAAGAGGAGAATATGTCACTCAATTATTAAGCTTTGATGATAGCGTTATCTTACCATTTTGTGTATTGAAAACAGCCTCCATAAAGGCACATTGAGTCAATGGTAAAGGCTCAATACTGACTAAGTGATCGACACCAATTACCTTTAATTGCTGCTCCAACCATTGAGGCTGCGGATGGTACAAAATAAAGCTTTCTAACTGGCAGCCTAAATCAGCCATCTTAGCTGCCGGATGCGCCCCATGCCACTGCAAGACGTAGGGAATTAGCCCCGCTGCTAATAACGATCGATCAAAAGGTAATGCAAAGTCCCAACTTAAACTCCCTCTCGATACTTGCTCCGAACTGGTTTGTTGATAGATGCCTTTTGATAATGAAGTTTTTATATCTGTGCTATTGACCACCCAAGTAAGTAACCTCGGTTGCTTCTCCAGCTGCTGTTGCAGTAGCGAATCGTCCAGTGAAAACCATCTAGGTTGAGTTATTTTTAAAGCGGGCAAGATATACGATTGCGGGTTAATCGCCACTATTTCGAAAAACAGCGTTGGCGACAATTGCATCAGAGCGTTGTGAGTACCCATAGTAGTATGAACTCCACCAAATGGCACCACGACACCCAATTGCTCTTTTATATAACGGATCCCCTGCTCTATAGTGCTAGCGCCTATGACGATATGGTCAACATTAATACTCATCGTAATGCCTCTGCCATTAAACTTTAAAGAGGGGTTTTATCAAAACAGCGCCATTATTTTAGAATAATGCAGTTAAACATCGGCGGCAAAATAGGCGTATATCTGTGCCTCTGTCATTTCCTTACTTTTATTCGAAAAACAATAGTAGTCGGGGCGTTTATCTGAAAAGTACTGCATCTCCATGACCAAATCTTGCATATCAGCAAATAAGCCCACCGGCATATTGTAGCTCTGGGTTTTCTTTAACCGGTAATACAAATGTGTTCCGCATTTACTGCAAAAGGCCCGACACGCCCAGGGCGACGAATCGTATTCTGTAATGTGCTCAGCACCTTCAAAGCTTACTTGGGTGCCACATTGCACGGCAAAAAAAGGACCGGATCCCCAAGCGCGACAGGTATCACAGTGGCACACCGTAAATTTTGGGTTTATGTCACTTGCAGCTATTTTCACACTGCCGCATAAACACTTTGCATTTTTAGTATTTGAAACTGTCATTTTTGAACGTCCTTTTATTGGCTAACTGTTGTTTTATAATAACAATGACCTACTGCCAGTTCATGTCAGTAGGCTGTTTTTTCTGCGGGATATCAAGTAAAAAGCAACATAGCATTATTCACCAGCTCTGATATTTACAAAAACGTTGCCCCTTCACTACCTTAAGGTTTAACGTTAAACTCATTGCCTTGAAAAATAGTAAACTGGTGATTAATCCCTTATTATCTACTCCATTAGATACCTATCATCACTGGACGATTAAATGAGCAAAAACAACAGCATCAACTTCAGATCTAAGCAATTTTTAGAACAGCATGTCAAATCGATCCTGGATTTTTATACGGACAAAATAGTCGATGACAATGGCGGCTTTCATCAAAATTATTTAGACGATGGCTCCCTTTTTGATACCGATAAAAAACAGCTAGTCAGCAGCTGTCGGATGATATTTAACTATGTCAAAGCGCAAGCCTTATTTGGAGAGGCACCGCACCAGAATATTTGGCAACACGGTTTAGCGTACCTGCGTAGTGTGCACTGGCAAAATGAGCGCCAAGGTTATAGCTGGACTTTAGATAAAAGTGGCGTCACCGATGAAACCAATCAATGTTATGGCCTGGCTTTTGTGTTACTGGCTTTTGCTACTGCCCTTAAAGGCGGAGATGAAAGTGCCCGCGCCGATGTTTATCATACTTACGAGCTTATGGAGAAACACTTTTGGCAGGCTGATATTGGTTTGTACGCAGATGAAATCTCCGGCGACTGGCAAAACATGTCAGATTATCGCGGTCAAAACTCCAACATGCACAGCTGCGAGGCGATGTTATTAGCCTTTGAAGCCACCCAAGATACGCTGTTTTTAGATCGCGCTTACCACTTGGCGAAAAAGATTGCCGTTGAGCAAGCCGATAAAACTAATGGTTTAGTCTGGGAGCATTTCAAAACCGATCTTAGTATCGACTGGGACTACAATAGGGATGATCCTAAAAACTTATATCGCCCTTGGGGATTCCAGCCAGGGCACCAAACCGAATGGACTAAGTTACTGCTAATGTTGCATAAACATCGCCCTGAAGCTTGGATGGTGCAGCGCGCTAAAGCATTATTTGATCACGCAGTGAATACCGCATGGGATGATGTTAATGGTGGCTTATTTTATGGCTACGATGAGCAGGGCAATATTTGCGATGATGACAAGTATTTTTGGGTACAGGCTGAGAGCTTTGCCGCCGCCGCCCTGTTAGCTCACGCTACAGGTGAAGAGCAATACTGGCAGTGGTACGACAAACTATGGGCCTACAGTTGGGAGCATTTTGTCGATCATGAAAATGGCGCTTGGTTTCGGATTTTAAATGCCGACAACAGCAGCCAAAGCAATATCAAAAGTGCCGCCGGCGCTAAGTGCGACTACCACACCTTAGGTGCCTGCACTATTGTTTTAGAGACTGTTTTTGATTAGACCAAGCAATAAACAACGGGGCTTAAAACTAGATAAGCCCCACTCTATTGCCCTCAGTGATTATTTGCGGCAATATTTTTAACTTTCTGATATTTCCTACATGGATGTCGGGCATAAGAGCAACGCAGGAGCAGTTGCCGAGGTATGAATTGAAATAAATGGCTGTTCCCTTTATGAAATTCATAACGCAGCTATAACGTGAATCATCAAGCATAAAAGGGTATAGCGCTGCACCCACTGGCTGTCAGTTGATGGTGTGATATTTTCAATTTATTTATGTGATTAAGGCCCATCTTAGTGGTTAACTGCTATTTCTAGGTTAATGCCCTCGCCCCCTACTTCTAAGTATTTACGGCCTGTTGTGCGCATAACCTAACCAGTAACTACTTCTACTATTCTCAGCCGAAAGATTTAACACTGAAGCTATTTCTCATTTTCCTACCTCTAACACTGTAAAAACACTTAGCGTGAACAATTTTAAGATGCCGTTGATGTATAAAAACGCCGTCCAAAAATTGATATATATTTTAAATACCAAAAAAATACCAATTTCATACAACTATACTAAAACATTGATAAAACTATAATATAGGTAACAAACAGCTGAATACTTTTAAAATATAGATACCATTAACAATCGTATTTTATAAATGGTATTGCAAAGGTATTGTGTGCTGTGCAATAATCAACCACCTCATAAGTTTCTTGGAGCACTGCTATATAGATTGTAAAAGCCATTGATAGCTTCTACAAAACACTAGCTGGTACAACTTTATAACAATTGTGTTTCGCGTATTAATTTGCATTTTTATGCTTAAATCTCTGGAGTAAAGATCGTGTTTGATCTTATCTTAGCCGCCATAAGCGCAACCTTTTGGCCCGGAATTTTCAGCTCTATAAGCTACTTATTTTCACCTTTCTTTGATTTTCAAGATGCTTTAATTAAACGGCTATCCCATGGAAACTAACCTAAAGGTGCTGCAATATTTTGAGCAACGTCTAAAAATTTTAGACGATGTTCATTTTGCGATGACAAACGGCTACGAAGTGACTACCGCCTTCCAGCGTATTGTCGATAAAGATAACAAACTCATCGGTTATGAGGCCTTACTACGGCCATTTCAAGACGGTATAGCTTGTACGGCATCTGAGTTTTTAGATGTCATGCGCAAAGACCAAGAAATTGAACGTATTGATCGACTGATAAGAGCACTGCATTATAGAAATTTTTCATTGTTAACAGAAAAAAGTCCCTATCTGTTTTTGAATTATGAATATGAAAGCCTGACAGACATAACTAACATGGACACTTACCGCAAGTTGTTACTAAAAAGACAGGCGGAATTAGGTATTTCAGCGTTATCTACCGTGATTGAAATACTGGAGCATGAGGTAAAATCCGAACATTGGTTAATGATGATGAGTCAATGGAGAAGAAAAAACGACGGCATTTTAATCGCACTTGACGATATTGTAGATTCCCCAGGTGTCTGGGATAGAATTAGAATGATTCAACCTGATATCGTAAAAATTGATCAAAGCATGTTACCCGCTTCAAACTACACAGATTTCGTCAAAAGGTTACAGGCCTTTGGCATGAAAATCTTACAAGAAGGCATTGAAACGGAGCAACACAAAAACCAAGCGCTAGCAGCGGGTGTCGATTGGTTGCAAGGTTATTACATTGCCTACCCTGCTTTAATTGCCTTGATAAAGACCAGGAAAAAAGAAGTCATCTGATACTTTAACCTCTAATTTATTTCATTTTTACGCAGAATTACAACGCATATTGACCGACTAAATCGTCCAGCTGTACTGCCATATTTTCCAGTTTTTTACTGGATGTTGAAATTTCCTGAGCACCATCGGCGGTCTGTACCGACAGTGATTTTATTTGTATAATTTTTGCATTAATCTGCTCACTCACCACGCTCTGCTCTTCAGCAGCTGCAGCAAGCTGATCGCACATTGCACTGATTCGATCTACATCAGCTGAGATAGTGTTAAAGGCCTGACCAGACTCCAAGGTGATATTCACACTATTATTCGCCTGAGCACTGCTCTTTTCCATCAGAGAAACCGCTGAAATAGTCCCCTCATGCAGCTTTATTATAATGTCATTTATTTCTTTGGTGGATGTTTGAGTACGTACCGCTAAAGTGCGCACTTCGTCAGCCACGACCGCAAATCCGCGACCTTGATCACCAGCTCTGGCGGCTTCTATCGCAGCATTTAGGGCCAGTAAATTAGTTTGTTCAGCGACCCCTTCTATCACGTCCATCACTGAATTAATTTTATCTCCCTGGGTTTTTAAATTTTTAATACTAGCGGCGGCATTACTTATAAGCTGTGACAATTGCTGTATCTCAGTCTCTGCACTAGACACGACCAAACTGCCTTTATTGGTCTGCGCTGTCGCTCTGTACGCATAATTGGCAGTATCATTTATATTCTTGGATACTTCTTGCACAGTACGGGTCATATCGTTCATCGCCATTGAGACAAATTCAGTCTCAAGTAGCTGTTGTGAGATAACACTGTTGGTCTGCTCAGTAACGATTGACATCTCCTTTGCAGATACCGACAGTTGGGCACTGATAGCGGATATTTGCCTAATCATATCAATCAATTTACGTTTCATATTATTCATCGCCTGCAACAACTCACCAATCTCATCGCTACTGCGTACCTCAATTTCCTGAGTTAAATCCCCGGAGGCGGTAACAATTGCGGTACGAAGACCGCTAATAATGTAACGGCTAATAATAAAACTAATCAATACCCCCAATAGAATACCCACAGCCACAATGACAGAAAGAGTGACGATAGCTTCTTGTTCATGATGGTGGGCAGCTCTGGCGCTTTGCTGAGTAAAAGACTGAATATCAAACAACAGCGCTTCTATTTCTTGGTCCAATACAGCTTCTTCGCGCTCTACTTGTACCGCCTTTATCTCAGCTTGTTGCATATCACCTTGGACATACAAACTGAAAACTTGCTCGGCGTGTCCGACATATTGTTGGTGCGCAAAGAGAATATGTTGCAGCGCTTTTTTAACCTTCTTCATTTTCTTCAATAACACTGGGTCGTTAAAATCTGCCGCGTGGTCAGTGAGTTTTATTGCTTTTTCTATCGTGTCATCAATAACACTAGTGCCTTTAACAAAGCGATTTACCGCTGTATCAAATTTCTGTAAAGCCCTCGGCTCAACCGCCAAAATCGCCCCGAAGCGTAACACCCTCTCAAAGGAAATCGCCTGCTCCAGTTGCTCCACAGTGATCACTGTTAACTTTTGCGTGAGCGGCATGTCTTCTTCTACAATCGTTGTTAGCTGCCCCCCTATATTATTCAAGCTGTAGATGGCATAGATAAAACTGCTGAGTAACAGCAATAACAGCACCCCAGTATTCAATAATAATTTGTTACGCACGCTGATATTTCTTAGGAAATTGAACAAAATGAGCTCTCTTTGAGATAAATAAACCGAATAACTTAGACATGTTAATACCCGGCACACTGACCATGGTTATTAAATGGTATGAGATAGGCTTTAATAAAAAAAATTTATAGAGTGATAAAAAACACTAAAAAAAAGCTGTTTTTGCATATAAAAAACTGTAACTCTTAACTTAAAAAGAAAATATCACGGAAAGACTCTTTATTCAACCAAATAATCTCAACGTTAATCTGTTGTTAATAAAAGAGTTTTTAATAACCTGAGTTAAAAAAATAACTTGTAAACGCTAGAGAGCTTAAACTTTGCTGCAGGGGTATCAGCTGGAATGCTACAGGCAGCACTGCACTGTTTTGAAGACTTTTAAGACCTGCTACTCTCCAAACCTCCACTTTGGGTGATTAGGTATCATTGCTAGAGAATCAGCCTTACAGGGATAACAATAGGGATCGGCTTATATGAGCCCGACACTCCCTATCGTTATCAACATAACTCAAAGCGAATATTGGCCAACCAAAGTATCTAATTGTACTGCCATGGTCTCAAGTTTTTTACTGGATGATGAAATTTCTTTAGCGCCATCAGCGGTCTGCACCGACAGTGAGTTTATTTGTATAATCTTGTCATTAATTTTCCCGCTCACCATACTCTGCTCTTCTGCCGCTGCTGCAAGTTGATCGCACATCGTGCTTATTTGCTCAACATCTCCAGATATAGCACTAAAGGCCAACCCAGATTGCAAAGTAGTATTGACCGTGGTTTTCGCCTGATCACTACTCTGATCCATCATCGATACCGCACTGCTGGTATCCTCCTGTAACTTTAAGATAATAGCGTTGATTTCTTTGGTCGATACTTGGGTGCGAACTGCAAGGGTGCGTACTTCATCTGCCACTACCGCAAACCCGCGACCTTGCTCTCCAGCCCTTGCGGCTTCAATCGCAGCGTTTAGCGCCAGTAGATTAGTTTGCTCTGCCACCCCTTCAATAACATCCATCACCGCGTTGATTTTTTCTCCCTGAGTTTGTAAATTATGAATGCTGCTAGAGGCATTACAGATCAACATAGACAACTGCTCGATCTCTGACTCTGCCGACGCTACCACTAAGCCCCCTTTGGCGCTTTGTTGAGTTGCCCGCAGTGCATATTCAGCAGTGCCATTAATATTCTTCGATACCTCAAGTACAGTACGGGTCATATCATTCATGGCTGTGGAGACAAATTCTGTTTCAATCTGCTGTTGCGAGATAATACTATGGGTTTGCTCTGTCACTATCGACATCGCCTGGGCAGAGATAGACAACTCGGCGCTAATACCCGATATTTTTTTAATCATATCGATCAGTTTACCTTTCATATTATTCATCGCCCGTAACAAGTCACCAATTTCATCGCGAGAGTTCACCTTTAATTCGGTGGTTAAATCTCCCGAGGCAGTAACAATGGCCAAACGTATGCCATTAATAATATATTTGCTAGTGATAAAGCTGACGATAATACCCAATATGATGCTAAGGGCGACTATCACAGATAAGGTAATAATGGCGTCTTGTTCATGGTGGTGCGCGGCATCTGCGCTATGCTCAGTAAAAGCCTGCAAGTCAAACAGTAGTGTTTCTATTTCTTTATCTAGTGCATCTTCCTCTATCTCTACTTGCTCTGCTTTTATTTCCGCTTGGCGCATGTATCCCTCGTCATACAAATTGAATACTTGCTCTGCATGCTCGACATACTGTTGATGCGCCAACGAAATATGCTGTAGCGATTTTTTGACTACCTTCATTTTCTCTAGCAATGCGGCATTGTTATAATCTACCGCGTGATCCGTGAGAATAATCGCCTCGACAATAGTGCTTTCAATAACATCTGTGCCTTTAGTAAAGCGCTCAATAGATGCATGAAACTTAGATAAAGCACTAGGTTCAATCGCTAAGGTAGCACCGTAGTGCAAAATCTTCTCGAAGGATATCGC
The DNA here is from genome assembly GCA_013215375.1 of Oceanospirillaceae bacterium. Classification (GTDB taxonomy): domain Bacteria; phylum Pseudomonadota; class Gammaproteobacteria; order Pseudomonadales; family Balneatricaceae; genus Rs1. The sequence goes on along the minus strand of JABSRB010000038.1, from coordinate 4,244 downwards.
CTGCTCTAATTGCTCAACAGTGATCACCGTTAACTTATGGGTTAGCGGCATATTTTCTTCGACGATAGTGATTAATTCATTGCCTATTTTATTCAAACTATAAATAGCGTACAAAAAGCTACCCAGTAGCATTAATAGTAAAAATCCAGTATTTAACAACAGCTTATTACGCAAACTGATATTCCTAAAGAAATTCGTCATCCTTAACTCCTTAGCTATTCAAATGTTCAGACACACATAAACAACAGGCTAAATAGTGCTACCCAGCGTTGCTGCTAATCGATAAATCAACTTAAAATATAGCTCAAAAATCACACAAACCAAGTTGATGCACTGACTTTAGCTAGCGGTTTTTGGCAGTCATGTTGTCGGGGATAGGGAGCAGGTACTATTGCCGCCCTTATAATAGATACTGTCTGTAAATAACCGGGATATACTTTTATATAAGAGGATAGTTGAATGAGCCTAAGTGCCTGTACGCAAGAGGTAAAGGTGGCCACTTGTCTAAAGCAGCCTTCAATAGGTAATTAGGGTCTCACTGATTATTACAGCAAAAAGGAGGCACTAGAGCCTCCCTTATATTGCAACGTTAATCGTCAATAGCATCAACTCTAAAGGTTTTACCACAGCCATTCTTAAAATTGGTGTTAGCTCTATTAACCAATGATTTAAGAGTATCGCCGGTGGTTATATCCTTCGGTAAATTGATGTATACGTCAATCAGATTGGCACCTGTGCATTTGAATTGTAATTTTTTATGCGCTCCCTGTCCAAAAGCGTGATCAAAAACGGCGAAAAATTCCGCTGTTGATACATTGCTGCCAATATTGGCCGCCATCAATGTGGCTATGCCACTATTATTGAATTCATCTTGCAGCGCTATCGCAATATCATAGTACTGGTTTACATCCAAGCTTTGGCAAGTTCCGTGTTTATACCACTCGTGACGCTGCAGACAAGTACCCTGTGCAGCGCTGGGCATGTTGATTCTCAACTGCGCTCGGGTGGCCTCATTTAAAGCGAGTTTAGGGTAGCCACAAAACTGTTTAGGCTTAGTGTTAACAGCACCGCAGTAGCCGTAATAACCGGTTTTTCGGTTGCATTTATTGCGGTTCGGCCACAACCCATGCAAAGAGAAATTGTTAGCTTGATAGCTATTGCTATCTCTTACTTTACATTCCTTTTTATCCGGCTTTATTTCACAAAAAGCACTCTGCCAGCTCAATGCCAATACGTTGCTATCAGCTAAACCAGGCTCAGATTCACAGCGATTGTTTTGAGTCTTTCCTTGATTAGCGCCCCAGTTCTGTTGATTAGCCCCATTGCTCTTACCGAGTGCAATTTCCCCTACCGAGACACAGCTGCCATCTATCCAGCGCATTTTCGGTGTGGCCCCTGCTACAATAATCCGATATCGGCTGTTATGGGCTTTTTTGTTGAGCTCTTTAACGGCGTAATGATTGCCAATAATGGTGTAAATATTCCCAGGGTTGGTCTTTTTACGAAATGACTGGTAGGCCGCACAACTCTTAATAGCGATAACAGTGCCCTGCACAGCTTGGCTCGCCTGCAACATGCCTGACGTTATCCCTGTGCCGATAATCAACAACATGAGTACTATTTGTTTCATTTAAAACTCCCTCAATCCTTTTAGGTAATCCGTTTGAGGAATCTATCATTGTTGCTCTCGTTAAGAAACATGCGAATTAGTCCTAACTTTTTTATGCGGTCTTTAAAATAGCCTCTCAAGGGGATATTAGATTTGTGCGCATGTTCCTTGCTGCCCCTTAGTCCTAGGTAGTATTTTACGTAGTTTAATGGACATAGGTTGAAGAAGAGGCTTAACATTGAGTGTAATAGTTGGCTGATCCTTTTAGCACAGGGCCTGCATCAACAGGCGCAGCCCTCACTATTACAGGGTCAATAATATAAGCACACCATATAGGGGGACTATTTCTAATTATCGTAGCAAGAATCTTTTAGAACTGTTAGGCAGGTGTAAACATGAAAAACAAACCCGCTTTTTCGCCCAAAAATACTGCCCGGGATACAACGCGCTCGAAAAACTCAATTTTATCGGCGGCGTTAATTGAATTTTCCGCACATGGTCACGCGGGGGCTAGAATAGACCGCATCGCTCGACAAGCCAAAGTCAGCAAACCGCTAATCTATGCCTTCTTTGGTAATAAAGATGCGCTCTATACTGCCGCTTTACGAGAGGCCTATGTGCAGATTAGAGTAAGAGAACAAGCATTAAATCTCGATGAAATGGATCCAGAAAACGCCATTAGAGCACTGGTCAGATTCACTTTGCAACATTTCAAATCTAATCCATGGTTTGTCTCTATCCTCAACACCGAGAACTTGCGAGGCGGTAAAAGCATCAGAGAAATCGAAGATCTTGCAGAAATACGTTCAGATGTGGTCAATAAATTAGATAAAATATTACAGCGCGGCGTTCAAACGGGGGTATTTCGGGCAGGTGTTGATCCATTAAATTTTTATATAGCCATTGCCTCTCTGTGTTTTTTTCCCATCTCTAATAGATACACCCTGCGCACCGTTTTTGACTGCCCTATTGACGATGCCTGGCTAGAACAAAAAGCCGAAGATGCCGCTGAAATGGCACTTAAATTTCTCTATCCTTGAGATCAAACTCCCTCAGCTTCAGACGGCTAACCGCTGACATCAGTATTTTGATATTCTGCAATCCAAGTAGCCGTTTTATCTCGTTTTTCAAGGGTTAACAGCGGGGCATCTACCCAGTTTTCCAAATGCCCTATCATGTCATCTAAACAATATTGCACCGGCCTAAAACGTGTTTTCCATGCGGCGCTTAAATAAACCCCAGCAGTACTAAACTCGCCCCCGCTCCACTCACTCCAAGGGGCAGAAAAATTAATATGTTCACCAATACGCGAGTGCAAAATGATACATTTGCCCACTGAAAATATGGTTTTACGGCTAATTGACCCTATTGGTGGGCTATCATATTGTGAAATCACGCCAAGCTTGCATTGGTAGTCTACTATAGGCGATTGGCTATAAGGGGTACAACGCACTCCCTCAAACCACTGACGACCTAGACTAAACACCCCTTTGAGCGCATTTTCACTGCCATCATGAGTAAAATCACAATCATCAAAAACTAAACCATATTTAGCATCAATATTAGTGCTTGGGGCACTCATGTAAGTCATTGTCGCGCGAGTACCTCGACTGCGAATTTCGCACTGGGTAAAGAAAGCGGTGGTCTGACCAAAAATGAAATCTATATCCCCTTCAATAAAACAATTTTTAAAGTAACTTCGCGCCGTTTCAAAGGGGCCAGGCTCGCGCAAAAACAGTGTATCTTGGAAACTCGACAGCTGCACATCTGCCACATGCACTTTATCAGCCCCTGCTATTAGCAGCGCCACCGCTTGATGCTGGCCATCAAGGAATTGCCCTGCGCTGTTTTTAAGCTGTTGCCCCCCCGATGCATTGGGTAAAAATCTATCACAATGATAGCTATTGATCACCCTAACGCCTTTCAGCTGAAACCCTTCATTGGCAATGCGCAACACAGAGGCATTAAAAGTCGATATCTCGGCTTTGAGCTGCGCTATTGGCAAGTACATCTCTTGCACGAGCGAGTGGCTAGCAGCAAAATGCTCAGCAAAGCGACGGGCAAACTCTGTGGCGGGCATCTGCGCATCGATATTTTCAACAATGCTGGTAGCATTCGCATCATCGGCAAATAGGGTGATAGGCACGCATTGATTATTAATTTCCAACTTGGGCACAAACACTAAACCTTGATAACTTCCCCTATCAATTTTGATGTAAATACGCGCACTGGATTGCTTTTTAATGGCACTATAAATGGCGGCATCGACTGCCGCTTGGATACTGCTAAATTGAGTTTTACTATTTTGATCAGCTACTGTGCTAACTAGAAAATCGGCTTTTATCGAGGCCCTACCACGCATAAAATCATCGCCCTCAGGATCCCAGGGATCAAAGCGCTCTGCGCCAATCTCCCCGGTATACTCTAATACCTTAATAGCGCTGAATTGCTGTGCTTGGGAAGTGCTTAGCTGAGGACGACGTGCTTTATTATTTTGCATAGAAACCCCTTTAGCTTGTGGTAGTTAGGGTCAGTCTAGCAAAAATAGCGGTCGGTAGAATTAATACATAAGTCTTAGACTTTAGCTGTGAGCTGTGAGCTGTGAGCTGTGAGCTGTGAGCTGTGAGCTGTGAGC
>JABSRB010000037.1:11834-55616 GCA_013215375.1 Oceanospirillaceae bacterium | reverse complement strand
TGCTGAATAAACCAAATCGGCGCATAACTCACATAACTCAAAATACCCGCCAGCCCCGCCATCGAACACAGTGAATAATAAACAAAGCGTTTACTACTGAGTACTCTTTTGAAGCGATACCAGCTATACAGTCGATGCTGCAAACTAGCACGCTTATCTTCCTGCTTAAGCGTCTCCGGGAAATACAATGCAATCACTAACAGCACTAATAATGCGTAGGCAAACATAAACACAAAGGTTGAACGCCAGCCGAAGGATAGCGCCAAAAAACTACCGAAAATTGGCGCTAGCGCAGGAATAACACTCAATACACCATTTAAATAGCTATACACTTTACTGCTGCGCTCATAACTATAGACATCACGCACTACACTAAAAATAACCACCGAGATAGCACAAGAGGCGAAGCCTTGTAACACTCTAAACAACTGTAAATAGAAAATATCCGTGGCTAGAGAAGCTGCAACCGCACTAAGACAATAAAAAAACAATCCTACTAGCACAATAGGTTTTCGCCCATAGCGATCCGCCAGAGGCCCCACTGCCAACTGACCCAAACCCATTGCAAAAAAGAACAGCGATATAGTAGATTGAATTTGACTGGTATTAGCACCCAATTCAACGGCCATTTTAGGCATGGAAGACAAATAGATATCGATAGCCATGGGACTCAAAACAACCATGGACATCAACCAGAAAAGAATATTACGTCGCATTAAAAATTAGCCAAATTTGATATCAGAAAAAAGATAGCTTTCAGAAAGAAAGCCTGAGAAAGAAGAAAACTATTTAAAAATCATCCTCATTAAACACTTCGTCAATACCATCTGTCACCGCTTGTTGGCGAGCCCCCAGATATGCATCGCGGATAAAAATATAGTTATCGCCGCTGATCAACGATTCGAACTTGAACAATTTTGCCCTATTATCAACCAATCTAGTCATATAACCTATATTGCGCGTTTTTGGCGGAGTAACAGTCATCCAAGCATCCAGAGGCACGAAACTCGCAGAAGAATCACGCGCAGAACCTGGCCCAAAAAACGGTAACACTAGATACGGACCAGCAGGCACTCCCCACACACCCAGAGTCTGCCCAAAATCTTCGTGGTGTTTTTCCAACCCCATTACGGAGGACACATCAATCAAACCACCTAAGCCTATGGTCGTATTAAACGTAATCCTGGCAAAATCAACAGCAGCATCATCAAACTTCAACTGCAGTAAATTATTGATCAAAACACCTACATCGCCAATATTTGAAAAGAAATTACCAACACCTGCTTCAACAAAATCAGGGGTTGCAGCTTTATAGCCATAAGCTAAAGGCTTAAATACCAAAGCATCAAATGCCATATTAAAATTGTGCACTTTTCGGTTTAACGGCTCTAGCGGATCAATATTGACATGCTCATCAGCACTCACAGACTGCACACTTAATAACATTAAAACAGCCATACATAACACTTTAATCACTAGAGCATCCTTTAAATTTTTCAGGCGTCTTTATCATAGACTTGATTCACATTGTTGCAAGCAAAAAAAAGACTCCCTAGGGAGCCTTATTGATTCAAGCTATTTTTTTACAAATTAGAAAGAAACGTTGTAACGAAGCTTTAACTGATCAGCATCGCCAGCATCTGAATTTCTATCAAGATATTCAGCAGCAACATAAGCGTTTCCACCTAGATCGTAAGAAGCAGAAACACCAAATGTTCTTGGCTTAGTAGATCCACTGTTTTTCTGTTGGTTGAATTCAGCAGCAAGCGTTAGCTGATCAACTTTATAGTTAGCACCAAGAGCGATAACTTTAACAGTGTTCTCTTTAGAGAAAGATGCACCGATAGTACCAGCACCGTAATGGAACTGAGCACCGATACCTACTTGAGAATCACCAGATTCATCATTCTTGCCAGCGCCTAAAGTAACACCGAATACGTCTGTATCGTATGCAACATTGAAGCTGTAAGCACTGCTACTAACAGCAGCGTCGTTAGAAGTTCTTACGTTACCAACATCAGCAGCGAAAGAAAGACCATTCATATCGCCAGATGTGTAAGCGATGCCGCCGTAATTGATGTTATCACTGTTGATAGCAAGTGCGCCATCAGAGAAAGCTAGGAACTTAGCACGGCCTTCAACAGCTTTAATAGAAGTATCAGACTTACCGAAAGTAACAGTACCGAAATCGCCAGCAACGTAAACGTTAGCTTTGTCTAGATCAACTGTACCAGATGTTACGCTTCCACCACCAGACTTGTATTCAATGTAATAACCAGCTGTTAGGCCGTTATTCATTGTTTCGCTACCCTTAACACCAATATTTGCTTTAGGTGTAGTAGAGATTACTTTAGTGTTCTTTACTTTAACAACTTCAAAACGTACGCCACCGAAAAGAGTTGCGTCTGCTTGAGCGATCATTGGTGCAGTCAGAGCGCCAGCTACTGCTAGAGCGATAATTGACTTTTTCATTTAATTTTCCCCTTAAATATTCAACATATAAGTTGTGAATTTTTTATTTCTAGTTTTCTTTTAATGCGTTATCCGACTCGAGTATAGTCGGTTACACATGTAAAAAATACTATATCTACAGAATAATTTAAAGGCAGAGCAAGTTTATTTCGACCTTGAACTGCATTTATATTCAATTTGTTACTGCTCGAAGCTATAAATTAGTTTAAACAAACATCGCTGTTAAAATAGACTAAAAAACAAGCCCTGCATTTATTTGTGCGAATTAGATCACATGGAAATAATCAGTGCAACCCCTTAAATAACATCAAGCAGTTTCTGTTCGAATGATTACTCAACTCGCACTCATTCATGTGTTGTTAATTTCCAGCCATTTTTGCTGCATTTTCTTTTGTGAGACGCTTTCACTAGTACCCAATTGCTGAGCAAAGACTGAAATCCGATACTCTTCTATTAACCAGCGATAATTATCCAGTGTCGGTAGGTATTCTTCGCGCTTTGCACAAAGTGCTAGCTTAGTCTGGAGACGCCCCTCAAGCTCATTGATCTGACTTGATAATAATCTCTGGCGAGGTAATTCGCGCTGGTACTTTTCCAGCCGGATATCCACCCCTTTCATATATCTTGTGTATTGTTCTAACTGAGACCACGATATAAGGGATAAATAGTCTTTTGCAAACAAGCCCTCTAACTGTTGTTTGATATCTGACACGATAGTAATAGTAGTGAGTAGCTGCGCCCCATTTAAAGTTTTCTGTAACTGATGATAATGTAAATGTAACTGGTGTACTTTCAAGGCAATTTTAGATAACCAACGACTGTATTCATTTACTATTACCACCTCGCTTAAACACTGATTGAAAGCTTGTTCTGAACGAGGCAACTCATTAGCAAAATTAAGGGTCTCACGCAAAGCGAATGAATGAATTTCACTTTCAAGCTTATTTTTTGTGAATTTTTTTCCTATAAATAAAGTACTTTCATTTATCTTTGGCATTGTTGAACGTGCCTTTTTAAGCTTTGCAGCCAATTTTAAACTAGCTAAATGCGTAATAGCTTGCAAACTATTACGCTCTGCATAGCCTTTATCCATGCTCAACACCAAGTCTACCAGAGAAGATTTAAGTACCAATGTTGGCCAGGCCGACACTTGAATTCCACCTTGGTTCACTTCAACTTTTTCAGGCAAGTCACCGAAACTCCAACTTTGCAGCCCTTGCTCACCCCATTTCTGTTCATTACTTGCCTGTAAGGCACTATCCACTAATGAAGTATATTGATCCGCAAGCTTTTCTATATCCCTGCCTTGAGCTAGTGGTTCAGGCTTTTTATCAAATAATTTTAAATTAAACTGTAAATGCCTGTCTAAAAGACCCTGATCAAACTCTGCCACATCAAGTTTGACACCTGTCATCCGCAATAAATGATGAGAGAGCTGGCCTAGCAAGCTACCATTGGCAAATTCAACGCTTTCAATAAAGGCATCCACATAATCTGGAATAGGTACAAAATGCTTGCGCCTCGCTTTAGGTAGTGACTTTAACAGCGCTACACAGCGCTCTTTTAACATCCCGGGCACTAACCACTCTAACCTTTCTCTAGAGAATTGCTTGAGCAAGGCAATGGGTAGGTGGAGTGATACTCCATCATCTTTACTGGTTGGGTCAAAGTGGTAACTCAGCTTTAAACTTACCCCTTTAAATTCAATGCTATTGGGATAATCGTGATCACTCACATGCCCACTTGAGCGCTGTAATATATCCTCTTCCTGCAAATACAAAGCCTTGGGCTGTTCGCGCTCTACATCTTTTCGCCACCGATCAAAAGAGGCACCATTGACTAAAGGCTTAGCACTTAAACCCGTTATTTTTTCGTTATAAAACTCATACAACGTTTCTTCATCGACCAGTAAATCCCTGCGCCTTGATTTCGCCTCTAAATGTTCAACGTGATCGAGCAATTTCTGGTTGTGGCTAAAAAATCCTGCCTTAGTATGAAAATGACCTTCAACCAATGCGCTGCGAATAAAAATCTGCTGACACAGCTCCGGCTCTATCGCACCATAATTCACCTTTCTCTTTTGTACTATAGTAAGACCAAACAGCACCACTTGCTCAAAAGCAGTCACTTGCGCCTGTTTTTTCTGCCAGGCGGGCTCCAAATAGCTTTTACTCACTAAATGCTTCGCGAGCGGCTCTATCCACAGCGGATCAATTCTGGCAGCAACCCGACCATAGAGTTTAGAAGTTTCCACCAATTCACTCACCATTAACCATTTGGCCGGCTTTTTGTATTGGACAGAGGCAGGAAAAATCAAAAAACGTCGATTTCTAGCCCCTAAAAACTCTTTATTCTCCTGCTTAAACCCCACATGACTTAATAAGCCAGATAACAATGAGGTATGCACTGACTCATAACTGGCATCACCCGCTTGCTGTTGATAGCCCAGCGATTTACAGGCTAAATGTAGCTGGCGGTGCACATCGCGCCACTCGCGCATGCGCATAAAAGACAGAAAGTGCTTAGTGCAGTATTTGCGTAATTGATTAGAAGAAAGTTCCTGTCTTTGTGTTTCATAGCTATTCCACAAATTTACAAAACTGATAAAATCAGAGTCTTCATCTTGATGTTCTTTATGCACCGCATCTGCGGCTTGCTGTTTGTCAGCTGGGCGCTCTTTTGGGTCTTGCACACTGAGCGCACTAGCTATGATCAGTACTTCTTTTAACGACTGCTGTTTATTCGCCTCTATTAACATGCGCCCAATTCTAGGATCCACCGGTAATTTGGCTAGTTCTCGCCCCTGTGGTGTCATCTTCTTTTGCTTAGTGACCGCTCCCAGCTCTTCGAGCAACTTAAAACCATCATTAATAAAACGGCTATCAGGTGGATCAATAAAAGGGAATTGTGCGATATCGCCCAGCTTCAAATTTAGCATCTGCAAAATAACTGCCGCTAAATTAGTGCGACGAATTTCAGCATCGGTAAATTCAGCTCGACTTTCAAAATCATCTTTGGCGAACAGCCTAATACAAACTCCTGGCGCGATCCGTCCACAGCGACCAGCGCGCTGATTAGCACTGGCTTGAGATATTTTCTCAATGGGTAAGCGCTGTACCTTTGAGCGAAAACTATACCGGGAAATTCTTGCAACGCCCGTATCTATTACATAGCCAATACCGGGTACTGTCACAGAAGTTTCAGCAACGTTAGTTGCCAAAATAATACGACGCCCGACACTTTGATTGATATTAAAAATTATATTCTGCTCTTTGACACTTAATCGTGCGTAGAGTGGCAGTATTTGAGTATTGCTAAACTGCGCCTTTCTTAGCGCCTCTGCCGCCTCTCTAATTTCACGCTCACCGCTGAAAAACGCCAAGATATCCCTAGGGCCACTCTTCCCTTTATGCAAAATATTAATTTCAGTAACAGCTTCTACCACCGCTTGCACTTGAGTCAGCTCTTTAAGCCCATCTTGCTCTGGATTAGTATTCTCTTTTAATAGCGGTCGATACAACACATCGACAGGGAATGTTCTACCTGATACTTCTATAATAGGTGCATGATCAAAATGCTCTGAAAAACGTTTTAGATCTATGGTTGCAGAGGTAATAATTATTTTCAAATCAGGGCGTCTGGGTAAGATACGTTTGATATACCCCAGCAGAAAATCAATGTTCAAGCTGCGCTCATGTGCCTCATCAAGGATCAGCACTTGGTATTTTTCTAAGAGGGGATCGTGCTGAGTTTCTGCCAGCAAAATACCGTCTGTCATTAATTTTATCAGCGAGGCATCTGTTACCTGATCGGTGAAACGTACTTGATAGCCGACTTTCTGACCAATGGTTGTGCCCAGCTCTTCTGCTATTCTCGATGCGACGGTGCGCGCAGCCAGCCTCCTAGGTTGGGTATGCCCAATTAAACCTCGAGTTCCAAAACCTAGTTGTAAGCAAATCTTTGGTAACTGGGTGGTTTTCCCCGATCCAGTCTCCCCCGCAATAATTGTCACTTGATTATCAACAATAGATTGGGCAATTTCATCACGGTGCTCAGCAACAGGAAGATCTGCTAATTGCACAGTACCGATAGAGTCAAGCCGTAGCTTGACTAACGCTTTAGATGCATCAAGCTCGGACTGTATTTGGGCTAATATTTTCTCTGCAGGTTTTCCCTGGGCGCAACGCTGTTGATAATGATCAATTTTGTTTTTTAGCTTGCGTGCTTTACTAATTTCACAAGAGATAAGTTGTTGGCGTAGTTGAGCAATAACAGTCAAAATTAAGTCTCAGATATTATATGGGTGTAGGCAGCTAAAACTGCACGGGCAAGCGTCAGTAATGCTTAATAACTAATATTAAGTGGCGGGTAATATTTGACTCACCAGATCGGCAAGCTTAAATGTCGCTAATTCGCCAGTCGCAATTTTCTGCCACTTTTCATCATGGGTTAATGGCTCAGTGGCAATCACTGTTACTTTATCTGTAATCGATGTTTCGTGTTTAAAATCAACACTGACATCACAGTCTTTCAGTGTCACTTCTCCAAACGGCGCTTTGCGAATAATCCACCAGAGTTTGGTCGTGTTATAGGCAAACAGGTAATTTGACTCACCCAGCAACATGTTAAAAACACCTATCGTTCTAAGCTTCTCGCAGCACCGATGGATAAACTCACAGAGCAATTGACTATCAGTAGGACGCCGAGGAAACTCTTCACGTAGCTGATCCATAATCCAGCAAAAAGCGTATTCACTGTCAGTGCTGCCCACCGGAAAGTAATGCACCAGAGGCCAATCGAAGATTTCTTTATCTAATTGACCATTGTGAGCAAATGTCCAAATATAACCCCATAGTTCACGGCTAAAAGGATGGGTATTTTCCAAATTAACGCTACCCACATTCGCCTGTCGAATATGACTGACGACTAAGGTGCTTTTGATCGGGTTCTGGCTAATAAACTGAGCTATTTTAGAGCTGCAACTGGGGTCGGGATCATGAAAACTGCGCAATCCCTTACCTTCGTAAAAGGCGATACCCCAGCCATCTCTATGGGGCCCTGTTCCACCACCTCGCTGCATCAAACCACTAAAACTGAAACAAATATCTGTGGGCACATTGGCGCTCATACCTAACAACTCACACATTAAAATTTCAGCTCCAGTTTAGTGGTGTTTTTGTTCGTTAGTTTAGGGCGGCTTGATAAATCTCCCTCCTTCTCGCTCTCTTTGTCGCTAGAGCGTTTATCATTACTTATCGGATTTTCAACAACCTTGGCGGCAATGGTCTGTTTTCTTCGCTCTAAATTGGGTTTAGGGGCCTTTTTAATAGCAACACGACGATCCCGATTTGATGACTTATCAACTGCATTAGCGCTTTGAATATTGGTACTCGCATCTATCGGCTGAACATTACCTGCAAGTTTTAGCGAATCGACACTTTTATTGACCGCGATTGCCTCTTCACTTAATACTGGCAATGTTATTTTATCTGGTAGGTCCTGAATAAAATCGGGAGTGGTTATTTCTTTGGGGAACTCAGGAATATTTTTTTCTGGCACAGTACTTTCTGGGGATTTAACGTCAATCGATTTAGCAACTATGGCTGCAGCTGTTAATAGATTATTTTTTAAATCTACAGACTCAGGCTCTTTAACACCAGAGGTTGCATTACTTACCTTGCGCTCACCGACAAATTCGGACTTTGCATCCATCGTCAGTTCGTCACACTCAACTTTAGCAGCAACACGCCCACCAGGATAAATGTGCAAGTGTTCACAAAACACTTCGCCTTCCAACAAGCCTGTCACCGTGATAATTTTAGCCGTTATCTTTCCTATTACTTTACCCGTTTTACCAATAGAGAGACTTTCAATTGATGTTATACAGCCCTCAACACAACCGTCGATATGCAACTTCCCAGTAACCGTCATCTCACCCGAAATTTTATTGCCTTTAGCAATAATGGTTAACGCGGTACGCTTTGATTCAGCGGATAAAGATTTTTTAAAGAAGCCCATTTAACTATTTCCACTTTGGTAAATATTTTTTCAAAATTAGCGATATTCCAAGCGGTAAAGTCCGCAGGGTCAATAGCCTTGGATAAATACAACAACTCATAATGCAAATGCGGTCCTGTCGACTGACCAGTATTACCACTCTCTGCTATTTTTTGTCCTTTATGAACGTACTCTCCCACTTTTACTAAATATTTATTTAAGTGTGAATAGCTCGTTTCAAAACCAAAATTATGCGATATTTTAATATATTTCCCACTGCCATTTCGACGTTCTACCGCCGATACCACACCATCAGCAGGCGCATAGACAGCCGTCCCTCGCAGCGCTTTATAATCTATTCCCCTGTGCATCGTCCTTACTTTTTTAATAGGATGAAAACGCATACCAAAGCCATCATTGACGCGCATTGCTTTGATAGGTAAACCATTGGGTATGCTGTTCAATAAAAAAATGCGCTGTTTAGTTAATATCGCCAATCTTTCAAATCTATCTTGACTAGAATTAGCTGGAAGCTGAAAGTTCAATACTCGCTCTAATTCATCTAAGCTTCTATCCAGTGCCGTTAAATTTTTATCGAGCGATGCATTAATTTTTTCAATCTTTATATTTTCAACTTGTAACTTATCTCGTTCCTGCTCTGTCTGACTTAAAGAATTCTTCAGTTCAGAAATACTGCCGGAGTCAATTTTCAATTTATCACGTTCATCCGTCATTGCGGATAAAGTGTCATTTAATATTTCGATTCTGCCATTTTCAAGTGCGAGTTTGTCACGTTGGCGCACTACTTTATCAAACACATCACTCAGCTGGCTGAGCTCTTGTTCATATTTTTGCTGCGTTCCTAACAATTCCGTATATTGACCATTTAACAACTGATGATCTTGGACTAATTCATGCAAATTATCCGTGGTTTTAACCAGTAAAAAATTACTCACAAAAAAATACAACACTAGCAGTAAAAAAACAGCGAGAGCAACATAACGCGCCACTTTACTCATCGAAAACTGTTTTGAACCAGCCCCTGTTGTCAGGGTTATTACCATATTTGTCTTCAAACTCTAACCTTAAAACCTTGCCTAAACTTCCAAATCGCTATAATAGCAAAACATTGCAGACAATAATGCTTTAATTCACTTAGAACCCATCTCTGCCTACAACGGTAGATGAAAATGATTGCGCTATGCCTGAGACTCGATAACGAACCTCAAACATTGCGATCACTGCGCTTTGTTATCTCACTATTTTATAACAAGGTACATATTTCTCATGGTCAATTTTCATTCTTCTTTGCGCCACAAAAGCAGCCAACAAATCATCCATTTTAGACATTAATTGCGCATCACCAGTAAGCAAATAGGGCCCATGAGCCGCTATTGCCTTTACCGAAGGCTCCTTTACATTACCAGCTACGATTCCCGACATGACACGGCGTAACTGAGCCGCTAACACATACCCTTGTTGATCGCAGTGTAAATTCAGTGCCGCCATCGCCTGATGGGTTGGATCAAATGGTTCTTGAAATTCTTTAGGAATATACAATTGCCAGTTAAAGTGGAACGATTCACCGCTGTCTTTTCTATAGGCATGAACTTGTTGCAACTTCTCTTGTACAGCTAGCGCAACCGCATTGGGATCATTGACGATAATACTATATTTGTCGCTAGCAGCTTCGCCAAGTGTCGATTTAATGAAAGCGTCTATCTGCTCAAAATAAGCTTCAGATCCGGCCGGTCCAGTAAAGATAAAAGGATATGGAATATCCTGGTTTTTAGGATGCAGTAAGATCCCCAACATATACAAAATTTCTTCAGCGGTACCCGCTCCACCTGGGAACACAATAATGCCGTGACCAAGCCTGACAAACGCCTCTAGTCTTTTTTCAATATCCGGAAAAATCACTAATTCATTAACGATAGGATTGGGTGATTCTGCTGCGATTATTCCGGGCTCAGTCAGACCGATATAACGCCCATTTTCAATGCGCTGCTTAGCGTGCGCAATTGTCGCCCCCTTCATCGGCCCTTTCATTGCACCGGGTCCACAACCTGTGCAAATATTTAAACCGCGCAAACCCAATTGGTAGCCCACCAGTTTTGAATAATTATATTCATGCCTACTGATAGAGTGCCCACCCCAGCAAACCACTAGATTTGGTTTTATATTCGGTTTTAATAAATTGGCGTGTCTAAGTATTTGAAACACAGTATTAGTGATGTTGCTTGAAGCTGATTGAGAGGCATGCTCCTGTAGTAACTCTTCACCTATATAAAGCAAGTCTCTGAGCACAGAAAATAGGTGCTCTCTTATACCGACGATTATCTCGCCATCGACAAAGGCATTCACCGGCGCATTGATAAGATTTAGCATTACTCCCTGATGTTTTAGTTCTATTTGTACATCGAAATTTTTATACATTTCAAGCACATCAGCGGTATTATCAATATCGCTACCGGTATTAAGTACCGCGAGGGAACACTGCCTAAAAACGTGATATAAATTATTATTAGCGGCACCTTTTTGCAGCTGCGACACCTCTAGAGGAGACAGTGTATCTAAACTATCCAACGGCTTGATGCTTGCATTAATAAACTCTTGTTTCACCATAAATCCACATCTCCAAATAATGACAAAAGCTCTCTTTTACACTTCAATTTTTGCAATTAGATGACATTCGTAAACCATTTAACTGCCACTGAATTTTTCTACTTAACGATCACAATACTTAGATATAACTATTTCAAGTAGAAATATTCTGTATTTTTAAAGAGTTAACTTTTCTTTTAACTATAGTCCAATTTATCACCTTATTGAAACTATCGCCACTGACTAAAATTGCCACAAGAAACAACCTCAAACATAAACATGCGCTTAAATCTATAAATTAATTAAACTTTAGTCGAATATAGCCACATAGTCCTTTCATTTTTTTGTCTGAATCATATAATGCAGGCCTTAAATCCACCTAAGAATTAAGAACAACACAATGGACCCTCTATTCACTATTGATCTTTAAGCACCCGCTCAGCTTTATTATAAGCGGCTAATGGACACTTATAATTAAACTTAGACGTCATTTTCCCCTCGAGGAAATTGCCATTCAGAAGTTTATTATTGCTATTTCCCTATCAATAGATTGCAATAGAGATAATTACATACCATTGGCGTATAAAAATGCTTCGCCCGATTATAGAGGCGAAACTTACGAGGTAAGAGTAATGTCTAACAAGAAATTTGATGTATTACTAGTTGGCGCTGGAGCAATGAGCGCGACACTAGGCACCTTACTAAGAGAATTAGATCCAAACTTAAGTATAGGGATTGTTGAACGTCTTGAGCATGTTGCCAGTGAAAGTACCGATGGCTGGAACAATGCGGGCACAGGCCACGCAGCCTACTGCGAATTAAATTATACCTCTGAAGATGAACATGGCGATATTGATATCAACAAAGCGCTAACGATCAATTCCCAATTCGAAGTTTCTCTGCAGTTCTGGAGCTACCTGGTTGAACAGGGAAAGCTGCCACAACCTGAGTCCTTTATTAACCGCACTCCTCATAAAAGTTTTGTATGGGGTGAAAAAAACGTCGACTTCTTGCGTAACAGATTTAAAAAGATGTCAGCCCACCACTTATTTGAAGGCATGGAATATACCGAATCTGCTGCCACTGTCGAAGAATGGGTACCTTTGGTGATGCATGGCAGAGATCCAACGATACCTATTGCAGCAACTAAAGTAGAACATGGTAGCGATATCGATTTTGGTGCTATTGCGCGTAATATGATTGCGCAAGTAGCCAAACAGCCGAACTTTGATTTAATGGTTGGCCATTCGGTTGAAGACTTAAGTAAAAACAAAGATGGTAGCTGGACAGTCACCTTAGAGCCAAAAGGAAAAAAGAGCTATGATGTCGAAGCTAAATTTGTCTTCCTAGGTGCCGGTGGCGCCGCTCTGCCACTGCTACAAAAATCTGATATTCCAGAGTGTGTAGGTTATGGTGGTTTCCCTGTCACAGGCCAATGGCTGGTATGTACTAACCCCGTGATAGTAAGCCAGCATCATGCTAAGGTTTACGGTAAAGCGGCTATTGGCGCGCCTCCTATGTCAGTCCCCCATTTAGACACTCGTAACATTGGTGATACTGAAGCGCTTTTATTCGGCCCTTTTGCCGGTTTCACCACGAAATTCCTGAAAAAAGGCTCAGTGATGGACCTGTTGAGCAGCATCAAACTAGGAAACATTAAGCCGATGCTCTCTGTTGGCATGAACAACATGGACCTCACTAAATATTTAATCAGTGAAGTATTCCAGTCGGACACTGAGCGTATGAACTCCCTTAGAGAGTTTTATCCAGAAGCTAAAGACAGTGATTGGTCCCTCGCCAACGCGGGTCAGAGAGTTCAGATCATCAAGAAGGATAGCGAAGGCAATGGCAAACTGGAGTTCGGCACTGAGATTGTCTCTGCAGCAGACGGCTCAATTGCCGCTTTATTGGGCGCTTCTCCTGGTGCATCTACGGCAGTACATACTATGGTCACTGTCCTGGAACGCTGCTTTAGCGACAAACTAGAAAATGGCGGCTGGGGAAAAAAACTAAAAGAGATGATCCCTTCATACGGTGAATCATTAATTGATGATGAGCAGCTCGCTAAACGTATACGTCATTACACGCAAACTACCCTAAAACTAAAAGACTAAGTCTTTTAGTGCAACTTAAGCCGAGCTAAATGCTTGGCTTAGGTCATTTCTCTTTACCCTCCTCTATTATTTCTTGCGCTGTTTTAGGCACCAAATCGATACCTCCTTCATGGTAGGGGTGGCATTTAAGTATGCGCCTCAAACCCAGATATAAGCCTTTCGCCGCCCCATGTTTCTCAATCGCCTCTTTACTATAGCTTGAGCAAGTAGGATAAAAACGACAGTTAGAACCCAACAATGGGCTAATCCCATATTGATAGATTTTAATTAATAACAAAAATAGTCCCTGGAACAGACGATCCAACCAGGCGAGTGACAAACGCATAAAGTAACCCAATAAAATTAACTAGTGTTCATCCAGAAACGGGGTCGTTGCGAGGGCGATCCAATGGTTCGAGATGGGCGATACTAGATGTGGGCGTTTAGTCATTCTAAATAACTACATCTAGTAGTGTTCAGATCGAGCCAGTGGGACGACCGCAGTAGACATCTGTTTCTGGATGGGCACTAACATGCATATTGTACGCAAAGGCAAAAAAAACCCTAGCCCAAGGCTAAGGTTTATTTCAAACTAACCAATATTAATCTTGCTTATGTACATGCACATCCATTTGTGGAAACGGAATACTAATGCCCGCCTCATCAAAACGCAATTTAACTTTTTCTGTTGTCTCCCAAAGTACATCCCAGTAATCTGCACTATTAACCCAGGGACGAACCACAAAGTTAACACTGCTATCAGCAAGTTCAGATACCGCAACAACGGCTCCTGGATCCTTTAAGATACGCTGATCTTCTGCCAATATATCGACCAATAATTGCTTAGCTTGGCGCAAGTCAGCGTCATAGCCTATGCCAAATACCATATCAACACGGCGAGTGTCTTTGGCTGAATAGTTAATAATTACGCCGCCATAAATAGCACCGTTAGGCACAATAATCGCACGGTTATCTACGGTACGCATAGTGCTGTTAAAGATTGAAATATCTTCTACAACGCCAGAAACCCCCGCTGCTTCAATAAAATCACCAGCTTTAAAAGGCTTAAACAACAATAACATAACGCCTGCTGCAAAGTTCTTCAGCGAGTCTTGCAAAGATAAACCAATCGCTAATCCAGCAGCACCGACAATAGCAATCAACGATGTTGTATCAACGCCTAGTCTATCTAAAGCGGCGACGATGATAACTAGCAATAAAATCGCATTGGAAATAGACAAGATGAAATTCACTAACATTTCATCCATTTTCGAGCGCTCTAGAACTTTACGTAATAGCCCGATCACCATTTTAATCACTATTTTTCCTATCACAAAAATAGCGATAGCAAATGCAATGTTAATAATCCATGGCAATATATATTGATCAAACATAATTTTAATAACTCCTTTTTAAATTAATTGTGCTTCAATTTTTACTAACTGTATGGCTAGTCGCATCACACTTATACTGCAGCCAAAACCATACAATAAATATTATGAACAACTGTCGAATACAGTTTACTCGCGAATCAACAATGTACGTCGATCTTCAAGGCGCAATTATAATCGTATAACTCAAGGGGCAACAAGAATTTATCACACATTCAGCTTATAATATGCCGGCCTTCTATTCGACGTCCAAAACCATAGCCAAGCTTTAGACTAAGATGCGCCAGAAAAAGTCACACTCGCGTTAAAATCCAATAATATAATTGTCAGATCACTTCTTGCGAAGAAACAAGTATTACTCTGAGACCTCAGTGTAACGACTGCATTCGATAATTTAGCTTTTAGCACTCACTTGAAAACCTACATAAAACACAAATTAATAACTATAACTCACAGAGAGAGAGCCATACTTTTGCCCTGTTTTTTGCCCTTTAAATTCTCGGGTACGATACACTTGCGAGTAACTTAGATTCCAGCGCTGATAGACCGCACTGACACCAATAGTGACATCAGCCACCCAGCGTTTCTTGGCTACACTATGACTATCACTAAAAGTATTGCCATCGAGAAATATGTTGTGTGCAACCAATCTGCCATCAGTGGCAATAAAGCCATGATATTGTAAATGACGCAGCTTGGGGTCGCCTATGCCTGGGTTATTACCCTCTCCGCCAGGTCTCAAGGTCGACATACCAAAATCTCTGGGTAATGAGCGCCCCACTCGCCATTCAACACCCGCATTGAGATAAGTGGCGACATTACCCAAGCTGCCCCCCCAATGGGTGATAACATCGGTACTAATATCCCCGATTATATTTTTGCTCAATGGCTCAAACCGCCGTTTCCTTTCAAAAATCAACTGCACACCCAGCTCATTGTTTAATTGATTGTCCCAACCATGGAACCTTTCAATCCCCCGCGCATCATGAATGATGTTTTGTGCTTCACGCGCATAGGCCGCGGGGCCTACTACCCCTAAATTCAGTTCAAAGCTGTGCAATTTATTAAGTGTTCTCGCCTGGTAGCCAATGCCTGCATACAACCAACCGGCATAAGGTCTATCAGTTTCATCAAGTTCCTGCTTTAACTTATCCTCTGGGGTAAACATTAACTGGCCCAAACTAAACACTATATTGGTATGCACGTTAGCGCTAGTACCCAAATCAGGATGCAATGGCGCTAAAAAGGTACTGACATCTTCAATCCACTCATAAGTCGCCTGTTTCTCTAACAAGAAATCATGCATATCAGGGCTGACCCACGAAACTCTCATACCATTGGTATAATTGAGATCAGTATCGGCAAACAAATCGTTTTCAAAGTGAAAATTTAAGGTCCAGGGGTTTTCACCCGCAAGGATTGGACTTGTGGGTAAAAATAGCAAAATAGAGAGGCAAAGATAAAACGTAGGCATAACTTAAAAACCGTTAATTCTAAAGAGGAGATGGATATTATCAGGGCGCAATGCCCCTCACAATAGTTATTACATAGCTTTTAGCGGCTGATTTTAAGTATAATAAAGGATATATTTTAAGTGATTAGGTTTACCGGTAATGTCTACAAACGCTCTATCCTCCCCTTATCCAGTGCAACTTACGCAAGCGACATTTTCTCTGGAATATCACATCTTTGAAGCGCTTTTAAACACCACTGATAATAGTGTCATTCAATACCTACAATTACACTTACCACAGTTGCAACAATCAGAAGTTCAGCAGTGGCTCAGCGAGCAAGAAATTTTAATCGATGCCACTACAGCGAATTTTGATTCTCAGTTAGCGCCCGGCCAAATGTTAACGATCAATTTACGTAATCACTTTGAGCAAGAGGTTAATACACAATGGCAAACCTTATGGCAAAATGATGAGATATTAGCCGCTTTCAAACCAGCACCTCTGGCTGTCAGTCGCACTACTAGAAATTTACACAATACTCTAATTAGTTTAGTACGCAGAGAAACACCTTTTGTTAAAGCGCAATTATTACACCGTTTAGACATAGAGACATCCGGCTTAATTCTACTGGCTAAGGATCAGCAAAGTGATGTTAAATGGAAAAAAGGATTTCAACAGTTAATTGAAAAGAAAGTCTATCACGCTATCGTAAAAGGCGTACCTGACTGGCAAGAGCACCTCTGTGAAAACCAACTCGCTGAACGTATTGACAGTGCTATTCGCTGTAAAATGTACGTGGTTGATCCAACAGAGCCGATTGAGAGCTACAAGAAACCTAAGGCGTGCAAAAGCATCTTTAAATGCCTTAAAACTCAGGGAGAATACTCACTCATTGAGTGCAGAATATTTACTGGACGCAAACATCAAATCAGGGCGCAACTTGCCGCTTTAGGCCTCCCTATCGTCGGCGATAAAATTTACTCTCACCAAGGGCATTTTTTCTTAAAGCGGCTACAGCTTGAAAACGGCCTAATCGCTGCGGACTATCAAGAATTAGGTGCTAAAAATCATTTACTTAGAGCAGTCGAACTACAACTAAGACTCTCTCCCGAACAAGATTTAGTTAAAATAAGCTGCCCCAGTTTCGCACAAGACCTCTCTTTAGAACTATATAACAACATTGATAATTAAATACGGAATTTTAACTAACGGTTAAGGTCATATAAATGCTTAGCATTTGCATCAACAGGCGATAACGGTTAATACAATTAGTTAAAACTACTAATAATGACTATATATACTCCCATCATAATTATCAGGGAGGATACATCCAATCTAAGTTCCAAATGGTAGATCCCTATGGTAGTTTTAGCGGAGTTTCAGCCATCCAATTTATTTGCTACTAACATCGCAGGCAACTCTTTTTTATGTCACCAATTATTCATCTATTAGTATCTTTTGTAGCTAGAAAGACTCGTTTATTCACAAGCTTAACTATGCTTCTAATTGCACTACCTTCAGCACAAGCCGCGAACATCTATATAAGTGGCGACAGTCCATTTTCAGAATTACATATCGATGGCGAGATAGTCAAACACGACTATACAAGAATGATTAATGTCATCAATCGCCATCGCGATATCCCCTACATGCTCTCTCTTAACTCCAAGGGGGGCAATGTCATGGAATCCATCAGAATAGGCTCTTTTGCCCGTAAATATTTGATGCGCTTTGAGTCCAAGAAATGTAACAGCGCCTGCCTTTTTATCATGCTTGGGAGCATGTATCGCTCTGAGAGTAAAACCGCAGAATTTGGCATACATAGACCTAAGTTTAAACGCGAATTTTTCGCCAACTTAACCGCTCAAGAAGCCACTAACAAATATAAGAGTTTACGCAATATTGTCGAAGCCTACATGCTGCGTATGGGCGCAAAGCAGCAGCTGGTTGATGACATGTTTGCAGTGCCATCCAACAACATGAAATTTATCAAGTCGAAAAACATGGCAACCTTGTTAAATACCCAATCTGAGGGCTATTCTGAGTGGATTATTTCAAAGTGCGGTGATGATTTAAACCCCAAGCAACATCATGATTTGATGGCCTTTTACAAAAACAGATCTCTTCAGGGGAATAGCTATTTTGAATATCTAGACTCCAAATCAACCCAGTATTTCCACTGTGAATTGGAAGTGGTGAGAATGGAACAAGTCAGATTATTCAATAATGATGCAAGATTTAACGTACAACAATTAGGCGCCAACTAAACAGCGCCTCCACTGTGGGGACTCTATATTTAACGACTACGTTGTTTTTTAGATAGCGCCGGTTTTTTACGAGTAGGCTGCGTAGATTTTGCTCCAGCCTTTCCACTACCCGCTCTTTTAGGCTTAGCACCAAGTGAATGTTTTGTACTTTTTTTATGAGCAGAGCCAGCCTTATGCCCACCTTTTCTCTGGGTGGAGTTTGCACCACCATTTTTTTTCGCAATCGCCTCATTTAACGATTTTGACTTAGCGTTAGATTTTTGAGATTTAGTTTTATCAGTCGCTGAGCTAGACGCTTGAGTCAACTCAAGAATGGTCGACATTTCTTGCTGTGAAAAATCACGCCAGTCTCCGACACTCAACCCCTTCAAGTTCACGTTCATGATGCGGGTGCGCTCTAACTGCTTTACTTGATAGCCAAAATGCTCGCACATCCGTCTAATTTGACGGTTGAGCCCCTGCACTAAGGTTATCCTAAAAGTATATTGCGACTCTTTGGCAACTTTACATTTTTTGGTCACCACACCTAAAATGGGTACACCACTGCTCATGCCTTGTACAAATTGCTCAGTAACGGGTTTATTGACGGTGACAATATACTCTTTTTCGTGGTTGTTACCCGCGCGTAGTATTTTGTTGACTAAGTCGCCATTATTGGTCAAAAATATCAGTCCTTGGGAGTCTTTATCTAATCGACCAATAGGGAAAATTCTAGAGCTGTGACCCACAAAATCGACAATATTATTGCGCTCATCTCCCTCGGTAGTGCTGACCACACCCACGGGTTTATTCAGGGCGATCAACACAAGTAGCTCTTCTTCCATCGGCTCTATGTTCTGCCCATTAACAGACACTTTATCACCGGGGTTCACTCGGTCCCCCACCTGTGCGCGCTTACCATTAAGATGCACATTGCCCTGTTCAATAAACCGGTCAGCATCCCTGCGCGAGCAAAGGCCGCTTTGGCTAATATATTTGTTAAGGCGCGAGGAGAAAAGCTCAGACATGTTCTGGGGTACTCAATAAAAAATAATGGGAATATTTAGACAACAAGATAATGGCGGATTTTACCTCAAGCAATTAAATATTGCTGATGTTTTACAAGGAGTCTGACCTAGAGCAGACTGATCTGCTGCGGACTGGTCTGTTTGGTTAAATTTAACGTTGAATTTCGTTAAATAGCGCACTATTATTCGAAAAATCCTATGCCTCACCCCTGCGGGGCTGGCATGATAAATTGTTCCAGACAATTTGTTCGCCTCAAATCACCGCCATATTTATCTAAAACAGTCTCGCCCTCGTTACTATCGCTATTCTCGATCAAGCTCCTAAAACAAACCAACAAATTTCGTTGGTTTTATAAATTAAAATTGCTAGTATCCTTGCCCAATAAAATCATCTTACGGATCCATTTATATGCAATTTAAAGGTAGTGATACTTACGTAGCGACCACGGATTTACAAATAGCCGTCAATGCAGCCATTACTTTACAGCGTCCGCTACTTATTAAAGGCGAACCAGGTACCGGCAAAACAATGTTGGCTGAAGAAGTCGCTAACGCCTTGGGTAAACCATTATTGCGCTGGCATATTAAATCGACCACCAAAGCGCAACAGGGACTCTATGAATACGATGCAGTGTCGCGCTTGCGAGACTCGCAACTGGGCGATGAGCGCGTACAAGACATTGGCAATTATATAAGTAAGGGTATGCTTTGGCAGGCCTTTTGCGCCGATGAGCAAGTGGTTTTACTGATCGATGAAATAGACAAAGCCGATATAGAATTTCCCAATGATCTACTGGTTGAATTGGATCAAATGGAGTTCAGTGTCTACGAGACAGGAGAGGTGGTTAAAGCGATACACCGCCCTATCATCATCATCACCTCCAACAACGAAAAAGAGCTGCCAGACGCCTTTTTACGTCGCTGCTTTTTCCACTACATCCAATTCCCTGATCGCGACACTATGCAGCAAATTGTCGATGTACACTATCCAGATTTGCACACCGAATTGGTCAAAGAGGCACTGGATATTTTCTTTGACATTAGATCGGTGAACGGGCTAAAAAAGAAGCCTTCTACCTCTGAAGTCATCGATTGGTTAAAACTGCTAATGGCAGACAACATCTCTCTTGAAGTTCTGCGCAACGCCGATAGTACCAATGCTATACCACCCTTACATGGTGCCCTGCTTAAAAACGAACAAGACGTACATATGTTAGAGCGCCTAGCTTTCATGTCGCGTCGCAAGAAGCGCTAAGCATGTTAATTGATTTCTTCAGTACTTTACGCAAAGCTCAAATTCCGGTTTCCATTAACGAATTGCTGACGCTGCTTGAGGCACTCAAGCAAAAAGTGGTGTTTGCCGATCTCGATGAGTTTTACATTCTCGCCAGAGTTTGCTTAATTAAAGACGAGAAATACTTCGACCGTTACGATCAAGCTTTTGCCTACTATTTTAAAGGTATTGAAGTACTGGAATTATTCCCCAGTAGTGAGATACCTGAAGACTGGTTGAAAAAAGAGTTTATCAAACAACTCAGTGACGAAGATAAAGCGCAGATCAAAGCACTCGGCGGCATCGACAAATTAATGGAAACATTAGCCGAACGTTTAAAAGAGCAGCAAAAACGTCATGCTGGTGGTAACAAATGGGTGGGCACCGGCGGCACCTCCCCTTTTGGGAACAGTGGCTATAACCCTGAAGGAGTGCGTATTGGCGGTCAAAGTACTCACCAGCGCGCGGTAAAAGTATGGGAAAAACGTGAGTTTAAAAATTTAGATGATCAACAGGCGCTGGGTACTCGAAATATTAAGATGGCACTGCGTAAACTACGCCAATTTGCCCGCAGTGGTTCTGCCAATGAACTAGATTTAGAAGATACCATTAGAAGCACTGCAGATAATGCCGGGCTTTTAGATATCAAGATGATCCCTGAACGACACAACGCCACTAAGGTATTGTTATTTTTAGACATAGGGGGTTCGATGGACCCTTACATCCACCTCTGTGAGCAATTATTTTCTGCAGCGCGCAGTGAATTTAAACACTTGGAATATTTCTACTTTCACAATTGTGTCTATGAAAAGCTCTGGCGCGATAACAGCCGCCGTTTTAGTGATACTTTATCCACACTAGATGTAATCAATAGTTACGGCTCCGATTACAAAGTTATTTTTATCGGCGATGCCGCAATGTCACCCTACGAGCTATTTAGCCCTTACGGCAGTGTCGAGCACATGAATGAGGAAACGGGAGAAGTTTGGTTGGGTAGAATTTTAAATACTTGGAACAAAGCCATCTGGCTAAATCCAACCCCTATCGATCAGTGGCAGTACACCCACACCACCAAGGCCATAGAGCAACAATTAGCAGGACGTATGTTCCCGCTGACGCTTGAGGGCATGAGTGATGGGATTAATGCACTATCGAAATGAATTTAAATATCTTATCAATCACCTGAAAGCCTGACTGTGACAGATGAATACACTGCGGCCAATTCTACTGAGTTAAAACAGTCTTGGCTTGCAGCGATCATTATTCTCGATTAATCACCCAGCCTCATCGCTTGTAGATGAGCAGTATTAGCAGTATTAGCAGTAACTGCGACAGTGTCGATAAATTTATGCGCTGCAAGGAATTAAGCGTGCTTAAATTCATACCCGCTGCTGATCAGTGTTCTTAACTCACCAAGCGATGCTTAGAAGATAATACTAATTATCCTGCTCCCATGGCTGTTTGAGCACTTAAGCGGTGCACCTCATTCTCCACTCTTAAAATTGCGTCACCACCGTTACGCCAGGTAAACTGGTTTTATCCATATTCGTCAGCACTGCTATTGATTGCTCCAAACTAATAGTGCGCCCCAGTAGCTTTTCAGGTTGTAACTTACCTGATTGCAGCATGGCTAACATCGCAGGATAACGGTGCGCCTGCATACCGTGACTGCCGATAATTTCCAGCTCATTACCTATCACCATATCCATAGGTATCTTTGGGTTTGCCTGATCGGCCAGCAGTAACCCCACTTGTATATGTTTGCCTCGCTTGCGTAAACTCTTGATTGAATTGACGCAGGTGATAGGATGACCCAGTGCATCTAAAGAGACGTGAGCGCCCCCTTTAGTGATTTCTTTTATCGCCCCACTCACATCTGTCACGCTATTGCCATTTATACAGGCAACAGCACCAAGAGAGCTGGCTAATGCCAAGTTCGCCTCTGCAATATCAATAGCAATAACATTGGCACCTGCGGCGCTGGCAATCATCACCGCAGAGAGCCCTACACCGCCACAACCATGCACTGCAACCCACTGACCTGCACTCACTTGCCCCTGATCGATAACGGCGCGAAATGAGGTTACAAACCGACACCCCAAGCTTGCCGCGGTGACAAAGTCTAGGTTCTCAGGAAGCGTGACTAAATTGACATCAGCATGGTCGAGAGCGACATACTCAGCAAACGAGCCCCAATGGGTAAATCCCGGCTGTGTTTGGTTACCACAGACTTGATGATTACCACTGTGACAATCTGCACAAAAACCACAGGCACTGATGAAAGGAACAGTGACACGTTCTCCCACCTTAAAGCGACTCACATCGCTACCAATAGCCTCTATAATGCCCGCAAACTCATGCCCTGGTACGTGGGGTAGCTCAATATCTGGATCATGGCCCATCCAGCCATGCCAATCACTGCGACATACTCCAGTCGCTGCAACTTTTACCACCACCCCATGTTCTTTTGGGCTTGGATCAGCAACAGTCATTATTTTTGGTGTACTGCCAAAACTCTCGTAGACAACGGCTTTCATCATCACCTCTTTTTAAAAATATAATTTATTAGATTGGAGCTCTGCTTGTTATGCCTAATAATTGCATCAAGGCCTCAGGCTTTTTCTCTCTTTATTAAAGGCATATCTGACAGAATCAACTTAGACTAGAAACCTTTAATTGTACTTATATTGTACAACTCAGCATTGAAATTACTTTGCTATTTTCCGGTTCATATCGCAACAAACAGGAAGATTCCGCCCAAAAACAGTCGCTAAGTGTAATAATATTTCCATATTATTCTTACATATAAAAGAACCCATAAATTTATACTTGATAAATGCTAACAACAGAAATATGATTTCATATGGAAAATCATAGAAGGTAATATGCTGTGCCGAATAAACTAAACAAAATAGATCTAAACATCTTAAATCAGCTACAAAGCGACGGAAGGATCAGTAATTCAAAGTTAGCGACACAAGTATCACTAAGCGAGACTCCTTGCTGGCGCCGATTAAAAAAACTCGAGGAAGAAGGTTATATTGAAAGCTATCAAGCTAATCTTGATCGGCGCAAACTTGGCTTTGGGGTAATGGCTTTTGTGCAACTTACCCTTACAGAACACGATGAACAGACCACCAGCGACTTCGAAGCCATTATTATTAACAATGACAATGTACTTTCCTGTCACAACACCACTGGAGAAGCTGATTTTTTATTACAAGTTGTCGCCAAAGACTTAGATGACTACAGCAACTTTGTCGATAGTGTTTTAAGGAAACTTCCGGGGATTTCAGCCATTCGATCTAATATTTCCCTCAGAGAACTAAAATCTTCTAGCCGATTACCACTTTTATAATAATCAGCTTTTAGCGCTGCCACTAACGACTACATCACACTTAATAGTGCATGCACCTTAACGCTTTAGCGAATGCTAAAGCGATTATCACACCTTGGCATCTTTGCGCCGCGATATGCCGTTTCTACTGAGCATAGAAACGGCCTTTACAACTGTTCTTTATAATTAGGCCCCTCACCAGAATGTTCATCATTCCATACTTCATAATGCAAGCTATCCACTTGTACTTCTAGAAGCTGATCTTCATTCAGAGGTTCATAAAAATAATTCCCCTGCACATAATTACATTTATAATCCAAAAGATAGTCTAATTGTTTACTGTTTTCTACACCCTCAGCAACCACGTATAGATTTAATGAATGGGCCAGTTTTATGATGGATTCTGTAATGGTTCTACGATCTTTACAAGTATCTATATCCGCAATAAAACTGCGATCCAGCTTCAGGGAATCTACTGACAATATTTGTAAATAACTTAAGCTTGAATAGCCAGTACCAAAATCATCCAAACTCACCAGCAGTCCTAAGCGATGTAATTTATCGATAACTACTCTCGCTAAATCGAGATTATCTAATACCACGCTTTCAGTTATCTCTATACAAAGATGCTTAGCGGATCCAGGATATTTATCGATATTCTCGGTGAGTACGCGCAAAAAACCGGGAGACAAAAAATGCGCTGCTGATATATTAATAGACAATCTCCCCAAGCCATTGCCCTGCATTAACTTAGGTACTTTAGAGATCACCATCTCTATAATCAGCTCTCCTAATTCAACAATTAATCCGGACTCTTCAGCGATGGGAATAAAATCAACAGGGGAAATAAGACCAAGGGTCGGATGCTGCCATCGCACTAAAGACTCGACCATATAATGAGTGCCACTAGCCAACTCCACAAACGGCTGGTACATCATATAAAATTCACGATTTTTTATTGCCTTGTAAATATCTTTACCTATACGCGATCTTGTCGCCAGTTGGTCAATCAGAGACTGCTCACATAGATAAAATTGACTGCCCTTTGATTTAGTTTTCTTGGCTTGGTACATAGCCAAATCAGCATTCGATAATAACTCCCCACGATTAACACCATGCTCTGGATAAAGGGCCACACCGATACTGATTTTAGCCCTCAAGCTATTAGCATTATCGGTAATAGGAATTTCTATCTCTTTAAGAATGTTACGACAACGAAAAATCAGCTGATCAGTATCGGTAATGTTTTTCAGTACTATGGAAAATTCATCACCGCCTAATCTAGATACTAAATCTTGTGGCCCAATACTCTGTTTTAACATATGCGCAACATGCTGCAATAATTTATCACCGACGCTGTGACCTAAACTATCATTGATTAATTTAAAATCATTGAGATCAATAAGTAACACCGCAAGCTGACTCTGCTGTGCCCTCGCTAACTCTATGGCTGTATCTAGTTGCTGATTAAACAATTCTCTATTGGGAATTTGCGTCAAATGATCGTAATGGGCCATTTTCTGAATCGTTTTAGCATTCTCAACCCTCTCATCAATATCGCTGAAAGAGCCTGCTATACGGGTAAACTTACCTTTAGCATTCCACTTCGCCTGACCGACTATCCAAAACCATTTGTAATAACCACTACCTGTTAAAATCCGGCACTCAACATCTAATACAGCGCCGCGTTTAACATGTTTAATCACTTTGGATTTTAAATTGCGTAAGTCTTGAGGATGGACAAATGAAAACTGATCAAAACACTCAATCAGCTGCGCCTCGTTATATCCTAATAACCTAATCAACCGATCCGAGAAATACCAAGTGTCATCTATAATATTTTTTTCCCATATACCCGCTGATGATGCGAGCATCGCCAAGGTAAATCTATCGTTAGCATTTTCATTTAATGCCAGTTGCTGTTCAGCATTTTTCTTCGCCAACTCCAGCGCTTGAGTACGCTCTTTGACCCTCAAATCTAAAGCTTGATTACTATCAACCAACGCCAGATTGGCTTTGTAAAGTTCCAAGCTCTTTTGGTTTAAAATCTCTTCCGATTGTTTACGCGCTTTAATTTCGCGCGCCACGCGGCGCTCAAGCATGGCAATGGTTGCCTTGTTATCATCCATGAGCAGGTGTTAATTTAGTGCGAACAATATCAAAGGTAACGTTCATCTCACTGCTATTAGGATCAGGTAGGCGAGTGATCTGAAATTGCTCATTAAAATACAGCGCACAGCCCAGTAACAATCCTTCGGCGAAACTGGCAAAGGGTCGCGTTGAAGAGTAATGCAGTCGTACTTGGTTCTCACTGAGCTGTACAAATTTAAAAGTGGGTAACTGCGCATTGGGATAAAGCTTGGCAACCTCTACATGGATATAGCTATCAATTTTACTTAATAAATCAAATGAATCGGTAATATTTGCAGATATTTGTGGATGAGAAGTCAGTAGCTTAATGAAAATACCCTCACCAAATTCAGTCACTAGTTCACTAATGGGTTTATTAATAATCTCACTTAAATTAGTCACTAAAATTAATAATTCAATGTGGTTGTATGTCCCCACAGCAGTATAACTTCCACCAGAGTGCAATTTTGAGTTGGTTAGCAACTGATCAACTATCTCATAGCCATATTTGCTCTCAACTAACTCTAACAGCTCAGTAAAAATTTGCCCCATCATGGAATTTTCCTCTAAGCAGCTTAGGCTTTTTTGTTTTTATATAATTAGCTGTTCTTTCACTAGAATAGATAAAGCATAGCAGAGCTTAAAAAAAACCCACAAATACATCTGATTAAGCGTATAAATACTTTAAATGGGTTGGCTGCGAGTAGTTTGTTAGCTACCCTTTAGCGCATTTTTGAAGGTTTAAAAGGATAAGAATGGGCAATAAAGTTAAATCCCTTAGTCATCAATTATTTGACATGACTTGGCCAATGTTAATTGGCTTATTAGCGATGATGAGTTATCAACTAGTAGATAGCGCTTTTATTGGTCAGCTCGGTGCTAAACCCTTAGCAGTCGTCGGTTTTACTATCGCTATCCATCAGTTAATTATTGGTGTGCAAGTCGGCTTAGGCATTGCCGCAACCACTATTATATCGACGGCAATTGGCGCTAATAAAACGGAACACGCTAAAGAGCTGGCCGCTTTAGTGATAGGCACTGGTTTTTTCTTGATTTTAATACTTACCTTAACCTTGGGGATTAACCAGCAATTTATTGCCCAGTTGTTGGGCGCTAATACTTCACTGCTGCCCATCTTTGCCGCCTATTGGACACCTTGGCTGATTAGTAGTGCTTTAGGCGCCATGCTCTACTTTGGCTACAGTATTTATCGCGCTCAAGGAAAAACGTTTTTGCCCGGTATGGTGATGGTGCTAACCAGCATCATCAATGTGTTATTAGACCCGCTATTTATCTTCACCTTCAAATGGGGTATCGCTGGTGCAGCCTGGGCCACAGTCGTCGCGTTCAGCATCGGCTGTATCATCATTTATCACAACATTTTGAAAAATAAGATGCTGGCATGGCCTAAATATTTAGCAGAGGCAAAAGCGGGAATTAACAAGCTATTTTCTTTTATGACCCCCTCGATGTTGTCTCAATTTGCCCCGCCAGTGACAGCGCTCATAACCACAACACTAGTATCTAGTTTTGGCGAACAAGTCATCGCTGCATGGGGTTTAGGATATCGTTTAGAGCTTTTTTCTATCATGATTGTACTGGCAATGACCATGTCACTCCCGGCGATGATAGGAAAATTAAAAGGTAGCGGAGATTTTGTACAAATAGATCAGCTAGTAAAAATGGCGATCAGCTTCATTATTGTTTGGCAGTTGGTTATCGCTATTATTTTATGGTTAAGTGCACGCCCTATCGCAACAGTGCTAACCACGGACGCTGGCATTATTACTATCCTACAAGACTACTTCTACTTTTTGCCCATCAGTTACATGCCACTTGGCGTATGCATGATTATGGTCTCATCTTGTAATGCGATCGGGGTTCCCGCTCAGGCACTGTATATTTCACTAGTGCGGTTGTTTGTGTGTTACCTACCCCTGCTGTGGATAGGTTCACAATTAGCGGGGATTACCGGCCTCTTTATTGGAGCCAGCCTAGGTAATTTTGCAGCGGGCATCATTAGCTGGTTTATCTACCGTAAAAATATGCAAAAACGACTAGCGGGGAATTGAGGGTAGTCGCAATTATTGCTCGCGCGAGTTCCCTAAAATCTTTTTCTACCACCGAGAACACAGAGGCGTTGCGCTACACAGAGAAAAGATTAAATCAAATATTCTAGTCTTTTCTCCGTGTCCTCTGTGGTGAAAAATTTCTTTAACTATTTAGCCTTTTGACCGACGGCTTTCGACTTCCATTTTTGACCTTCTTAAATAATCACTAATAACAAAATAACAGCACTGAGAACAACACAGAGCCCCTGCCAAAACAGCAGTGGGTTCTGTTCTATTAACGGCCTTCTCCGTTTTTTCAAGAAACCTTTATGAGGCTTTCTTAAATCGTGTAAGAATTCGAACATGTCTTCATAACGCCGCTCGCTCTGTACCGCTACTGCCTTTTGAATGGCATCGTCAACCCAGTTTGGCAGCTCGCTTTCATCACTTAACACCGTGCGATAAGATAATTTTCGCTGTGCAGCAATACTTTTACACTTAGCCACATCTACCCCATAAGGATAGCGCCCTGAAAGTAAAAAGTAGCAAATTACTCCCAGTGAAAAAACATCTGACTTAACAGAACCAGGGAGTCCCAAGAAATACTCAGGAGCACTGTATAATGCAGTACCTTGCAGGTAAGTATGCACCGTACCACTCTTGGCCTCTTGCAAACCTGCGACACTCACCGAACCAAAGTCGAGGATTTTTACCGTACCATCGAGGTCAATCATAATATTCTCAGGGCGTAAATCTTGATGCAACATTTCACTGCGATGAAAAGCTTGCAGCCCCTTGGCAATCTGCTCAATAATACCGCGCACTGTTTCAATATCAGCCTGTGGATTATCAAGAGCCCACTGAGCCAAAGTCTGCCCCTCGACAAATTCAAAGACAGTGTACAAATATGTCCGCTCCCGATCGGCCACCATCGCTTTAAGTACGTGCGCACTGTTAATGCGTCTAGCAACCCACTCTTCTAACAAAAACTGCTCTAGATACTGCGCATCTGCAGCTGATGATACAGAGGGCATCTTAAGCACTACTTTTTGACTTGTATTAATATCTTTGGCCAAATACACATGAGAGCGACTACTCGCATGGATTTTACGAATAATCCGATAACCTTCAAAATCAATGCGATCTTCCAGTAACCCAGCAATCTTCAAGTTTGCTAACTGTTGTTTAAGTTGAGCGTTACTATTCACCTCTACTGCATCCACCCGTAACAGCTGGATGCTCAAATTATCCTTACTGCCTTTCGCAAATGCTTGACCGACAATAAATTCTGCCGCCTTATTTAAATCATCACTATAACGTTCTATGGTATTGATAATGTCCTGAGTATTTACATACTCATAAACCCCATCAGTGGTAATAATAAAGATATCACCAGCGCTGAAACTGAGTTTACGATAATCAAAATGGCAGTGTTCCTGCATGCCTAAGGCGCGGCTCAAATAACTCTTATCTTCATTAACCCACAATCGATGATCGTGGGTTAGTTGCTCCAACCCCTGTTGATTTAAACGGTAAACACGGGTATCGCCCACATGAAATATATGCGCCGTTTTATTTTTTAGCAGCAGTGCACTGAAAGTGCAGACATAGCCTTTGTCTTTATCGTAGCGGGCGGCTCCGCGCATTGATTGCGCGTACATCCAAGAATTAATAGACCCGAGCACTCGCTCTACAGCTCCCTGTACCGACCAAGCGTCAGAAGTGCAATAATAGTCATCTAAAAAAGTTTTAACCGCCGTCTCACTGGCAATTTGGCTCACTTCACTTGAGCTAATACCATCGGCCATCGCCAATGCCACCCCTTTAGATTTTCGCTGCGAACCTTTGACTAATTTAGCCCCGTGAAAATCTTGATTAAGAGCCTTGCGACCCTTATCAGAAAATTGTCCTAGGCTGACTTCTAATGCCGAATCTATCATCTATTTCCCACTGTTATGTGATAACAACGTTAACGTTAAATGTTGCGCTTAGCCGCTGTTCTAATATGCGTGGTATACAAGGTTAAACCAGTGAAAGCTAAACCACCGACTAAGTTACCTAATGCTGTAGGAATCTCATTCCACAAAAAGTAATCCGCAATAGAGAAATCGCCACCCATAATTAAGCCAAAGGGAAACAAAAACATATTAACCACTGAGTGTTCAAAACCCATATAAAAGAACAGGAAGATCGGCATCCACATCGCAATTACTTTTCCGCTAACCGAGGTTGAAATCATTGCCCCAACCACACCGAGTGACACCATCCAATTGCACAACATACCGCGAATAAAAATGGTGAACCAACCAGCCGTACCATATTGTGCGTAACCGACAGTACGCGCCTCCCCTATTTTAGAAATTTTATCGCCTATCGCCCCTGCATCAACATTAAATCCGTACGTAAAAATAAAGGCCATCATAAACGCCACGGTCAACGCGCCGCCAAAGTTACCAACAAACACCAATCCCCAATTACGTAATACTCCAGAGACTGTCACACCTGGTCGCTTATCAAGCAATGCAAGAGGCGCCAACACAAACACACCCGTTAATAGATCAAAGCCCATCAGGTAAAGCATGCAAAAACCCACGGGGAATAAAATTGCTCCAGCTAGAAAAGAGCCTGTGTTAACGGCAATACTAATCGCAAATACTGCTGCCAGCGCCAAAATAGCACCAGCCATATAAGAACGAATTAAGGTATCGCGTGTAGACATAAAAATTTTGGACTCGCCAGCATCTACCATTTTGGTGACAAACTCGGATGGCGCAAGATAAGACATATAAAAACTCCCTGTTGTTAAATCTAAACTCAGCAGTGGAAACACCGAGCCTAGATTAAGAAATAAAGCGATGTAAAACACCACATTGAAATTTCATAACAGCAAAAGAGATGCCAACTATAAACAAGCGTTTTAAACGTTTTCATTAAAAACACGCACCAAAACAGTTTGTTTTTTATACAAAAACGACAAAATCGCTGATTAATTGACCAAAAACGGGGAAGAATCACTGCATATTCTGTTTAAACCTATGCCAGAGAACACCTGACACTGCAGTCTTTCATTATCTAAAGTTATTTTAACTATCAAATAACTTTGAACAATTACTCTTAAGCCAACAGTCAGGATAAAAAGGCTATTATTTCCTACACTTATAAATATTGCACAGGGAAATGCAGCTGTATAAAAGTAGTTCTTTATCCATCAGACCTTTAAGAAGTTACCGCAGTTTATTCAAGGATAAGATCATAGGAGCTAATCCATTGAATAAAACAAAAAGTAACAAATTCTACATCATTACACTTATCCTAATAACAGCTCTGATGTTGATGATGGCAATCAACTGGAAGCAACCTATTAATTTTGCTCTAAAATCTCAAGAATATAACAGCACTAAAAATTCAGATGCCCCCTACAAAATTAATGTCTACTACTTCCCCTCTAAAAAACGAGCCGCCACCGCGTTAACTTATTATTTCACCCAACAAGGTTACCTTATTGAAATGCTGCCGGCAGCGGAATTAGATGGACTAAACGTATTTAGGTATTCAAGTAACCGTATCTTTTTTAATCACGATGACTTTGCTACAGCGATGGAGATTAAAGAAGTAACACAAAGAATATTAGGATATCCACTTAACGCTTATAGATTCAAAGTGACTCAAGCAACCCATTCAATGATGATTGTATTTACTGAAGGCTAAGGAATTTGATACTCATTAAACCCTAATCATCTTGGGGAAACCTTCTCATTTGGTGAAGCGACGCATATCTAGTTACTTTGGCTTTAACCAGTTCACACCCCAAAGCGAGCAAACAATCCTTGATGATTTTGGCTCTGCATAATTCATCTCTAATAAACCGGTAAAGAACGTAACTAATGTGGCTAGCAGAGCCTTTAAATGCTACTTTTCGCACTCGATTTTCAATCAGTACGGATTAATGATTTTGCATACTCTTTCTCAGTTACGATCAGGCCAATTAAGCGGCATTAAACGCTTAACAATTTCGGATAATTTAAGCACCTTTCCCTTAGAAATTTTAACGTTAGCAGATAGCTTAGAGATATTAGATATATCAAATAATAATTTAAGCTCACTGCCTGAAGAAATAACGCAACTGACAAAGCTGAAAATATTATTTGCATCAAACAACCAATTTAAAACACTACCAAAAGTATTGGGACGCTGCCAGAATTTAGAAATGGTTGGGTTTAAATCCAACCAAATAAATCAGGTACCAGCAGACTCTCTTCCGCTAAAACTGCGTTGGCTAATATTAACCGGTAATCGAATCGAAATATTACCGGACACTTTAGGCGAGAGGCCACTGTTACAAAAACTCGCCCTCGCAGGAAACCAGCTATCCGCTTTGCCTGAAAATATGGATCAATTAATCAACCTTGAATTAATCCGTATTTCAGCGAATAACTTAACGTATTTCCCAGCACAATTGCTTAATTTACCAAAATTGGCGTGGCTAGCATTTTCTGGCAACCCCTTTAGTAAAATAGAGCTCTGTATAAAGTCTGTTCCTAGTATTTGCTCAGTAGATTACACCTTACAACAAGTACTCGGCCAAGGTGCTTCAGGAGTAATATCTAAAGCAACGTGGAATAAAGAGCAAACAACTTTCCCGACAAAAATTGCTGTAAAAGTATTTAAAGGTGATATTACTACTGATGGCTACCCAGAGGATGAATTACAAGCTTGTTTAAAAGTCGGCCATCACCCAAACCTGATTCAATCTTTGGCTCAAGTAAAAGAGCAAGGTTATTTAGCGTTAGTTATGAACTTGATCCCAGATAGCTTTACAAATCTAGGCCTACCGCCTTGTTTTAAAAGCTGCACCCGCGACAACTTCCCCGTAGATTTTAGTTTATCTATTAATAAAATCACTAAAATCGTCACACAAATGACCCAAGTATTTGAGCATTTGCACGTTCATAAAGTGAATCACGGTGACTTATACGCGCACAATACTTTAATCGATGCCCAAGCCAATATAATTTTCGGCGACTTTGGCGCAGCAACAATGTATCACATGCTTAGCGATGACCAGCAACTGCAAATAAAAAAGATAGAGCAGCGAGCACTGCAGTATTTTATCGATGACTTATTGAGTGTTTGTGCTAGCGAAGATAAGCACTGCGATGCCTATAATGAACTGAGTAAACAGCAAAAATAACGGAGGACAGGGCTTATTGCCCTGTCTTTTCTGACTTTAATGTTTTTACAAAATCCCTTGAAAAACAATCATCACAGAGCCCGCGGCAATTCGATAACCTACATCTACCCAAATTGCGTAACTACTTTTTTGACTAAAGCCTCCTGCTGAAGCGGCAAAAAAAGCACAACACAATATTACCAAAACAGCGGTAATTAATGCCTCAACTTCAGCGGTAATACCGATCACTAACGATAAACAAAACAGCGCAAGTAACTGGGCTAACATAGCCATTGCGGGCATTTTATGGGATTTATCTAAACGCACCCCCGAGCCACTGGCCCACTTCTCGCCAAACAGGATCGGGCTGTACCAGAGCCAACCAAGTATAAATGCTACGATGACGCCAAGGCCAATTGCCAACCAGTTTAATTGTGTAAAATCTTCCATGCTGTACTCCTTGCCCTTAGCTCTTCATCCTATTTCTGTGCAAGAGGATAGGATGAGACGTTATTAGCTGACTATTTCTCTCGAGTTTAAGATTAATCATTACCCTTTTTATTGGGATTAAATAACAATCCTAAATGTAACAAAATAGAGTCCCAACCGCCTTCATGAGCAGACTTAGCCTCTTCGTCATAAAATTTAACCTGAATGAGCTCCACCAACGTCCCCTGATCAGTAGTACTGAAATTCAACGTGACAACGGATCCATCGATAGAGTGGGCGGATTCCCAAGTGAAAATAATACAATGATGCGGCGCTATTTTTT
Source organism: Oceanospirillaceae bacterium (assembly GCA_013215375.1). GTDB lineage: Bacteria > Pseudomonadota > Gammaproteobacteria > Pseudomonadales > Balneatricaceae > Rs1. Next base: position 21,598 of record JABSRB010000037.1, on the reverse strand, counting down.
GATAGTTACCGCCGTGAGGTAGCTGCTTATCCCCCACTTGCATGATAATACTAAAGCTGCCCCCTTCTCTTGCATCTGCTGTTACTTTAGGTGCTGACATACCCGCTGCTGGCAGCATAAATTTAGCTAAAAACTTTGGGTCTAGCCATGCATTAAAGACCTTCTCAATAGGTGCTGGAATGACCCTGGACACTTGAAGAGTTAATTCTTGGCTTTGACTGTCTGTCGTATTACTCATCATTAAATTCCTTTTTTAATATATGTTCTAAATTATCTAACCTTAAATCCCAGATTGAGCGTAGGCTTTTAAACCAGTTGTCTATCTGTTGAATAGGCGCTAGTTCTGCTTTAATTAAATGAACTCGCCCCAAAGTGGTACGTGATACCAGCTTCGCACTCTCTAGCACTTTTATGTGCTTGGAGATGGCATTCAGGCTCATATCGTATTGTGCTGCTAACTCAGTGACCCGCAACGGCCCCTCCTGAACCAGAGAGGTCAATAGAGAGCGCCTAGTGACATCACTGGTCGCTTTTAAAATTTTGGTAAGTTGCTTCTCGTTTATATATTCATCCATATAGTTGAATATACTCTCTCAAAAAAACTTAATCAACCTTTTGGTTGAATATTATTCACATCAGAATTTACAACCATCAGGCTATCATCAAATGCACTTTAGGATAAAACACTAGCTTAAGAGGCTTCCAGGAAAGAATTCTGGCATAAATCATCATCTAAACAGACATATAAGTTATTCAAATTTACTAAGTAGTTTATTTGGGATTTTCGAATCTCCCTCCTATTCTCATCACACATGGACAATTATCAGGGAGAATATTCAATGCTAAATAGAAGAGATTTTATATAATTTTCAACAGCTGTGACTATTATAGGGTTATTACCCAAATATATAGCTCTGTGCAAGGAAAGGCTGCGGGGAGAATCCTCTAATCGTTCAGGCTCCGCCTAATTCACTCGATTAGATGGCTTCTTAGGTTTTTTTGTTAAAGGAAAAACGAATAGCTAAAATAAGAACTTTTTTAAGCAAAAAAAAGGACTTACTGATTAAAGTAAATCCTTTCATTAACTACTATAAAATTCTTAGAAGATCAAAGCAGTATTAGTGGCCCATAACACTATGGGCGATAGCAATTGATTAGATAGCTACGATGTTCTCAGCTTGGGGACCTTTCTGGCCTTGAGTTACAACGAACTCAACGCGCTGGCCTTCAGCTAAAGTTTTGAAACCGTCACCAGCGATAGCGCTGAAGTGAGCGAAAACGTCTGGACCAGACTCTTGCTCGATGAAACCAAAACCTTTAGTTTCGTTGAACCATTTAACGGTACCAGTAGTTGTATTAGACATAATATTATCCTGTATTTAAAAAATTAAGTGCGCCAATAAGGCATTTGTATCAGACTGGAATTTTGTAACACTTGGAAACTACAGGACGAGGAATTACGTAATGGAGATTTCAAACATGAGACTTTCTTTCTAGCTGAGGGAACTATATAGAAGACACCCATAGAGGTCAAATTATTTGTACGTTTTTTAACCAAAAAAATGATCAATCAACTATCCACGCATGCCAATATATTATTCAGCGCACGATGAACTATTGATAGAATATAGCAATTTCGAATTGCTAGCTTGTATACAAGCTGCAACAGAGGCGATCCAATAGCTCAAGATGTGAAACTCTAGCAAAGGGCTTACTAGAAGTAGCTGAGCATTTTAAATGCGAACTTATTTTTTTGACAAAAAAAAGGGCTTACTAATTAAAGTAAACCCATTTCTATTACTACTAACAACCAGAGATCATCAATAGTAATTTGTATTGCCCACTAAATTAGCGAGCTATAGCAATCGATTAGATAGCTACGATGTTCTCAGCTTGAGGACCTTTCTGGCCTTGAGTTACAACGAACTCAACGCGCTGGCCTTCAGCTAAAGTTTTGAAACCGTCACCAGCGATAGCGCTGAAGTGAGCGAAAACGTCTGGACCAGACTCTTGCTCGATGAAACCGAAACCTTTAGTTTCGTTGAACCATTTAACTGTACCAGTAGTTGTATTAGACATAATAATATCCTGTAATAAAAAAAATTTAAGTGCGCCCATAAAGGCATGTAATGATGTATCAGACTGGAATTTTGTAACACTTGGAAACTACAGGACGAAAAATTACGTAATGGAGATTTCAAACATGAGACTTTCTTTCTAGCTGCGGGCACTATATAGAATGCTTTCGTCTGGGTCAAACAGTTTGTTTGATTGTTAATAAAAAACTTAGTTTATTTACAAATACCTCTTATTTATTGAGTTTTGGACATTAAAAACAACTAATTAGCCATAATAGTCAGATGCATTTGTACAATCTCAAATGCAGCTACTAATAGTTTCTATACTTGAGAATCCATATAAATGGCTAAACCCAGCACTAGAACATTGATTCCATTTACATTGCTTTTTGAATGTCTGCCCAGAGTCATTTATAAACGGGCTTGTTACCCACTCTTAATAGTATTTTAGAGGCCGCTAATGACAACGCCCTCGTTTAAGATAGGACAGCATCAGCCTCTCAATAAATTACTGATCTGCTTGTGGTTTCAAATTTTTAATGAAGAAGTTTCAGCTCTATATCGCCACTTTTTGGATCCTTGAGAGAAGACCTTTAAACAAGCTATCTGCCTTTCTCATATAACCGCAAAGGAAACTAGGTGGGTATTCCCTCCTAATTCTTAACCGCCAAAGTCATTAAATTTATGAAAACTTTTAGTGGTCAGCCTATCAAAGCTTATTTTTTGTATCAAACCAGCGCTCCAAATACTCAATGCACTGTACCAGCTTAGCTGGCACAAAATATCGGACTGGGTATAGTGCGTAAAGGGTTAACAATGGTTTTTGGGAAGTGGCCAATACTTCTACTACTTCGCCTTGATCTATGGCCTGCTGACAGACAAAATCCGGAATAAAACCAAGACCTAATCCCTGCTTAATCGATTCCATCATAAAGATGGTGCTATTCACGCGCATGTTACCAGTGATAGCGACGCCATCTTCAATAGGCCAAACATTTTTCCCCTGAAAGTAACTGTAAACAAAACAGTTATGATCTTTTAAGTCTCTGGGTAGCAGTATTTTTGAGTGCTGTCCAAGGTACTTAGGTGATGCACAAACTTTATAAGTAAAGCTGGTTAAGGGTCTACCAACATAGTTTGAATCTATAGGTTTACTAGATGCTCTAAAGCCTAAATCAAAACCTTGCTCTACCAAATCGACACTCTCATCTCCTAAATGGATATCTAGCTCAATTTCAGGGTTATCCCGCATAAAGTCAGCAAATAAATACGACAAGTCAGTGATACCAAGTGCCATCGGCGCATTTATTTTAAGCTTGCCCCGAAGGTTCTGTTGTAAATCTTGCACAAAACTATCTGCATCATCCAGTTTTGATAATATTTCTCGGGCGCGCTGCAAGTAACCTTCACCCACATGGGTAAGTTGTACGTTACGGGTAGAGCGGTGCAATAAACGCGCTCCTAAATCAGCCTCAAGCCGACCGATTTCCTTACTGATCATCGACTTGGAAGAATTCACTTGTTCAGCTACCCGAGTAAAACTACCTAAATCAGCCAGCCGTACAAACAGCTGGATAGCCCGCAATTTATCCATTCACTCGCCTTTTTAACCTCAATATCACTCTCATATAACCTGGCTCCGTTATTACATGGCCAATGACACATCCATGACTGTTCTCAATTTGAAAACAGTATATGCACATTATGCATATATATGAAAACAAATTAAGAGTTTATTATCCTTCCATCGCATTGAGGCAGGCTTAAATCACTGACCAGCGAGATTACAAATTCAAGTTATTCATCTTTTAGGAGAAAACCATGTATACACTTTTTTATTCACCTGGCGCTTGTTCCCTTGCCACCCACGTTGTGCTAAACGAATTACAGCAAAAGGTAAATATTATTGATGCACAACAACAAGATAACTTTAAAAAAATCAATCCTGTTGGCGCTGTACCAGTACTGCTTGATGGCGATAAAACGCTGACAGAAGGTGCAGCCATCTTATTGCACTTATTGACTAAACATAAGAATTCACTGTTTCCAGAAAATGCAGAACTGCGTCAACAAGCGGTTCAAGACATGATGTTTGCTAATGCGACCATGCACCCTGCTTACAATAGATTATTTTTCCTGAGCCAAAACGTCAACGATACAACGGTTAAGCAAGCAGCTTTAGACAGTGCCGCCCAGAGCATCAACCAATTATGGGGAATTATTGAACAAAATCTTACCGACAAACCTTTTCTCGGCGGCGACTCTCCATCGGCTGCAGATATTTTGTTGAGTGTATATTCACGCTGGGGTCAATATTTTCCGGTAGAGATCGTCTTTGGTGATAGAACCTTAGCCATGCTTAATGCAATACAAGACAGACCTAGCTTCAAACTGGCATTAGCGGAACAATTAGAGTCATCTAAATAACAGGTAAATGGGCATAGGATATTATTATTTACACTATGCCCTATTAGTTATGCGCTACTTTTTACAGGAAAAAACATGAAGAACACACCAAAGAGCACCACTGACTTTACCAAGATCACCGCTATTTTAGGAGACTACTTTGAAGGTTTATATCACGCAGATGTCGAGCAACTAACTGCTATCTTCCACCCGCACAGCCAGTTAATAGCGCCGGGGAATCGACGCTCAGTAAAAAAATGGCTAACAGATGTCGCCAGCCGAGATGTACCGGCAAAGTTGCACCAGCCCTTCAACTTTGAAATTTTAGCCATTGATGTAGTACAGGACCAGGCCATGGCTAAGGTTAAATGCCCACTGTTTGATTTCAATTACATCGATTTTTTGGGGCTATTAAAAGAAGACGGTCAATGGCGAATCATCAGCAAAATGTACACTGATATAAAGGATAAAACCTAATGAATAATTCACACAGGCAGCCATTACAAATAGCAATGGTGCACGATCTAGTTTGCTCTTGGTGCCCTATCGCCTATAACAACATTAAAACGGCTATCGATAATTTAAATATGGAAGTAGATTTTCACTTCCTACCCTTTGAACTTAACCCCAATATGGCTGCAAGCGGAGAACTAATATCAACTTATTTCAATCGCCAATTTGGTTGGGACAAACACAAATTACTTAATTATCAAAAATCCTTAGTCACAACAGCCACTAAATCCGGCGTGAAAATTGATTTTTCGAAACGTAAGTTTTATTACAACACCCACCAAGCTCACTTATTGTTGCATTGGGCGCAAAGTTCCAACAACCATATTGCATTATACGAGTATTTAATACGCGGCTATTTTAGCGAGGGCCTAAATATTAGTAATTTGAATGTTTTATTAAATATCGCCGAAAATTCTGGCTTAGATAGAGGCGAGGCCGCAGCAGCGCTTAACTCAAAACAGTTAGAACAAACATTGCAAATAACAAAACAACGTTATAAAGCCTTTAATATTAAGGGTACGCCCGCCTTTATTTTAAATGAAACCGAGCTAGTGTCTGGCTCAAACAGCGTTGATTTCTTTGAAAAGCTGTTGCAGCAATACCAACAAACTCAATTGCCACTCGTCAAATAACATATTAGGGAGCAAACAATGCCGTTTATTAATGTAAAGATTACTGATGAAGCTGTCACCAGTGAGCAAAAAAAGGCCATTATTCAAGGCTGTACTCAATTAATGGTCGATGTATTAAACAAAGATCCCGCCACTACCTTTGTGCTAATCGATGAAGTGAATACAGACAATTGGGGTATCGGCTTTGAGCAAGTAACACAATTGCGAAAACAAGCGAAAACTAACGACGTCGGATTACGGCGAGATAACGAATAAAAATGAACTAATCATATAAACCCCTCATTTTTGTTAGTTATCAATCACAAACCTATGATTAAGTTATAGGTAATTTCAGTATTCAATTATTGAAAAGTCAATAGCTAAGCGTCTAATGTCTACCTGATAATTAGGCGCTATTTTTTAACCCCTGCTGCTAGTGTTGAGTTGAGTGATTATCGCCCACAGCTCATATTCCATACCTGTGTTACAAATCACCAATAAATTCGCACTAGCCATACGCTTCACTCTTTATCTGAAATACCATTATTTTCTAGTATTCTTTTTTTAGAATTTGGAATTACAGCACTGCAATCTTCTCCTTCATCTACGGCAATCGCCCGTTATATTTGCAGCTTATTTAATAGCTAAGTCATTAAAAACATAGTAGAAATAGTTTATAAATATAATTAACTCTCTTCAAAGGACATAAAATGAACCTCTCCGTCATACAGCGAATTAGCGCCGGCTTCGCTTTATTAGTGTTACTTTTACTGGTTATTAGTGTGACCTCATATCGCAGCTTATCAGCCATAGATACTCAGATTAAGCGCACCGCCGAGCAAGCGACTCCAATTATGTTACACAGTGCAGAAATGGCAATCGCACTGCTATTGGCTAATAAAGAATTAATGCAATTTATGGTTGCCAGTGATAGCCAAGTCTTGTCAACGCACGATGAAATTTTTAACCTGCAACGCGAGTCCTTTATAGAACAACGCGAAAAATTACTATCCCTTAGTGAAAACAATCAACCGCTGAAACAGGCTTTAGATCAATTAGAGGGGGATGCAAAATTATTTTTTAAGGAAGCAATAAACGCATTTCAAATCCACAGAGATAACTTAGCCCTTAACTATATACTGGTTGAATTAAGAGAAGAGTTAAGAAACGAGCTGGATTTTTTTAATCGCGATATCGAAACGCTAGTAAAAAACAGCCAATCGGATGATGAAAAGAAGAACGGGAAATATTTAGCAATACATTTTAAATTAATGAATAACGATTTAAATAATATTCTCTCCTCCCAAGATCTCGATGATGTAGAAAGTTTTGAAGAATCTTTTAATACCCAAGGCTATGGTTTATTAGCGCTGGGGCAAAACCTTAAAGAGCTCATAGCTGCAGGTAATGATAAAGCATCTGCAATGCTAAGCACCATAGAGCTACTCCAGCAATCTATCAGTGGCGCCACAGGCGTAGTACAGCAACACAAACGACAAATTAGCTTAATTAAAGATCAAGCCAAATTGATCAGCTTATTGTCGGCCAATATAAATAGCGCCAACGTCGCTTTATCTTCTTTGCGCCTTGAGGCAAAAACACTGGCACAGTCCACCACCACAGCAGCGAAAAATAACATTTCAACCAGTCAAATAACCAATATCGTGGTGAGTATCGTTTCTGTCTTAGTGTCTATTCTAATCGCACTTTGGGTAGCTCGCAGTATTAGGAATCCTTTAAAGAAGCTGTTAAGTATTCTGAAAGTAATTGCCGATGGCGATTTGAGCCAACGCCTCAGTATCACCACTAAAGATGAGTTTGGACAATTATCACAATGGGTCAATGCATTAGCTGAAAAACAGGAAAAAACCATCCGAGAAATCCAAACGGCTTCTATTGCCATAAACCAATCAGCCCAAAGCGGCGCAGAGATAGGCGCCGACACACAAATGATGATGAATGAGCAACAGCAACATAGCACCCAAGTTGCAACAGCCATTCAACAGATGACGGCCAGTATTGCCGAAGTTGCACAAAATGCTGAGACCGCCATGTTGCAAGTTACCCAAATTGACCAATCAGCCGTACAAAATAGAGAACTAATGCAGCAAAATATTAAAGTGGTTAGCTCACTCGCCTCAGCAATAGATAGAGCTGCACAAGTGATAGAAAAATTACACAAAGACTCGAGTAATATTGGCAGTATCTCTGAAGTAATAGAGAGCATTGCCGGCCAAACAAATTTACTTGCGTTAAACGCAGCGATTGAAGCCGCTCGTGCCGGGGAAGCTGGCCGCGGATTTGCGGTCGTCGCCGATGAAGTACGCTCCCTAGCCAATCGTACGCAAAATGCTACCCAGAAAATTCAGTCAATGATAGATCTATTACAAACGGGTGCCAAAAATGCGGTGACGATTATGGAAAGTAGTAAGTTGGAAGTTAAAACCTCTGTAGAGCAGACTCAAAAGGCCGGTGATTCACTTCTTGAAATGGAAAAGAAACTTAGTGATATACGTAACATTTCTGCCAACATCGCCGCTGCCGCTGAACAGCAAACTGCCGTTAGCCAAGAAATCTCGTTAAATGTGCAGAATATGGCGCAGATGGCCGAGAAAGGGGCAAAAAACTCCGAACAATCAGCCCTAGGCAGCGACGCTTTATCAAAGCTGGCACAACATCAACAGCAGCTAGTTTCTCATTTCAGCTTGTCAGCTATATAACCAGAGCTATATGCCCTTAGCTTTACACCCAACCTGATTTTATCCTTATGCAGTGCTCTAATAAACTATTTAGAGCACTGCATAATCGAGAGATTTAAACCTGCCAAATTAATAGCAAAAACTTTCAACCGCCACCATTTTTCTGATATGCCTCAGCTCAGCCTCGAATGGCCAACACCACGCGGTTATCATACCGCTGCCAAATGGTATCAACTTCCAAAAATCCAGCATCAGCTAGAGCAGACAAATGTAAAGACGCTAAAGCTTTACCATAACTACGATCACGCACTTGATAATGGCTATGATGCTCATCAAACAAAGTTTGCAATGCAGGATCAGCGGCTAGCCATTGTGTTTCTATTGCAGCCCACCACTGGGTAAATGTTTCGCTTTTAACCCCATGTGTCCCCTTTTCCATCCTCTGCTCTCTAGCTTGTAGCGACAAATTACGAAAAGTAGCTAATGTGGGAGTGAAGGCCATATGGTCAGCATTTAAAAAGCACCCTCCTGGACGAATTAACTGCGCCACTTCTCGATAGACATCTATCAGGCGCGGAGTCGTTAGCCAATGCAAAGCAGTACTGCTTAATACCGCATCTAAGTGAGTACGCCCAAGTCTTGCCAAAGTTTCCTGTATTTTCACCACCCAATTAGGGTCATTGAGATCAACCTTAAGCCAATGCAAGCGTCCATTAACATCACCTAAAGCCTCTTGCCCTAATTTTAATAACACTGGGTCATAATCAACGGCAATCGCTTGTGATTCAGGCAGCTGTGCTAATAGTCGCTGGCTTATTGAACCGGGCCCACAAGCGAGATCAAGAACAATGCACTCAGGCTGACAAAGTGTGGCCACTGCATCCAACATGATTTCAAAACGCTCCTCTCGCATTGCCAAGTGATGCGACTGCTGAATATCCCAACGCTCCATCCAGTGTTGCCAATCGATTTTAGCCGGTAACGTTTTAACACTCATGAAATCACTCTCCAAAAATAAAAATATGTATTTAAATTAACGCTCAATTGCACCCAAATTAATCAATGGCTAGCTTGGCGTCAGCTTGCTTTGCCACTTTATGCTGCTCTTCCGTATCGCCGCGTTTCCAATAACTTGAAATGTACAAATGCGATTTTTCAACCCCGCGATCATTTTTAAGATGCAGACGAATCTTTTTCATCGTCTTGAATTCACAAGCCACCCAAGCAGAGAGTGTGCCTGTAGGTAGTGCCGCTTGTTGCAGCGCATGAAACAATGGCGTCTGATCAGAACCTGGATGCCCATTGATGATCCAGTGAATTTCTACCTTGGCAGGTTTCTCTAAGTCTTGTTTATCTTCCTCAGACAAAACCTCAATAAAAACCTGCCCCACAGCTTCTACTGGGAGTCGCTTAAGGTTTGCCATTAATGCGGGTAATGCTGTAATGTCTGCCGCCAG
>JABSRB010000037.1:0-11824 GCA_013215375.1 Oceanospirillaceae bacterium | reverse complement strand
GGGTATTGATAAACTTGGCTGGTCCTGGGCCCGATATAGCTATTTCGTCACCTGGCTTAGCGCTCATTGACCAAGGGCCTGCTATGCCATCTCCTGAACTGTCATCGCTTGCATGCAATACAAAATCAACATCAATTTCGTTTGCCTCACTGCGCTGCAACGCAACCGTATAAGTACGCATTACCGGTTTTTCGCTACCATCTTGATTAAAAAGCAACTTGATATAAGCGCCTTCGCTCTGCTCAGGGAAACCAGTTAATTCATCACCATGCAGTGTTACACGTCGCATATTTGGGGTGAGATTAATCGCTGACTTAACCACTAAAGTTCGCACTGTTTTACGGTTTGTTATACTTTTAATCTTGTCCATAATTCTCATCAAACTGCCTTAAATTATTCTATGTTATCAATGACTCACACCACAATATTTGATCGTGAGAGCTCGGTGCTCTAGCATGTTGGCTCTAGCCCTATCATGCACTTATATATAATCCTAGATTCAACTGCCGAATTTAGGATCATTCTCAATCCGTGCATATATTTCCTCTAAACGCTCTCTTTTCATCCGAAAGTTCTTATTCATGAGCGCTGAGTCCTCTTTTATTTTTGCCAAATTAATAGCAGATCCAACCACTATGACCGCAACCATCCCCATTAGGGAGTGAGGGTTACATTGAATAACATGCACACCTTCTGTATCCAAAGTTACAGTGACATCCTTATTTATTTCACCATAAAAAGCAGTGGCACCTACAGGACTAAGAGCCGCAATACTCTCTGCATTATGCCCCCAATCTTTAGCAATAAATTTAACCGTATCACCTACAGATACGTGAATAAGGCTTGGCTCAAACACCATATCCCCTGATGATTTTTCATCCAGCATCAATACCTCGTGCTCAGCACTTAAAGCTTGGGACACTAAACTTATATTTATAAATAAGACCAAAACACAACGAAACAAACAGCGATTCATATGACTCCTTGATGCTTAACAATATTTTTATGAGAATGATTATCAATAATGATAACTTATTTATGCTGAGGTTGCTTTAAATAAAAGCTAAAAATAAATTGTGACTTAATACTGTGCATTCACTCTAATTAAGCAACAACATTAAGGAGTAATAAAATGCAGGTTTCTTTCAAAAAAACAGTGTTAATCCCAACCACTATTGCCGCTATCAGTCTATTGTTAATCGCTTGCGGGGATAATGATTCTCAAGAGAAAAAGGTAGCGACTGATCGTAATTCTAGCCCCACCATTGTCAGTGAAAAAGCAGAGCCCATTGTCGAAGCTAAAAAACCTGTCGAGCCGAAGACTGAAGTCACTAAAAAGATCATTACCCAAGGCAAAGAAATAGCGAATGAGCTAGGTAATGAAGTAGTAGATACATTGAAAAAAGGCGGTGACGTAACTGAGGTTGTATTAGAAAAAGCTAAAGAAATCGGTGCTGAAGCTATTGAGGAAACAATCGAAGCAGGAAGCAAATCCATAGAAAAATCTCAGCAGCTACTACCACAGAGCAACTAATACTTAAGTAATATTGGTAAGTTTAGCCAAATTTCATATGCGGCTCGCAAAGGCCGCTGAATTTACTATGGCATCGACAGGCAGGCATAACGATTGATGTCATTTTTGAAATAATGAGTCTCATTAATACCCATATATCACGGGTAAACTATCCTATATCCTGTTCTTTATTAGTTAAGTTATGAATAGAGACCTCGGCATAACGACTATTCTCGATAACACCACTTTAAACATCCAGCGGGTCAGAACTCAGCTTCACTCGCCATGTTCTACTTAGGTCGCTAGATAGGAGGTTAGATATGTTTACAGATTTTTCTTCACCACTGGTAAGTGTAAAGCTACGTGATGAGTTACCAATACCGATTAAGAAATCGCTGCTTAATATTGAAAGAGCACAATGGGCGCATCATCCTAAATACCATGGGAAAGCAGAATTTTTTATTCATTATCATGAAGGACTTCTTAATACGTCATCGTACATATTAAATACATTAGTTGAATTACTAAACGGATCAAATGATCCAGCCCTCCATGAAACGAAGTTAAAGGAAATTTATCGAGCGGGAATGTCGCTCATTAACAATGCAGAACATCATCACAAAATAGAAGATCACCTCTATTTTCCCGAATTTAAACGACTAGAACCTAAATTAGGGGCAGGTATAGATTTATTGGAAAATGATCATTTGGCTTTATCTGCTGCTTTGGGGCAGTTTTCAATCTCTCTGAATCAAAGCATGATACCCGGATCGTCTTATTCCGCATGGGGCCTGTTGTATCAAAGTGCCATCGATGTCGATCGCATATTGAATCGACACCTTAACGACGAAGAAGAAATAATAATCCCTATCTTTCTGCGTCACTAATGGGTCATCCTGAAAGGGAGTATTCATTCACTGATCCTATGACGCGAGATGAGTGCTACTAGCTGCTGTTTATCAACGATTAACAGCAGTAAATGTAACTTTAGCTTAATTAGTGCCCATCCAACATCCGTTGTTTAGGGTGGTTGTCCATTAGCCCTAACTGAGCACTGCTAAATGAATTTTTTGGGATAATTAATCAGCTACATTTAGCCACTACTCCTTCGGCAAAATATTTATCTAAATTTTATTGTTATCAAAAGAGGCTTCTTTACCGCGATCACTGCTGTATCTGCAGAGAAGTCATTAGGTTCCACTTCGCTCTGTTATTACAATGATCATTGCATCTGCCCTAACCTCAATATTCACGGATTCTCCACGTAATAAATCGCCATCACCGATCATCTGACCGCTGGCAATTGCAGTGCCTTTAATCATATACATAATGAAGTTTTGTTCAATCTTCAGTTGCTCTCCCGCTTTGAGATAACCGACGTCAATCAACGTCTGACTACTAAAAGTATCACCTTGCCCTGCATCACCCCCGTAAATTCTCAACAAGCCGTTTTCTGATAGTGGGTAAAATTTATAATCGGCACATTCTCCGGATTTTTCAGGTAACACCCATAGCTGAATCATCCGATTTTTAGTCGTGTCGGGGTTAATTTCATTATGAGAAAAACCTTCGGCACCGGCGCGTTGTACTTGCACTTGGCCTGCTTGTAGAGATTGGCCATTCTTCAAGGAGCCTTCATGGCTTACTCTGCCATCTACCATCACTGAAATGACATCCACCTCTTTATGATCATGTAAAGTGGTATCTCCCAAAGGATTAAATTGAGCGTCTGCAAGATACACAAAATCTCCGATCCCCTGCCATGTACCCAAATTACTTCTACCCTTAAAAACTTTGTCATCCATCACCAAGCGATGCTCTTTTAAACCGGCAAAGCCACCTAGTTTTAAATCTTCTCTGTGCAAAATATCCATTTTTAATACCTTGTTGTATCGTTTAGACGCCATTTAATGAGCTCTATACCCATTTTTGAATATAACAAATTGTAGAATAGGCCTATTGCGATCATAGATAAATTGCTTAAGATGAAAGATATAATCTCACTGATGGAACAATCCCATGATTAATCTCAACGACATGTTACTTTTTGCAAGAGTAGTCGACACCGAAAGCTTTACTGCTGCTGCCAACGTACTCGAAATTCCAAAATCAACAATCAGTCGCAGAATATCTAATTTAGAAAAACAATTGGGCACTAGGTTGCTAGAACGAACCACCAGAAGGTTGAATCTTACAGAGGCAGGGACTATTTATTACCAGCATTGCAAACGTGTTATTGCTGAAGCAGAGTCTGCTGAGGCTTGTGTCAATCAATTGATTGGCAAGCCTACTGGTACATTGCGGGTAAATACCTCCGTTACAATTGGTCAGCACTTAATTGCTCCGCTACTCGCTGAATTTTTACAAACATATCCAGATATTGACATGCAACTACTAACCACTAACCGTATTGTGAACTTGATAGATGAAGGGTTTGATATTGTTATTCGCGCAGGAGCAATGCAAGACTCTTCTCTCATCTCAAAATACTTGGGAACAGCTCAGCTGAATGTATATGCCAGTCATCACTACCTAGAAAAATTTGGCGAGCCGACCTCTCCCGAAGAGTTAGTTAAACACGCCTGCCTCACCATGAGTAACAGCAGTAATGTAACCTCATGGCAATTGATTAACGAAGGCCAAGAGCACAAAATAATGATAACGAGTAAAGCCGTTGTTTATGACTTCAGTATTCTTAAGCAGCTGGTAGTCAATCATTCGGGAATAGCCATGCTTCCAAGCTACTTAGTGTTAGCAGAACCTTTTTCGTCGAGCATAAAACAAGTGCTAAAACCTTGGGCAGGTCCAAAAGTAGAACTTCATGCCGTATATCCTAGCCGTCAGGGAATAACCCCAAAAATAAGAGTTTTTTTGGATTTTGTGGCGCAAAAATTTGCACAAGACAAAATGTTAAGCATGAATCATAAATAAAATTAAGCCTCATTAAACGCCTGAAATACATTAAATTATAGCTCAAAATCTCCGGTACGTTATTCAAAAACAGAGAGGTCATTTAGGCAACATGAGCAGACATCCCTTCAGACACTACTACTAAACAACGCTCTTTATCTTTCGCAATAACTTGATTAGCATTTAGCGAAAAGTAAAGAAGCTCCTACCCAGAGAATCGCTCATATTGTAAAATCTATGGGCTAGTCAATTTCGCTGGTGAAATGGAAAATATCACCAGCGCAGCAGGCACTGCTGTAGAGATACATATAGGGTAACGAACACCTAACAAACGATGCTAGTTTTTATATTTCGACCTGATCCTACCCAAAGTGCAGTGTCCCAGGTAGCGCTGTAAACATATCAACGATATGACTATTAAGAGAACCTTTTCTAACAACCTTTGTTTACTTAATTATTCGCAATAAGCAGCAGCAATGCGCTATGCTGACGCAAATTTTACCAGAGATCTTATTTATGAACACCAAACTTAAACTAGATATAGTGTCCGACATATCATGCCCTTGGTGCATTATTGGCTATAAAGCGCTTCAACAGGCACTGTCAAAGCTAGAGCCAGAAATAACCGCTGATATCAGCTGGCAGCCGTTTGAGCTAAATCCTGATATGCCTGCAGAAGGTCAAGATATTGTTGAGCACATTACTGAAAAATATGGCATTAGTATTGAGCAAACCGAACAGAACCGAGCAATGATAGTACAACGCGGTGCAGCGCTGGATTATCAATTTAGTCGTAAACAAGACAGTAGAATTTACAATACTTTTGACGCTCATCGCCTGCTGCACTGGGCCAAACAGTTTGGTAAACAAACCCAGCTTAAACTGGCATTTTTTGATTTATATTTCAAAGAAAACGGCGATCCCAGCAATCATCAACAGCTGCTGACGGTGGTAGAAAGTGTTGGATTGGATACTCAGGTGGCCCGTGAAATACTGGAAAGCTCACAATATCAGCAAGAAGTGCGCGAACGGCAAAGTTATTACCAGTCACAAGGCATTAGTTCAGTGCCTGCGGTCATCATTAACGACCAACATTTAATCAGTGGCGGCCAGCCTGCTGAAGTTTTTGAGCAGGCCCTAAGAGAAATAGCCGAGCAGCGCTAAGCAGCGCGCTACCCTCTTACGCTATCAGAACAAGAGGGCCTTGTGATCTTGCAGGATTAGTCAACAGGATACGCCACCCTTGTGGATTTTTCCTTCACCAATAATGACTATAACTCTCTAAATAGAACGCATTGTGCCCTAATTGACCTTACGTTTTTCAGTGGGTTAGATCAACAGTGTTTGCTAGTACATTAAGCAACGATGTTATTGAGAGGACTACAACGAAAGCCTTAGGTTTTGGCTTATCTCTTTTATGAGCGAGTTCGGTACTTCTTGTTCTGAGGCGAGTTTATCCCAGTGTGATACCGCTTCTATGGTTTGATTTAACACTTCATCTATTTTTTGTTTACTGAAGATAGGACTTAGTTTTTCAAAACTATAGAAATCATCTCTAGTGAAGTTATCTTGTTTACCGTTTAGTGTCATCCAATGTTTACTCACCCAGAGACTATCGGGTTTGTAGCTGTAGGCTAGATCGTAAGCTGGGGCCAATTGCCAGTGGTTTTCTTTATCTAATAAAAAGCCAAAATTCTTGGCGTGATCATCATGATTTCGAGCAATCACGTTAAACACCATACGTTTTAGTAGTTGCATGGCATCGTCTGGGCTAAGACCCAACTCTCTAGCGGTGCTAAATAGTTCAGCATAAGAGTAAGAGCCTATCTGTTTATAGCTAACATGCTCAAGTCCGTTGAGTGTTTGTACGTGTATTTTTTCATTTCCGTTTCGATCAAATCTTTCGCTGATAAAATGCCTGCGTCTGCCTTCATTCAATAAATGACATGGCATCATATGGATACCACACTGTTTGGCTATTAAGTGGTAGGTATATTCCATCGCGCCATACCCCATAGGGTCGCCAAAGGTCTGTTGGTTTTTGTGGTGCTCACTGACACCGTCAAATTTCATCAGGTAGTGAGTAAAACCTTTAGGTGCCGCCGTTTGGCCCGATCGCACTTGGCTGAAGTCTTCATTGAAGGCCAGCACCGCTTTGGGTCTTGCGCCACCAGCGCTCATGCCGACTGACAGTAAAGACATCATTGCATCTTTGTCATCTTGACCGTTATTGGTCAGATTGACGTTAAATTGTTCACGTTGATCTAATACCTCTTGGGCCATAACAATCAGGGATTCAATCTGTATTGGCCGAGAAGCATTAAGATTTTTCCTCTTAGTCGCAGGCGAATAAGTTAAAGCCCCCATACCACGTGTACCTGTGTACTGTAACCGCTGTAAAGGCGTGATCTCACTGATTGATTTACCTTGACTAGCAATCCATGCATTCATGACTGCATTACCAAAATCGTCAGGCAGTGAATCAGCGATAAGACCTGGTAACCCCTTAAACGTAGCGTGATCTATCAGGGGAAATGAATAAATTTTTTTCGCCAGTGGCATTTTTAGTGGCGACAATTCGATGCCCGTTTTAATAAAGCTTGGAAAGTATTCAAACGCAGCCACTTGGCTGTCTATATTGTAACTAAGGGCTCCTACGTCGTGCGCTTTGTACTTAACCTTTATTACTTCAGTTACCATGTGGAAGTGCTCTTACTGGGGGAGTTACTTTTGCTGGGGCTAGCGGCTCTTTTCCGTTTTTTACCTTGTAACTTCATTAGCGCAATGGGGGATATTTCTGGTTTGGGTATAAAAGAATTTAGCTGCTCTGTTAACTCAAGCGCAATCAAAATAGCGATCATAGACTCCAGCGTTGACTTCCCTTTTTCACCATTGGTCACAGCTTTGAGAGAGACCCCCGCTGCTTTAGCCAATGCTTTTTGGGTGAGATTGGCATTGAGCCGAGCAGTTTTCATTCTATCGCCGAGCGCTTCTGCAATGGCATGAGGTGTCAAACGGTTAAAGCTCATAATTATCCCTAAAAGACTCTTTATGAGGGCTATACTCTATTACAACCCTTTTAAGGAGTATTACACGCCATGAAAAGACAATCAATAATAATTAAAATTAATCCTTTGACGATTTATGCTTTGCATAATCAACTCACATTAAACACCTTAAAGGGACGATATAAAGGAAATGCAATCTATAAAGTCCTTAAAAGGAGTCTAATACATCTATGTCAGCTGATTTTAGTCGTTGAGCGGCCATTGATTGATCATCTCTCTTTGCCCTTCGCCCTTTGCCCTTTGCTCATAGCTCGTAACCCGTAATATTCTCTCTAAAAACCAATAAAAAAGGCGAACCATCTCTGATTCGCCTTTATCATCTTTCAAGGTTTTTACTAGTCTCTGTAACTATCAATACTTGGACAGCTACAGATAAAATTTCTATCGCCAAACACGTTATCAACGCGATTAACCGATGGCCAGAACTTAGCCCGCTTGCTAGAAGCTGTCGGGAACAACGCTTCCTCACGCGTATAAGGATGATCCCAATCAGACATCACATCGTGTTGCGTATGCGGGGCATTCACTAATGGGTTGTTATCCACTGGCCACTCACCTGATTCTACTTTGGCTATCTCGGCGCGGATCTTCACCATCGCCTCTACTAAGCGATCGATCTCTACTTTTGATTCAGACTCAGTCGGCTCTATCATTAGTGTGCCTGCCACTGGGAATGACATAGTCGGGGCATGCAAGCCGTAGTCCATCAAGCGCTTGGCAATATCTTCTTCAGAGATACCAGAAGCTTCTTTGATGGGGCGGATATCAACGATGCACTCATGCGCTACTTTGTCGTTGCGACCGCGATACAAAATTTGATAGTGCTCAGAGAGCTTTTCCATCATGTAGTTGGCACCCAAGATGGCATTTTGCGTCGAGTGTTTGAGACCGTCTTTACCTAGTGTGCGGATATACATCCAAGTAATTGGCAGGATGCTGGCAGAACCAAACGGCGCTGCGGCTACTGCGCCATTAGTGGGGCTTACTTCACCACCTTGCATTACCTTGTGACCGGGTAGGTAAGGCGCTAAATGGCTTTTAACACCGATAGGGCCGACACCTGGGCCACCGCCACCGTGCGGGATAGCGAAGGTTTTGTGCAAGTTAAGGTGAGAGACATCTGAGCCGATCAAACCTGGCTTAGAGATACCCACTTGTGCGTTCATGTTGGCGCCATCCATGTAAACTTGGCCACCACACAGATGAATCACTTCACATATTTCAACGATTTCTTCTTCGTAGATACCGTGGGTAGATGGGTAGGTAATCATGATGCAAGAGAGGTTCTCGGCGTGCTCTTTAGCTTTTGCCTTTAGATCCGCGACATCGACGTTGCCTTTATCATCACACTCTACAATCACTACTTTAAGGCTCATCATCGCCGCTGATGCCGGGTTAGTACCGTGCGCAGATGATGGGATTAGACAGATATCGCGATGGCCTTGGCCATTCGCCTCTTGATACTTACGAATCGCTAGTAGGCCCGCGTACTCACCTTGTGCACCTGAGTTAGGCTGTAGTGAGATGTTATCGTAACCGGTAATTTCCACCAGCATCGCCTCGAGTTGGGCGTGCATTTTTTGGTAGCCCAAAGTTTGATCAAGGGGTGCAAAAGGATGCACGTTGCCAAACTCGTTCCAAGTCACTGGAATCATTTGCGAGGTGGCGTTTAGCTTCATGGTACAAGAACCCAGTGGGATCATACCGTGTGCTAACGAGTAATCTTTGTTTTCTAAACGCTTTAAATAGCGCAGCATCTCAGTCTCAGACTGGTAGCTGTTAAACGTTGGGTGAGTCAAGATCGCATCGCTGCGACGCATCTCATCACTTATACCCGTAGCAGCACCAGCGACTATTTCTGCATCGAGGGCTGTCACATCTAGGCCATGACCTGCACCGAGGATGATGTCAAAAAGTTGAGCAACATCGACAGCTTGAGTCGTCTCATCTAGAGAGACACCCAAATTACCAGCGCCGGACTGGCGCAAGTTGCAATCTGCATCTAATGCACGTTGATAAACGCTGTCATCCCCTGCAAAGGTAATAGTGTCAAAGTAATGATCATTAACACTAACGCCCTTTGCTCTTAAGCCATTGGCTAAAATAGCGGTCAGTCTGTGGGTGCGCTCAGCGATACGTTTAAGCCCATCTGGCCCGTGAAATACGGCATAGAAACTGGCCATGTTAGCCAATAGTGCCTGTGCCGTACAAATGTTGGAGGTGGCTTTTTCGCGTCTGATGTGTTGCTCGCGAGTTTGCATTGCCATGCGCAGTGCGCTGTTACCAGCACTGTCTACCGATACACCGATAATGCGGCCAGGTACTTGGCGCTTTAGTTTGTCGCTTGCGGCGAAGAATGCGGCATGCGGGCCACCAAAGCCCATAGGAACACCAAAGCGTTGTGAAGTCCCTAATACGATATCGGCACCCATCTCTCCTGGCGACTTAAGAAGCACTAGCGCTAGCAAGTCAGAGGCTACAGCAACCATGGCTTTTTGCGCTTTAGCGGCACTGATGTGACTGGCTAAATCGGTCACTCTGCCGTCCGTCGCTGGATACTGAAGTTGTGCGCCAAATACATCGTAATCGGCCAGTTTTTCAGGGCTATCGATGATTAATTCGTAACCGAAGTACTCGGCACGGGTTTTAATCACGTCAATAGTTTGTGGATGTACGTCAGTGGAGACAAAATAGCTATTAGACTTTTTACGGTTGGCACGTTTGCATAACGTCATCGCCTCGGCTGCCGCTGTGGCTTCATCTAATAAAGAGGCATTGGCCAGCGCCATACCGGTGATATCCATCACCATCTGCTGGTAATTCAGTAGTGCTTCAAGTCGGCCCTGGGCAATTTCTGGCTGGTACGGCGTGTAAGCTGTGTACCAACCTGGATTTTCCAGAACGTTACGCAAAATGACATAGGGAACTTTAGTATTGTAATAACCCATGCCAATATAAGATTTATTGACCTTATTTAGCTTGGCGATTGCCTGCAGTTCCAACAGTGCATCAGACTCGCTAATGCCTTTATCCATCGTCAGCGCATCGTCTAAACGAATAGAGTCAGGTACTGTTTTTTCGATTAACTGATCGAGTGACTCTAACCCCAAATCGCTTAACATAGCGCTTTGTTGCTGTGATGATGGGCCGACGTGGCGGGCGGTAAACTCTGCAGCGTTTTCAAGCGCTTGCAACGAGGCTGTGGTCTTTGTCATTTTTGTAACCTTTACGTGTCGTCTATAGCGACTGAAAGTAAATTGGGCAACCTTAGCTCTAACACCTTGCTATTTGAGCAGGCATAAAAGCCAATAAATTTTTGCTGTGCAAAGCGTGACAATATAATTACGCTGTAATCAAAGAGTCGCTGCCTGCACAAAACTGGCGTATTAAACGCTAGTCTTCATCGGCTACTTTTGTTTCGTAAGCTGCTGCATCCATCAATTTATCAAGGTCTGCAGGATTACTTAACTTAACTTTTGCAATCCAAGCGCCTTCAAATGAATCTTCGTTAATCAACTCAGGTGCATCTTCAAGTGCTTCGTTAACCGCAATAACTTCGCCGCTGACCGGTGCATAGATATCTGAAGCCGCTTTTACCGATTCAACCAGAGAAAACTCAGTGCCCGCTTCGATTTCTGAACCCACTTCTGGCAATTCAACGAACACTACATCGCCTAATAACTCTTGAGCGTGATCAGTAATGCCGATAGTCACTGTGCCATCACCATTATCCAGGGCCCACTCGTGTGATGCTGCGTATTTACGGTCTGTTGGTAAGTTGCTCATTGTCTGCCTCTATTTGTTTGTTTCTTAATTTAGTCATTTAGTGCACATCCAAAAACAATGAGCGACTGCGGCCGCCCCACTGATTCGACCTGACCATCACTAGATATAGTTATTTGGAATAACCAAACGCCCATATCTAGCAAAGCCCATCTCGAACTATTGGATCACCCTCGCTACGCCCCTGTTTCTAGACGAACACTAATCAGGGAATTTTTCCCTTATAATAAACTTTGTTGAATTATACCGAAATAAAGAAGCTGCAAACAAGTCCAAAATACACTCAAAGTGCTGAACTTATTTGCATGCCCTAAACGATATCCTGTTTGATTCTATTATCCAAAGGGCTATCGGTACAGTGGAAAACGCTCGCACAGCGCTTTCACTTGCGCCGCTACTTTTTCTTCTACTGCCTGATTATTTTCTGGATCACTGGCTAAGCCATCCAGCACATCACCGATTAAGTTACCGATCAGCTCAAACTCTGCATTATCAAAGCCGCGACTAGTACCTGCTGGTGTGCCCAATCGATTCCCCGAAGTCACCATCG